>CAZIPH010000049.1:0-20769 GCA_964541115.1 uncultured Salaquimonas sp.
CGCCATCAGCCTTGCTCTTGCCGCAACGTACGCAAGTATGGTTGTCCGATTCTAGTATCGTTTCTCTAAATCTCTGCCATTCTTTTGAATGATACCCACGCATCCTACAACAATACGTTGATTCGACTGCGCGGGTGTCATTTTTTTATATCAGCTTGCCCATGGCGATGGCCGTATCGGACATGCGGTTGGAGAAGCCCCACTCATTGTCATACCAGGTCAGGATGGAGCAAAGCGTTCCGTCCATCACCTTGGTCTGGTCCATGTGGAAAATGGAGGAATGCGGGTTGTGGTTGAAGTCGATGGAGACCAGCGGCTCGTCAGTAAAGCCGAGGATGCCCTTGAGCTTGCCATTGGCCGCTTCACGGATCGCATTGTTGATCTCTTCAACGGAGGTTTGGCGCTTGGCGATGAATTTGAGGTCCACCACGGATACATTCGGGGTCGGAACGCGCATCGCAAAACCATCGAGCTTGCCGTTGAGTTCGGGCAGGACGAGACCAACGGCCTTGGCTGCACCTGTCGAGGTCGGGATCATCGACATGGCGGCTGCACGGGCGCGGTAGAGGTCCTTGTGCATCGTGTCGAGGGTTGGCTGGTCACCGGTATAGGAATGGATGGTGGTCATCATGCCCTTTTCGATGCCGATGGCATTGTTTAGGACGTAAGCCACCGGCGACAGGCAGTTGGTGGTGCATGAGGCGTTGGAGACGACGAGGTCTTGGGCGGTCAGCACATCATGGTTGACGCCGTAGACGATCGTCTTGTCGGCGCCAGAGGCCGGGGCGGAAACCAGAACGCGCTTTGCGCCAGCCTCAAGGTGCCAGGAGGCCTTTTCCTTGTCGGTGAAAATGCCGGTGCATTCCATCACCACGTCGATGTCCATCTCGCCCCATGGCAGGTTCTTTGGATCGCGCTCGGCCAGCACCTTGAAGCTTTCCTTGCCCACATGGATGCGGTCGCCGGAAACGGTGACTTCACGCGGGAAGGCACCATGCACTGAATCATAGCGCATCAGATGGGCATTGGTCTCGACCGGGCCGAGATCATTGATGGCAACGATGTCGATATCAGTGCGGCCGCTTTCAAAGACTGCGCGGACGACGTTACGGCCGATGCGGCCAAATCCGTTAACGGCGATTCTCAGTTTCTTGGACATGCTTGCTCCATGTTCTGGGAAAAAGGCGGATACAATCCGCCTGAATTCGTTGTTCAGGCGGTTATTAGCGCCAAGGCATCGCAATGCCAATGCGGCTTGAGGAATTTAATCGGTTAGGCCTGCGAGTTTGTTGTGGGGGAGGTTAATTTTCCCAACTCCCCGCACAGGTTTCATGCCAGCCGTTCCTTCGCAGCTTCAACGACTGCTTCAGCTGTGATGCCGAAGTGTTCGTAAAGTTCCTTGTAGGGAGCTGATGCGCCGAAGGACGACATGCCTATGAAGGCACCGTTTTCGCCGATAAAGCGTTCCCAGCCCTGCTTGACACCGGCTTCGACTGCGATGCGAACAGGTGCTTCGCCGATGGTTTCCCTGCGGTAATCGGCGCTCTGCTTCTCGAATAGTTCAAAGCATGGCACTGAAACGACCCGGGTCTGGGTTCCTGCGTGTTCAAGCATCGCCTTTGCCGTTAGTGCGATTTCGACTTCCGAGCCCGTAGCGAAGATTGTCACCTGCGCATCGTCGGCATCGGCAAGGACATATGCGCCCTTGGCGCAGCGGTTTTCCTTGTCAAACTCGGTGCGTACGGCAGGCAGGTTCTGGCGGGTCAGGGCAAGGGCAGACGGGGTGCCGGTGCTTTCAAGCGCCAGCTGCCAGCATTCGGCTGTTTCCATCGTGTCGGCCGGGCGGAACACGTTGAGATTCGGTATGGCGCGCAGCGATGCCAGGTGCTCGACTGGCTGGTGGGTCGGGCCGTCTTCGCCAAGGCCGATGGAATCATGCGTCAGGACGTGAATGACGCGGATGCCCATGAGGGCGGAAAGGCGGATCGCCGGGCGGCAGTAATCGGAAAAGATCAGGAAACCGCCGGAATAGGGGATCAGGCCGCCATGCAGCGCCATGCCGTTCATAGCAGCGGCCATGCCATGCTCGCGTATGCCGTAGTGGATGAAGCGGCCGGAAAAATCATCGGGTGTGATGGCGGGAGTCTGTGCGGTCTTGGTGTTGTTGGAACCGGTCAGGTCGGCCGATCCGCCGATTGTCTCGGGAACCGCGCTGTTGATCACCTCGAGAACGGCCTCGGAGGATTTGCGCGTTGCAATGTTGGGCTGTTCGTCGGCCAGTTCCTTCTTGTAGGCGAGGATTGCTTCCTCGAAACCCGATGGCAGCTCGCCGCGCATGCGGCGCTCGAACTGGCCCTTTATTTCGGGATCAAGCGATTTGAACTGCTTTTCCCATTCCTTGCGCTGCTGGCCGGACTGGAGGCCGGTGATGCGCCACATGTCGAGGATCTCGCTGTCCACCTTGAAGGGTTCGCATTTCCAGCCAAGCGCCTTGCGGGTGGCGGCGATTTCCTCTTCGCCCAGCGGCGATCCGTGAACCTTGGCCGTGCCGGCCTTGTTCGGAGAGCCATATCCGATGGTCGTCTTGCAGGCGATCATCGTCGGCTTGTCCGAGGCTTTTGCCTTTTCGATGGCGTCGGAAATTTCAGCGGGCTTGTGGCCGTCGACGCGCAGGGTCTTCCAGCCCGATGCCTTGAAGCGCGCCATCTGGTCCGTGGAATCGGAAAGCGAAACCTTGCCGTCAATGGTGATGTCATTGTCATCCCACAAGACGATCAGCTTGTTGAGTTTGAGATGGCCGGCAAGCGAAATCGCTTCCTGTGAAATGCCTTCCATCAGGCAACCATCGCCAACCAGGCAATAGGTGTGGTGGTCAACGAGGTCCGAGCCGAATTCATCGGCCAGCTTGCGCTCGGCAATCGCCATGCCAACGGCATTGGCAATACCCTGGCCCAGCGGTCCGGTTGTCGTCTCGATACCGGCGGCATGACCGTATTCGGGGTGGCCAGCAGTCTTGGAACCCAGCTGGCGGAAATTGCGGATTTCCTCGATGTCGATGTCTTCATAGCCGAGCAGGTAGAGCGCAGAATAGAGCAGCATGGAGCCATGGCCGGCGGAAAGCACGAAGCGGTCGCGGTCGGGCCAGTGCGGGTCCTTCGGGTCGAATTTCATGTGTTCGGTAAACAGTATGGTGGCAATGTCGGCCGCGCCCATCGGCAGGCCGGGATGGCCGGAATTGGCTTGCTGCACAGCATCCATGGAAAGAAAGCGGATGGCATTGGCCATTTCCGGGAGTTTCGCCCTGGTGTTCATGATGATTGCCTGTTTGCCTGATTGTTGCTGTTTGTAACTGCCGGAAGTCCCACTTCAGCGGCGATGAAAACCCTTTTGGCGCGGGCGGTTTTTCCGCCTTCAAAACGCGGCGCACTCATATCAGTTGGAGGGGTTGAGTCAATCCAAATGGGCGATCGGGCGATCGGGTTGCCGGCGACTGGTTTGTCGGGCAATCGGGCGATTTTGGCACCATTGCACGGCAAAACAGGGCCGAGATCGGGGGATAAACCGGTGCAGCGCGTGACACGGCTTCAACGCCCGTATAATGTTTCATGCGTAACTCTTTGTCATTATATTGATTCGTGGCTTTGGGTTAGCACTGTAAAGGGTTGGCACTGCAATTGGTGCAAACGCGAAATTTGCGGCAGGATTTTCAATCGGGGAACCATGGCGGGTACGGTATCGTCCTCACTGGAAAGGCTGGACAAGGCGTTGGCTTCATTGGAAAGCGCGGTGGAAATCCGGCTTGAAAGGGAGGCAGGTTTGCTCAAGGCCGAGGCCGAGGTGCAACGCATGGGGGCTGACCGGGCGCGCCTTGCCGAATCGCTCGATAGTGCTGTCGCCAAGTCGCAACGCCTTGAAAGTGCCAACAGGGAGGTTTCCCGTCGGCTGGTGGATGCGATGGAATCAATTCGCACGGTTCTCGACCGGCAGCAGGTCTGATCAAGCCATCCGATTTTGCAGAACAGGGAAATACAGGAATAGAAATGGCCAGCGTCAACGTAACCATCAACGGCAAGTCCTATCGCATGGCATGCGAGGAGGGGCAGGAACCGCACCTGGTTTCGCTGGCGGAAAAACTCGATTCCTATGTGGGTCAGCTGAAGGGTTCGTTTGGCGAGATAGGCGATCAGCGCCTGACGGTGATGGCCGGCATCATGGTGACCGATGAACTGGTCGAACTTGAAAAGAAGGTCGCGAAGCTCGAGGGGCAGTTGGCCGAACTAACGGCGAGCACCGAAAGCAGGGCCAGCGAAACAAACTCCGCCGAAGCGCAAACAGCCCTTCGTCTTTCCGAACTCGCCGAGCGGATAGAGACCCTTTCCAAGAAACTGGCTGGTTGAGGCCTGACAACCTGCTCGACGATCTTCTTGTTGTACTGTCTTTCATATCAGGCACCATTTCGCGTTGATTAACGGGTCCTGACCCTGGCCTAACTGGGGCTCGCCTTTTTGGCCGCAACTTACCTTTCAACCGTTTTACCGACATGCTGAATTGAAGTGGAAAGTAGCCTCGCGCTGAAAACAGGCGGGCAACTGGCCGGCTTTTTTCAACTGTGACAACCGGCACATTCGTCTCCTGTAGGCGGTGATAGGTTCAAGCCAACCTGATCCAGCAATCATACCTCTTTGGGCAGGTATTCACCGGGCAAAACCCGCATCGGGCAAAACCCGTCACGGGGCATACAAGGAGAAAAATGATGAACTTCCAACTTCGCTCACTCGCTGCCCTGGCGTTGGCAGCCTCTGCATTCATTGCACAAGCGCCTCTGGCCAATGCCGGAAACCACTTCACACCTCCAGGCATCGAACCCTGCTTCAACCCCGGCGGTTGTCATCAGCCCCCCGTAGGCGGCGGAGGTATCATCCTGCCCCCCGCACCTCCCGGACCCGGCGGTGGTGGCGGTGGCGGCGGCGGTGGTGGTGGCGGTGGCGGCCTCGGACCGTTTGGCCAAGGTGTCGTCGGCGGCATTGGTGCAGGAATCGGCTTTGGCCTGGTTAACCGCCTTACCCAGCCGCGCCAGCCACAGGTCATCTACCAGCAGCCGACATATGTTCAGCCGACCCCGGTTTATGTGCAGCCGCAAACCCAGGCCATGCCGGTCGGTTTGAGTGCGCATGACCAGCATTGTCTGCAGAAGTACAAGTCGTACAACATCCAGACCAAGCGTTACCTGTCCTACAGCGGACAGTACAAGCTTTGCGTTTCGCCATTCATGTAAGGCAAGCGCATCGGTCGCTCGAAGGCATCTTAGTCAAGCGCACCAGTTGCCCCGCAGCCATATTTGGCAGGCGACCCTGAACCGGCCCCGTTTCTTCTTCTCTCAACGGGGCCTGGTTCGGCCATTTGATCACCGTAATAACCCTCGCTAGGTTTCTCCCCGGATTTCCCCCGGGTTTTCAGGGTAAATTTCCCTGCAGAAATGATTGGCCTAAGTCTGTCTTTGACACTATATGCAGAGTGCGGGCTGCGTGGTGCGTTGGACACTCAATCTCCGGGGCCTTACCGATCCTTGAGGGAACTGTCCCTGAGATGGCCCGTGGGCCATTTCACACGGTGCCCACCTACCATGTAGGTTCCCGGGGTCGAAAACTTGTCTGACGGCCGAGGCGGCTCGCACTTTATTTCAATGCCGCTCGCGCATTATTGAATGTGTAATTGATTGCACAGGAATCGGGAACGTTTGATGGACCGTCGGGCTCAAAAAGCTGACATTCGAAAACAGGTTCTCGCAAAGCGTGATCGGCTTGACGCAATGCGGCGCATTGAATTGTCGCTACAAGCGGCTGATTACGGTATCAGGCGCATATCGCTTGAACCGGGCACCATTGTTTCGGGTTTCTTTCCCATCCGCTCCGAAATCGATCCGCGGCCGCTGATGGACATGCTGCGCCAGAAGGGCGCGCGGCTTTGCCTGCCGGTCATCCTCGACAAGACCACCATCGCCTTTCGCGAGCTGGTGCGCGGGACAGAACTGATCGATACCGGCTTTGGGACCCGCGGCCCGTCGCCTGATGCTCCAATCCTTGATCCGCAAATCCTCATCATGCCGCTTGCCGCCTTTGACGGACAGGGCGGGCGTATCGGCTATGGCGCGGGCCATTATGACCGGGCCATTGCGCGCCTCAAGGAAAAGGGCATGATGCCGAAATTGTACGGCTTTGCCTTTGCCTGCCAGCAGGTGCCCGAAGTGCCGGTTGAATCCCATGACCAGCCACTTGATGTCGTGATTACCGAAAACGGAGTGGTGGAGTGTGATTAGGTGAGGCTGCTGTTTCTGGGAGACATGGTGGGCAAGAGCGGACGCACTGCCGTTTTCGAGCAGTTGCCCGGGCTCATTGACCAGATGAAGCTCGATTTTGTCGTGGTCAATGGCGAAAACTCTGCCAATGGTTTCGGCATTACCAAGGCTATCTTTGATGCGACGCTGGAGGCCGGTGCCGACGTAGTGACCACGGGCAACCATGTCTGGGACCAGAAGGAGGCCTTGTCCTTTGCCGACATGGAAGACCGGTTCATCCGCCCGGCCAATTATCCAAAAGGCACACCGGGACGCGGCGTCAATGTCTACGAGGCACGCAACGGTGCGCGGGTGATGGTTGCCAACATCATGGGCAGGGTGTTCATGCACCCTGAACTGGATGATCCGTTCGACTGCGTTGAACGGATGCTGGATGATGCGCCGCTGGGTTCGGCAGCTGACGTGTTCCTGATTGATTTTCACGCTGAAGCGACGTCGGAAAAGATGTGCTTTGCCCATTTCGTGGACGGGCGGGTCAGCGCGGTTGTGGGAACCCACACCCACTGCCCGACGGCCGATCACCAGATCCTTGGCGGCGGCACCGGTTATTTGTCGGATGCCGGCATGTGCGGGGATTATGATTCTTCCCTTGGCATGGACAAGGAGGAGCCGATCAACCGTTTTGTCTCCAAGATACCAAAGGGACGTTTTGAGCCGGCAACGGGTGAGGCGACGATTTGCGGTGTCGGTTTCGAGATCGACGAGAATTCGGGCTTGACCAGGCGTGTCGCGCCCCTGCGCATTGGCCCGAAGCTGGAGAATACGCTTCCCTGGTAGAAAGTCTTTCATGCCTGGCAGCTGGGCCGGGTATCCAGGCCCTGCAAATTCCCCTAGGGTTCTTGAAGGGCGACGTTACCTTTCCAGAGGGAATTTCATGCTGCGTCCAAACCTGCGAACTGCGCTTCGTTCAATCATCATTTTCACATCAATTGCCATTTGCTCCACGGCTTCCAGCTGGGCGAAATGCTACAGGTGCAGTCCGGATCGGGGGTTGCCTGTTCGAACGGGCGCTATCTCCTCATGTCGAAAGGCCGCCAGGCCGTACTCCAGTGGGACGGGATCACCGATGTCTGTTTCGAACAATAGGCTTTTGAAGGCTGTGAAGGTGTTCTTCGGTTCGCTGAGGGTGGCGCTTGCAGGCCTGCTTCTTCTGAGCTTGCAGCCGCTTGCTGTGGAGGCAGGGGGCCATTTCGGCATGGTATGGACGCACCAGCAGTTCAATGATGCCTTCAACCAGGGGCGGGAAACGTCAACGGCCGTGATCGGCTTTCCCGAAACCGACAATGTTCTGGGTGCGGCGACCTGCTTTGTGGGATCGACCGCCGGCCTTCCAAGGATGGAGCTGGCTGGCGAGATCGGCCCGGCGCGCGAGGGGGACCCGGTCGACATCGAGTTCTTTTCCGATAGTGGCCCGATGCTTTATCGCGGTGAGGCAAAAGTGCCATTGAGCGATGAGGACTTTTCGGGCGTGCGGTTTTTTCCCGGCTTCAATGATCCGCTGTGGGGCGTGTTGCAGCGCATGAATGAGATCACCTATCGGGTGGGCGCTCAGACGATCGTCCTGCCGCTTCGCGGCAGCCGCCGCGTTATCGATGATTTTCTGAATGACTGCCGGTTTTTTCATGACGGTTTTGACCCGGATACAGCAGGTGGCGGACAGCAGTCGCCAGCGCCGGTAACAGTTCCGGGGATAGCGACTGCTCCGCAATCCGCATTCGACCCGCGCTGGGCGACGTGTGACACGATGGCGGGAGTGGTTTCGCAACGCTCAGACATTCCCGTGACCGTGACCTTCCGCAACCGCTCCGATGGCTACCGGGGCGTATTGTGGATCGGCTTTGACGGTGTGCCAAGGGACTATGCCGGGCTCAATCCCGGTGAGGAATTCACCATCAACACATTTGTCACCCATCCCTGGATGTTTACCGACGGGCCGGGCAACTGCCTTGAAATGTTCATGCCAATTCAGGGCGTACCGGTTTTTGACATCACCGCGCCAAACCGCGATTTCGGGCCTGAATAGATAGCTGGCGGTAAATGCCATGCCGACCTGCAAATGATAGGCCCGCGATTGCCGTGCAAACGCGGGCCTGGTTTTTGTGTTGGGCGCGCCCTTATTCGCCGGGTGTTGGTTCCGGCAACCCGGCTTCGATACGCCGTTGTTGCATCAATCCCACCACCAGGCTGAAGCTCATGGCGAGCAGCACGATGGTAAAGGGCAGGCCGGTGGAAACCGCCATCGCCTGCAGCGCGGTCAGGGCGCCCGCACCGCCGACCAGCAGCAGGGTTGCCGCGACCACGCCTTCGAAGGTGCACCAGAAAACACGCTGGGCAACCGGTGCATCGGTCTTGCCGCCGGCAGTGATGGTATCAATCACCAGCGAGCCAGAATCCGAGGATGTCACGAAGAATACCAGCACCAGCACAATGCCGAGGAAGGATGTGATCCCCGCCAGTGGGAGGGGCTGGAGCATGTAGAACAGTTTCAGTTCAAGTGCCGCGTCCTGAACCGGTGCGGCAGCATCGGCCATGACCTGCGAAATCGCTGTGCCGCCAAAGGCGCCCATCCAGAAGATGCAGACGATGGTCGGAATGACAATCACACAGAAGACGAACTCGCGCACGCTGCGGCCGCGCGAGACCCGGGCAATGAACATGCCGACAAAGGGAGACCAGGATATCCACCAGGCCCAGTAGAAGGCGGTCCAGCCTTGCGAGAAGTTCGCATCCTCGCGGCCAAAGGGCATGGAAAGCGGGATGAACTCCTTCACATAGGCAGCGCCGCCCGAAAGCACCGTCTGGAAGATCGCCGCTGTCGGGCCCACCACAATGATGAACAGCAACAGAAGTGCAGCGAGCGCAATGTTGATCTCGGAAAGCACCTTGACGCCGCCGTCAAGACCGCGAAGGACCGAGATCAGGGCAAGTGCGGTGATGGCCGAAATCAGGACGACGCGGGCAATGTCGCCAGTGCCGGTGCCGAACAGGAAGTTCAGGCCGGCCAGTGCCTGCTCCGTGCCGAAACCCAGCGAGGTGGCGAGGCCGAACAGGGTGGCAAAGACCGCCAGCGTGTCGATGATATGGCCCCACCAGCCCCAGACCCGCTCGCCCAGGATCGGGTAGAATGCCGAACGCAGGGTCAGGGGAAGGCCACGGTTGAAGGAGAAGAATGCAAGTGCCAGGGCAACCACCGCATAAATGGCCCATGGGTGCAGCGCCCAGTGAAAGATGGTTGCGGCCATGCCGAGATTGCGTGCGGCAATCGGATCACCTGCTGCACCGGCCAGCGGCGCCCAGTCTGTTCTCACGCCACCTTCAAGAGCTGTGCCGCCAAGTGAGGATGAAAAATGGGACATCGGCTCGGATACGCCGAAGAACATCAGACCGATACCCATTCCGGCGGCAAACAGCATGGCGAACCATCCCATATAGGAGTAATCCGGCGTTGCCTCATTTCCACCAAGGCGGATCTTGCCGAGCGGACTGAGCATCAGGAATATGCAGAGCAGGACGAAGATATTCGCAGCACTGAGGAAGAACCAGTCAAGGCTGGAGGTAAGTGTGCTGCGCAAATCCGTGAAAAAGGTGCTTGCGCCTTCCTGAAACATCAGTGTGATGATGACGAAGGCAACGATTGACAATCCGGAAATCAGGAACACCGGATTATGGATGTCCATTCCGAAAGGATTGATGTTGTGCTGGCCGATCTCGTAATCCGTATCGACCGGATGGGGAGCTTCCTCCATCTGCTGGGTAGTTTGATCAGTCATTACTACTGTCCTCCTGAAATGACCGTTGCGCAGCGGTTTTTCCGCCGTCCGTGATTTCTTGGCAGGCCCAACCAGGGAAATTGCCTGCAGTTTGATCGAGACGGTGTCGAACAATGCAATGCGAGTGTGTTGTCTCTCTGCGACATGGAAAAAAGCCGGACAGTTGTCCGCCGAGCCCCGAAAATCGCATCCATGGTGAGCGAAAAGGCTTGATTTGCGCATGTCGCACAGTGGGTCAATGGTCGCTTGGCGACACCCAATGTATTTTGCCGTTCCATGAGTGGCCGCCTAGACGGCTTTGTCCAATCCGGCAAGAAAGGCGGGCGAATTGGCCGTTTTTGTCAGGAATTCGTTGTGGAAGCGGTGGATTTGCGGCGATTATTGCTTCAACTGGGCCTCTTCAGCCTCGATAAGTTCAAAAATCCGCTTTGTCATCTTGCCGCGAAGAATCTCGTTTTCATCGATGTTGAAATGATCGATACCGGCATAACCCTTCGACACATTTACATTGGCATACTCGCCCTCGAAACTGTTCGAGGCGGAAATCAGGTTTTGGCCGCGCCGTTTCGGCAGATAGTAGTTTACCGCATCAACAACATAATTGGTGACCGGCAGCGGTTCGACAGCGTCCAGCATGACCATGTACTGCACGGCTATGCCCTCGCGCCCGAGCATGGTGGCGAGTTTGGGGGAGGCCCCCGCTCCAAGCGAATGGCCGATGATCACGACGGGATAGCTCAACTGGCCCTTTCGGCTCTTGGCGATGATCTGCTGGCCGATCTTTTCCCATGCCTGGTGATTGTGGACGTAGCTGTAGACACCGTATTTCTTGAGTTCGTCAGACAGTGTGTCGAGGCCAAGCGAGAAGATGTTTGCAAGGCCG
The DNA here is from genome assembly GCA_964541115.1 of uncultured Salaquimonas sp. Classification (GTDB taxonomy): domain Bacteria; phylum Pseudomonadota; class Alphaproteobacteria; order Rhizobiales; family Rhizobiaceae; genus Salaquimonas. The sequence continues at coordinate 11,009 of CAZIPH010000049.1, forward strand.
CGCAGGAAAACCACCTCGCCAGGCCGCTTGGCGATATAGCGGGACTTTGCTTCTGCCAGGGTCGGCAGGCTCGCCATGATAATTGCAAGGCTCACTGCCAACGATTTGACCACAAGGGATTTACTGAATCTGGACCATTTTGCCGACTTGTCCATACCGTCCTCCATGTCGCAATACACCTCAGTCCCAAGAGAACGACATTTTTCCGACAATGTGGTGACAAATTCAAGTCCGGTTGCAGTTCGGGTTCACGTCGGGATGGAAAGGGCGTTTTGTGCAAGTCGAGACCAAACCAGCGGGGTATCAAACCGCGGCCGGATTCCGGGCCACGAATGCCTCGCACAGTTCGTCATAGGTTTCCGGTTGTCGGTCATATTTCAGGGCTGCCGGGTCCGCGCAAAATCCTTTCTGGGCCGATTTCAGCCAGATGTGGCCGACCGGTTCCAACAGCCCGATAGGTTCCAGCGTTCCGCCCTTCAGCGAAATGGTGGCTTCAGGGCCGGTGCGGTGGGTGCCCTGGTGGAATATCCGCGTGCCGCATTCGGGGCAGAAGTGACAGATGGTCGTGTTGCCGCTGTCGGTCGGCCGCGTCCATGTTTTCGTTTCACCGGTAATTTCAATCGCATCGCGCCTGACGATCACCGATTCCCCGTGCATGCTGGACGCCTGTTTCTGGCACTCGGTGCAATGGCAGCAATAGAAAGTCTGCGGGTATTCATGCAGAACGTAGCTGATCGCGCCGCACTGGCAGGAGCCGTGCCATGGCAGGGCTGGCAGGGTGGCGGAGGGCATTCTTGTCATAACTTCAGCCCGGGCTGGCGGATCCTGCGGTAATTGTCCGGCCACATTTCCTCGGGCAATGCGGCATGTTCATTGATCCAGGGGTGGACCTCCACCGCCTGGCGGAGAACCTGCATGGCTGTCTGGTGGCGGCCCTGGCTGCGCAGCACATGGTACATGCCGGAAAGTGCACCGAAATGGCGGGGGTCGGAAGCGATCACGCGCTCGAGATCCGTCAGACTGCCGGAGAGATTTTCGCGCAGGAAGCGAATGAAGGCACGCTGGTTGTAGCCTTCAATGTAATCGGGAGCCATTTCGATCAACTGGTCGAACAGGCCCTCGGCGGCTTCATAGTCATAGGCTTCGCGGCGGGTAATTCCCGCGTCCAGCAATTGCCTCGCTTCTAATGTGGGAGCATCAGCGAACCATGATTCCCAGATGGCGGATTCGATCTGGCGTGCCTGTTGGGCGGTGGTGGCAGTTGCAAGCGCCTTGAACAGTTCCTCGTGATCAACCTTTTCGGCCATCTTGGCTGAACCGGCCTGGGCATATGAATGAGCTGGCAGATGCGCCAGTGCGGCAAAGAGGCAAAGCGCGAAAAGCAGGCGGCCAAAAGGAAGTGTGTGTGTCATTTTGCCAATTCTACCCCAAGTGGGAGGGTCAGTCACGCCGGGTCAAAGGTGCGGTCAAAGTTTTTGCATTGAACAGCCCCTTTACCGTTTTCCGCTTTCAGACTAAAAGCGGCGCGACTTCACGACAATACAATGACGAAGGGGTGTGCCGTGGCAGGCCATTCAAAATTCAAGAATATCATGCACAAGAAGGGCCGCGCCGATGCCGCCCGCTCAAAGTTGTTTTCCCGCCTTTCCAAGGAAATCACCGTTGCCGTGAAAATGGGTGGTGGAACCACCGATCCCGACATGAATCCGCGCCTGCGCCTGGCGATACAGAATGCGAAGGGCCAGTCCATGCCGAAGGACAATATCCAGCGCGCCATGAACAAGGGCGCGGGCGGCGATGGTGAGGACTACAAGGAAATGCGCTATGAGGGCTATGGCCCAGGCGGCGTTGCCGTGATCGTCGAATGCCTGACGGACAATCTCAACCGAACAGCATCGAATGTGCGGGCTGCGTTTACCAAGCATGGCGGCGCGCTCGGAGAAACGGGTTCGGTCTCCTTCATGTTCGATCGCAAGGGCGAGATCGTTTACAAGCCGGAGACCGGTTCTGAAGATGCCGTGATGGAAGCTGCCATTGATGCAGGCGCCGAGGACGTTGAAAGCGATCTGGCAGGTGATGAACCAGAAGGCCACACCATATTGTGCGCTTTCGAGGACCTTGGTGAAGTATCGAAGGCGCTGGAAGCCAAGCTGGGAGAACCCGAATCCGTCAACATCGTCTGGAAACCGCAGAACCAAACACCAGTTGACGAAGAGAAGGCAGGCACGCTGATGAAGCTAATCGACGTGCTGGAAGAAGATGACGACGTGCAGAATGTCTTTGCCAATTACGAAATCAGTGATGACGTGATGGAAAAACTGTCGGCCTGATATTTTCGGCTGATCGGTGTCTGGTTGATCGGTTTCTGGCGGACCGCGGGCGGGTCGCATTTGGCGCTTTCCAAGCTGGCGCAAAGCCAATAAGCCGGGCGGATGAAAAACACTTCCGCCACAACCCTGTCCTTTCTTGGCCTTGTCTTCTTCGGGCTTGCTTGGGGTACCACGCAGCCGCTTACCAAGATCGCCGTTTCGACCGGGCACCAGCCGATGGGGCTGATTTTCTGGCAGATGCTGTTTGCGGTGTTTCTGCTTGGTGCCATTATCGCCTGGAAGCGCATTCGGGTTCCCGTCGACCGGCAGCACCTGATCTATTATCTCGCCATCGCCTTTATTGGCACGCTGCTACCCAATTCGTTTTCCTACATGGCGGCAGCACAATTGCCGGCCGGTATCATGGCGGTGGCCATTACCACCGTTCCGATGTTCTCGCTGACGATTGCCCTTGCGCTGGGCAACGAAAAATACCGGTTTTCGCGTTCCTTCGGCATCATATTGGGGGTAAGCGCGATGCTGCTGATCGCGCTTCCCGACGCCAGCCTGCCGGTGCCCGGCCAGTCGCTATGGGTGCTCGTCGCGCTGATTGCGCCGATCTGTTATGGCTTTGAGGGCAATTACGTCGCGCGGTTCGTTCCGCGCGGGCTCAATCCGATCGCCGCATTGTGGGGGGCGTCATTTCTCGGCATTTTCATCTCGCTGCCACTGGCGCTCGCAACTGGCCAGTATGTCGATCTCTTCAAGCCGTGGAATGCACCGGAATGGGCATTGCTGGGATCGTCATTCGCCCATGCGGTCGCCTATTCGGGCTATATGTGGCTGGTCGCTTTTGCCGGCGTCGTCTTCACCGCACAAATGGCCTATGTGGTGACCATGGGGGCGATCGTCATTTCGATCCTGTTCCTGGGTGAGACTTATTCGGGCTGGGTCTGGCTTGCGATCGGCCTGATGATGATCGGCCTGACGCTGGTGCAGCCGGTGGGCAAACTGCCGGAAACCGAACCAGCTGAAAACGATCCACCAGTGAGTCCCCCAATCAGCCGCGAAGGATCTGATCGAGCAGCGGGATCGAGTTGACCGCTGAAATCAGGATGATCGTGAAGGCGATGTTGCGGTAGGTGCGCTCGCTGGCTCCGGTAAAGGATTTCATGCCGATGAGAATTCCGGCGAGATATCCGGGAATGCCCATCAGCCCGAGCGTTACCGCTTCACGGGTGAACACATCGGCGAACAGATATCCGCCAATGATCATGAAATCGGTGATGAACAGGTACCAGATCATGTTGGCACGGACCGTATCGGCCTTCATTGTGCCGGCCAGCCAGTAGATCAGTACCGAGGGACCGGGCAGGGCGGCGGCTGCCCCCATGAAACCGCCCAGCCCGCCGACAGCAAAGGAGACCGGCCGGTTGCGTGGGCCGGAATATTTCCAGCCGCTCCACAAAAGGAACACCGCCACGACGATGGAGATCGAAATGAACCAGCGCAGGGCATCGGGATCGCTGGTCGTGAGGAACCAGACGCCCGCCGGGACCAGCACCGCATAGCCGGCGATGACCGGAAGCAATTCGCGCCAGAAAACCTTGTGGCGGTTTGGCCAGACCAGGACGAGGGTCGGCACGAGGTCCAGCACGGCAATCATGGCAAGGGCGATCTTCGGGGTGAAGAGCGCTGCCGTGGCCGGGCCGATGATCATGCCTGATCCAAAGCCGGAAAAGCCGCGAATGATGCCGGTGACAAACACGATTGTCAGCACCAGCAGGGCGGACGGATTTAGAACAAGGGCGGAAGCGATTTCAATCATCGCGGCAAGCTAGGTCCAAAAAGGAAAACCCGATACAGCCAGTCCGGCTGCAAGTGTGAAGCCAAGAAAAGACCAAACTTGGGGTTGGGAATTTCAGTAGGTCGAAAGCTCGCGCCGCTTTTTCAGAAGAAAACGTTTTTCGGCAGCATTTTCCGTCAGGCCGATTGCCCGGTCGAGGGCAATGAGGGCGCCAGTTGTGTCGCCGCTGCGCTTGAGGAGATCGAACCTGACCAGATGAAACGGCTGATAGTGGAAAAGCGCATCCTCGATTTCGACAAGCCAGGCGAAGGCTTCTGACAGCGGCCTGACATGGGAAAGGGCGTATGCCTGGTTAAGCCGGATGACCGGGGTCGGCTCGATTGCATGAAGCAGGTCATAAAGGGCGAGGATCTGCGCCCAATCCGTCTCGTTCCACGAGGCCGCTTCGCTGTGGCAGGCGCTGATTGCGGCCTGCAACTGGTAGGGCCCGATGCGCCCCTTTGCAAGGGCGGCCTTCAGAATTGCGGTTCCCTTGTCGATTGCCTGCCTGTCCCAGAGCGAGCGATCCTGGTTCTCCAGCGCAACAAGTTCTCCGGCGACGTCCTGGCGGGCCTTCTGGCGTGAATTGTGCAACAGGATCAGCGCGTGCAGACCGGCAATCTCCGCCTCATCGGGCAGCAGAGTCTGCATCAGGGCGACAAGGCGCCGAGCCTCCTCGCAAAGATCAACGCGGATAAGGTTGTCGCCCGAGGAGGCGGAATAGCCCTCGCTGAAAATCAGGTAGATCACGCCAAGCACCGATTTCAGCCGCTCGGGCAGCATGGTCGCATCCGGCATCTCATAGGGAATGCCGGCAAGCGCGATCTTCTTTTTCGCCCTCGTCAGTCGCGCTGCCATGGCATCGGTACGGTCAAGAAAACTGCTGGCGATTTCCTCTGTTGTCAGCCCGCCAATGGTCCGGAGCGTCAGGCAGATGCGTGATTTTTCCTCGATTGCCGGGTGGCAGCAGGTGAAGATCATTTCAAGGCGCTTGTCGGGGATGGGAGCTACGGCTTCATCCATCCTGTCCTCGATGGAGGATTGGCCATCAAGTTCCATGAGATAGGCGATCTGGGGCTGCTTGGCGGCGAAATTGCGTGAACGGCGCAGCCGGTCTATGGCCTTGCGCCTTGCGGTCTGGATCAGCCAGGCCCGCGGACTGACCGGAAGGCCGTTCCTGTCCCAGTGATGCAGAGCTGATTCCACCGCATCCTGGAGGCTGTCCTCGGCGAGTTGAAGATCGCCGAGGGTCTTGGTGAGGGAAGCAAGGATCTGCCCCCATTCCTCGCGGACGGTTTGGCTGATGGTCTGGTGAATCGAAGCGGATTCATTCATCGCTTGTAATTACACCACAAACGCAAAGACCGTCATGGCTGCAAGAACGATATTTGCGAAGAGGCCGATTGTGTAAACAATGGTTCTCAATCCGCCCCCCACCTTTCCAATCCCGCTGTAGTAAACAGCCCAGAATACCATTCGGGCCACCACGTGGATAACCGCAAGCCAGTTTACAAAAACTGCACCCACTCCGACAAGTGTGGCCATGAGGAGCGTGGCGACAAAGGCGGGGAGGTTTTCGGTTGAATTGGCGTAGGTTCGAAGGGTGCGGAAGCTGAACCTGGTATGATCGCCCTTAAGCGGCATGCCAGAGATTTCCTCACCGCCGGCAAGGCCAAGGATGCCGGCGAGAAATCCCTGCACCAGGACGGCTAGCGTCAGTAATGCAAGGGCCAGGAAGGCGGGTTGATAGGCAGCAAGCTGCGGCATGCTTTCAAGAATTGATTGCATAACGAATTCCTTTGAGAAGATTGTATCAATAGGGTGCACTTGCCCTTTCGTGAACCAGACACGCCGGTTCACGTTGCAGGCAGGCAAATTGTTCGGCTTTCTAATCGAGGATCATAACCGGGCGCACTTCGACACCGCCGGTTTTTGCATCAGGTATCATGGCTGCATATTCAACCGCCTCGTCCATGCTGGCGCACTCAAGCAGATAATATCCGCCCAATTGTTCCCTGGTCTCGGCAAAAGGGCCGTCGGTGGTTTGGGTTTTATCCCCGCGTACTGTCACCGTGATGGCGGTAGCGACCGGTTGCAAGGCCTCACCTGAGACAAATTTGCCTTTAGCCTGGACCTTGTTGGTGAAGTCCAGATAGCCCTGCATGTAAGTATCGAATTCTGCAGTGCCGGGCTCTGGGCCAGAGTCTTCCGCCCCGTAAATCAAAAGCATGTATTGCATTGTAATTCTCCAAATCCATGTGAAAGAAATTGCGGCGAAAGCTATTCCCAGACGACGACCGGGCGAACCTCGATGCGGCCATAGGTTGCGGTCGGGATCATTGCCGCGCAGGCAAGCGCGTCGTCGAGGTCCTTGCATTCCAGCAGATAGTAGCCGCCAAGGGTCTCGCGCGTTTCGGCAAACGGGCCATCCATGGTCTGGGGCTTTCCGTCGCGCACCGTCAGGGTGGTTGCTGTTGAAACCGGCTGCAGCGCTTCGCCGGCAATCATCTTGCCTTCCCGGGCCATTCTTTCGCCAAAGGCCTGGTAACCGGCCATGAAGGGTCCGAATTCTGCGGTGCCAGGCTGTGGATCTTCGGCTTCGTTTGAATAGATAAGCAGCATGTATTGCATGATTGTCTCCTTGGTTAATTTAGAATCTGGACGGTGTTTTTCCTGCCGTCACCTTAAAGACGAACGGCCCGCGCCCAAATCGACATCGCCGAGCAAAAAAACATTTCACTTTGTGTTTTTGAAAGGCAAGCCATTTGTTTCTGTTTTGTTCACATATTTGATGCAGCTTGGGCCAAACGGAGTTAAGGTGTTTTCATGACAGAATCGATTCGGATCATCGGGATAGATCCCGGCCTCCGCAATATGGGGTGGGGCGTTATCGAGATCGAAGGCAACACGTTGCGCTTCGTGGCGGCGGGGACCGTTCGTTCGGACGCAAAAAGCGAACTGGCGCAGCGGCTCTGCCAGTTGCATGACGGATTGGCGGAGGTGCTCGATGCGCAGCGGCCTCTCGAGGCCGCCGTTGAAAACACCTTTGTAAACAAGGATGCGGTTGCCACGCTGAAACTGGGACAGGCGCGCGGCATTGCGCTGCTGGTTCCCGCGCGTGCCGGGCTTCTGGTTGCCGAATACGCACCCAATGCGGTGAAGAAATCGGTGATCGGCGTTGGCCATGGTGACAAGGGCCAGATCAAGATGATGGTCAACATGCTTTTGCCAAAGGCGAGGTATGACAGCGATGATGCCGCCGATGCGCTGGCAATCGCGATCTGCCATGCCCATCACCGCGGCGCTGCGGCGCTTGAAAAAAAGATGGCAGGCAAACTCGCCGCGGTATAATCGGGTCATCATGGTGCAGCTTTCGCAACCCAGATATACTCCCTATGACGGCTCGGACCCGCTCTTCAAGATCGGGCTGCAGCCGCTTGATCTGAAGGATTGGCTGGAGGTGGATCACCTTCTGGGGTTCTACCTCGATGAGAAGGAAAGACTGGCAGCGTGCCATGGCGGGAAGGTCTTTGCCGAGGAAACCGATACAAGGACTGCCCAGCAGGAGGTGCTCGACCTCATACTGGCTCATCTGGCAGAGCATCATCAGGCCACTCATGAAGTTATGGATGACAGTGTGAAGGTTGCAGGGCGTGAGGTGAAGCCTGGCGGCGATGAACCGCCGCTGCGTACTGCTGCAAGGCTGGTCCAGGAGGACCTCATCATAATGCGCAAGGGTGAATCGGGCTGGCGGCTGGCGGCTGCCTCGCTTTCCTTCCCCTCTTCCTGGAGATTGCTGGAAAAATTCTCGCGGCCGCTACATGAAATTCACGCGCCGGTGCCGGGCTTTGGAGCGGGAACGCGCAATGCGGCGCTGATCGAGCGCATCTTTGACAACCTTACTGTTGCCATTCCGGCGCGCCGCTTCAACTGGTCGGTCTATCGCGATGACGAACTCTATCACGCAGACAAGAGCGCCGAAGACCTCAAGGCAGCCAGCCTGAGCGAGGGCGCGTATCTGCGCGTCGAGCATCAGACCTTGCGCCGCCTGCCGCAAAGCGGCGACATCCTCTTTACCGTCCGCATTCACCTCGACCCGCTGGAAACCCTCAAGACGCATCCGCGCAACCGTGAGATCTGCGATGGGTTTATCCGCTCGCTCAGGGCGCTTGATGAAAGCCAGCTGACCTACAAGGGCCTGATAGGCGAGCGCGACGGGCTGATCCGCAAGCTCGGTGAAATTTCCGGGAAGGAAGTGGCATGATCGGAAAGCTCAGGGGAATTCTCGACAGCGTGGGCGATGATCACCTGATAATCGATGTCAATGGTGTTGGATATGTTGCCTATTGTTCTTCCCGCACGCTTACGAGTTTGCCCCAGCTCGGCGATCCGGTGACGCTTTCCATCGAGACCTATGTTCGCGAGGACGTGATCCGGCTCTACGGTTTCAGGGATGATCTGGAGCGGGACTGGTTCCGCCTGCTGCAATCGGTGCAGGGGGTGGGTGCCAAGGTGGCGCTGGCCATCCAGTCGACGCTGTCGCCTTCCGATATTGCCTCGGCCATCGCGCTGCAGGACAAGGGCATGGTGGCGCGGGCGCCCGGCGTCGGGCCGAAAGTTGCCCAGCGCATTGTCAGTGAGTTGAAAGACAAGGCCCCGGCCTGGTCCGGCGCTGCAGCAGCCGAGATCGGGCTGCAGCAGGAACTCGGTGCGGGGGTCGCCAATTCCAATGTGGCCGATGCGGTTTCGGCACTCACCAATCTGGGCTATTCGCAACAACAGGCTTCGGGTGCGGTTGCCAAGGCACTCAGGCAGGCGGGGGAAGACGCGGACTCGGCCAGGCTGATCCGGCTGGGACTGAAGGAGTTGGCGGGGTGAGAAAAGTACCATCTAAAGATTGGAAAAAGTGAAATGGGCTTAAAAATAACGACAATCACTCGCCTCCCCCCGGATACTGGTCGAGACTTCTTCATCTATTTTCTTGATTATGGGTGGGACAACGAACTAACGGATGCAATGTATGCGAATTTCGACAAGTTGGCGGCAATTGCCTCTGACAATCGTAGTCTGTTGTTAATGGGGTTAAACAGACAAGAATTTGCAAACGAAGTGCTGAGTTGGCATCACATTAACAACGATCCTGCTGATGACTTGCTTCCTGCAATTCTGATTACCGATGTTGAACCACAAAAACTGGCGCAGGGTTCTGAACCTATTTTTCATGAAACTGCGCACAGGGGCAAAAGGTTTGGATCCCATCCAGAGAAGTTCGTTTTAATTCCATTACGAGATTTTTGTACCACTCAATCGGATGTCACCAACCTCTTGAACCTTTTAGCCCGCGATTTAGTATCAGGCCGCACGCTCTCTGACTTTGAAGTCAAGAGGGTAAAGTCAAGGGAAGACGGTGCAGCTGCTGATATGATTGTATTACAGCCAAATATAGCTGGGATCGGTGTTGACTTGAAAGAGATATGGTCTTGGTCAAAACAGAAGCTAGCGTCCTTTTCTGCAAATAGGAATACGAGTGACTGAAGTGGATCGCATCTTCGATGCCGAAAAGCGCGGCGAGGACGAGGCGCTGGACCTCGAGGCGTCGCTGCGCC
>CAZIPH010000050.1:0-20729 GCA_964541115.1 uncultured Salaquimonas sp.
AGACGCGGGCACTCGATGAGTACGGCAGCATGCTTGGCTTCCTCGGGAACATTGGTCAGGCGGAAGATTCCGGCATATGTCAGATCGCAGTTGAACATCATGTCCTTGCCTGCGCCGGCCCTGGCTTCCAGGTGCAGGATGACCTCGAAATCGGTTTCAGAAAGCGGGTTGGCATTCACATTGATGTTGATGTTGATTTCCGGTTGCTTTTCCTTTGGCAGCAGCGAGTTCGGCGAATTCGGATTCTCGAAGGAAAAATCCTTGATGTATTGCGTCATGACACTCAGGGACGGCGCAACATTTTCATTTGCTTTTGCGGCGCCGTTTTCCTTGGTTGGTTGTGTTTCAGCCTTCTTAGCCATGTGATTTTCCGGTTTTCGAGTTGAAGGAAGGCAGCCTCGCTGCCTTGAAGAAGCCGATGAATTCGAACGGCGTCTGGCTAACACAAGCCTGCCGGTGAGACAAGGCAACTAAGAAAAGGCTGTCGGGGGAAGACTGTTCACTCACCCTATGGCGGATTACTGCTCGTTACCGGGAGGGGTGCGCCCCTCGTGCTTGGGCCCAGCTTCGGAGTGTTCATCTTGCGGATGCCCATCAAGGTATTTGTCGTGCCATGGAGAGGCCGGGTTCGGTTTCTTCTCGTTGAGATCGCTGAACTCATCCGGATCAAGGTCAACCACCCCGTCCTCGTGCCTGTGGTACCTGCCGGATTGCCCGAAAGGCGAATTGCGCATCTCGGCAGGATCAATGATCCGTATACGGCTCGCAAGAAAAGACCAGATCAGGCTGCGAAACGGCGGAAAAAACAATAGAAAACCCAGCGTGTCCGTAACGAAACCCGGCGTCAGCAACAATACACCGGCAACCAGGATCATGGCGCCATCGCCCAGCTCCCGGCCCGGTATCCGGCCGGCATTGGTTTCTTCCCGCAACCGGTTGACGATCTGGAAGCCCTGAACGCGCAGCAGGATGGAACCCAGTATCGCTGTCAGAAGAATAAGGGCAAAGGTCCACAAAATGCCTATTTGTCCGCCCACAAGGATAAAGACGGCGATTTCGGCGATTGGAATGGCCAGTAGCAGGAAGGGAATCAGGGAAAACGGCATCGCAGCTTTACTTTGGCTTGTACGAAGGCCCAATATAGGTAACCGGCCTGTCAATTGCATTATCGCCTTTGATTCTTTTTACCTTGTGCTTATATCTGTCGCATATGTTTTCGCGCGATCAGGTTCGGGACAGCTCGATCCACAATCGCTTTCATCCGGCGCAAACCCCTGGCTAAGCAATGTCTGAAATTTTTGACACCACCACAATCATAACGCTGGCCATAGCAGTATTCATCCTGCTGCGCCTGCGTTCCGTGCTGGGCAAGCGGACCGGACATCAGCCACCTCCGTTTGAACCTTACGAGATTGACCGTCGTACGAGGGAGGCCAAGCCTACCAATGATAATGGCGAGGAGACAGATGATAATGTGGTTTCACTTCCCGAACGCGGGCAGGCACGGCGCGCGAAGAGTCCTGTTTCGCCGGGCGAGGAAGCAATCAACCAATATGCAAAGCCGGGCACCAAGCTGAATCGCGGTCTCAAGGAAGTGCACTCGCACGATGCCTCGTTCACGCCGCAATCCTTTGTCGAAGGCGCCAGAATGGCCTATGAAATGATCGTCACGGCTTTTGCCGATGGCGATCGCAAGACACTTCGCAACCTGCTGTCGCGCGAGGTCTATGAAGGCTTTGCTGCCGCAATATCCGACCGCGAAAGCCGTAACGAAAAGGTTCGCTCAAGCTTTGTTGGCATAGAAAAGGCTGCGGTGAGGGAAGCGGCCCTGATCGGTCACGATGCCCAGGTAACGGTGGAATTTGTCAGCCAGATCATATCTGCAACCCTTGATGCAAAGGGCGAAGTGATTGATGGAGATCCCGACCAGGTTGGCGAAGTACGTGATTTGTGGACCTTCGCCCGCGATGTGCGCTCCAATGATCCCAACTGGAAACTGGTAGCCACTGAATCGGGTTCGTGAACGGGCTGACTTTGGTGTTTACGCCGCAGACCGGTCACGCCATAAAGTGCTGAAAAGGTCCCGCACCAAGGCAGCCAGCCATGACTTCCAGTTCACAAAGGCCGAATCAGGAAACAAGCGGTATCGCTGAAACTGCCAAAGTCGTGTCATCTTCTGCCATTGCATCACTGGAACCCGCCGACTTTTCCGGCCTTGACGGCTGGAGCGACGAGGATCACGTCGCTGCTCTTTCCTGCTTTCGGGTAAGCGCAAGGCGGATGGAACAAAAGCCCTATTCCACCAAGCTGATGGGTGTGGATGCCGTTGGCCTGGCAAGGGCAGGAGCCGCGGCCCTAGCCCTTGATCCGGCAAAGGCCAATGAGCCTGCCTCGGCGCGAGCCTTTTTCGAAACATGGTTTCGTCCCCATCTCATCGTGCCGGCAAGCGGCAGGGATGACGGATTTGTCACGGGCTATTTCGAGCCCGAAGTGGCTGCCTCCCCTGTCCGTACAGATCGTTACCGGTTTCCCGTTCTTGCACGCCCCGATGATCTTGAAACAATTGACGACACCAACCGGCCAGATGGCCTTGCTGATCACTTCTTTTTTGCCCGCAGGACCGAAAACGGCTTTGAGGAATATTTCGACCGCCGAGCCATCGAGGAGGGCGCGCTCGATGGAAGGGGGCTTGAACTTTTCTGGTTCGAGAGCCGAATCGACATTTTCTTCATCCATATTCAGGGCTCGGCCCGCCTCGCCCTGCCCGATGGTTCGGCCGCGCGGATATCATATGCGGGAAAGTCCGGCCATCCCTTTACCGCAATCGGCAAACTGCTGATCGAGCGCGGCGAACTCACGCTTCAGTCAGTCACAATGATGTCGATCCGGAACTGGCTGGAAACCCATCCTGACGAGGCCGGTGAACTCATGCAGGAAAACCGATCCTACATCTTCTTTCAGGTCATCGATCATCCCGAGCCGCAAATGGGCCCGGTCGCGGCTGCCGGCGTTCCGCTGACACCCGGGCGCAGTCTAGCAGTCGATCACCGCTTGCAAACGTTCGGTGCCCCGATCTGGGTCGCAACACGCCTGCCGCTTCCAGGCCAGCAAAGGCCGTTCGCCAGGCTGATGGTTGCACAGGATACCGGATCTGCCATCGTTGGCCCCGCCCGTGGCGACCTGTTCATTGGCACTGGCGATGAAGCCGGCCAGGTCGCAGGGGCCATCAAGCACAATGCAACCTTCACTGTGTTCCTGCCGGCTTCACCATCAGGAGATGGTTCGCAATGAGACGCAAGGAACCAGTTGGCCGCGACCCCTCGCGTCGACGCCTGAGTGAGGATGACCTTGCCCTGTGGCAGGAGGTGAAAAAGACCGTCAAGCCGCTCGCCAATCGGGAATTTGACGGTGAAAGTGGACGCAATGCCATGGCGAAGGTATTCGGCAGGCAGCTTCCCCTGTCTGGCAACCAGGTCGAAAACCGGACCGCAACCGGAGAAGTCGACCCGAAAAGCGGCAAAAAGACCGGAAAGTCACTGATGCGCACCTATCCGGCTGCACCCTATTCGCCGCCAGTCTCGCGCCCATCTATGCCGTCATCGTTCATTGATGACCATACGGCCCGCAAACTGCTCAAGGGAAAGATCCCGGTCGACGGACGCATTGACCTACACAACATGACCCAGGAACATGCCCATGATGTTCTTTTGCGGTTTGTTGCAAACAGCCACGCAGCGGGTGATCGCATTGTCCTGGTCATCACGGGCAAGGGTCGCTCCGGCGATGGCGTCCTGCGCCAGGCGGTGCCCAAATGGCTGCGGGAGCCGGCCTTTTCATTGCATGTCTCGGCCTTCAGGACCGCCCATGTTACGCATGGCGGGGAGGGCGCACTTTATGTTCGCTTGCGACGCAAGGCTGGAGGGCGGAAATGATGACACCCTTTGGCAGGCGCGTGAGGGAACTGCGCGCCGAACGCGGTATCAATCAGAAACAGATGGCGCAGCAACTTGGCGTTTCCGCTGCCTATCTTTCGGCGCTTGAGAAAGGAAACCGCGGCGCTCCGAGCTGGGAATTTGTCCAGCGCATCATCACCTATTTCAATATTATCTGGGATGATGCAGAGGAGTTGCAGCGGCTGGCACTTGTCTCCCATCCCCGTGTCGTCGTGGACACCACACGAATGTCCGTCGAGGCAACCGAGCTTGCCAACCTTCTGGCGCAACGTATCGGCGAGTTGAATCAGAAGGATCTTCTGGAAATTGCCCATGACATCGAGGTCAGGGCAAACCGTGCGCGTTCTGTAAGCAAACCCCGGGGCGACAAACCGGCCTAACGCATCAGGGCCTGCAGTTCGCCAAGCTTTTCATTGACGAACCAGCCATAGTAGTTTTCCTCCGGCATTGCCGCCGGATCAGCGCTACGCTTGTCCCTGAGTGCGCGCGCCCGGTCCTTGACATCACCAAGATTGTAGAGCGTCGCTGTCAAGCCGGGATTCTGCGAGATGTCCACGCCGGCAATGGACTGGTAGGAATCGATTGAAAGACGAATGATGGCGGCCATGTAATCCATCGTCGTATCCGGTTTCATGATGGTTTCATAAACCCTGGAAGCCTCGTGGGCATGGAGTTTCTGCGAGCCGGTGACACGCGAGACGTAGTCGGTTGCACGCAACGCGGTAAGCGGGTTGAGCTGCCCCAGGCCAAAGGTCTGTCCCGCATAAAGCGGTTGGAAAAACACCTTGCTGAACCGGTCCTGCGGAAAGGCTTTTCCATCAATCGTCTTGCCTGCGAACTCGCTTTGCCAGACTTCCTCGCGGCAATCCCACAATTCATAACTGTCCTTGTACTGCTCACATGCGGCAAACTGCGGCCTGCTCACGAAATCCATGACATGTTCGCCGTCATACTCGAAGCTGATGGATAATCCCAGATAGGATGCCGCCTTGACAAAATAGGTCTGGAAGAAATCCAGCGCGTCAACATTGTAAGTATGTTCGCCAACCAGCGCCCCAATTATATGAATCGGTTCGATACCGAACCGGTCTGCCGAAATCCGTATCTGGCGCTGCATCTTGCGGTCGGTTGCAATAAGTTCGCGGATTTTTTCATACTTGGCCTCAAAGCTCGTATTCCCCGAACGGGTGCGGGAGACAGAACCTTGCGGAAGCTCCGGTTGGGAGGCATTCACATTGCCCGGCGGGGCAACAATCACCTCTGCCCGGCCCGGCCCGACTGCCAGTACAAGCATGCCAAGAAATGCCACAAGGAAACCGGCAACCGCAGGAAATCCCGGCCGCCTGAATTTTCCGGCCCCAACTCGCGCGCCGGATCTGTTAGTCAGCCATGCCATTTCGAAACCTGGTACCCGCTTTTGGAGGTGCATTTCCTGATTTCAAAGGGTCTAGCAAGCCACGCTCGCGAGAGTCGAGAAAAAAAGGCGGTAATTGACCGGCTTGTGACATTACGCACCATCCGGCAGGCAATAACGAGCCCTCAAAGGATATAACGGCTCAAATCAATGTCGCTGGCGATATCGGACAATTGCTCTTTCACATAAGCGGCATCGATCTTGTAGGCTTCGCCGGACTTTTCAGCAGCACTGAAGGAAATGTCGTCAAGGACCCGTTCCATTACCGTCTGCAGACGCCGCGCGCCGATATTCTCGATGGATGCATTGAGTTCGACCGCAATATCGGCAAGCGCATCAATGGCATCCTCGGTGAATTCGAGTTCCACCTCCTCGGTTTTCATCAGCGCGATATACTGCTTGATAAGGCTGGCTTCCGGTTCTGTCAGGATACGCTTGAAATCATCCTTGGTCAGAGCCCGCAATTCGACGCGGATCGGCAGCCGGCCCTGCAATTCCGGCAGCAGATCCGATGGCTTTGACACGTGAAACGCACCAGAGGCGATAAACAGTATATGGTCGGTCTTGATCGCCCCGTATTTGGTGGCAACCGTCGTACCCTCCACCAGCGGCAGCAGGTCGCGCTGCACGCCCTCTCTGGAAACCCCGCCGCTCATGCGCTGGTCGCCCACGGCGATCTTGTCGATCTCGTCAAGGAAGACGATGCCGTTGTTTTCCACCGCCGAAATGGCCTCGGAAACCACCTGCTCCTGGTCGAGCATCTTTTCCGACTCGTCCTCGATCAGCAGTTCATAGGATTGCGAGACAGTTGTCTTGCGGGTCTTGGTCCGGCCACCAAAGGCCTTGCCCATCAGGTCGTTGAGATTGAGGACGCCCACATTGCCGCCGGGCATGCCGGGAATATCCATTCCACCCAGAGGCGAGGAATTGTCAGCCACCTGTATTTCGATCTCCTTGTCGTCGAGCGAACCGTCCCGCAATTTCTTGCGAAAGGATTCGCGTGTTGCCGGGCTGGAGGACTTGCCAACCAGCGCATCAAGAACCCGCTCCTCGGCGGCCAGGTGCGCCTTTGCCTTTACCTCTTCTCGCTTGCGTTCCTTGACGAGTTGAATGCCGACCTCGATGAGGTCGCGGATGATCTGCTCCACATCGCGGCCGACATAGCCGACCTCGGTGAATTTCGTCGCCTCGATCTTGATGAAAGGCGCGTTGTCCAGCCTTGCAAGGCGGCGTGAAATCTCCGTCTTGCCAACGCCCGTCGGCCCGATCATCAGAATGTTCTTGGGCAGGACCTCCTCTTTCATGGGGCTGTCCAGCTGCTGGCGCCGCCAGCGGTTGCGCAGGGCAATCGCGACGGCGCGCTTGGCATCCTTCTGGCCGATGATATAGCGGTCCAGTTCGGAAACGATTTCGCGTGGGGAAAAATTGCTCATGAAAGGGTCTGCCTTTTCTCGGGTAACTGTCAGGCCTGATAGGCCATGATCAGGCAATCGGTGGTATTCCTGTTATAGGCCTCAACTGTCTTGAAGCCTGCTTTCTCATAGGCCCTGATCGCCCTCGCATTTTCGGGATCCGGATCGATGATGATGGTCGCATGGCCCAGCGATCCCAGAATATCAACGAACGCCTTGAGGGCCGCCGTCCCTATTCCTCGTGACAGATCGCTCGCGTCCCCTATTGAAAGGTCGACGCCAATCGCATCGCGCGGCATGTCTGCCAGCCACGGATTGCGCGAAATCCAGCTGGGGTTCTGATGGTGACCCACATGCCAGTACTGGATATAGCCAGCCGGTCTCCCACAGACATGGAAGAGGAACGGCCTTGTCGTATCCCTTCCCTCGATCATGTTGCAAATGTCAGCAATCTCACCGTCCGGCTCGCCCCACCATTCAAGCCAGTGCGGTTGCGCCATCCATACTTCAATTAGCGGAAGGTCATCGACGGTCACAGGTTTGAACGTGATCTCCAAACCGGCCTACTCCGCCGCGTCCATGATTTCCATGACAATGTTGTCATTGGTGTAGATGCAGATTTCAGCAGCGATCTTCATGGCGCGGCGCGCAATTTCCTCGGCATCGAAATCCGTGTCGGCCAACGCCCGGGCCGCTGAAAGCGCATAATTGCCGCCAGAACCGATGGCCATGATGCCGCCTTCGGGCTCCAATACGTCACCGTTTCCGGTCACGCAAAGCGTTGCATCCTTGTCGGCAACAAGCATCATGGCTTCCAAATTGCGCAAATACTTGTCCGTGCGCCAGTCCTTGGCGAGTTCCACGCAGGCGCGCATCAACTGGTCGGGATATTGCTCCAGCTTCTTTTCCAGCCGGTCAAGCAGGGTGAACGCATCCGCCGTCGCCCCGGCAAAACCGGTAATCACCTTGTTGTCCTTGCCGATGCGGCGCACCTTGCGGGCATTGCCCTTCATGACGGTATTGCCCAGCGAAACCTGCCCGTCGCCGGCAATGATCACCTTGCCGCCCTTGCGAACGGTGACGATCGTTGTTGAGTACATTGTTTCGGGCTTGTGATTTTCGATCATGCAGGTCTCCGGTTATGGCCGTTTATTGGTTTGTTCCCAACGGGCATAGGGGACTATGTAAGCTCTCTTTGTGCCCATGCAAGCCTGCGCGGATACGCGGATCTGCCTGGAAGCAGCGTAATAAGCGCGCCGTTGTGGTTAACGTCTGCGTTATGGCTTTCGTAAGATTGCAATGATAAAGACCAGCCAGCAGGCGTCACACCGGCGCCACAGATAATTTGTGAGCAGAATAATGGCAAATTCACCGGCCAGATCCGCCAGCCTGTCCCGCACCACAAAGGAGACGGACATTTCCCTCGAGATCAATCTCGATGGTACCGGCGCCTATGACATCGAGACAGGCGTCGGCTTTTTCGATCACATGCTGGAGCAGCTTTCCCGCCATTCGCTGATCGACATGAAAATCCGTGCTGTTGGCGATCTGCATATCGACGATCACCACACCGTCGAGGACACGGGTATCGTGCTCGGCCAGGCCATAGCTGCGGCACTCGGCGAGCGCAAGGGCATCAACCGCTATGCCTCGATCGATCTTGCCATGGATGAAACCCTCACCAGGGCTGCGCTGGATGTGTCCGGGCGTCCATACCTCGTCTGGCATGTGGAGTTTTCCCGCCCCAAGGTCGGTGATTTCGATACCGAACTGTTCCGCGAATTCTTCCAGGCTTTTGCGCAAAATGCCGGGATCACCCTGCATGTGACCAACCATTATGGTGAGAACAACCATCACATCGCCGAGACCTGCTTCAAGGCAGTGGCAAGGGCGCTGCGCCATGCTATCGAGATCGATCCGCGCCAACCTGGCGTCATTCCCTCTACCAAAGGCTCGCTGAAGGGCTGACCCCAACTGTTTCCCCGAAGCTTTTGGGCCGCTTCCTCTTGGCAATTGGCTCGGGCGGGCTTATGAACCCGTCTGGTTGGAGCAGAGTGGTTGGTGCAGCGGGATCGCGAGGGTCCCGTATGTACCAAACTCCCGCAAGGCAGGATGGGAAACAGGCACCCATGGCGATATTCGAGGTTTATCTACCCGAGCGGGCAATTCGTGCCGACTCAGGCGGCGTTGAACCGGCGCAGATACAGCAATCCCTGCGCGCCGATGATTTGATGGATGTTCGCTTTCTTGGTGACCGGGTGTCCCTCCTTGCGCTGGTTTTTCCTGCGATCTGGCTTGTCTGGCACCGCTTGTGGTGGGCATTTGCCGCCTACCTGATTTTTGCATTCGCCATAGCGGGCCTGGGCATGACGGATTTTGCTGCTGCAATGGCGGCGCTATCCTTTCTGCCGGGCATCTATGTCTTTCTGGAAGGCGCCAACCTGATCGCCGACAAATGGCAGCGCAGCGGTTATGTCCTTGCCGGTCTCGTCGAGGCCGATGCGCTGGAAGACGCGGAGCTGCGCTGGTTTTTTGCCAATGGGCCAGGAGCCCGTCCCATGCAGAACCCGTTCGTTGCCAGGGCAAACCTTGCCGGGCGGGGAACTGCGCCCCAATCGGCACAGGATCGGCCCGAATTCGGCCTGTTCGCGGAAGACTGATTTTCATGCAAGTCACCATCATCGATTACGGTTCCGGCAATCTGCATTCTGCCGCCAAGGCATTCGAACGCGCAGCGCGCGAAGCCGGTCTGGAAGCAAGAATCATCGTTACCGATGACGCCGACCTGGTCCGCAGGGCCGATCGCATAGTTCTGCCGGGCGTTGGTGCCTATGCCGATTGCCGCGCCGGACTGGACAGCGTGTCCGGCATGATCGAGACGCTCGAAGAGCGCGTTATCGGCAAGGGCGTGCCGTTTCTCGGCATTTGTGTCGGCACGCAATTGATGGCCGAGCGCGGCCTTGAAAAATCGGTAACCAACGGCCTTGGCTGGATCGGCGGCGATGTGATGGAAATCACCCCCGATGATCCAACGCTCAAGATACCCCAGATTGGCTGGAATACGCTGAACCTCAGCCGGTTTCATCCCGTTCTCGATCACATCCCCACAGGCCCCGATGGCTGGCACGCCTATTTCGTCCATTCCTACCACCTTGCTGTGACAAGATCTGACGAGCTGATCGCAACAACTGATTACGGAGGCCCGGTCACGGCCATTGTCGGCAGGGACAACATGGTGGGTACCCAGTTCCACCCGGAAAAGAGCCAGAAGCTCGGCCTCGCGCTCATCGGAAATTTCCTGAGGTGGAAGCCGTGACTGCCGGGCCGGAAAACTGGTCAAGGCTGGTCCCAGAATTAATCGTGTCTGATCTCGAAAAGAGCCTTGCATTCTGGTGTGACCTCATTGGATTTCGCATTGCCTACGACCGTCCGGAAGACAAGTTCGCCTATCTCGATTTCGACGGCGCGCAAGTCATGCTGGAGCAGAACGTCCCGGAGGCCGGGCACTGGGTTACCGCTTCGCTCGAACTCCCTCTGGGGCGCGGCATCAACTTCCAGATCGAAGTCGCTGACCTTGATGCGCCACTTGAACGCCTAAGAAACGCAGATTGGCCACTGTTCATGGAACCCGAGGAACAATGGTATCGACTTGACGATCTGGAAACCGGCCAGCGACAATTTCTCGTTCAGGATCCGGATGGTTATTTGCTCAGACTCGCTCAATGGACAGACGACAGGCCAATGGAATGAAGCGAAAGATTCTCTACCCGGCAATCGATCTCAAGGACGGCAAGTGCGTGCGGCTGAAACTGGGCGATATGGACCAGGCGACAATTTACAATGAGGACCCTGCCGCACAGGCAAAGGCCTTCGAGGAACAAGGCTTTGAGTGGCTGCATGTGGTCGATCTCAACGGCGCCTTTGCTGGTGAAAGCGTCAATGGCGCAGCAGTGGAAGCGATCCTGAAGGCGACCCGCAACCCGGTGCAGCTGGGTGGCGGCATCCGCAATCTGGATCACATCGAGAACTGGCTTTCAAAGGGCCTTGCCCGCGTCATTCTGGGCACGGTTGCCGTGCGCGATCCTGATCTTGTATTCGAGGCCTCACGGAAGTTTCCCGGCCATATCGCCGTGGGCATCGATGCCAGGGGTGGTTACGTCTCTGTCGAGGGCTGGGCGGAGGCTTCCCAGCTTGGCGTCATCGAACTGGCGAAAAAATTCGAGGATGCCGGCGTTGCCGCCATCATCTACACGGACATCGACCGCGATGGGGTCCTGAGCGGCATCAATTGGGACTCGACCATCGAACTGGCCGACAGCGTTTCAATCCCCGTCATTGCTTCTGGCGGCCTGGCTTCCATCGATGACGTCAAGCGCATGATGCAGCCAGATTGCGCCAGACTGGAAGGCGCAATATCAGGCCGCGCGCTGTATGATGGCAGGCTTGTTCCGGCCGAAGCACTGGCGGTGATCAGCGGAGAGAGCAAATGACACTCAAGGCCCGCGTTATCCCCTGTCTCGACGTTAAAGACGGAAGAGTTGTGAAAGGCGTTTCCTTCGTCGATCTCGTTGATGCGGGTGATCCGGTGGAAGCAGCCAAAGCCTATGATATGGCTGGCGCGGACGAGCTTACCTTCCTCGATATCACCGCCTCCTCGGACAATCGCGGCATCATTTTCGACGTGGTGCGTGAGACGGCCGAACATTGTTTCATGCCGGTAACGGTGGGCGGCGGTGTCCGCGAGGTACAGGACATCCGCAATCTCCTTAATGCAGGCGCCGACAAGGTCTCGATCAACACTGCCGCTGTCAAGCGGCCCGAATTCGTCCGCGAAGCCGCAGACAAGTTTGGCGACCAGTGCATCGTCGTTGCCATCGATGCCAAGCGCGTTTCTGATGAAGGGGAAGCCCCGCGCTGGGAAATCTTCACCCATGGCGGGCGCCAGTCCACCGGTATTGACGCGATCGAATTTGCGCGGCTCGTAGTTGCCAACGGGGCAGGGGAGTTGTTGCTGACTTCCATGGACCAGGATGGCCGCAAGTCGGGCTATGACCTCGAACTGACCAGGTCCGTTGCCAATGCCGTCCGCGTTCCGGTGATCGCCTCGGGCGGTGTCGGCACGCTCGATCACCTTGTCGAAGGCATCCGCGATGGCGGCGCTGGTGCAGTGCTGGCGGCCTCGATTTTTCACTTCGGCACCTATACGATTGGCGAAGCCAAGCAGCATATGCAGAAATGCGGAATTCCGGTAAGACTGGACTGATTGGATCGGGAGGTACTGGCAATGGCGCGTTTCACGCTCAATACGCTGGAAAAGATCATCGCCGAGCGGGCGGAGGTAAGGGATGGTTCATCCTATACCGCAACGCTGATTTCCTGCGGCATTGAAAAATGCGCCCAGAAGCTGGGCGAGGAGGCCGTGGAGGCGGCAATTGCCGCTGCCATCCGTGATCGCACGGAACTGACCAAGGAAGCTGCCGACGTCATCTATCATCTCCTTGTTGTGCTGAAGGCCGGCAATATTCCGCTGAAAGATGTCATGGCGGAACTCGACCGGCGCACCAGCCAGTCCGGTATTGCCGAAAAGGCCGCAAGGCCCGAGACCGGCAGGGCGGCAGGCAGCAAACCGGCAGGCTCGAAATCGAAAACCTCGCGCAAGCCGGCCCGTCCCGCCCCGGCAAGGAAGTCACCTGTCGCCGGCCGCAAGTTCACCACAAGATAAGGCATACGAGAATTGGCCGAAATCAGTTCCACTCCAAATCGCAGGGCCTTCCTCAAGGCCGTTCGCCGGGGCTCGACCGCTGGCCAGGACGAGTTCTGGTCACCGCGCGATCCTGAAAGGGAAGTCACGCCGTTCAGGACCTTCTCGGCAGACCAATGGTCGAAGTTCCGCGCAGACACACCCATGACCCTCACCATTGAGGAGATCGAGCGGTTGCGATCTTTGAACGATCCGGTCTCCATGGAAGAAGTGACAAAAATCTACCTCGCCTTGTCGAGGCTGCTTTCCGCCCATTGCGAATCCTCCATCCAGCTTTTCAAGCAGCGCGCCCGTTTCCTCGATCTTCGCGGTCAGAAGACCCCATTCATCATCGGCATTGCCGGTTCGGTGGCAGTAGGCAAGTCCACCGTCGCCAGGCTCCTGAAGGAATTGCTGGGTCGCTGGCCGTCCAATCCGAAGGTCGAGCTGATCACCACCGACGGTTTCCTGCTCCCCAATACCAAGCTGCGCCGCCGCCGGTTGATGAACCGCAAGGGCTTTCCCGAAAGCTATGATTCGAAGGCGCTTCTGAAATTTCTCTCAGCGATCAAGGCCGGTGAGCCTGAAGTGGAAGCCCCTCTTTATTCCCACCTGACTTATGACGTCCTCAAGGGAGAAAGCCGGAAAATCTGCCGCCCCGATATTCTCATCTTTGAGGGGATCAATGTGCTGCAGTCCAGCGAACTGCCCAAGCACGGCCGGACCATTCCCTTCATTTCGGATTTCTTCGACTTCTCTATCTATATCGATGCCGATGAACGCGATATCGAACGCTGGTATGTCGAGCGCTTCATGAGCCTTCGCCAGACGGCGTTTGCCAGTCCGAGATCGTTTTTCCATCGCTATTCGAAATTGTCCGAGGATGCGGCCTATGCGATCGCCCAGGGTTTGTGGGACAATATCAACGCGATCAACCTGCATCAGAACATTCTGCCGACGAGACCTCGCGCCGACCTTGTGATGCGAAAGGGTCCCGATCACCTTATCGAGAAGGTTGCCCTGAGGAAGTTGTGAGCCTGGAGAAACATCCGTGTTTCCAGCGCTCATCGAGTCTTAACCATTCCCTTCTATCACTGGTGGAACTGACACCGGTGAAGACGGGAGAACAGCTTTGGGCAAGACACACCTGAAATCCGGATGGTCGGTCCCGTGCTGCCGCGCGCGCTGACCACGCTTTAGATGATCCCGAAAAACAGGAATTTCATTCTCCCGATTGTTTTGCTGGCGGCTTTCCTGCCCGCTGCGCTTCACACGCTCGCCACACTTTCCTCCTTCGTTTCCCAGGCCCTGTGGCCGGATCCTGCTTCCAGCATCACGGACATGGATTTTGCCAATTACTGGATTGCCGGAAAACTGGTGCTCGAAGGCAGTGTGCAGGATCTTTTTAGGCAGCACGAAGTCTATTTCGCCCATATGCAGAAGGCATTCGGCGCGGATTATCCTTGGCATGCCTGGAGTTATCCGCCCCATTATCTCCTGCTTGTTTTCTGGACAGGCCATTTCTCCTATCCATGGGCATTGGTCGTGTTCCTCCTGACAAGTCTTGCAGCAATGCTTTTCGCCATGAGGCCGCTTCTTGGCCGGATCGACTGGCCGGCCATCGCAGTAATGATGCCGGTCATCGCCCATAACATCTGGGTTGGCCAGAACGGCTTTCTTACTGCATCACTCATTATTGGCGGCCTGGCACTCAGGGATAGCCGACCGATACTGGCAGGCATTCTGATCGGCCTGCTGACGGTGAAGCCGCATTTCGGCATCCTGATCCCCTTTCTGCTTCTTGCTGAAAGGCGCTGGCTGGTTTTCGTATCCGCATGTGTTTCGGCCACCGGCTTCGCGGCCTTGTCGATCCTTCTCTTCGGGATCGGGACCTGGACGGGATATGTTGCCAATGTCATTCCCTACCAGACCGGTGTGATGACCGGCTTCGACGGTGACTTTCTGTTGCTGATGCCAACACTCTACGGAACAGCAAGAAGTTGGGGCCTTGATGCTTCACCGGCCCTGATCCTTCACATGTTCCTTGCGCTGCCGGTTCTTGCGTTGGCACTCTGGTTCTTTGTCAGATCCCAAGAAGGCGAAATCCAGGCAAGAACCATTGTGCTCCTGCTGGCGACTATGCTTATCCTGCCTTATTCATTCACCTATGATTTTGCCCTTGTCTCTGCGGCCCTGGCATTGATTGTCAGCAAGCATGACCTTGACGTGAAGGCGCTGGTACTTTGTGTGATCTGTGCCTGTTTGCCCATGATGCTTCTGCCGCTGGCCGTTCAGGGTCTCACCATCGCGCCATTTGTACTGCTGACAGTCTATGTCTGGTTCATGCGTCGGCAGGCAAATCCCGCCACATCCGGCAGTATAGGCTCGCCTGTTCCGATCAATGACCCCGATCACGAACATCGATGATCAACCGGGCAAATTGACCCGTCGCAGCGTAAGGTTGATCCGCCCGCCATTTTTCAGCAGTGTCGAAGTATCGGGATAGATCCGGTCGACGCCATGAAAGGCAAGCCGGGATTTGCCGGTCAACACCACTGCATCGCCTGATTGCAGCTTGAAGGAGGTGGTCCGGCCCGACCTTGCGGCTTCACCGATCCTGAACAGGCAGCTATCGCCCAATGAAATGGATACCACCGGCGCGTCGAAATCAACTTCGTCACGGTCCTGGTGAAGCCCCATTTTCGCTTCCTCATTGTAGAAGTTTATGAGGCAGGCTTCTGGCGGATGGGGATAGCCCGACAGATCCTCCCACAAAGCGAGTATCTCTGGCGGCATTGCAGGCCAGGGCTTTCCCGTCACCGGATGTTCGCCCTGGTAGCGGTAACCCTGCTGCTTGTCGGTTACCCAGCCCAGCTTTCCGCAATTCGTCATGCGCACCGACATTTCCCTGCCTGTGCGGGGCATAGCCGGGACAAACAGCGGCGCCTCCCGCACGATCTCGCGCACGGCTTCGACCAGCCTTTCCTGGGCCTGCCGGTCGAGATGGCCAGGAATCCACTTTGCGCCATTGGGCAGTACCTGCATGCGGCTTGCCTCCTTTCCGGGCAGAACTGGACACAACTGCGCGCCGGTCAAGTGTTTTGCGCCGGAAAAACAGCAAATTGGAGATTCATGGCGTGCGAATCCTTGCACGCCTTGCGCTTGCTCCTTATATACGCCGCAACGCTTCGGATCACATTGCGGTGATTTGGGGAAAAGTTCAAAAGTTCCAACGGGTTCCGTCAATCAATGCCGGTGCAAACGCCAGTTTGAGCCACAAGGGTTGGGACGGTTCGCTAAAAGGAGAGAAAAATGGCTAAAGTGATCGGCATCGATCTTGGCACCACCAATTCATGCGTAGCAGTGATGGACGGCAAGGAAGCCAAGGTCATTGAAAACGCTGAAGGTGCGCGTACTACACCTTCCATTGTTGCATTCACCGAAGATGGTGAGCGCCTTGTCGGCCAGCCAGCAAAACGCCAGGCGGTCACCAATCCCGAAAACACGCTCTTTGCCGTCAAGCGGCTGATTGGCCGCCGCTTCGAGGACAAGGCAGTCAAGAAGGACCAGAAACTGGTTCCATTCGAAATCGTCAGGGCCGACAACGGCGATGCATGGGTAAAGGCAAACGGTGAAAACTATTCGCCATCCCAGGTTTCCGCCATGATTCTTCAGAAGATGAAGGAAACTGCAGAATCCTATCTGGGCGAAACCGTCACCCAGGCGGTCATCACGGTTCCCGCCTACTTCAATGACGCCCAGCGCCAGGCAACGAAGGATGCAGGCAAGATCGCCGGTCTTGAAGTGCTCCGCATCATCAACGAGCCGACCGCAGCTGCCCTTGCCTATGGTCTCGACAAGAAAGACGGCAAGACAATTGCGGTCTACGACCTTGGCGGCGGCACGTTCGACGTTTCCGTGCTGGAAATCGGCGACGGGGTTTTCGAGGTGAAGTCGACCAATGGCGACACTTTCCTCGGGGGTGAAGACTTCGACATGCGTCTGGTCGACTACCTGGCTGAAGAGTTCAGGAAGGACCAGGGCGTTGACCTGAAAAAGGACAAGATGGCCCTGCAGCGCCTCAAGGAAGCTGCCGAGAAAGCCAAGATCGAACTGTCCTCTTCCACCCAGACAGAGATCAACCTGCCCTTCATCACCGCTGATGCGTCCGGTCCAAAGCACCTTACCATGAAGCTGACCCGCTCAAAGTTCGAGACCCTGGTCGAGGAACTGATCAAGCGGACCGTCAAGCCGATGCAGGACGCGCTCAAGGATGCCGGTCTGAAAGCCGGTGAAATTGACGAAGTGGTTCTGGTTGGCGGCATGACCCGCATGCCAAAGGTCCAGCAGACCGTGAAGGAATTCTTCGGCAAGGAGCCGCACAAGGGTGTGAATCCCGATGAAGTAGTGGCCATGGGCGCAGCCATTCAGGCAGGTGTCCTGCAGGGCGACGTCAAGGACGTGTTGCTGCTTGATGTGACCCCGCTCTCCCTGGGTATCGAAACCCTTGGTGGCGTGTTCACCCGGCTGATCGACCGCAACACGACCATCCCTACCAAGAAGTCGCAGACCTTCTCGACAGCCGAGGACAACCAGTCCGCCGTGACCATCCGGGTCTCCCAGGGTGAGCGCGAAATGGCAGCCGACAACAAGTTGCTCGGCCAGTTCGACCTGGTTGGCATTCCGCCCGCGCCGCGCGGTGTCCCCCAGGTCGAGGTGACGTTCGACATTGATGCCAACGGCATCGTCAACGTGACCGCCAAGGACAAGGGTACCGGCAAGGAACAGGCGATTTCCATCAAGGCGTCCGGCGGTTTGTCCGACGAGGAAGTCGATCAGATGGTCAAGGATGCCGAGGCCAATGCCGATGCCGACAAGAAACGCCGCGAACAGGTCGAGGCCAAAAACCAGGCCGAAGCCATGCTCCATTCGGCACAGCAGTCGCTCAGGGAACATGGCGACAAGGTCTCTGCCGGCGACAAGGCGGAAATCGAGAATGCCATTGCAGATCTGAAGTCTACCGTGGAAGACGGATCGGCCGAGGATATCAAGGCGAAGTCCGAAATCCTCGCTACAGCCACCATGAAACTGGGTCAGGCCATCTATGAAGCCTCCCAGGCAGAAGCTGCCGAAGCCGATGCTGCTTCCCATGCAGCACGTGATGAGGAAGACGAGGACATCGTTGATGCCGACTTCGAGGAAGTCGACGATGAAGACGAGAAGAAGTCTGCCTGACATTGACAATCTGCCCCGTACCAACCGGCCTGATGGCCGGACATGGTGCGGGGCCGTTTGATTCTTCCGACAATCAGGGAAAAGCGTGCTGGGATCGATGACCAAGACAGACTACTACGAACTGCTTGGAGTGGATCGTTCATGCGATGAAAAGGCGCTCAAAAGCGCCTTCCGCAAGATGGCGATGCAATACCATCCGGACCGCAATCCGGGTGACAAGCTCTCCGAGGCCAAGTTCAAGGAAATAGGCGAAGCTTACGAGGTCCTCAAGGATCCGCAAAAACGGGCCGCCTATGACCAGTTCGGCCATGCAGCCTTTGAACAGGGCGGCGGCGGCTTTGGGGGCGGCAATGGTGGATTTGCCGGCGGCGGCTTCTCCGACATTTTCGAGGACATTTTTGGCGAGATGATGGGCGGCCGTGGTGGCCGCCGTTCATCAGGCGGCCGCGAACGCGGTGCCGATCTTCGTTACAACATGGAAATCACGATGGAGGAAGCCTTTACCGGCAAGACCGCCCAGATTTCCGTGCCAACTGCCATTTCCTGCGAAACCTGTTCCGGTTCGGGCTCCAAGCCCGGTTCCTCGCCCAAGACCTGTGCTACCTGTTCGGGTTCGGGCCGTGTGCGCGCCGCATCGGGCTTCTTCTCCATCGAGCGCACCTGCCCC
Organism: uncultured Salaquimonas sp.; assembly: GCA_964541115.1. Classification (GTDB taxonomy): domain Bacteria; phylum Pseudomonadota; class Alphaproteobacteria; order Rhizobiales; family Rhizobiaceae; genus Salaquimonas. Next base: position 18,422 of record CAZIPH010000050.1, read on the forward strand.
AATTGCCAGGGTCGCGGCGAGGTCATTTCTGATCCCTGCGCCGATTGCGGCGGCCATGGCCGCGTGACCCGCGAGCGCCAGCTTGAAGTCAATATTCCTGCCGGTATCGAGGATGGTGTCCGTATCCGCCTTGGGGGCGAGGGCGAGGCCGGATCGCGCGGCGGCCCCTCGGGCGATCTGTACATTTTTGTTTCGATCAAGCCGCACGAGTTTTTCCAGCGCGATGGCGCAGACCTGTTTTGCCGCATTCCTGTTTCCATGACGACAGCAGCGCTCGGCGGACAATTCGAGGTGGCAACCCTTGATGGCAGCAAATCACGCGTCAAGGTTCCCGAAGGCACCCAAACCGGAAAACAGTTCCGCCTCAAGGGCAAGGGCATGCCGGTCATGCGGACCACGAATTTCGGCGATCTCTATATTCAGGTGGTTACGGAAATCCCGCGCAACCTGACGAAGCGCCAGCGCGAACTGCTGGAGGAATTCGAGGAGATTTCCTCTGAAAAGAACAATCCCGATTCCGCCGGTTTCTTCTCGAGAATGAAAAACTTCCTCGATGGTCTGGCAGACTGAAAGCTGATTGGGCTGAAAGGGTACTGAGCCGATATGCAGCCTGAAACCCGTCCGGTCCTGAGCCGCCGCAAATGCCTTGAAAATGATATCCGATTCGTAAAGGGCTGGTTGAGGAGACCGCGCAGCACCGGCTCGATAACGCCGACCGGCAAGGCAGCCAGACGGGGTGTCGGCAAAAGGACCGACATCGCGCTTCTGGATTTATCACAGGAAAACCTGATAAGTAACTCCCGCCCGACCGACAAACACCCCGCCTGAATTGCAACTCCCCAAGACCGCCGGAGGACCCCTTGCAGAAAACACCAAAAATCCTGGTCCTTGTCGGCTCGATCCGGACAGGCGCATACAGCCAGCAGACGGCAGATGCCTATGTAGCAGAACTGGTAAACCACAATTGTGATGTCACGCGCATCACGCTGGCCGATTATGAGTTGCCCTTCGTGCTCGAACACATCGAACAGGCTGCGCTCATTCCCGCCAATGCCGCGAAACTGGCACGGCAGTTTCACCATCACGATGCCATTGTCATCGCAACGCCGGAATACAACGGGTCGCTCCCCCCCCTTTTGAAGAATGCCATAGACTGGATCAGCCTCGTCAAGACGGTTGACGGCAAGGCCATCACCCCCTTCAGGGGCAAGGTCTGCGCGATAGCATCTTCCTCCCCTGGCGCAATGGGCGGAATTTCTGCCATCGGTCATTTGCGTGAAGTGCTGGTTCGCCTCGGAATGCTGGTGATTTCAGAACAGCTTGCAGTGACGAATGCGAAAACTGCCTTCGACAACAAGGGCCGCATGGCCAATGAGCGCAGTGCCGCCATGCTGACGGCCGCCTGTCGTTCGCTCGTGGAAAAGGCCAGCTTGCTGCCTTGAACGCAAGGTTGGCTTGGGCATGCCTGCTGGCTTGCCTTTGCGCAAAAACCGTCCTAAGCGCAGCGGAACGTTCGACACCTGTCAATGACCGCAATTGCTGCTCGTGGTTTCCGGACGAAATTGCCGCGCGCACCACAGGACCAGACACATGGAACAGATATCCGCTGGCGTATCCGACCGTCTCATCGTCGCACTCGACTTACCCACGATCGGGGAAGCCGAGGAAGTCGTATCCTCCCTCGGGGACACGGTGACCTTCTACAAGATCGGCTATCAGCTGGCATTTGTGGGCGGGCTTGATCTTGCCAAACTCCTCAAGGACGAGGGCAAGAGCGTCTTTCTCGACATGAAACTCCTCGACATCGACAACACGATCGAGAAGGGCGTTTCAAACATCGCGAAAATGGGGTTCGACATGCTCACCCTGCACGCCTATCCCAGGGCGATGCGGTCAGCTGTCAGGGCTGCCGAGGGGTCCGGCCTGTGCCTTTTGGGCGTCACTGTTCTGACGTCCATGGATGACGCCGATCTGGCGGAGGCGGGCTATGCGGGAACTGCCGCCGATCTGGTCGTGCGCAGGGCGGCTGACGCAAGGGCCGCAGGCATGGGCGGCATAGTGTGCTCGGCTGCAGAAGCCGCAGCAGTCCGTGCGGTTGTTGGCCCCGACATGGCAATCGTCACCCCGGGAATTCGCCCTTCGGGCAGTGATGCAGGCGACCAGAAGCGCGTCGTGACGCCCGCTGATGCGATCGCATCAGGTGCATCGCATCTTGTGGTGGGCAGGCCCATTGTCGCTGCCGCAGACCGCAAACAGGCCGCCCTTGCCATCCTCGGGGAAATGCAGCAGGCAACTGACGGTGCCTAAG
>CAZIPH010000051.1:0-20512 GCA_964541115.1 uncultured Salaquimonas sp.
ACCTTCCTGCCTTCCACCAATGATGTCCACAACCCTGATCCGTCGGACCGGCACATCACCGTACAGGCCTCGGATGCCAATTCTGCCAGCTCGAATCTGGCGACAGCGACGATCCATGTCGTGGCGGAAAATGACCCGCCGACCCTTGATCTTGATGATGGTAACACGTCCGGCATCAACTCCGGCAATTATCAGGGTACCTATGTCGAGAACGATCCCGGTGCGCCAATCTCGGATGGCGTGGTGATTACCGATCTGGATGACACCAACCTCGAAGGATTGACCGTCATACTGGCCAATGGCGAGGCAGGCGATATCCTGAACATCGGCGCGCTCCCTGCAGGCATTACCCTGGTTGGCACAGCGCCGGGCGAACTGACGGCGCCGGGCACCATTACCTTCCAGTTGACCGGTACCGCGTCACTCGCCGACTATCAGGACGCCATTGCCGCCATCACATTCGCCAATTCCGGCGACAATCCGGTCGCCGGTGTGCGCGAAATCAACGTGTCCGGGACCGATGGAACAAACCCGACAGCGACACGTACCGCCTTTGTCACGGTCGTTCCGGTCAATGACGCGCCGATCCCGGTCGATCCTCTCGGCGACCCGGCAACTCCGGCCGATGCCATGCCGACACAAACCGGTAATGACGGTGAGGCGTTGACGCCGTTTGACACCAGCCCCTATTTCGCCGACCCGGACAATCTTGCCTCCCAATTGGTCTACTCACTGGATCCGGCCACCACGCCGGTCTGGATGTTGATCGATCCGGTCACTGGCGAGATCACCGGAACACCGCCTGCGGACGCCTCCCAGGGCGGCCCCGCTAGCGATGGTGTCTATCCGGTCACGGTTATTGCCACCGATCCCGGAGGCCTGACCGGCCAGACGGTGGTCGAGTACATCATCGCCAATCCGGCCCCCAATGCCATCGATGACACGATGGCCGCAACCGAAGGTCTCGTCCTGACAGGTGTCAATGTCCTGGCTGACAATGGCGGCGGGACTGATACTGATCCCGACGGCGACATTTTTGCGGTCAGTGAGGTCAACAGCGCCGCCGGCAATGTTGGAAACCCGGTTGCAGGCGACGCCGGCGGCCTTTTCACAATCGCTTCCAATGGCGACATGGTCTTCGACGGAAATGGCGAATTCGAGGATCTGGCTGTCGGCGAGACCCGCGACACAGTCGTCACTTACACGATCTCGGACGGAGAAGGCGGAACCGATACCGCAACCGTCACCGTCACAGTCACCGGTAGCAATGACAACCCTGTTCCGGTTGATCCGGCAGATCCGGGCACTCCCCCGGTTGATCCGGCAAACTACATTCCCCTGCAATCCCTCACTGACGGGCAAAGCGCAATACCGCTCGATCTGACTCCCTACTTCACAGATCCCGATACCAGTGATGTCCTGACTTTGACGATTGATCCGGCCGATCTCCCGCCCGGCCTGACCTTCGATGGTGCGTCCATCTCGGGAACCGTTGATCCCGGTGCATCCGTCGGCGGCGATCCGCTCAATCCGGGAACCTATGTCATTCCCGTAACAGTGGACGATGGCAATGGTGGCACCTTCACCACCAATGTCACTTTCACCATTACCAATCTTCCGCCTGTGGCCGCTGCAGATGATCTGACAACAAACGAGGATGCCCCGCTCTCGGGTGATGTCTTCGCCGACAATGGCAATGGCATCGACGCGGACACCGCGCCCGACAGCGATCCGCTGTTGGTGAGCGAGGTCAATGGCGACCCGGCAGGCGTTGGCCAGCCGGTGGCCGGCTCAAATGGCGGCACCTTCACCATCAACAGTAATGGCACCTACAATTTCGATCCGGGTACGGACTTCAACTACCTGGCAGTGGGTGAGCAGGCTGCGACAACCATCGAGTACCAGGTATCCGATGGCAATGGCGGCTTCGACACTGCTTTGGTCACCGTGGTCATCGATGGCGTCAATGATACACCTGTGATCGTGGATCCGAATGATCCGCAGCCTGATCCATCCAATCCGGTGGAGGCCAACGATCCGAACACAGTGATCCCGGTCCAGGCGGTCGCTGATGGGGAGGATTACACCACCGCGCCGCTCATCAACCTGGATGAATATGTGATCGACCCCGATGGCACCGATGATCCGAACCTGATCTTCAGCACCACTGATCCGCTGCCTGTTGGGCTGACGCTCAACCCGGATGGCACGATCACCGGAACGGTCGATCCGTCGGCATCCATTGGCGGTCCGAACTCCGATGGCATCTACCCGCTCACTGTCACCATTGATGACGGCAATGGCGGAACGGTGGATGTTCCGCTGACCATTGATGTCGCCAACCTTGCTCCGGTGGCAGTTGATGACGCCTCCACGGGCGATGAGGACAACAGCCTGACCGGCAATGTGCTGACCGATCTGTTGACGGGAGATGCCGACACGCTGCCTGACAGCGATCCGCTTGTCGTGACCGATGTCGACGGCACCCCCGTTGCTCCGGGTACACCGGCAGTGCTGGCGCTGACCCATGGCGAACTGGTGGTCAACGATGATGGCTCGTGGACCTTCACGCCGAATGGAACAGCCAACACGCTGGATGCAGGCGAGACCGTGACCGAGACGGTGACGTACACCATCGACGACGGCAATGGCGGCACCGACACCGCGACGCTGGCCATCGACATAACCGGCGTCAACGACCCGGTTCAGGTGGTCGATCCCAACGATCCGGCGACCGATCCGACCGATCCCTCCTACGATCCAACCAACCCGACGGTCATTGCCGACCCGCTCAACCTGATACCGGACGAACCCTACAATGATGGCGACACGATCACGCCGATCCCGGCTGGCGATTATTTTGGCGATGCCGAAGATGATACGCTGACCTTTGCGGCAAGCGACCTGCCGCCGGGCCTGTCAATCGATCCTCTAACCGGCGAGATCACCGGCGCGCTTGATCCCGATGCCTCCCAGGGCGGCAATACGCCCAATTTGGGCGAGTATCTGGTGACGATCACCGCCGAGGACCCCTATGGCAATACCGCCACCACCACGGTGACGCTGACCATCTCCAACCTCGATCCGTTTGCCGTGGACGACACTTCGTTCGCCACAGAGGATGAGAACCAGACCGGCAATGTGCTAACCGATCCCGCAACGGGAGATGCCGACACGCCACCTGACAGCGATCCCGTTGTCGTGACCGATGTCGATGGCACCCCTGTCGTGCCGGGTACGCCTGCCGTGCTGACACTGACCCATGGCACACTCACGCTTGCCGATAACGGCTCGTGGACCTTTGCGCCCAATGCGACTGCCAACCAGCTTACCGATGGCGATCTCGTCCAGGAAGTGGTTACCTACACTATAGACGATGGTAATGGCGGCACCGACACGGCAACGCTGACCATCAACATCAACGGTGTCAATGATCCGGTCCAGGTGGTCGACCCGAGTGATCCGACCACCGATCCGACCGATCCGTCCTACGATCCGGTCAACCCGCCGGTCATTGCTGATCCGGACAATCTGATCCCGGACGTTTCATATGATGATGGCGACACGGTCACGCTGATCCCGGCTGGTGATTATTTTGGCGATGCCGAAGATGATACGCTGACCTTCGCGGCAAGCGACCTGCCGCCGGGCCTGTCGATCGATCCTGTTACGGGCGACATCATCGGCACACTTGATCCTGATGCCTCCCAAGGTGGCAATACGTCCAATCCCGGGGAGTATCTGGTTACCATCACCGCCGAGGACCCGCAGGGCAATGTGGCAACGACCACGGTGACGATAACCGCCAGCAACCTGCCGCCTGTGGCCGCTGCAGATGATCTGACAACAAACGAGGATGCCCCGCTCTCGGGTGATGTCTTCGCCGACAATGGCAATGGCATCGACGCGGACACCGCGCCCGACAGCGATCCGCTGTTGGTGAGCGAGGTCAATGGCGACCCGGCAGGCGTTGGCCAGCCGGTGGCCGGCTCAAATGGCGGCACCTTCACCATCAACAGTAATGGCACCTATACCTTCGATCCCGGCACGGACTTCCAGGATCTTGATGACGGCGAAACCCGCGTTACAACGCTGGAATATACCATTGATGATGGAAATGGTGGTACCGACACCGCGCTCGTCACCTTCACCGTCACCGGCTCGAACGACGCGCCGGTCGTTATCGACCCGAACAATCCGTTCCCGGATCCGAACGATCCGACGCTTCCGGGCGATCCCGACAACGTCATCCCGGACCAGTCCGGTGAGGACGCCGGTCCGATCACCCCGCTCGATATCTCGCCCTACTTCCACGATGTGGATGTCGAACCGCTCACCTTCGGCTTCGATCCGGCTGACCCGGATGTGCCTTCATGGCTGTCGATAGATCCGGTCAGCGGCGTCATAACGGGAACGCCGCCATCTGATGCCTCAATTGGCGGCCCGAATGGCGACGGTCTTTACCCGCTGACTGTAACGGCATCCGACCCTGATGGCGTGACGGTCACCACGACAGTTGACTTCCAGATCCTCAATCCTCCGCCGGTCGCCAATGGCCTGCCGGACCACAGCGAGATCGCCGGTGAGGATTTCACCTTCCAGGTGGCAGGAAGTTTCAACGATCCGGATGGTGACTCGCTGACCTATTCGGCGACCGGCCTTCCGCCCGGCCTGTCCATTGATCCGTCAACCGGTGAAATCTCCGGCACGATTGATGGCGCGGCGGTGTCGATGGCACCTGATGGCAACGGAACCTACACGGTCACGGTAACCGCAGACGATGGACAGGGTGGCACAATATCGTCTGTCTTCATCTTTATCATCTCTGATCCAGTCAATCCGGATACCGGGATACCAATGGGTCCGCCCGGTCCACCTGCCAATGATCCTTTTGGCGAGCCTGGGCCATTGTCGCCTGAACTGATCGTCGACCGCGCGGTCAACACGATTTCCCGGCTGGGTCCGGACACGGGCATATTCGATCTTGATCATCCGCTGACCGCGACGCTTTACCAGATCAGCCCGTTGAGCGAGGGCATATCCCTCGATGCGAACGGTCATCCGGTGACGGAGACAACCGATTGGATCGAAAGGACCCGCGGGCATCTGGCCGGAGGCGATCATGGACCATCCGGCGTATTCGGCCATGGCTATTATGCCGGGGATGATGCGACAGCAAGTATTGATGAAAACGACTACCTGATACGCACCTTGGCCTGGGGGGATGCGATCTTTGTCGAGGTCCTTACCGGGGACAGTGACATGCGCTGGGAAGTCGACAGCATTAATGGGTTGGCGGCCGGCGATGAGGCTTCCATCTACGGCAATAACCTTGTCGCACTACAAAACCCGACACTTCGAGGCGGCAACGAAGTCGTCCTGATTGGTTCGGACCGCTCCGGCTCTGAAGTTTTCCTTCAGCTGCGCATCGAGGAAAATGCAGGCCGGTTACAGGTAAGGATCGTATCTGGTGGCCAGGAGGCGGCGGGTTTCAGCGGCCAGTTGCAGGCCCATTTCAACAAACCACTCAATGAAGCGCGCTCACTGCTTCAAAAAACAAGCTGAGGATTGAGAATGACAAACATCCATCTGGGCGCAACTCCCATGCCCGACACTACAATCAATGCGAGTGAGGCAGGAAAATTCACGCCAGTCAGGCGACCGAAACTGCTTGCTGCAGCCCTGCTCGGATCAACCCTGCTTTCGGGATGCATGGTCACGCCAGAGCCGCTGAGCGAGAGTGAACTTGCCCTGACGGCTGAAACGAACCTCTCGCGGGCAACGGCAGGCCAGGAGCAGGTAAGCCGCGACATATCGCTTTATGAGGCGATGGCAAGGGCGCTCAAATACAACCTTGATCATCGGGTCGAGATGATGGCAAGAGAGTTGGCCGATGCAAGGCTAAGCGTCGCTAGGGCGGACATGCTTCCCTCGCTTGTTGCCAGTTCCCACTATTCGGATCGGGACAACAGGCCGTTCTCCTACAGCGAAACCCTTCTCGGCAACCGCTCGGCCAACCCCTCCTATTCGCGCGAACAGGAAACCCTGACAAAGGACATCACCTTTTCCTGGAACATCCTCGATTTTGGACTTTCCTATGTCCGTGCAAGGCAGGCAGCAAATGAAGCGATGATCGCGGAGGAGCAGAAGCGCAAGGTCATCATCCGCATCATGGAAGATGTGCGTAGCGCCTATTGGCGCGCCGTTTCCGCAGATCGCCTGCTGACCGGTTTTCAGAGGCTTGAAGGCCGGGTCGAACGCGCCCTGCAAAACTCGCGTGCCCTTGGCAATTCCGGCTACACCTCTCCCGTGGCAGCACTCACCTTCCAGCGCGAACTGGTCGATATCAAGAAGCGGATCCAGCGTCTTGAGCGCGAACTCAAGACATCGAAAATCCAGCTGGCTGCACTCATGAACCTGCCTCCGGACCAGCACTATTCGCTTGTCATTCCCGAGCGCAGGATCTCCAATCTGGAGATGAAGATACCTGCTGGCGAAATGGTGCGCCTTGCCCTCCAGAACCGCCCGGAAATCCGCGAGATCGCCTACAAGTCGCGCATCAGTGTGCAGGAGGCAGAGGCTGCACTACTTGAACTCTTGCCGGGCATCCAGCTTTACAAATCGGCCAGTTTCGACAGCAATGATTTTCTTCTGGACAACAACTGGGTGAACTGGGGAACGAAGGCATCCTGGAACCTGATGAAGCTGTTCCAGTATCCGGCACGCAAGCAGCTTACCGATGCCGAGATCAGGCTCAACGATGAGCGCTCGCTGGCGATGACAATGGCAATCATGACCCAGGTCGAAGTTGCACGCGCCCGCTATCATTATCTGCGCAAATCCGCCCATACCGCCCAGGAATATTTCGGGATACAGAACCGGCTGCTCGATCAGGTAAGGGCGTCAGCGTCGTCGGGTACTGCCTCGGAACAGAGTCTCATCCGTGAGGAAATGAACTCGCTGGTTGCCTCTGCCGAATATGACATTGCCTATGCCGACCTGCAAAACGCCTTTGCCACCGTTTATTCCTCGATCGGCGTCAATCCATGGGGCGATTTCCTTGATACGTCATCGGATGTGAACAGTCTTGCTTCGAGCCTGGCGCAGGTCTGGCAGGCAAGGGGCGATCATGGCGGGTAAAGCGCGCCAGCCTGGATCGGGTATGTTGAATGACTTCGCAAATGCACTGCTGACGATCTTAACATTTGTACTGGCCACACCGGTCCATGCCGAGCAATCGCAAATTGGTGAGGCTCTTTCAGCGCGTGGCCTGCTCAGTGCGCCCATGCGGGTGGAGCTGCGCACGCTGCTTCAGGCGCCAATCCTTGAGCTTCCCTTCAGCCCGGGTGACCGTTTTGAAAGGGACGACCTGCTCGTGAGCTTTGATTGTGCGCGATATGATGCCGAGGAAAAAGCCGCCAAGGCTGCGGCTGATGCGGCCTGGATCGAGTACAACTCGAAGAAGCGTCTGCTGAGGCACGGGGCCATCGGCAAGGACGAGGTCTCACTTGCGGCGGCCCGCGCCAGCCAGGCGACGGCACAGGCACAGATCAACGCGGTCGCCACGGCAGATTGCAACATACTTGCGCCGTTTTCGGGGAGGGTCGCCCTGGTCAATGCGAGGCCGTTTGAATATCCCGGCAACAGCGAACCATTGATGAGCATTATCGATGAAAGTTCACTGGAGGTCGAACTGATTGTTCCCTCCAACTGGCTAGCCTGGCTGGAAAAGGGAGCCAGGTTTTCCTTCAAGGTTGAGGAGACCGGCGCAAGCCTTGCAGGAACGGTGCAGCGGCTTTCACCGGAGATCGACCCGGTCAGCCAGACCATCCGAATTTTCGGCCTCCTTCAATCCGTGGCGGAAAACAATCTGCTTCCCGGTATGAGTGGCGTAGCGATTTTCGAAGGCAAGGCGGATGGGTGAACCGGCCTTAAGTCGGATACTGCCGCAAGATGAAAGGGAGGCTCGCTCATCGCAGCGGAAAGCTTCAGCGGGGCACCCGCTTTCGGGCGCCCCGGTTTCGGCTTCGCCGACTGCAGGTCCGGCACCTGCGTACGTGAGACCGGGGTCGGCCCATCCATCCGCGATTGGCTCACTGAACAGGACGGGTGAATTCAATTCCCTGAAAGCCCGCCTGACACAGGCCGAACAATTGTTGGCCATGGAAGCGGAAATCCGTGGTCTCAAGAGTCGGGCGGAACTGAACTATTTTGCCGCAAACGAATTCTCCAAATCCACCGGCGCGGCGCAGGTGCTTGTCCATTTGCCGGCCCGCAGCCATTCAGCCGGATCCATAATCGCCGTAAAGGGACTGGCCAGCCCCGATCCCAATGCTCCCCTGATGCGATGGTTGCAAAGCGAGATCGACATTACCATGCGGGCCCGCAAGGCTGTCCTTTCGGATGAACTGGCGCAGGATGAGGCTCAGGCAAAGCCGTTTCAGTACAGGTTGAATCCCGCGACCGCGCCCGGAGGCGAATTCGCAACGCCCTGCGTCCTGACGATCCCGTTGCTGCATCCCGGGAGTGCGGCCCGGCTGGGTGCGGTATCCTATCTTTCGCGGCGTACCCTGGAGCCGGGGGCCGTTGCCCTGGCCGGTCGCCAGTGTTCTGTCCTCGCTCATTCGCTTGCTGCCTTTGCCCCGCGGCGTGCGGGGCTGCTGGCAGGCAAGGGACGTATGATCAGCCTCACCGCCATTCTGATCCTGACCCTGGTGATGCTAATTCCCGTTTCCATGCGGGTGCTGGCCCCGGCCAGTATCCAGCCGGTAAATCCTGAAATTGTGGCTGCCCCCATTTCCGGTGTGATCGAGACCATCCATGTCGGGCCAAATGAACAGGTTCGCACAGGCGACATTCTCCTCAGCTTCAATGCCATCGAATTGCGCAACCAGCGCGACCTTGCGGAAAAGGCGGTGACGATTGCAGAGGCCCGCTACAAGCGCGCCAGCCAGGATGCATTTTCTGCCGGTGATGCCAGGCGTGAACTCGCCATCGCAAAGGCCGAACTGGATCTTGCATTGATCGAGAGGAATGCAGCCCGCCAGCGACTTGAGCGCGTGCAAGTGCGCGCCGGAACCGACGGCATTGTTCTTTATTCAGGCAAGGAAAAATGGGTCGGCCGTCCTGTTTCCACCGGCGAAAGGATCATGCGCATTTCGGACGCCAGCCAGATGCAGTTCGAGATCGATCTTGCAGTCGAGGACAATATTGCCCTGCCGGAAAATGCGAGGGTGAATGTCTTCCTGGATTCAGATCCGCTCGATCCGGTGGCGGCGCACCTGACTCGGAAATCATATGAAGCCGAAATGAGCGAGGATGGCCGTCTGGTCTTCAGGCTGAAAGCAGAACCGCTTGAGCGCGAAGGTGACAAACTGCGCCTTGGCCTGCATGGCACAGCACAATTGCACGGCGAAACAGTGCCTCTCTGGCTCTTCCTGTTCCGCAAGCCGGTCGCCTTTTTGCGGCAAACTTTCGGTCTGTAGGGCTGGATGATTCCTGCCCCGGACGAAAAACAGAAGGCGAGCCTGCCCTCCTTGCGGGAGGATCTGCAATTGCTGCCCGCCGGCAGTGAATGGACAGGCGCACCGTCCTGGCTGATCCATGACCCCCTGCGAAACCGCTATTTCAGGGTAGGGGCAAAGGCTGTTGCCATGTTGAGCGCATGGCGGCCTGTTGAACCCGAAAGGATCATCAGCCGGGTCGAGGAAACCACTGGCGAAAGGGTGAGCGAAGCCGAGGTCGAAGGCTTTGCCAGGTTCCTGCTTGCCAACTCGCTAGTGCTGGACACTCGCCAGGACAGATGGCGAGAAATCTGGCAGCAGGGCGCTGCAGCAAGGAAACCGCTATGGCAGCGTATTATTCACAACTACCTGTTTTTCAGGATCCCGCTTGTTCGCCCGCAAACCTTTCTTGACTACACATGGCCGATCGTCGCACCGCTTTTCACGCGGAGCTTTGCGATCATTCTTGCATCCTTCGCGGTCATTGCGCTGTATCTGGTCTCGCGGCAATGGGACGTGTTTTTCGCCACCTTCATGGCTTTTCTGTCGCTTGAGGGTTTTCTCATCTATGGTGCGAGCCTTGTCTTCATCAAGGCAGTCCATGAGTTGGGGCACGCCTTCATGGCACGAAAATACGGTGTTCATGTACCGGTGATAGGCATCGCGTTCATCTTGTTGATGCCCATTCTTTATACCGACACCACCGGGGCGCACCGGCTGCAGCGCCGATCCAGCAAGCTCAACATCGATCTGGCTGGCATCTATGCAGAACTGGCGCTGGCTGTCTTTGCAACGCTGTTCTGGGTATTCCTGCCGGACGGGCCACTGCGCTCGGTTGCCTTTTCCACAGCCACCCTTTCATGGGTGCTAAGCCTCGCGATCAATCTTAATCCCTTCATGCGGTTTGATGGCTATTATGTCCTTTCGGATGCGATCGGATTTGAAAACCTGCAGGACCGGGGTTTCGCACTGGCAAGGTGGCGGCTACGCCAGATCCTGTTCGGGCTTCAGAAACCGCCGCCGGAATTCCTGCCGTCACGCTGGCGCAACGCCATCATCCTGCATGCCTGGGGAACCTGGATTTACCGCTTCTTTCTTTTTCTGGGCATTGCCCTGCTGGTCTATCACTTCTTCATCAAGGTGATCGGCATTGCACTTTTCATCATCGAAATCTGCTGGTTCATTCTCCTGCCGATCTGGCGGGAAATAAAAAACTGGTGGGAAAACCGTGAGGAAATCATCATGCAGAAGAAAAGCTGGATGTCCTTTGGCGTTCTGTGCATTGCCGCTGTTCTCTTCTTCATTCCCTGGTTTGGCAGGATAAGTCTGCCTGCCGTCGCACGTATGGCGGACATGCAGGCAATCCATGCCGCGGGCAGCGCAATGATTGTCGAACATGGCTTCTGGGAGGGCAGGGTGGTCAGCAAGGGCGAGGCTCTGGCACGGCTGGTGTCACCTGATCTCGAAGAGGCCATTGCGCGCAATCAGGCGTCCGGTGCCCTGCTTCGCCAGCGCCTTGCACGCCTGACCGCAGATCCCACGGACCAGTCCCTGCGGCTTGTTCTCGAACAGGAACTGGCATCAAATCTTGATGAAGCTGAAGGCCTTGCGCGGCTGTTGGCACAATTGGTTATTCGCGCCGATAGGGCCGGCACGCTGGTCAATGTCGATGGGAATTTGCGCCCCGGCCTGTGGCTCAACCCCGCCCAGCGGCTTGCATTTCTCAAGCCGGCAAATTCGCTTTCTGTGACGGCAGCGGTTGACGAAAACGGCATGCATCGTATCGACAACGGGGCACAGGGCATCTTCATTCCCGACAATCCGCGCCAGGCGAAATTTCCCGTTTCGATTGAGCACATCGGGCAGGCAGCTCTACTTGGCGTTCCCGACCCCATGCTGGCGGATATCCATGGTGGCGGCATCGCAACGCTTGCCGGGGCTCCGGGCGAAGCTGACGCAATCCGGCCAAGGGGCGCCTGGTATCCGGTGCATCTTTCTGCCGGATCACCTGCGGCAGGGTCCGACGTTGAAAGCGTCATACGTGGTGTCGTGCATGTCGAGGGAGAGCGGCAGAGTGCGGCGAGCCGCGTGGCGCGGCGTGTTGCCAGCGTTTTGTTGCGCGAATCCGGGTTCTAGCTGTCGCGTCCTTCTCTGGCGTCTGCAAAAACCCGCAATAATTCAGCCGCAACCAACGCGGCAATGACCTCCGGCCGCTTGTCCCGGACACTGCTGCCGCCAATAGGGCAAACCAGCCTGCTGGCGAGGGCCGGTTCGTAGTCGTTCCTGCCGAGCCATTTGGCAAAGACCGCACGTTTTGTCCTGGAACCGATCATGCCGACATAGGCTGCATCGCCCCGTGAAAGCGCTTCGGCGGCAATCAGGAAATCGAGATCATGCGAATGGGTCAGCACCACGAATGCGGTTCCTGTCGCTGCTTCGCGCACCAGTTGCTCGGGCAGGGCGGACACCTGCGCTGCAATGCCCGTTGGCAGGTCAGCCAGCGCGTCAGGGCGCGTATCGACCAGTACCACCTCGAGCGGAAGAAGCGAAAGCGCCCTTGCAAGGGCATGCCCGGTATGGCCTGCGCCATGTATCTGGACCTTTGGAAGCGGGGCGGCGTCGGAAGCGGTCAGCATTGACATGCGCTGCTCATCCAGCTGCCCGAAATAAAGATCAACCCGCCCCCCGCAACACTGGTTGATTTCCGGTCCCAGCGAAATGCTCTCGCGCCGTTCATCTTCAGTTCCCGCCAGCAGGTCGCGGGCCTTTGCCAGGGTGACCCATTCGAGCTGTCCGCCGCCGATGGTTCCCCAGAAACTGTTTTCGCTGACAAGCATTACCGTCCCGGCTTCGCGCGGCGCCGAACCGCTGACGGCCTCGATCCGCACAAGGCAGGCCGGGATTTCCTGCTCCAGCAGGTCGGCCGCAATTTCACCTATTGATGCCGTTGCTGAAATTGTGTTTTGCGGCGGGTTTTTCATTGCCAAGGGGCTTTCAGGTTCCATATGGTTGCCATCCGCGACGGGGCATGATGCGATTTGCCGGTTGCTGCCTTTGCATTGGCCGGGCAGGCCTAGGGTGATGCGTCGCAAACGCTTTTACAAGAACGCTTTTGCATCAGGGCTTTTACATGGGTGTAGTAATCTGGCACGCCCAAGGGAAATGAGGAGAACAAGATGGATCTGGAATTCAGCGATGCCGACAAGGCGTTTCGCGAGGAGGTGCGAGCCTTCCTTTCCGAAAAACTGCCCAAGCGCACAGCCGAGAAGATGAAGCTCGGCAAGCGCCTGACCAGGGAAGATATGGTCGAGTGGCACGCCATCCTGAACGAGCAGGGCTGGCTGGCCCCCAACTGGCCGAAAGAATATGGCGGCGCGAAATGGACTGCCGTCCAGAACCACATCTTCGATGAGGAGAGCTGGGATGCCGGCGCCCCGCGCGCTGTTCCCTTCGGGCTGAACATGCTGGCTCCTGTGCTGATCAAGTTCGGTAGCGAGGAGCAGAAGGCCCACTACCTGCCGCGCATTCTTGATGGTACCGATTGGTGGTGCCAGGGCTATTCCGAACCCGGTGCCGGTTCCGATCTTGCCTCGCTGAAAACCTCGGCTGTGCGTCAGGGCGATCATTATATCGTCAATGGCCAGAAAACCTGGACCACACTCGGCCATTATGCCGACTGGATTTTCTGCCTCGTTCGCACTTCCAATGAAGGCAAGCCCCAGGAGGGCATCTCCTTTCTGCTGATCGACATGAATACGCCCGGCGTCACCGTACGCCCTATCATTCTGCTCGACGGAGAGCACGAGGTGAACGAGGTCTTCTTCGACGACGTGAAAGTTCCGGTTGAAAACCTCGTGGGTGAAGAAAACAAAGGCTGGACCTACGCCAAATACCTGCTCACCCATGAGCGTACGGGAACGGCCAATGTCGGCAATTCGACCGCCGCGCTCAAGCGCCTCAAGGAGATTGCCAAATCACAGACCAATCGCGGCAAGCCGCTTTCTCATGACCCCTATTTTGCCCAGCGCATGGCAAAGGTCGAGATGGATCTTGAAGCCATGAAGACCACCAATCTCAGGGTGCTGGTCGAGGCTGATGCCGGGGCTGCAGCCGGCCCCGAATCCTCCATGCTGAAGATCAAGGGTGTCGATATCCGTCTCGAAATCAATGATCTGGCGCGCCGCGCCCTTGGCCCCTACGCCATGCCTTTCGTTTCCGAGGCGCTTGACGAGGGATACAATGAGGCTCCCATCGGTCCCGATTATGCCAATGCCGTCGCATCGGATTATTTCAACAACCGCAAGATGGCGATCTATGCCGGATCCAACGAGGTTCAGCGCGGCATCATCACCAAAACTAAACTTGGCCTGTAAGGAGTTCGGCGCATGGATTTCACCCTTACCGACGACCGGCGTATGCTGGCCGACACCCTCGAACGTTTCCTTCGCGACAATTACCCGATTGACAGGCGCCACGAAATTGTCGCCAGTGAAAAGGGCTGGTCGCCTGACATGTGGGCCAGGTTTGCCGAGCTGGGCGTCATTGGCGCGCTCTTTGGCGAGGAAAATGGCGGCTTTGGCGGCGCTGGCACTGACCTGATGGTGGTCTTCGAGGCGCTTGGCCGCTCGCTGGTCGTCGAACCCTTCCTGCCGACCCTGCTCGCCGGTACCGTCTTGTCTGAAGCAATGGGCGAGGCTGCAAACGAAAACATTGAGGCTGCAATTGCCGGGGAAAAACTGTTGGCCTTTGCCCATGGCGAACCAGGCTCGCGATACAATCTCGATCATGTGGAGACGAAAGCTGCCGACAATGGCGGCTGGAAACTGACGGGCCACAAGGCTGTCGCGCTGGGCGCTGGCGATGCGGATATCCTGGTAATCTCGGCCCGCACCTCCGGCTCCGCTGCTGCCGACAATGGCATTTCGCTTTTCCTCGTTGACCCGAATTCCGACGGTGTCACCATTCGCAATTTCGGCACCGTGGATGGCTATCCGGCCGCCGATATCATTCTTGAAGGCGCTTCGGGCGAATTGATCGGCAAGCAGGATGCAGCCCTTCCAGTCATCGAAAAGGCACACGCAACGGCAATGCTGGCGGCATCTGCCGAAGCCCTCGGCGCCATGGAAGTCGCCAAGGACCTGACAGTCGAATACATGCATACCCGCAAACAGTTCGGCGTCATCATCGGCAAGTTCCAGGCGCTTCAGCACCGCATGGCCGATGTGCTGATCGAGATTGAACAGATGCGCTCGGCCGTGGTCAACGCCGCCGGGCACCTCAACGACCAGCGCAAGTTGCGTGAGTGGTACGCTTCCGCTGCCAAGCACATGGCTGGCCGTATCGGGCGCCAGGTCGCCGAAGAGGCGATCCAGATCCATGGTGGCATGGGCATGACCTGGGAATACCCGGTCGGCCATTATGCCAAGCGCATCATCATGCTCGATCATGTCCTTGGCGATACCGACCACCACCTGCAACGCTTTATCGAGATGGGTGAGTGAGGACAGTCACAGCCGCTCGAAAATGCAGGGCGTTGCGCCGTTCGTTCATTCGACGGATTGCGCCAGTGCCATGTCAGGGAACCGTCCACACCATGTGATTGGAGGCGGCTGTGATTGGTGATTGATCAGACAAATGTTTGCGCGGGAGACAGTGGGGCAAGGATAGGAGAGGTTTTGCGGGCGGGGATAACATTTCGTCTGCAAGCGTTTACCCGCATGTTTGACAGAGCGTCCTGAAACACGCCCGCCATACTTGCCCCGAATCACACTGCTTGATACCATTGATATATGCAGAATATGGTTCTTTCCCTGTTTGCGCTGGTGATCGCGGCCTTCCTCGCCGCCACGCCTGCCGCGAGCCCAGCCAATGCCCAGTCCGTTTCATCGCAGTTCCGTTCCTGGCTGGCCAATGACCTTTGGCCCCAGGCCCGCCAGCGTGGCATTTCGGAAAAAACCTTCAATGCCGCCTTTTCGGGCGTCGAACCCAATCTGAAACTGCCGGATCTTGTCCTGCCCAACGCAGAAAAATCCGTGCCCAGGGAACAGCGCCAGGCTGAGTTCCGCTCACCAGCGGCCTATTTCGCGCCAAACACGGTCAATGGCGTGGTAAGTGGCGGCAAGCCATTGTTCAACAAGCATGCAGCCACGCTTAAGAAGCTCGAGCGCGAGACAGGCGTTCCCGGTCGGATCGCCATTGCCATATGGGGCAGGGAGTCTGCCTTCGGGCGCGCGAAGATACCGCATAATGCATTCGAGGTGTTGGCAACCAAGGCATTCCTTTCCACAAGAAAGGATTATTTTCGCGGCGAGGTTCTTGCCGCACTTGAAATGGTCGAAAAGCGCGGGATTGCACCGGATGCGCTGCGTTCCTCCTGGGCCGGGGCGCTCGGCCAGCCGCAATTCATGCCGTCATCCTATCTGGCCTATGCCCGTTCGGGCGATGGTGACCGCATTGCCGATATCTGGAATTCCGAAGCCGACACCCTGGCCTCGATCGCAGGCTATCTCGCCGAAAAGGGTTGGGTTCGCGGTCGTGACTGGGGTTTCGAGGTCTCGCTGCCGGACAATCTATCGTGTGCACTTGAGGGGCCGGACCAGGGCAGGAAAATTTCCGATTGGGAAAAAATGGGTATCCGCCGCATTAGCGGCAGGCCCTTCCCCGTTCATGAAAGAAATCAGGTCGGATTCCTGATGATGCCTGCCGGGCGCTACGGCCCGGCCTTTGTCGTGACGCCGAATTTTTTCGTCATCAAGGAATACAACATGTCCGATCTTTATGCGCTGTTTGTCGGCCATGCTGGCGACCGGATCGAATATGGCGGTGCGACTTTTGCCGCAGATTGGGGAAATGTCGGGGGAATGTACCGTTCCGACATAGCCTTGATGCAACGCGGGCTTGAACGCCTTGGATATGATGTGGGCGGTGCAGACGGCCTGCCCGGCTTCAAGACAAGGCGTTCGATAGGCGACTGGCAGCAGAAGAACGGCCTCAAGCCCGACTGTTTCCCGACCAAGTCGCTGCTTTCACGCTTCCAGTAGTCCCTTTTCAAGAGGGCAGGTGAGACCAAAGTCGCTGCAAAACCGGTAAAAATCTTTTTCTGCCACCTTGCCGAGTTGCATTTACTGCGCCAAACTCTTTTCGGGGTTGGCATGTTTTCGGCCCTTCACTTGTTCTGGGAGGAACGCGGCACATCCTGGTTTCGCGATAGTCGGCTGTATTGCCGGCAAGGTGTGTTTACCAATAAAGGCTGTCTTTCTCCCCACATGCGTCGCTTTGCTGACGTTTGGAACGATTTGTTTTGATCAGGGAGGATTGCATGGCCAAAGTGTCCATGACGGTAAATGGCAAGACGGTTGAGAAGGAAGTCGAAGACCGCACCTTGCTGGTGGATTTGCTCAGGGAAAATCTGAATTTGACCGGTACACATGTGGGCTGTGACACGTCCCAGTGTGGCGCCTGCGTGGTTCATATTGATGGCAAGGCGGTCAAGTCCTGCACCATTCTGGCAGCCCAGGCTTCCGGCAGTGCGGTGACCACGATCGAGGGCATCGCCAATGGCGGTGAGTTGCACCCCATGCAGCAGGCTTTCAAGGAAAACCATGGACTGCAATGCGGTTTCTGTACCCCCGGCATGATCATGACTGCCATCGACATGGTGAACCGCCACAAGGCAAACGGCGGCGGCGGCCTTGATGAGAAGACAATCCGTGAGGAACTCGAGGGCAATATCTGCCGCTGCACGGGCTACCACAACATTGTCCGCTCGATAGAGGCCGGCGCAAAGGCAATGGGCTGAGGAGCGATCTGCCTTCGCACGGCTGCAGGTATCAGCCAATCAGGAAATTCAGGGCGGCATTAACCGCCATCCAAGGAGGAAGAAATGGGAGTTGAAGGTATTGGCGCAAGGGTGCTCCGCAAGGAGGACAAGCGCTTCATCACTGGCAAGGGCAAGTATACCGACGATTACAAGATTGCAGGCATGAACTTTGCCGCATTCGTCCGCTCACCCCATGCACACGCCAAAATCAAGGGTATCGACAAGTCCGCCGCGGAGAAAATGCCGGGCGTTGCGGGTGTGCTGGACGGCAAGCAACTGACCGGGGATGGCATCGGCAACATCATTTGCGGCTGGATGATCCATTCCAAGGACGGCACTCCCATGAACATGGGTGCATGGTCTGCCCTCGCAACCGAGCGGGTGCGCTATGTGGGCGATGCGGTTGCAGTGGTGGTTGCCGACTCGATCGAGGGCGCCCGCGCAGCTGCCGAGGCGGTCGTGGTGGATTACGAGGTGCTGCCGCATGTCATCAGCGCCGTCGAGGCACTAAAGGATGGCGCCCCGCAGCTTCACCCCGAAGCGAAGAACAACCTCATCTTCGACTGGGAGATCGGCGAAAGCGATGCGACCGACAAGGCCATTGCAGGCGCTGCCCATGTCACCGAGATGGAGATCACCAACAACCGTCTGTCGCCGAACCCGATGGAGCCGCGCGCTGCGCTGGCCAATTACGATGAGGCCGAGGACCATTTCACGCTCTATACGACCAGCCAGAACCCGCATGTGGCAAGACTCGTCCTGTCGGCCTTCTACCAGGTGGCACCCGAGCACAAGCTGCGCGTGATCGCACCTGATGTCGGCGGCGGTTTCGGTTCCAAGATCTACATCTACCCCGAGGAAATCGTCTGCCTGTGGGCCTCGAAAAAATGCGGCGTGCCGGTCAAATGGACTTCCGACCGTACCGAGGCCTTCCTGACCGATGCCCATGGCCGCGACCATGTGACGACGGCAAAGATGGGCTTTGACAAGGACGGCAGGATCCTCGGCTTCAAGGTCGACACGATTGCGAATCTTGGCGCTTACATGTCGCTCTTTTCGTCCTCGGTTCCGACCTATCTCTACGCGACACTTCTGTCGGGCCAATACAATATCGCCAACATCCACTGCAATGTGCGCACGGTTTATACCAATACCGTGCCCGTCGATGCCTATCGTGGCGCCGGCCGGCCGGAAGCGACCTATCTCGTCGAGCGGATGATGGAAACCGCAGCGCGCGAACTGGGCCTTGATCCGGCAGAACTGCGCCGCAGGAACTTCGTGCGGCAATTCCCGCACCAGACGCCGGTCATCATGGCCTATGATGCCGGTGACTATGATGCCACGCTTGAAGCAGCCATGAAGGCAGCCGACTGGGATGGCTTTGCCGCCCGCAAGGCGGAAGCTGAAAAGCGCGGCAGGAAACGCGGCATCGGCATGTCCTGCTACATCGAGGCTTGCGGCATTGCCCCGTCGGCAGCCGTTGGCTCGCTGGGCGCCGGTGTCGGCTTGTGGGAGTCGGGCGAGGTTCGCGTGAACCCGGTCGGCACCATCGAGATCCTGACCGGTTCGCACAGCCATGGCCAGGGCCATGAGACGACCTTTGCCCAATTGGCGGCGGACCGTTTCGGCGTTCCAACCGACAATGTCCAGATCGTCCACGGCGACACCGACAAGGTGCAGTTTGGCATGGGGACCTATGGTTCACGCTCAGGCGCAGTCGGCATGTCGGCAATTTCGAGGGCGCTCGACAAGGTCGAAGCCAAGGCCAAGAAGATCGCCGCGCACCTGATGGAAGCCGATGAAGGTGACATCGTCATTGAAAATGGCGTGGTAAAGGTCGCCGGAACCGACAAGACACTGGGCTGGCATGAAGTCTGCCTGGCTGCCTATACCGGCCACAACCTTCCAGCAGGCATGGAGCCGGGTCTGAAGGAGGGCGCGTTTTACGACCCGACCAACTTCACCTTCCCGGCCGGCACCTATATCTGCGAAGTAGAGGTGGATCCTGAGACCGGCCAGACCGAGATTGTCCAGTTCGTCGCTGCCGACGATTTCGGCGTCATCGTCAATCCGATGATTGTCGAAGGACAGGTTCATGGCGGAATAACCCAGGGCGTTGGCCAGGCCATGCTGGAACACGCGATCTATGATGATAACGGCCAGCTTCTGACAGCCAGTTACATGGATTACACCATGCCGCGTGCTGCAGACGTGCCAAGCTACAAGCTTTCCACCCATGAAACGGTTTGCCCCGGCAATCCCATGGGCATGAAAGGCTGTGGCGAGGCGGGGGCGATCGGTTCACCGCCGGCGATCATCAATGCGATTACCGATGCCATCGGCAACAACAACCTTTCCATGCCGGCAACTCCTGCCCGTGTATGGAAGGCGATGAACGCATAAGGGAGGCGATCAACATGTACGCAACCAACTACCACCGCGCTTCCTCGGCTGATGAAGCCGCGGCCATGATGGGCAAATCGGACAATGCAAAGTTTCTGGGAGGAGGCCAGACCCTCCTGCCAACCATGAAGCAGCGCCTTGCCGACCCGTCCGACCTGATCGACCTGCGCCATATAGACGCCATGAAAGGTATCACCATTGATGGCAACCAGGTGACCATAGGCGCGGGAACGACCCATGCTGAAGTTGCCAACTCGGCGGAACTTCGCAAGGTCTGTCCTGCGATCTGCAACCTGGCAGGCCTGATCGGTGATCCGGCCGTACGGCACATGGGAACGATTGGCGGTTCCATCGCCAACAACGATCCGGCGGCCGACTATCCCGCTGCCATGATGGCGCTCAACGCGCAGATCATGACCAACAAGCGCACTATCGACACCGACGATTTTTTCGTCGGAATGTTCGAGACCGCGCTTGAGGAAGACGAGATCATCACGGCAGTCACCTTCCCGGCGCCTGCCAAGGCGGCTTACTGCAAGTATCCGAACCCTGCCTCGCGCTATGCGATGTGCGGCGTCTTCGTTGCCAAGCTGAAGAACGGCATGGCGCGCGTCGGCGTCACCGGTGCAGGCTCGAACGGAGTGTTCCGTCATGAAGAAATGGAAAACATCCTGTCAGGTGACTGGTCGGCAGGTGCGATTGCGGGCTGCAGCGTGGACGAGGGCGAAATGCTTTCAGACATCCATGGCGACAGCGCCTACCGAGCCAACCTTGTGAAGGTCATGGC
>CAZIPH010000052.1:0-20201 GCA_964541115.1 uncultured Salaquimonas sp.
AGGAGGACATAGAGATGAGATTAATAGTGTTTGGCAGCGCAATCAGCCTCATTGTGAGTGCTGCGGCCGCGCAGGATATTGGTGGGCAGCAAGACCAGGACTATGCTGGTCAGCTCTGGCAAGACATGCAGGACAGGAACCTGGCAGGGGACGGTGCAGTTCACACCTTGCCCTATCCGGGAACGGATCCTCACGGCATGATCCTGGAGACCTTCTACACGGATGCGACTATCGACGGTCACACAGGTACTTTCGTGGTCAAGCGCAATTATGGTCCGCAAGGGGTTACTGTTGACCAGGTGCTCGCAAATCCCTCAGACCATCTGGCGTCCGTAACGATCATGTTCCGCCGAGACGAGAACTATGCGCCTGATGCCGGCGACTGGTTCTGGGCCAAATATCTTCCTGACGGCTCGCTCGACCAGACATTAAATGGAACGCCCATAGCAGGTCGTGCACAGGGCTGCATCAGCTGCCATGCCTCGGCTGAAGGTGAAGACTTTCTGTTCACAACAAACGCGGATCTTGATTGATCGACGGCGCGCCAGACCGCCACTGTAATCGCCTATGTGCCCACCTATGAAACTGGCGAATGCATTTTCGGGTAGCTGCACATTTCTGAATTGATGAAGGCAATGATTGAGTAGTCTGCCGCATGATCGGTCCAAGCAGTTTGGCAGTGAACCAGTAGCATTCAGACTGGCAAGACTGGCTGGGGAACCTGGATTCGAACCAGGACTAACGGAGTCAGAGTCCGTCGTTCTACCGTTAAACTATTCCCCATCAGCACAAACCAATGGTGGCCTGCCGACAGTTTGCCGCGCAAGTCGGCTTTGAGAGCAGACAGAGCATTCATTGTGCGCTTTTGTAGCGGGCGGCGATGCTATACGTCCCATGGGCGCGCATTGCAAGCCCTGTTCCCCGCCGCTTGTGCCGCGACATGCTGATTTTCCGCTTTGCCAAACCCCATGGCAATGGTACCCTTGGGCAACTATAAAATATCGGCCCCACGGGGCGAGGATACCGGTTTGAGCAAACTTCCTGGCCCGGATGGCCAAAACGGGGAGAAGCTGAACCGTCACAAGAAGGGCAGAAAGCGCCGAAACAAGCGGCGCGGCCCTGCAAACAGCGAGATCCGGTCTGAACATGACGCCAGAAATGAAAACAGATCAAATGGATCACAGACAAAGCGGGAACGCAGGGGTAATTCCCCTGACAGCGGTCCGAATCAGCGTTCCTCATTGGGGAATGCCGAGCGGGGAACCGGCTTTGCCGCTTCGCGAAATGGTGACGGCAGCGCGGGCATAACAGCCCGCCCCAGACGCAGAAAGAACATAAACCGTCCTGCGGACGGCGCGAAAGGTCATGATCGCGAAGCTGATCGCGATATTGGCGAACATCGTCACGGCGGTGTTCACGGCGAGCGCAACCATTCCATTGGAGGAGCCACGTCAAGTGGTGCAGGGCGCAGCTTCAAGCGCAATTCGCGCCAGGGCCGCAAGAAGCCGCACAGCCCGCAAAGTGACGAAGCCATTCTGGCACGCAGCCTGCGCGCCCCGGTTCAAAAGACGCCCGATGCCGCCTATGCGCCAGTTGTGCCGGATCCTCCGCGAGCGGGTAATGGTGCCTGGCGGCCAGCCTCTGATCATCGCCGCGATGAGGGCGACAGTACCTTTGGCGGGCGGACTTCCCAGCAGCGGCAATCTGCGAGGCGGCGGGTCGAGCCCTATGCGGCGCTGGATCTGGGAACCAATAACTGCCGTCTGCTGGTAGCCCTGCCGCAAGAACGCGGCAGGTTCCGGGTGATTGACGGGTTCTCGCGCATTGTTCGCCTTGGCGAGGGCCTCGGCAGCAGCGACCGGCTTTCCGATGCGGCGATGGACCGTGCGCTGGAGGCGCTGAGAATTTGCGCCGAAAAGCTGGTTGGCCACAATATCCGGCGGCACCGGCTGATTGCCACCGAGGCCTGCCGCCAGGCGATCAATGGTTCCCAATTCCTGGAGAGGGTTCATTCCGAAACCGGCATGAAACTGGAAATCATCAACCGTCAGACAGAGGCACACCTTGCTGCGGAGGGTTGCAGCATGTTGATGGACCGCAAGGCCGACGCCGCTGTGCTTTTTGATATTGGCGGAGGTTCATCGGAACTGGTGCTGGTGGACCGCCGACAGCGCAAGGCACGCATTTCCGAGCAGATCGCAGCCTGGACCTCGCTTCCGGTGGGCGTGGTGACACTGGCGGAACGCCATGGCGGTCGGGACGTAAACCGCAAGGTCTTTACCGATATGGTTGCGGAAGTGCGCGGACACATTGATGCCTTTGAGGGACGCGATGCGCTGGGGCGGCTCTGGAGCAGTGGCCGGGTCCACCTGCTCGGAACCTCGGGTACGGTGACGACGCTGGCCGGTATTCATCTTGGCCTGCCGCGGTATGAGCGGCGGCTGGTGGACGGGCTGTGGCTTGACCACGGGGACATTGACCGGGTTATCAACGAACTTATTGCCATGAACTATCAACAACGGGCCGCCAGCCCCTGCATCGGTGTCGAGCGGGCAGACCTGGTAATGGCCGGTTGCGCCATTTTGGAGGCCATCCGCCAGACATGGCCAAGCAAAAGGTTGCGAGTTGCGGACCGGGGCTTGCGCGAGGGCATTCTTACCGAAATGATGGAGCGCGACGCAGCCTGGCTTCCCCCGAAAATGAACCGGAAGCGCAGGCATCCCTCGCAAGTGCGCGGCAACAGGTCCGGGCAATCAAACAGCAATGACAGCCGGGATTCCAGGGACAGATGACACGCAAGAAGGGACCGTTTGGCGGCAAGTCAGGCAAGAACAGCAAGCCGAAAAGCGGGCAGTCGCAGGATGATGCAGGTGGCAGCCAGCGCATGATGCACACCAAGGTGAAGACGGCGAGGGGCAGGAAGCTGTCCTCGACGTTGTGGCTGCAGCGGCAGTTGAATGATCCTTATGTGCGCAAGGCGAAGGCTGAGGGTTACGCCTCGCGCGCGGCCTACAAGATCAAGGAAATGGATGACCGGTTCCATTTCCTGAAAAAGGGCAAGCGGGTCATCGATCTGGGGGCAGCGCCCGGCGGCTGGACACAGGTTTGTGTCGAGCGGACCGGCTCGACGCCGGAAGACATTCTGGTGGTAGCCATCGACTATCTCGACATGATGGAAGTACCTGGTGCCATCATCCTCAAGAAAGACTTCCTTGATGATGACGCACCTGCTGCGCTGATCGACGCGCTTGGTGGCCATCAGCCTGACATTGTTCTTTCGGACATGGCTGCACCCACCACAGGACACCGTGCGACCGATCATCTGCGTACCATGCATCTGGTGGAAGTTGCCCTCGATTTTGCAATCAAGGTGTTGAAGCCGGGAGGACATTTCCTGTCGAAGACATTTCAGGGCGGAACCGAAGTTGCGCTGCTCAACCAGCTCAAGCAAAATTTCCAGGAAGTTCATCACGTCAAACCGCCAGCCTCGCGGGACGGTTCGGTGGAACTCTATTTGTTTGCCCGTAATTTCAAGGGCGGCCAAACCACGCAGGACGATCAGTCGTCAGATTGATACGCGGCTAGATCCTGCCGCCCGGCCCGGCATTCACCCGAGATTAACCCTGTTCAATTTTTGCCCTCCGGAACCGTGTATTGGGACCAGACCTTAAGAAGCGCGTTTACATTTATGCGCTAACTTCAAGGCCTTATGTGGGGAAAACAATGAACAGAATATTGCTTGCTGCCGGATTCCTGAAACATGATGGAGGTGAGGAGCTGCGAATGCGGCACACCTTTACCGTCCTTGCAATCGTGATGACGATCTCTGCTGTTGCCCTGCTACTGGGTGAGCGCGTTTTGCAGGTGGAGTTTGCAAGAACCGGGCTGGGTGTTTTCCTCATGGGCGGCGCGGTATTTGTCTTTCATCTTGCCTATTCCGGCAAATCTGACCCCAACCTGTCAGGCTTGGCGCCGCAAGCGGTCGATAGTGGCCAGGCAAACCTTTTGCCGAGACCGAAACCTGCCAACCGGGTACGCCTTGAGGATCTGGAATTCACGGACAAGGCAACCGGCCTTGGCAATTCGCTCCGCCTTGATCAGAAATTCAACACCCTGCTGGAGCGCTTTTCCTCAGCTGCGACAGGCGCAGATGACGGATTCGCGGTGGGTTTTGTCAATATAGATGGCATGAAGCCCATCAATGACCTCTATGGTCGGCAGGGCGGGGACCACCTGATCGAACAATGCGCCATGCGGCTTCGCGCTGCAATAGAGCCATTCGGCTTTGTATTCCGCCGCCATGGCGACGAGTTCGCATTCGTATTTCCTTCCATCTCAAACAGGGAGGAAATAGCGAGGGTCGGCAAGCTCTTGCAGGATGTTCTGCTTGCGCCGTTCGATATCGATGGTTCTTCGGTCCGCATTTCCGGATCATTCGGCTTTGCGATATTCCCCGAGGCAGGTGAGTCCCTCTCGGAAATCACCGCCAATATCGAAACTGCCCTATACCATTCCAAGCGCAATGGCCGGGGCAGGATGACGGTTTATTCACCGGAAGTCGAACGCAATGTTCGCGAGGCGGCTGTGATGGAACAGGCACTGCGCCGTGCCATTTCCGACGATATCATCGCGCCGCATTACCAGCCGATCATTTCCCTGCAGGACGGCTCCCTGCTGGGGTTCGAAGCGCTGGCGCGCTGGATTGATCCGGAACTGGGCTTTGTTTCACCGGCAAAATTCATCGCACTGGCTGAAGAGCGCGGCATCATAGCACAGCTTACCGAGGTTCTCCTTGCCAAGGCTGCCAGAACGGCTGCGGAATGGCCCGACGACCTGTTCCTTTCCTTCAACCTTTCCAGCACCCAGCTGGTCGATCCCAATACTGCCACGGCCATTCTGGATACGATTCGCCGTTCCGGACTTGCACCGCACCGGCTCGAAATCGAGGTCACCGAGACGGCCATGATGTCAGACCCGAATACGGCGGCGAAGATCATCGAGGAATTGCATGATGCAGGTATCCGCATTTCCATGGACGATTTTGGCACCGGCCAGTCGAGCCTTGGGCGGCTTCGCGAGCTGAAGCTCGACAAGGTCAAGATCGACCGTGCCTTCATAATGGCAATCGGCGAAGACAAGCCGGCCGAGCATATCGTGCGGGCAATACTTGAAATGTGTGTTGGCCTCGACTTGACGGTGGTTGCCGAAGGCATCGAGGAAATCGATCAGGCAGAAAGCCTCAAGAAGTTCGGTTGCCATGCAGGACAGGGTTATCTGTTTGGCAAGCCGCAGGATGCCAACCGCACCATGGGCTATATCCGTGAATTCAATCGAATTGCCAAATCGGACCGTGCCGCGAAGGTTGCCTAGTAAGAAGTTCCGTCCTTGCGTCTGAACTTCCATTTGCCATCCCCGTCCATCACCGCCATCAAATCGTCGCGCGGATAGCTTGCCTCATCGCTTCTTGTGCGGTCGCCAATTTCCAGGAATGTGGCCGGTGAACCGGTCCGGTTGACCAGTTGATGCGCAATGCCGCCCGCTGCGAAGCCGGCGCACATGCCAGGTTCAAGTTCGAATTCCCCGTCCTCGGTAACGAGGGTTGGATGACCTTCCAGAACGAAAATCATTTCGTCCTGCCTCGAATGGGTGTGTAGCAGCGCAGATTCGCCTCCCGGCTCCAGAGTCGTGCAGTTGACGCCGAAATTCGTCAGGCCGAACAAATCGCCCAGCGGGCGCTTGTGCCGCTTATCCATGCGGCTGAAGAAGGGTTCGGGATAGTTTGACGGCTTGTCGCGCAGCGGCGCGCCTTGCGCCCTGATGGCAACCAGATCACCCTTGTTTTCGATTCTCATTCTAATTCCTTTCCAGCCAATGACAGCTGTCACCTGTGGAAGACAGGCGGACAGGCTTGCGCCCGATTTGTCCTCACAATAGCAAGAACAATACCCACGGAAAGAATGACGAAATGGCCAAGCTGTATTTCCATTACGCCACGATGAATGCGGGCAAGTCCACGCTGCTCCTTCAGGCTGCCTATAATTATCGCGAACGCGGTATGAATGCCATGCTCTACACGGCCCGTTTCGACGACCGTGCGGGAGCGGGCAGGATCGGCTCGCGGATCGGGCTTTCAGCAGAGGCGCGGACCTTTGGCGAGGATTCGGACCTCTTTACCGAAATAGGCGAGCATCAGGCCCATGAAACCATTCATTGCGTATTTCTCGACGAAGCCCAGTTTTTGAGCAAGGAACAGGTCTGGCAGTTGGCTCGCGTCGCGGACCGGCTGAAAATCCCGGTGATGTGCTATGGGCTGCGTACCGATTTTCAGGGCGAATTGTTTCCCGGCTCGATGGCGCTTCTGGCGATTGCCGATGAATTGCGCGAATGCCGGACCATTTGCCGGTGCGGCAAGCGGGCAACAATGGTCGTGCGGCTTGGCCCGGACGGCAAGGTGGTCCGGGATGGTGAACAGGTCGTGATCGGCGGCAATGACCGATATGTCTCGCTTTGCCGGAGCCATTTCGAGGAAGAGATCGGCCGTTGGCCCGCCGGGGACATGATCGGCTTCAAGGGGCGTTGATTGGCGGATTGAAGTCAGGATTATTGACCAGCCAGACTTTAGGTGATCGGAAGGGATCAACAAGCGCCGCTTGACTTGCCTGGCAGTGTTGTGGACGCTCCAGGTGACACGCAACACAGTGGAAACACGGCATGTTCACTTACCTCACAGAAAGGCTTGCGGCAGCGGGCATCCCTTGCAAGATGCTGGTAAAATCCGAAAAGGTGCGCCTGTTGGCCCGATGGAGCAGGGATTTCCCCGAGTTGCTTGCCGCTTCGCGCAATGGGATGCCATCTGCAAATGTGCTCAGGGACGGAAAGGTTGACGTTTTTACAGCCTCACTGGTCAATGGACAGGCTTATGTCCTGCCCAATGATGAAAGCGGAATGCCATCGCTATGCTGCGATACAACTGCTATCGCAGTACTGGCTGATGTGGTCGCGGACACGCAGGCTGGTTGTGAGGAAATCATCTTCATGGACAGGGCGTTTGGCTGGTCCTGTGTATTTGTCAATCATGGTGCTGCCGGGGCAGGAAAATATGCTTCCATACGGGTTGGGCAGACCGAAACGAATGAGGGATAATCAATTGCGCTTTCAGGGAAGATCAAACAGAATTCAGCATGACAACTGATCCGATCCACCAACACCATCACGATGATCACTCGCATCTCGACGAGATGGAGATCAAGGTCCGAACGCTGGAATCGCTTCTGGTGGAAAAGGGCTATGTGAAACCAGAGGCGCTGGACGAGATTGTCGAAACTTATGAGACCCGCGTTGGGCCGCGCAATGGCGCGCAGGTGGTCGCCAGAGCCTGGAGCGATCCGGCTTATCTCGAGCGCCTGCGCGAGGATGCAACTGCGGCTATTGCGGAACTCGGGTTTTCAGGTCGTCAGGGCGAACACATGCGCATTGTCGAAAACACGCCAGGCACCCACAACATGGTCGTCTGTACGCTGTGCTCCTGCTATCCCTGGAGCGTTCTCGGTCTGCCACCAGTCTGGTACAAGTCCGCGCCATACCGCTCGCGCGCCGTGAGTGAACCGGTCACTGTGCTTGCCGAGTTCGGGGTTACCTTGCCGGTAGGCAAGAAGATCCGGGTCTGGGATTCTACCGCAGAAATGCGCTACCTGGTTATTCCCGAGCGGCCCGGCGGAACCGATGGGTGGAGCGAAGAAAAACTGGCCGAACTTGTCACGCGTGACTCGATGATCGGCACCGGCATGGTGCTGTCACCCGAAGAGGTAACGGCATGAACGGCCCGCACGACATGGGCGGCATGCAGTGCTACGGCCCGGTTATACCGGAAACCGATGAACCGCTTTTTCACGATGAATGGGAAAAGAAGGCCATGGCGCTGACCGTCGGTATGGGTTTCACCGGAATGTGGAACATAGATGCCTCGCGATTTGCCCGAGAGAGCCTTCCGCCCCGGCAATATATCTCGTCCACCTACTACCAGATATGGCTCGCAGGGCTGCAAAAGCTGATGCTTGAGCGCGGGATGGTGACAGCTGATGAAATTGCCAGCGGCAGGGTCGGGATCCCGCCGGTTCCAACGAAACGCCAACCGCCGGATCGTGAAGGCATGAGGAAAGGGCTTGCCGCGGGCGGGCCCACACATCGCGAGATAGCGAGCGAACCTGCCTTTGCCATTGGTGATGGCGTCAGGACCCTCAACCTCAATCCGGCCACCCATACGCGCCTGCCGCGCTATGCCCGGGCAAAGCGCGGGCGTATTTTCCATATCAATGGTGCCCATGTCTTTCCCGACAGCAATGCGAGGGGAGAAGGCGAGAACCCGGCATGGCTTTATACAGTTGAGTTCAGCGCGCAGGAATTGTTCGGCGCAGGCACGCACAGCGTTACGCTGGACCTCTTTGAGCCCTATCTGGAGGGAGCGCGGTGAGTGCACAGGACGCGCTGGCTGCGTTGGCCTCGATACCGCGGGAACACAATGAACCGGTATTTGCCGAACCCTGGGAGGCGCGTGCCTTTGCAATGGTGGTTTCGCTGAATGAGGCGGGGCTGTTTACCTGGCCCGAGTGGGCAGAATGCTTTGGTGCGGCGCTAAAAGTAAACAGCAAAGGGGGCGGTTGTCTTTCCTACTTCGAGGTCTGGCTGCAGACGCTTGAGGATTTGATGGCTGAAAAAGGGATTGCCGATGCAAGGGCAGTCGGTGAGCGGACGCGGGAGTGGCGCGAAGCGGCTGCCAGGACACCACATGGCCTGCCGATAGAGTTGTGAGCAAATACACAAATCTGTGCTTCAAATAGGGTAATGCACCCCCTATATTGCCGCAGAGTCATTTCGGGTGTGGGGATGCGTACCTTCTCCTTTACCCTCCCTCAAGCCAGCCGGGCATTTCGCCCATTCTCACAGGAGAAACTATCCATGGCCAATCTTCAGAAGTTTGATGCCGAGATCGAGAAGACGCGACAGACCGTCGAGGAAATGAAGACGAGGCTCGAGCAGAGCGGCATAGTTCTGGAAAAGCTGGCCAAGGCCGAAACCATTGGCGAGGCGGATTTTAATATCGAGAATGCGCGTATCGAGGACGTGCTGCGCCAGCAGGGTGTGATGGAGGGCAACATTGCCGACCTAATCATCGGGCTTGAAGATGCGACCAATGTTTTCGGCGTCGAGTTCGAAAGCATGAAAAGCTATACCGGCTGGGAAAAGTTCATCGGTGTATTCTCCAAGCAGCGCATGCAGCGCATGCGCTCCGAGCGCGTGCGCAACATGAGCCTTGCAGGCAATTTGCAGGAACTCTTGTCCAAGTCCGACAAGATCATCGGCATTTTGAAATCACAGAAGGGCTCATTGGAAGGCCGCTACTCTGCTTCAGAAACCTCGCTGCGCAAGGTACTCGACCGTCGCAAAACAACGATGGACAACCTCGAAATGACCCAGAATCGTATCGAGGAACTCAACCCGATGCTGATGGACCTTGAAAACAGGATTGCCGCATCGACTGACCAGAAGGCGCGCACGGATCTTGAGGCAGAGCGCTCGCAGCTGGCGACCGAATATAACCAGCAGCAGGCCCGCGAACAGGAACTTTTGGCCGAGAGCCAGACGCTCGAGCGCTACACCTCCATGTTCCAGACCTTTGTCGACTCTCTGAACAACCAGATTGCCGCCCAGCAGACCTTGATCAACAAGCTGGAGATCGACACAGAGCAACGCGTGGTGCTCTACAAGGCGCTGGAAGACTCGTTGAAGACTGCTGCCCAGCAGGATGTGGCGCACAAGATCAACACGCTTGGCAACAGGGTGGATACAGCGGCTGAGGAAACCATGGCCGGTATCGGTGCCGCAGCCCAGTCGCATATTGGCGATCTCCTTGAAATGCATGAAAAGAACATGCTTTCCACCAAGGATATCCAGCGCCGCAAACAATTGGCCGATGATGCCTTTGCACGCCGTTTCAAGGATGTTCTCGACAAGCACAACAAGGCTGATTACCTCCAGGCAGGGTGAGTGCGATCGGTTGGTGTCAGGATGACCATGGTGAGTACTTCATCCATCATGCCGCGTATGCGAGCGGATCGGTGAAGCCATGTCAGTAAAGACCAAAACCGGCAATGAACCGGTAGACCGCTACTTTGCCGCCATCGATGCGGCGCTGGCAGGACTCGACACCTATCTGCAGCAGGAAGATTCCCCTATCTACCAGCACGAGCTGGTGGGCGCGGTGGTAGGTTCCTACCTCAACCGGTTGCGCGGGTCATTCGACAGCTGGCAGCACCGGCTGGCTTTTGCAGACAAGTTTCGCATTTCACAGTCGGAAAGCGGATTTCCGGTGTTTCAGAACGTACTCGATCTTGAAATCGACCGAAAGGGCGCTGACAGGCGGCTTTCCGAATTACAGGACGAGGAAGAAATCCGCCGGGAAATGGTGGATTACATCCTGACGAAAAAGTCTGTTCCAACCGCCCTGCAACGGACCATGGCCGAGCGGCGCTATCTGCAAACGGTCAGGGATGGAAAACATTTTTCGCCGCTTGTCCTGCCGCGCACGATACGGGTTTCGGTCAATCCCAATACAAAGCGGCCTTATTACATCGTTCATTGGGGAGCGTTTGACGGGGCTGCCAATCTGCCAATGGTCTACATGCTGGCGGTTGAAGATTCGTCTGACGAGATGATCAAGACGCTGGTCACCAGGGACGGCAAGCTCAACAAAAAAGTAGATGTGCCGCTGCCGGTGGACGGGCTGTTGAACCCGCAACTGGCCAACCGCTTTGATGATTTCTGTGACCGCAATTCGGCCTATTCGCTGACGCTTTCAACAATAGCGACGAGCCTCGACAAGGATTTCGATCATCTCCACCCCAAGCAGTTGCGCCGGATCGTGTTGGGGCCCTTCTATCACGCCGATATCACTTCCCACGGCGCTCGGGTCGAGCAGATCCTGAAGACCGTCAAGCGGGAGGAAAATCGCTGGCTGCTGACATGGACCATTCAGGAGATTTTCTCCGTGCATGAAAAGCCTGCCAAATGGGGGCTTTGGGGCGGTGATCCGGCGCGCGAGGAATTTCACATCAATACCAATGATCTTGATGCGGCCCGCATGGGCGTATCAGCATTCGAGCGCCATGCGCTGGTGCCGCATGAAGCTTTTCAGGCAGTTTTTGCCTCGGGCGAAGCGGATACGATTTTCGAGGATTACAAGCGGCACGTCATTTCGGGTGGCGAAGTGCTGCGGAATTTCTAGGAGCCTGACATGGATGCTGCACTGACGACCCTGCGTGAAGAGGATATCGCCAAACATCTTGCCACCGCGCAATCGCTGGTGACCAAAACGGCGGTCGTCGAGGCCGCTTCCGCGAAAAGCAACACGGAGATTGCCGGAACGCGCCGCCGTTTCGTACAGACAGTTTCGACCGCCGGGGCCAAGACATCACGCTCAGTGGAATTTGCCTCGACGCTCACGGCAATCACGCCGGGTGACAGCATGTTGACGCTGGCCCAGCATTCCGTGCTCTACAAGACGCGCCGGGCAATTGCCGTGGCGCTTGCCGTTGCCGATGTCTACGCAAAACAGACCGGCATGGACGCGCTGCGCGCGCAAAACGCGACATCTGCCCTGCAGGGAGAGGCGGCGGAGCGGTACCGCGCCATGCTGGAAGCCTCGGCCTATGTGGCGGCATTTACCGCGTCTGCCTATGTCAAGCAGATGGTCGAGGCGCAGGGCGAACCGGTTACCGACGTCGCTCCCCCAAGCTTTGATTTCTCGACGCCGCAGGATGCCCTGAAGGGGTTCGTGGCGTGCCTTGATTCTGCTGCGGACTCCTCTGCTGACGATACGGTGCTCGGCATGCGCATCCGCGAGGCGGCGGAGGCCTGCATTTCCGATCTCCTGTCGCGCAAGTCACGCTTTACCGGTCTTGCCGCCTTCGAGAACACGCATCTCAAGCTCGACAGTGACGGTTTCGAACTCAACGGCTTTGACGATGTGCCTGGCGCAAAGGTCAAGCCGCTGGTGATGCAATTCAAGAAGCCGAACGAGATCATCGGCAACCACATCGCCAAATATCAGGCGATGAAGCAGGCCAAGATGATGATGGCTTATGATTTCGACCGCCAGCTCAATCCCTTCGTCGAACTGGGTGGTTTTGTCTTCACCTTTATCGGGGATGGCGCGCCGGGTACCGGCAAGACGATCCTGATCCAGATGATCGCCGGCATGATAAATGATTACTGCCAGGTGGCGGGCTATCCGTTTCATTACGAAAATTTCGGTGTGGACCAGATTTCGTCCTACCAGGGCAAGTCCGGGCAGAACTGCAAGCAGTTCGTCAACAATGTCATCAATCCGCGTGCCATCGGCTTTGGCACCGTGGATGATATTGACCAGGTCGCGGCCAAGCGCTCCGATGACCGCGCCTCGGCCGGCCAGCAGGAGGTGACGGCCGTTCTGATGGAGAGCTTTGCCGGCGCGACAACCGTGGTGCGCGGCAACTGCTCTTTCGGCATGTTCTCCAATTATCCGGAAAACGTGGACGATGCGCTGCGCCAGAGGGCAGGGGCAAGGTGGCTGGTGGACGGGCCGCAAACGCGCGATGATTATATCGACATTTTCGTCCTGCTTGCAGGCAAGAACCACAATATCCCACTTGGCGATCACCATCTTTTCGAGGCGCAGATCATAGAGAAGGCGGTCTCGGTTGCCTATGAGCAGCATGCAATACCCAAGGAGGAAGGGCTGCTGGCGGTCTATGAGAAATTCATGACCGGTAACAGCAAGCTCAAGACACTGGCCGATGTCGGCACCTATCTGCACATGATCAAGGAAGCCGAGCCGCGCTTCACGGGCCGCGCGATCAAGAACGTGACGGATGCGATCAAGATGCGGGCCATGGATATCGACCTGCCCGATGAGTGGTTCGAAAAACCCGAAACCTTCATGCACAAGCCCTATGATGAGAAGAAGGCGATGATCGAGGAGTTACGCGGGCCGTTCACGCTCGACATGGTGATGCAGGAAATCAACCGCTATGCGGATTCAGAATTCCGCTACACCGACAAGTCTGACAATTCCGCTGTTGAGGAAATCATCCGCCGCGAACGCCAGCGCGAAAAAGCAATCGAACGGATCGCGAAGATGAAAGCTGATGGGCATTGGGGGGCTTAGGCCATGACGCGTAACATGCCATCGGCTCCTTTTGCAGAATAAATTCCCGTTTTCGGACAGAAAAGCTAAACCGATACCATGAAACGCCTTCTTGAAAACCAGTTGATATTCGGCAATTTGCTCTCCGTTGACGAGCCGCACCTGATAGCGCGGTACAACAAGGCGCTGGAGGGTTTCGGCCTGAAACCGGTAAAGCTTGAGCGTTTCCAGATAGACATGACCGGTTTTTCGCCCGAGGTCGGCAAGGCGCTGGGGAATGACCAGTATCTTGATCCCAACGGAGTGAACCGACGCTTCATTATTCTCACGCCCGCCCAGGCGGAACTGCCAGTCGTGCATACGGCCTTTTCCAATACCGAAGAGCTGATGCTCGAATTCTACGAAAAGAACAAACGAGAGATATTCGCCATCACCATCAAGGATGTTCTTTATGGCGAGATCGAGGACAGCGTGCATGCTGTCGACAATCTTGAAGATCTGCTCTCCATCGAGCAGGTGAATTTCAAGCTTTCAACTTCCTCGGACCTGCTTGGAAAGACTGCCGAATTGCAGGTGATGATCGAAAAACTGCTCAAGGATCCCGATGCCTGGCAGGATGATGCCATGCTTCAATCCATGGTGGAGATCGCGAGGGTCACAGGTGACATCCGCAACAACGAACTCAGCCCCAAGGAGGTCGTGTTCCGGCACAATGCATTCTGGACGTCGCATTTTGGCGGCGTCTACATTTTCAACGATGCGCGCCAGATCACGGTAATTGCCGATCCAAAAACCAAGGGTTTCCGCAAATCGCGGCCGTGGGAAGTCTCCTATATCGATATCAACGACCATGCGCTGGTTTATCGTTTTCTGCTGGAATCACGCCGGGTCGATCCGCCGCGCGGTTCGTGGATCGAGACTTCCGGCCTGATGGAACAGCGTGCCCGCATGCTGGTAATTGGCATGATGGTGGAACGCGAACCTGACATTGACCTCGGCAGGCTCAACAATCGCATGCTTGACAACTGGGTGCATGAAAACTCAAAGATGATCGAGCGCGACGGGGCGCTGCCGCTTCTTGAGTTCGTTCGAAAGAAATCGCACAACTGGTCGAATATCGATCTTCAGGAAGTCCGTCCAGCGCATCGTTTTCTGATATCGCGGGCCAACCCCAAGCATGAGGACTGGTGGCTGACCAACCGGTTGATATCGGAATATCTTCGTTTCGATTTCCTGACCCTGTTCGTCTTCAACAAGCAGGGCTTTTACAAAAGCTATGAAAGCTGGCCTGAAAACTACCGCGAATATGTTGTGCAGCAGATCAAGGACGCTTATCTAAAGGACAAAAGCGGTTTGCGGGCCAAACTCTACGGCTGAGGCTTCCGCCAGACAATTTGAGGGATTGCCATGCTCGACCCGATCGTGAATTTTTTCACCAGCATCTTCTACTGGATTGGTCGCGCAATCGGGCAGGTGGTTGCCTGGATCCTCTGGCCATTCATTGCGTTTCGCAAATGGCTTCGCGGGAAGGGCTGGTTCATCAAGATCCCCGTATTCCTGATCCTGCTGTTTCTTGCTTTCGGATATCTTTATCTCGTCTACATCACGCAGTTCTGGGGAAATACCGACCCGCAATATGTGGCAAAATATGATTTTGCGCAGAACTACAAGGCTGCTGGTGAACGGGACGAAAATGGCAAATGTGCCCCCTCTGCCATGGTGCAGGTCTCGGCAGATCTCATTGAGCGCAATGTGACCAATGATGTGTGGGTGCCGTCCAATCCGTTCCAGAAGGCGGGTTTCTTCTTCCTCATCGACTGGAAGGATACGCCCTTCTTCGACAACAAGGCCGCCTTCCAGCTCGGCATCAACCAGTCTGTTCGCCGTACCGCGGTCGAATTGGTTGACCGCCTAGGCCGGGTAAGGGGCACCTCGTCGATCAACCAGAATTTGCAACAGGCAAGGGAAGCTGCAAACTACCGCGAAGACGCATTCTGGCTGACTTTCTCGCTTCCCTTTATTCAGCCCTCGACTACTGCCAGGCTGAAGGAGGCGCAGCGCGATCTGCTTGCCTTCAATGAGGAATTGAAAAACTGCCAGGCTGACTTCGATACGCGCGCCGACAACCTGCTGCAATTCCTGGACCGGGTGACCGCTGATATCGGCTCGACTTCGGAGATCCTTCAGCGTCGCATGGAGGCTGCCAATTTCACCGGGTTTGACAGGCGTGCGGATGACCGTTTCTGGTTCGCCTATGGCCAGCTCTACGGCTATCACGGTATCCTTGCTGCAATGGCCAGCGACTTCCGTGACGTTTTCCAGCAACGCAACCTGACCTCGCTCTGGCTGCGCATTGACGAGCAGTTGGTGGATGCGCTCAAGACCCGCCCCCCAATTGTGGTCAATGGCAGCGCATCCTCCATCGTGAAGTCGCACCTGGAATCGATTGGTTTCGATCTGCTGAGGGTGCGATCCAACCTGGTAGAGGTTCGGGACGTTCTTGATCGCTAAGCAATCAGTCAGTCGGTAATCTGATTCTCTTTCAGGTTGCATCATGTCTGTGCCAATCGTTCAAATGCTATCCTTCGGATACACTCGCGGACCGAATGATTCGAGCTTCCCGCAAGTATTTGATATAAATATCAAAAAATGTCCCCTGGAATGATTACGTACCTGCAACCTGAGCGTTAACTGCCTGTTTACAAATACAACCTATAGTGTTATTTACCGAACAACAGCGCGGCAAGGTTTCAAGTCCGCGCAACCGAGACACGGCGCGTTGAACCCCCTGCTAAACCTCAACGCTACGTGTACCTGGCTGTCAGCACCCTGTTGAAGGCAGGTAAACTCAACGGAAGGCCCGGACCAATCCGCCCGGTCCGGGTCTTCTTTTGATGTTGCCTGTATTGATGTTGTTCAAGGGCTCTTGACGGATGATCCTGATTTTGTCGCATCGGATCAATTGCCAGTTGCACAGCCTCGGCTTTGCGGCTAATTCTTTTTCCATGAACATGAAAGCTGCAAACAATTGGTGGTCCTGGGTTCGCTTCTAGCGGCCGTTGGACAAATGCGTTTGCACAAATGTCTGAAAGCCGCTGGGAATTCCGGGCGGCTTTTTCTTTGCCAGGTCGCCCAGCTATTTCCGCCGAAAGAGGCAGGAGCCGGAGAAGAAAATGGTAGCAGAACCGATTGAATATGTGACCCAGGGCGGGGTTACCGTGGAGCGCAGCAGCGTCGGGGCGGAATACGCATCGGCGATCAGCAACATGATCGACCGGGTGAATACCCGGCGGGGTGCAGTTCTTTCCTCCAACTATGAATATCCCGGCCGCTATACACGTTGGGATACCGCCATCGTTGATCCGCCGCTGGGTATCGAGGCCAATGGCCGGGCGGTGAAGATCATCGCCTACAATGAGCGCGGAAAGGTCCTGCTGCCGGCAATTGTTGATGTCCTGAAGGACCATCAACATGTTTGTTCGCTGGATGTTGCAGATGCCCAGATCGATCTGCGGGTATCCGAGCCAGGAGAGATTTTCGCCGAGGAGGACCGCTCGCGTGCGCCTTCGGTATTCTCGGTGGTTCGCGCGATCGTTGACCTTTTTCGAAGCCCGAATGATCCCAATCTCGGTCTTTACGGTGCCTTCGGCTATGACCTCGCATTCCAGTTCGAACAGATGGAAAAGAAGCTGGCGCGACCTGACGACAATCGCGATGTCGTGCTGTTCCTGCCTGATGAAATCCTGATGGTCGATCATCACCAGGCTATTGCCTGGCATGACCGGTATGAGTTCAGTATTGGCGGGAAGTCGACCAAAGGGTTTTCGCGCGAAACGCCCGAAGCGCTGTTTACCCCTGCCGAGTTTGATCCGCCACGCGGCGACCACCAGCCCGGCGAATATGCACGGAACGTCATCCGCGCAAAGGAGAAGTTCAAACGCGGTGACCTGTTCGAGGTGGTTCCCGGCCAGACATTCTATGAACGCGCAAAGAGCGAACCTGCCGGGATTTCCCGAAAGCTGAAGGAGATCAATCCATCGCCCTATTCGTTTTTCATCAATCTTGGTGCCAATGAATATCTGATCGGTGCCTCCCCCGAAATGTATGTCCGAGTGACCGGGCGGCGCGTTGAGACCTGCCCGATATCCGGAACGATCCGGCGCGGACATGATGCGATCGAGGACAGCGAACAGATCCTCAAACTGCTCAATTCCAAGAAGGATGAATCCGAACTGACGATGTGTTCGGATGTTGACCGGAACGACAAGTCGCGGGTTTGCGAACCCGGCAGTGTGCGCGTCATCGGTCGGCGCCAGATCGAAATGTATTCCAAGCTGATCCACACGGTAGACCATATCGAAGGTCGCCTGCGCGATGGCATGGATGCCTTTGACGCCTTTCTTTCCCATGCCTGGGCCGTGACAGTCACTGGCGCGCCGAAACTTTGGGCCATGCGTTATATCGAGGAAAATGAAAAGAGCGCGCGGGCCTGGTATGGCGGGGCTGTCGGCGTTGTCGGCTTCAACGGTGACATGAACACCGGCCTGACCCTGCGGACCGTGCGTCTGAAAGACGGCATTGCCGAAGTGCGCGCGGGCGCAACACTGCTGTTTGATTCCGACCCCGTCGAAGAAGAGCAGGAGACCGAACTCAAGGCGTCGGCGCTTCTTGCCGCGATCCGAGAAGCAGGCCAGTCCAATTCCTCGCCCAAAAAGCGCGAGACAGCGCGGGTCGGCGAGGGCATCAACATCCTCCTGATCGACCACGAGGATAGTTTCGTTCATACGCTTGCGAACTATTTCCGTCAGACCGGCGCTAGTGTCGTCACCGTGCGCACGCCCGTTGCCGAGGAAGTTATCGACGCCCACAAGCCCGATCTCATCGTCATGTCTCCCGGGCCGGGCATGCCGAAAGACTTCAACTGCAATGCGACCATCAAGATGGCGACGAGCCGCGACCTGCCGATTTTCGGCGTATGCCTCGGCCTGCAGGCTCTTGCGGAAGCCTTTGGCGGACAGTTGCGGCAATTGGCGGTGCCCATGCACGGCAAGCCCTCGCGCATCAAGGTGCTTGAGCCGGGCAGGGTATTTTCCGGCCTCGGCAGGGACATCACCGTGGGCCGTTATCACTCGATCTTTGCCGATCCCGTGCGCCTGCCCAAAGGCTTCAGGATCACCGCCCAGACCACTGATGGCATCGTGATGGGCATTGAACATGTCGACAAGCCGATTGCTGCAGTGCAATTCCATCCCGAATCGATCATGACGCTTGGGGGGAATGCCGGCATGCGGATGATCGAGAATGTCGTGGCGCATCTTGCAAGACGGTCCAATTCGAAAAGTGAACGCGAACGGGTGCAGGAGGCCTAGATGGCTTCGCAGATGACCGGAATCCGGCAGCTTGCTGCCTGGTCGATCCTTGTCAGCTTCCTTGTCATGGGCATCAAGTTCGTTGCCTGGTGGGTGACCGGTTCGGTTGCGCTTTACTCTGATGCGCTGGAATCCATCATCAACGTCATCGCCTCCTTTGCCGCCTGGCTGGCCATCGGCTTTGCCCAGCGCCCTGCCGATGAAACACACCAGTTCGGTCATCACAAGGCCGAGTACCTGTCCGCCGTGCTGGAAGGCGTTCTGATTGTAATCGCTGCATTGCTGATCTTCTCTGAAGCACTTCGCGCCATCAGTCAGCCAACGCTTGAAGGCGCTCCCTGGCAGGGGATTGCCATCAACATCGTTGCCGGTATGATCAACGCTTTCTGGGCCATGCTGCTGATCCGGCGCGGCAGGCAGGCTCGCTCGCCCGCGCTTGTGGCCGATGGCAACCACATCATGGCCGACGTTTTCACTTCCGTTGGCGTGATCGCCGGATTGAGCCTTGCCTATCTGACCGGTTATCTCCTGCTCGACCCGTTGCTGGCGATCCTCGTTGCGATCAACATTCTCTATCAGGGCTACAAGATCATTTCGGCATCGATCAACGCACTCATGGACCATGCGCTTGATGAAGGGGAGCAGGCGCTGATCCGCCGCACGATTGTGGAAAATTCTGCAGGTGCCATCGAGTTTCATGACCTGAAGACCCGCGAAGCGGGAACGGCGAAATTCGCCGAGTTCCACCTCATCCTTGATGGCGCGATGACGGTCGAACAATCGCATGCGATCTGTGACCGCATAGAAACGGCACTGCGCAAGGCAAGCCCCGGCATTCACGTCACCATCCATGTCGAGCCGCATCACAAGAGCAAGCCGGACGAGGGGATCGCGCTGTAGCGCCGGGGCACCGAGGGCCGAAGCCGATCTGCGCGGCAAGACCCCTGTACATGAGAGCAAAATACACTCCGTTTGCTTTAGCCCTTGCAATTGCGGAAAATTTTCCTTATATGCGCGGCACGTTACAATTGTTTGGTGCAACCAAAAGATTCGGTGCGCCGTCTGACTTTGATTTCCCCTGAATTGAAAACGAGAAACCGATCCGCCCTTCATTGTGTGGGGTGTGGTCTCAACAGCTATTGAAGGGAATTCAATCATGGCTACAGGTACCGTAAAATTTTTCAACACTGACAAGGGCTTCGGCTTCATCGAACAGCAGGACGGCTCAAAAGACGCTTTCGTCCACATCTCCGCTGTTGAACGCTCCGGAATGAGCACGCTGCGCGAAGGCCAGAAGGTCAGCTTTGACCTCGTGACCGACCGCAAAAGCGGCAAGATGAGCGCCGACAACCTTCAGAACCTGAGCTAATCGCTCCTGTCATGACGGGCCGGTTGTCCCCGTGACGGACCGGCTGATACATGACGACTGAAGTGACGCCTCGCGTCTTAAAAGTCGCTTTGCACTTGACCCCGCACCGGAAACGGCGGCGGGGTTTTTGTTTGGCCATTTTGCGTTTGTGGACGCACTTGTGCGCACTCGGCATTTCGCTTCGCGAATTGCCTGCAGCGACCGAAGAGGTCGCCGGGGCTTGTGCCCCGCGCCCGCGCAGCCATGGCCCATAAAACTTGGGGCCATTGGCGTGAGCGAGAAA
>CAZIPH010000053.1:0-19248 GCA_964541115.1 uncultured Salaquimonas sp.
GGGCTCATCCAATACCGATAAATCTTTCCCCCTCAGGGCGTATGCGGTATTAGCAGTCATTTCTAACTGTTATTCCGCAGTACTGGGTAGATTCCCACGTGTTACTCACCCGTCTGCCACTCCCTCCGAAGAGAGCGTTCGACTTGCATGTGTTAAGCCTGCCGCCAGCGTTCGTTCTGAGCCAGGATCAAACTCTCAGGTTTAACTTGAGATTTTGATCGGCTATTTTTTGACACAAGTAATATGTGTCTGGTCACGCATATTTAGCGTCGATCTTGCGACCGACGCAGAATTGACAAGAACATTTTATACACAGCCAACTTTCCGAATAAATTCAGAATGTTGGCATAGCTTGTAACATTCTCGAAACGTGTATAGCCAAGTCTCGTTCGAACATCACGGTCGAAGGAATAAACGACCGTGTGTTCAGCAGGAACTCCGCCACCCACGTTTCTCTTTCTTCATATTCACTTGTCAAAGAACCAATCATCCAAATGGAAGATTGTCGGCTTTAAGACAGGGCGCAACATTCTGCGAACCAGGCTTTTAGCCTTCGAGATTACCTTGCGGTGTGTCTCTTTGAGATATCCAAGGAGCGCAAGACGTTGTCGCCAGCGGCGCGCCGCCCTCGTTGGTGAGCGGTATATAGGCTGTGGGGGTCGAAAGTGTCAACAAGGTTTTTGGAAAAAAACGAATTTTTTTGCAATCGATTGAAGGACACTCCACCCCGCCAGCCTGCCATGGCCGTCCAATTGCCGAAAAACAGCAGATTCAGCCCAAAATTGACCTTTTTGTGTTGTTTGAAAAAATGCCCGTGCTTTCAAAATTGATTTGGCCGCTTGCCCAATACGTCCACAACATGCAAAACCACGGGAGCAAAAGAGCGGGTAAATGAACGGGAATCGCAAAAGAAACATCGAAGCCGA
Source organism: uncultured Salaquimonas sp. (assembly GCA_964541115.1). Taxonomy (GTDB): domain Bacteria; phylum Pseudomonadota; class Alphaproteobacteria; order Rhizobiales; family Rhizobiaceae; genus Salaquimonas. The sequence goes on from CAZIPH010000053.1 coordinate 927, forward strand.
TTTTCTCGGTGACCTGGAGCCCCTGCGCAAGCGGCGGGCAAGGGCCGAGATGGACCGGCGCAGGGTCAGCTTGAGCTGGCTGGGCGGGTCTGTGTTGACAGCGATGGCATCGGTTCTGCTCATGGGTGGTGCATTGTATGCCGCTCTTGATGGCCAGGAAAACCTCGCAATTCCCGCTCGCGCATATGAAGTCGAAGCCTCACTGGATTCTGCCGACGAGATCGCCACCAAGGGCGAGCGTCCCAGGATCATCGAACAGATCGCCCAGACAAGTGCACCTGACAGGATAATGATGGTTTCGACCATTTCGCGCGAGGGTGACCAGGATGTGGTCAAACTCAAACCATTCATGCATGTCAGTGCACCGCTGGCAGCTATTCCACGGCGCGACTTCGACTATCCCTCATTTGATGCGCTCGCGATCTTTTCCGAATCGGGCAAGGCCGAGCCGATCGCAACCTCCGACGACCTGATTTACGGCGCCGAAGTGGAGAACGAGATAGCTTTGAGGGTGGAGGACTTTCCTTTTGGCGATCCTCAAATTTCACTGGCAAGGCGGCAATCAACCGACGAGATTGAAAATGTGGTTCGCGAGGCCGCGCCCAGCCTCAATGTGGGTGCAACAGCCCTCACAACGCTGGCGTATTTCGACACGGCGCGCTTCTCGCCTGAAGAAGAAAACTTTCTCAACACGCCAGGACTGACCGTTACCACCGAAAACGTATCGCGCATCTCCCGCACCTTTTCCGAGGAGTATCCCGGTATCGGTTTTGTCGAACGCTTTGCCAATGTCGCTTCGGAACTGCCGATTGCACTGGTTTTGCAAGGCGAAGGCCTGCCGGAAGCGGAAGCCATCGATTTTGCAAACGCCATTGCCTCGAATCTCTCCTCCGACAACCTGTTGGGCTCGGACCGGCTCCGCATGATGTTCAGAAACGAATCTTCCGGCGAGAGCAGGAAGGTTGAACTGGTAAGGATCAGCGTCTACAGGGGCGGCGCTCATCTGGTGAGCGTTGTCCGCAAGGAGAATGGAACGCTTGCTTATGGCAGCGAACCTGATCCGGTTCCCCAGCAGCCTGAAGGACCAAAGGCGCGGCCCCTGCTGGCGAGCAACAAGCTGCCGAGCATCTATGATGCGATCTACCGCACAGCCCTCAATGAAGACTTGTCGGAGGAACTGGCTGGAAAATTGGTCCGTGTCTTCGCCTTTGACGTCGATTTCCGTTCTGCAATCGGCAGGAACGACCATATGGAGGTTTTCCTGTCTCTCAATGACGACGAGACAGAGCCGGGTGACGATTCGGAGATCCTTTTTGCGGGAATCAAGCTGGGTGAGGTGGAACGGAAATATTACCGCTTCCGCAATCCGGCCGATGGCACTGTCGACTACTATGACGAAACCGGCAGGAGCGCCAAGCAGTTTCTCTTGCGCGACCCCGTTCCAAACGGAACCTTCCGTTCCCCCTTTGGCATGCGCCGCCATCCGATTACCCGGGTGCGCAAGATGCATACCGGCGTTGACTGGTCAGCCCCGCGCGGCACACCGATTCTTGCCGCCGGCAATGCAATTGTCGAAAAGGCCGGCTGGGCAGGTGGTTATGGCCGCCAGACAATTCTCCGCCATACAAACGGTTACAAGACTTCCTACAGTCACCAGGCCGCTTTCGCAAAGGGCGTCACCGAGGGTGCGCGCGTGAGGCAGGGACAGGTTATCGGATATGTCGGCTCAAGCGGCCTTTCCACCGGCCCGCACCTGCATTACGAGGTCATCGTCAATGGCAACAAGGTCAATCCGATGAAGATCAAGCTGCCCAGCGGCAAGGTGTTTCGTGGAGATGAATTGCTGGCTTTCGAGGCAGAGCGCGACCGCATCGATGCACTGCTCGAGCAGCGGCGCCTGGAAAATCTGCGTTTCGCCAGCAATTGAGTTTGTCATTGAGGTCGGCCTGCCCCTTGTCGGCCGTTTGCCGCAAGAAGCAGTCGGTTCAGTCGATGACCACTTCAACCCCCGTGCGCACAAGCCGGGCCAGCTCCATCGCATCCCAGTTGGTCAGGCGAATACAGCCGTGACTTTCGGCAGTGCCGACTGAAGACGGTTCTGGCGTGCCGTGGATACCATAGGACTTTTTCGACAGGCCAATCCATGCAACGCCGACCGGATTGTTCGGTCCGGGTGCGATGACAATCTGGCGGCCATCATCCACCGGCTCGAAACCGTTATCGGGTGCAAGCGTGTAAAACGGAAATCCCGCCTTGTTGCGCACGGTGAAACGGCCCCTGGGCGAAGGGGTCTGGATGGAACCGATACTGGCCGGATAGACGGCGAGAATCTCGTCCTTCTGGTCAAATGCCGTGACCAGGCGCCTCGACTTGTCTGCATGGATGCGCGCGACCCAGCGGTCGAGATATTTGCCAATACTGGCCACCTTCAGCATCGTTCCTGGTTTGCTGAAGTCGGCATCCGGATTAAGCGCCTTCAAAAAGGCTTCATCCATGTGAAAGCGTTCGGCAATCTTCTCCTCAACGCGCAGGTAGTTCATTCGGGCGAACACTGCCTGATCCTGGATGCGGTTTGGAAGGCTGGCAATGAACGGTCCCGAAACGTCCTCGCCAGTCAATTGATAGGTCTCAAAAGGCGGGTTTGATTCGCCAAACAGCCCAGGGACCGCTTCGCGGTCTTCAAGAAGGCCGGCAAGTCCCTTGCGCGCCTCATAAAGACTCAGGATGCGCTGGAAATATTCCCCTGGCCTTCCATTGATGACACCGGGAGAGAACCCCTCCCTGTCGAGCAGGATCTGCAATCTTGCAATATGGAGGTCAAATTCACCCTCGCCGAAGGGACCGGTGCCATCTGCGCGCAGCAAGCCATCTTCATCCAACCTCAAATTGGGGTCGACCAGGTCAAGATCATCACTGGTAAGATAGGCTAGTTGCGGCTGGGAAGCATGCGCAGGTAATCCGGTTGTCCAGACAGCAGATGCAACAACCAGCAGGCACAGCAGCAATCGCTGTATCTGCCAATCGGGCCTGTCAGCCGGACGCGCCAGGCCAGGCAGGTTCAAACCGCATGCAAACATATCTCTCCAGCCCCGCAAAAGCCCAAATCAGCCAGCAAACTAGTGCGTTCGCCCGCGTTTTGCAAAGCAGGTCTGCCAATCACTGTTAACAGCCGGATTACATTCGGCGCTGCGAAGCGGACCTTCAATCCGGTAGGCCGAGTTCGACGCGAAGCTTTCGGGTGAGTTTCAGGCTGATCAGCCGGTGGCTTTCGCTGAGATAGGTCATCACATCGGTTTCGCTCATGGCATCGGGCTCGAACACCTGTATCCACTTGCCGCCGCGCGGCGCCAGATAGGGTGCAGGACGCATGCCGCGCTGTTCTCTCAATATGTCGAAGGCAAGGTCGGACGTCTTGAAGACGATATGCGGCTGTTCGCTGTCGGACCAGCCGGCGATGGCAAACACCTTGCCGCCCACCTTCCACACATGCGCCCCGCCCCATTGAACCACATGCGTGGCCGCCGGGAGCGAGGCGCAATGCTCGTTATAGGTCTCGAGATCCACGAACCCTCCGGGGGGTGCCGGATCAGGCTGCATCCTTCTGCTTCTCAACGCCGCCGGCCTTGCCGATCACATGCAGCCTGTCCGAACTGACTGTCACCTTGACTGTCATGCCATCGTGAATATCACCCAGCAGGATGCGCTCTGCAAGCTGGTCCTGCAACTCGCTCTGGATGACCCGTTTCAGCGGCCGGGCGCCATAAGCAGGGTCATAACCCCTGTTGGCGAGCCATTCGACCGCATCATCTGCAAGCTCCAGCGTGATACGCCGGTCGGCGAGCAGGGCTTCCAGACGCTTCAACTGGATCCGGACGATCTCGGCCATGTTGGAGCGCTGCAGGCGGTGGAACAGGATGATGTCATCCACCCGGTTGATGAATTCCGGACGGAAGCTGGCCTTGACCACATTCATCACTTCATCACGAACGGCATCTACATCCTGACCTTCCTGCAATCCGCTGAGATATTCGGATCCCAGATTGGAGGTCATGATGATCAGCGTGTTCTTGAAGTCGACGACCCTGCCCTGGCCATCGGTCAGGCGGCCATCATCGAGTACTTGCAGCAGCACGTTGAAGACATCTGGATGGGCTTTCTCCACTTCGTCGAACAGGACGATCTGATAGGGACGACGGCGAACAGCCTCGGTCAGCACCCCGCCTTCGTCATAGCCAACATAGCCCGGAGGCGCGCCGATCAGGCGGGCCACGGAATGCTTTTCCATGTATTCCGACATGTCGAGGCGAACCATTGCGCTGTCATCATCAAACAGGAACCCGGCCAGCGTCTTGGTGAGCTCGGTCTTGCCGACACCTGTTGGCCCCAGGAACATGAAGGAACCGATCGGGCGGTTGGGATCCTGCAGACCGGCCCGGGAGCGACGGACCGCGCGGGACACCGCACGCACCGCATCTGCCTGTCCGACAACCCGCCTGGCGAGTTCGTCCTCCATTCGTAGCAGCTTGTCCTTCTCGCCTTCCAGCATCTTGTCCACCGGGATGCCGGTCCAGCGCGAAACGACATGGGCGATGTGGTCGGGCGTAACCGCCTCTTCAACCATTGCCTCCATGTCCCCATCGCCAACTGCCTCAGCCTCGGCGAGTTTCTTCTCCAGTTCAGGGATCACGCCATAGGCAAGTTCACCGGCCCTCGCCAGATTGCCACCGCGCTGTGCCTGTTCCAGCTCGATGCGGGCATGGTCCAGTTGTTCCTTGAGGTTGCGTGCACCGGAAAGCTTGTCCTTCTCCGATTCCCAGCGCGCCGTCAGCGAATCGGCCTTTTCCTGCAGACCGGCAAGTTCGCTTTCCAGCACCTTCAGCCTTTCCCTGGAACCCTTGTCGGTTTCCTTCAGCAGCGCTTCGCGCTCGATCCGGAGCTGGATGATCCGGCGATCCAGTTCGTCAAGTTCTTCAGGCTTGCTGTCAACCTGCATGCGCAGGCGCGAACCAGCCTCATCCATCAGGTCGATGGCCTTGTCCGGCAGAAAACGATCCGTGATGTAGCGGTTGGAGAGCGTTGCCGCGGCAACAAGTGCCGAGTCCGCTATCCGAACACCATGATGCAGTTCGTATTTTTCCTTGATGCCGCGAAGGATCGAAATCGTGTCCTCTACGCTCGGCTCGCTGACGAAAACCGGCTGGAAGCGGCGGGCCAGTGCTGCATCCTTTTCCACATGCTTGCGGTACTCATCCAGCGTCGTCGCACCAACGCAATGCAGTTCGCCTCGCGCCAGGGCCGGCTTCAACAGGTTGGACGCATCCATGGCACCATCGGCCTTGCCCGCACCCACCAGCGTGTGCATCTCGTCAATGAACAAAACGATCTGGCCACTGGCAGCCTGGACTTCGGAAAGCACTGCCTTTAGGCGTTCCTCAAATTCACCGCGATATTTGGCGCCTGCAATCAGCGCACCCATGTCGAGCGCCAGCAGCTTCTTGTCCTTGAGGCTTTCAGGCACGTCACCATTGATTATTCGCAGCGCAAGTCCCTCGGCGATCGCGGTCTTGCCCACACCCGGCTCACCGATCAGGACAGGGTTGTTCTTGGTACGGCGTGAGAGAACCTGGATAGCGCGGCGGATTTCCTCGTCACGGCCGATCACCGGATCGAGCTTGCCATCGCGGGCATCTTTCGTGAGGTCGCGCGCATATTTCTTCAGCGCATCATAGCCAGCTTCGGCATTGGCCGAATCGGCTGTGCGGCCCTGCCGGATCTCGTTGATCGCAGTATTGAGCGCATTGGCCGTCAGGCCCGCCTTGGAAAGAATTTCGGAAGTCGGCGCTGATTTTTCGATGGCAAGTGCAAGCAGCAGGCGCTCGGCGGTGACATAGCTGTCTCCTGCCTTCTCGGCAGCCTTTTCCGCAGTGGCAAGCACCTTGGCAAGCGGCTGGGACATGTACAACTGGCCATTGCCGCCTTCCACCTTCGGCATCTTGCCAAGCGCCAGTTCGACAGCCATCAGGGCATCTTTTGGTCGCCCGCCCGCCTTTTGCATCAGCGAGGCAGCGAGGCCTTCCGGATCATCCAGGAGTACCTTTAGTACATGTTCTGCGGTGAATTGCTGGTGGCCCTGGGAAAGGGCACCTGTCTGGGCCGACTGGATGAATCCTTTCACCCTGTCTGAGTATTTTTCGATATTCATATCCATATCTCCTTGCTTTCACCGCCTTCTTCAAAGCACGGCAAAAAAGTTGAAGATCAGGCTCCCGAAGCGGCAAACCTGTTTCCACAATTGATATAGGAAGGCAAAACCCAGTTTTGAAGGCAATAAAAAAGCCGGAGAAAAAAATCTCCGGCTTCTCAATTCTTGTCTACTGACATGGCAGATCAGTCGTCGACCGATGCGGCCTCTCGTGATGTTCCGACAGACAGAAGCCCCTGAGGAAGCCCGGCAGCGTCAGCGGAGATTTTTTCAGCCGCATCAACCTTGCGCCGGGTCGTGCGTTTGCGTGGCTTGGCCGCAGCTTCCGCTTCGCCATTGTCATCATCAACTGCATCGTCAGCGGGATGGTTGGCACCATTGGCGGGAACATTATTTGCAGCCGAAGACCGCCTTGATTCCGAAGGAGACCCGGGAGCAACGTCAGCCTTTGCCGTGTTCGGCTCTGCGTGCTGCCTTGCAGTCCGTTCGCCCCTGTTGTCAGCCCGGTTTTCACCGCGACTTTCCGAACGGTTTTCGCCCCGGTTGTCACCACGGCCTTCGCCACGATTCTCGCCCCGGCTATCACTGCGATTTTCACCCTTGGCATCCCGGCGGCGCGGACGGCGCTGTGCGTTGTCCCTGCCGTCGGTTTCCCTGCCATCGGCGTCATCATCATTGTCGTCGCTGTCGCCGGCTTCAGCCCTTACGTCCGGCTGATCATCATCATCGTCATAATCAGGGTGCTGCCTTTGCGAGTCATCGCGGGATACCTGCGCTTCGTCGCGGGCAGCATTGTTGGCTAGCACGATGCGATTGTAATGCTCGGCGTGTTGCAGGTAGTTCTCTGCAATGACACGGTCACCGGCAGACAGCGCATCGCGGGCAAGCGTTGCATATTTCTCTGCGATGTGAGCGGCGTTACCGCGGATTTTAACATCCGGGCCATTGCTCTCGTAATTGCGGTTTGCATTGTTCTGGGGTTTGCGGCCCCGGCCACGCATGCGGTTCTTGTTATTCTGCTGTTGCCTCATTTAACTCTCGGCTTTTCAGATAAATCCAGTCATCGGGTGTTGTCGTCGCTTGTTTTGGCTCAGTGGCGACTGCAGGACAGTCAGCCAAGGCCAATTCGGATTTCTTGGTAGTTGCGACGGCAATCAGCGATGAATGCGAATGATCCTGTTGGTTCCCCGTTTCCCACCGTCATTCCGGCAATCGCATACAAATCGTTTGCGACCTTTTTGGTTTTCGCCATGCGCCCCGCGCATTCAGACATTCAACCAGGTTGTGGGATTGCTAAGTCAAGCATGCGACTCGTTCAGTCAGCATCGCTTACATTTATTCACATACTCTCTAATTTTGGCAATTCCAAGTCTTTTCTTTTGACAGCCTTAATCAGGTCCAGGCGTTCTGGCTGGCTGTTTCCTGAAAAGAATCAGTTCTTTCAAGGACTACAATGCGCGCCAGCCCGGAAAGATCAAGCAGCCGGTCAACTATTCCCCAGCCCATTTTTCTTGCAATCTCTTCAAGCTGGTCGTGCTGGTCATGCCCTGTTTCCAGATATAGTCTTCCGCCCTCTTCAAGAAGCGCCGCCGCCTGCACCAGGATCCGGCGATAGATAATCAACCCGTCCTCTCCCCCGTCGAGGGCAAGACGGGGATCGTGCTCACGCACCTCTTTGGAAAGCGCCGCCAGCTCATTGGTAGCTATATAGGGTGGGTTTGACACGATGAAGTCAAACCTTGAACTGACACCCGTCAGGCAGTCGGCATGGACCAGAGCCAGCCGGTCCAGCACGTCGTGCGCACGGGCGTTTTCACGGGCAGCATCGAGCGCACGCGGTTCGATGTCCGTTGCGATCGCACTGGCATTTGGCAATTCGCATAACAGGGTAACCGCAATCGCGCCGCTACCCGTTCCGATGTCGCAAAACCGCAGCGTAGCTGAAACATCCATATCTGCAACGACGCGCTCAACCAGCAGTTCGGTCTCGGGCCGAGGCTCGAGGCAGGCCTGATTGAGCATGAATTCCCGCCCGAAAAAATCGCGCGATCCGATAATGCGGTACACCGGCTTTCCTGCGGCACGCTGCGCAACCAGGTCAGTGAACCGGTCCGCGATATCCTTTCCGACCTCGTCCCTGCCCATGGCAAGCAACCGGGCGGGTTCGACCTTCATGACATGTGCAAGCAGGATGCGCGCATCCCTGGCCGGACCCTCGATAAACGATTCAGAAAGCCTTTCGCTTCCCTGTTTCAGCAGCGCATTGATTTTCATCGGCTCGCTTGCGCTCATGCGTCCTCGGCTGAAAGCAGGCTCGCCTGGTGGTCGGTGATCAGCGCATCGATGACCTCGTCAAGCCCTTCACCCTCAATGATCCGGTCAAGCTTGTAGAGTGTCAGATTGATGCGGTGGTCGGTCAGCCGGCCCTGGGAGAAATTATAGGTGCGGATGCGCTCGGACCTGTCGCCGGTTCCCACCTGGCCCTTGCGCGAATCCGCCCGCTCCTTGTCGGCCTTCTGCCGCTCCATGTCATAGAGCTTTGCCCGCAGGGCCTTCATCGCATTTGCCCTGTTCTGGTGCTGTGATTTTTCCGACGAAGTCACGACGATACCGGTTGGAATATGGGTGATGCGGACCGCCGAATCGGTAGTGTTGACATGCTGGCCACCAGCGCCTGAAGCACGCATCGTATCGATGCGCAGGTCTTCATTGCGGATATCGATGTCAATATCCTCCGCTTCCGGCAGCACCGCGACCGTGGCCGCAGAGGTATGGACCCTGCCGCCGGTTTCGGTTTCGGGTACCCGCTGAACCCTGTGGACGCCTGACTCGAATTTCAGCCGGGCGAAAACACCCTTGCCATTGACCGCCGCAATGATTTCCTTGTATCCGCCCACATCGCCCTCGCTGGCAGACAGAACCTCCACCTTCCAGCCTTTCTCTGCTGCATGGCGCTCATACATCCTGAAAAGGTCACCAGCAAACAGGGCCGCCTCGCTGCCACCGGTTCCGGCGCGTATCTCGAGGACCGCACTCTTGTCATCAGCGGCGTCTCTTGGCAACAGCAACAACTTGATGTCATTTGAAAGAACCTCGATCCGGTCCTCGATTTCGGGATACTCCAACTCGGCCAGTTCGCGCATTTCCGCATCGGTCGCCTTGTCGCGTAGCAATTCATCGAGCCCGGCAAGCGCGTTCTGTGCCTCCCGCAATTCGCGGATCTTTCCCACCACTTCCTCAAGGCCGGAATATTCCGACGCCAGCGCGACATAGGTTTCAGCATCGGGATTGGCAGCCATGCGGCTTTCCAGTGTTCTGAAGCGGTTGGTCAGTTGGTCAAGTTTGGCAGTATCGAGCATTTTCGGCTTTCGGAAGAATTTTGCGGAATTTGGATGGTATGGCGGCGCGCATCAGGGCGCGCAAGGAAATGCGTTGGACGCGGTCGCTAATATGGAATGCCGTTGGCGGCAGCGTGGTCAATCAGGAATTCCCGGATCGTCTGGCCACCATAGGGCTTTTCGATTTCTTCCAGCAATTGCGGCTCCAGCCTGCCGATATCGGTTTCCAGCAACATGGCCTTGACCGGTCCTATCGCTGCAGGAGACATCGAAACCCGCCGCAGTCCGAGACCGAACAGGGCAAGCGCCGAAAGCGGCCGCGAAGCAATCTCGCCGCAAAGCGTGACCGGCGTATTGTTCTTTTCGCCTGCAACGACAATCTTGCGCAATACCCGCAGGAAACCGCGATTGAGCGGATCATAGCGGTTTGCAATACGCGCATTGCCTCGATCGCTGGCCATTACGAACTGGAAGAGATCATTGGAACCGATGGATACGAAATCCACCGAACCCATCAAATCATCCAGTTGGAACAGCAGCGATGGCACTTCGATCATCGCGCCCAGTTTCAGTGACGCCGGTACAGCATGGCCGAATTTGGTCAGCCACTCGATTTCGCGGTCTACCAGATCGCGCACGATGTGGATTTCGCGTGTTTCAGTGACCATCGGGATCATCACCCTGAGTTCGCGGCCCGCGCCGGCCCGCAAAAGGGCGCGTATCTGGGCACGCATCAGGCCTGGCCGGTCAAGCGCCAGGCGCACTGCACGCCAGCCAAGTGCCGGATTTTCCTCCTGCTCGCTACGCAGATAGGGAAGCACCTTGTCTCCACCAATATCCAGCGTGCGGAAGGTCACCGGCCTTGGTTGCGCGGCCTCGATGACATTGCGGTACAATTCCTCCTGCTCACCGGGGCGGGGAAAGCGCAAGGCGACCATGAATTGCAATTCGGTCCTGAACAGCCCGATGCCAGCAGCGCCGGATTTCTCGATATTGGGAAGGTCCATCAACAGGCCGGCATTCATCAGAAGTTCGACCTCCACCCCGTCCTTCGAAACTGAGGGGACATCGCGCAAGGCATCGTAAACCTCCCGGCGCTTGGCCCTGAAGCGAACTTTCTCCGAATAGGAAAGCTCGACCTCCTCACCAGGCCGCAGAAAGACTTCGCCCTCATCACCGTCGATGATGATCGAATTTCCGGTATCAACAAAGGACACGATGTCGCGAACCTGTCCGATCACGGGAATACCTAGCGCACGGGCAACAATCACTACATGGCTGGTTGCCGCACCCTCTTCCAGCACTATGCCGCGCAGCTTTGGACCGTGATAGTCCAGCAACTCGGCGGCACCCATGTTGCGCGCTACAACAATGTAGTCGAAATCGATCTCTTCTGTCAGCGGGCCATGCGGTTTGCCCACCAGTTCGCGCAGCAGCCGGTAGGCAAGATCATCGAAATCATTGAGCCGCTCGCGAAGATAGGGATCGGACTGGCGCATCATCCGCGCGCGGTTGTCACTTTGCACCTTCTCGACTGCAGCTTCAGCTGTCAGGCCGTTCTGGATCTGCTCGTCCATCCGGCGCACCCAGCCCCGGTCATTGGCAAACATTCGATAGGCTTCCAACACCTCGCGATGCTCCCCGTCCCTGGCAACCTCACCGTTTTCCAGCATGTCGTCTATGGAAATGCGCAAATTGCCCAGCGCCTCCTGCAGGCGCCTGGTTTCAACTTCCGCATTCTCGTTGAATAGGTTGGTCACGACCACCCTGGGTTCATGCAGGATAACATGCCCAAGCCCCACACCATCGGACAGGGCTGCGCCGTAAAGATGCATGGGACGCGAGGAATCAAGACCGGTTCCCTGCTTGTTGAGACCTTCCATTTCACCGGCTGCTATCAGTTCCGCCAGCACCATGGCAGTGGTTTCAAGCGCCTCGACCTCATCATCCCGGTAAACCCGCTTGGCCCGGTTCTGGACTACCAGCACGCCTAGCACCCGCCCCGAGCGCAGGATCGGAACGCCAAGGAAGGAGTGGTAGCTCTCCTCCCCCGTTTCCGGCAGGAAGCGAAAGGCTGGATGGTTCTGCGCGTCATCCACATTGAGCGTGCGTGCGGTGGCAGCGATCGTTCCCACAAGGCCCTGGCCAACCCCGAGCGAGGCCTCGTGAACCGCTTGCTTGTTGAGGCCCTCGGTCGCGAAGAGTTCAAGGATTTCATCAGAGCGCAGGACATAGATCGAGCAGACTTCCGCAACCATATTGGCCGCGATGTGCCGTACGATCTTGTCAAGCCGGTCCTGCGGCGCAAGTGATTCGGCCATCACTTCCCGCAACCGCTTCAACAGCGTTCTGGGCCCCTTGCTCGCTTCCAATTTCAACTATCCTGATTTGCCGCTGCAGCCAAACGCACGGCATGGGGAAAATGTTTCATGCGCAAAGACTATCGACTTCCCCTGCCCGTGTCAGCCGCCAGTCGCGCAATTTTTATTGCTGCAACATGACAAATGGTGCTCAAGCAAAGTGGTACTTTACAACGCTTTCAGGGCAAAAGGCTGAATGACCTGCGCTCAGGATGCCTTGTCGAGTCCGTAGACGGAGTGCAGTGTTCGTACCGCCAGTTCGGTATATTCCGAGCTGATCAGCACCGAAAACTTGATCTCGGACGTCGTGATGGCTCGAATGTTGATGCCTTTTTCAGCCAGGGCAGCAAAGGCTGTGGCCGCGACACCGGCATGGCTGCGCATGCCGATGCCGATGACCGAAACCTTGACCAGCCCCTTGTCATGCTGGATTACCTCATAACCGATCTTGTCCTGGTGCGCTTCGATCGTCGCAATGGCGCGTTCAACATCTGCATCAGGTACGGTAAATGTCATGTCGGTACGCGAACCGTCCTCGGAAACCGACTGGACGATCATGTCCACATTGACATTCTGTTTCGCCAGCGGGCCAAATATGGCTGCTGAGATACCCGGCCTGTCCGGAACCCTGCGAAGGGAAATCTGGGATTCGTCACGGGCATAGGCAATGCCGGTTACAACTTCTTTTTCCACAATGTCTTCCTCATCACAAATAAGCGTACCGGGCGGATTGGCACCGGGGCTGGAATCAATCGAATCCGGGTCGTCAAAGCTCGAACGGACAAATGTCTTCACGCCGTGCACCATGGCCATTTCCACCGACCGGACCTGCAATACCTTGGCTCCAAGCGACGCCATTTCCAGCATCTCCTCGAAGGAAATCCTTTCGAGGCGGCGGGCTTTCGGCACCATGCGCGGATCGGTGGTATAAACACCATCTACATCGGTATAGATATCACAACGGTCCGCATTGAGCGCGGCTGCTATCGCGACGGCGCTGGTGTCCGACCCGCCTCGTCCGAGCGTCGCAATGCGCCTGTCGGGTCCAATGCCCTGGAACCCCGCTATCACGGCAACCTGCCCTGTTCCAAAACGCCTGATGATTTCCGCGCCGTCAACATCCTCGATGCGTGCCGCACCATGGGCGTTGTTCGTGCGGATCGGAATTTGCCATCCCAGCCAGGAGCGGGCATCCACATCCATCGATTGCAGCGCGATTGCCAGCAGGCCCGCAGTCACCTGTTCGCCGGAGGCAACGACCGAATCATATTCGCGCGCGTCAAACACTGGCGCCGCCGAGCCGGTAACCCGGGGCATGTTGCGAACCCAGTCGACCAGTTCATTCGTCTTGCCGGCCATGGCCGAAACGACGACCGCAACCTCGTGTCCGGCATCGGCCTCGCGTTTGACATGCCTGGCGACATTGTAAATGCGATCAAGGTCGGCAACTGACGTACCACCGAATTTCAGCACCAGACGCGCCATGGTTTCAAACTCGCTGCAAAAAGAAAAGGCCAAATTCCAATCGGATTTTGACCATTGAAAAAGCCTGCCGGAAAACGGCGTTTCCATACTCAATCCCTCGCCCGCTGGCAAGCTGGACGAAAATATTGGCAATCGAGTAGTCGAACTGCGGCCATTGGACGGATTGATTTTTTCTTCTTTTCGCACACATGAAGGTCAGACAATGAACCGGAAAGCACCCATGACCAATTCGAATTCAGAACCAAAAGGCTCAACGATCGACCTGGCAGAGGTCGAGCGTTTTTCGGCCATGGCGGCGGAATGGTGGAACCCCAGCGGAAAATTCCGGCCACTGCACAAGTTCAATCCGGTGCGCCTTACCTACATCAAGGAACAGGTCTGTGCACGCTTTGGCCGCAACATGTATGATCCCAAGGCGTTCAGGGGGTTGCGCATTCTCGACATTGGTTGCGGTGGCGGCCTTTTGTGCGAACCCATGGCCAGGCTTGGTGCCGATGTGGTTGGCGCTGATGCCTCGCAAACGAATATAGAAGTCGCGAAGGTACACGCCGCCCAGTCGGGTCTCGAAATCGACTACCGGGCGCAAACCGCCGAGGCGCTTGCAGCAGACGGGGAAAAATTCGACATCATTCTCAACATGGAAGTCGTCGAGCACGTTTCGGACGTTGACCTGTTCATCGAAACCTGCGCCAGCATGGTAAAGCCGGGTGGCCTGATGTTCATTGCCACCATCAATCGGACGGCCAAGGCCCGGGCACTTGCAATCTTCATGGCCGAAAATGTCCTTCGCTGGCTGCCCCGAGGCACGCACCAGTATGAGAAACTGGTAAAGCCGGAGGAAATCGAAAAGCCCCTCGCCAGGCAGGGCATGCATGTCATGGACCGCACGGGCGTTTTCTACAACGTCCTGCAGGACCGCTGGAACAAGTCACGCGACCTGGACGTCAACTACATGCTGCTGGCAGAGCGCCCTGCAGCCCGCGATAACTAGTTCCGGTCTTCCGGCAACAGCGGCAAGGGGAGGATTCCAACGCCCTCCTCAATAAGTCCGGCGGCATCTTCCGCCGTTGCGCTGCCATAAATGCCGCGCTGCCTGGCTTCCCCATAGTGGATTTTGCGCGCCTCGTCGGTGAACCTGTCGCCGACATTCTCGGCATTTGCCATCACGTGTTTCTTTAGTTCACGCAAGTGTTCAATAACCTTTTCGCGCATTTCTGCAGGCAGGTCCGGTAGCAAGGCAGGTGTTCCCGGCGTCGCGGCCACGGGAAGATTGGCCGGCACGGCAGCCCCCTTTGCACCAGCGGCGATGTCCTTTCCCTTGGTTGTCTTGACCGAAGGCGCCATCAGTAGCTTTGTTATTCTTGCACTGCCGCAGGTGGGACAATCAAGATGTCCGGCCTCCTGCAACTTGTCGAATTCGGCGCTGGAGGCAAACCAGCCCTCGAATTCATGATCGTTTTCACACCCAAGGGCGTATTTGATCATCGCTTGAACTCCACACAGTACTTTTCGTCTTTCATCCGGTTGTTCATATTGGCATTTCGTTTGCAGCCAATTGATTACCGGACGCCAGGCCTATTCAATCCCGTTAAGGGTATATGGCACGGAGTTGGCAAGCGAGGGGATGCGACCACGTGCCTTGGCAACCTCATTTCGGTCGATGTCACAGACCAGCACACCAGGTGCCTCGCGGCCCAATTGGCCGACTACCCGGCCCCAAGGATCAATGACAATAGAGTGTCCGTGGGTCTTCCTGCCATCGGCATGATCACCGCTTTGGGCCGCTGCAATCACGTAACAGCCATTCTCGATGGCCCTTGCCCGCAGCAGTACCTCCCAATGGGCTTCGCCGGTCGGCTGGGTAAACGAGGAAGGAACGGTGAGGATTTCGGCACCGGCCAACGCCAGGTCCCGGTACAGCCCGGGAAAGCGCATGTCATAACAGATCGACAGGCCGAACCACAGCGGTGCGGTTCCCTCTTCATCACCCGTCATATCCATCCCGAACAATCTAGCCTCGGCACCGCGCTGATACCGGTTTGATTCCTTCCACCGGTTGTTCTCGTCCACATCCACATCGAACATGTGAATCTTGTCGTATGTGGCAACCAGTTTTCCTTCGGGCGAAAACACACCGGCGCGATTGGCCGCCTTGCCTGTTTCATCCGTGTCACCAAGGCGCACCGGCGTTGAGCCGATATGGAGCCAGATGCCATGCGAGCGCGCGAGATCGGCAGCTTTTTGAAAAACCGGATCCTCCTCCTGCATGCGGATCGCTTCCAGAAGCTTCTGCGGATCCTTTTGCAAAAGACCGGTCATCTCAGGCGTCTGTATGTAAAAGGCGCCCTGATCAGCTGCAGCCTGAGCAAGCCTCTCAAGCGTTGCGATGTTTTCGCCGACATCAGTCGAGGAACAGAACTGGAGGCAGGCGACCTTCATTGTCAGCTCGCTGCCAGCATCGGATCGAGCTTGCCCTGGCGATCAAGCGCATGCAGATCGTCGCAGCCACCGACATGCTTTCCGCCGATAAATATCTGCGGAAACGTTGCCCGGCCTGATTTCTGCATCATTTCCTGGCGCAATCCGGGATTGAAAGTGGCGTCAAATTCACGGAAAGACACGCCTTTCCTGGCCAGCAGGCTCTTTGCTGCAGTGCAGAAGCCGCACATTTTCCGGGTATAGATGACTACATCAGCCATGGAATCAGTCTCCGCGGGAGAAAAAACAGCTTCACATATAGGAGCTAAACCGCATGAGTTTCAACTCTGGCGAATGTCAGTACGCATACCGATGCCGCGCCGCCCTTCAAGAGGGTTCGGGTGGCTGACTTCACCGTGGAGCCTGATGTGTAGACATCATCAATCAGCACGACATGGCTGCCAGTGACTTCGGGTTTGCGCAGCGACGGCACCCGAAAGGAGCCCTGGACATTGCGCGCCCGTTCACTGCTTGAAAGTCCAACCTGTTGCCGTGTCGGGCGGTGCCGGACCAGCCAGCCAGGCCGGTAAGTGAGGCCGCTTCCACGGGCGACTGCACGTGCAAGTTCGGCTGACTGGTTGAACCTTCGCTGCAAGAGACGGCTGCGATGCAGTGGTACCGGCACGATCACCCGGCCGGGAAGCAGCAACTCCCTTCCCGCAGCAACCATCCAGTTGGCCAGCCAGGGTGCCAGCTCCGTGCGGTCCCCATATTTGAGGCTTGTTACCAGCCGCCTTGTATTATCGTCGTAGACAACCGCAGAACGGCACATCGCATAGGGCGGAGGATCGGCGATAACCTGTGCCGAAACCATACCCGGCCCCATTTCGTGGGAAAAAGGCCTGC
Source organism: uncultured Salaquimonas sp. (assembly GCA_964541115.1). Lineage (GTDB taxonomy): Bacteria > Pseudomonadota > Alphaproteobacteria > Rhizobiales > Rhizobiaceae > Salaquimonas. The sequence continues at coordinate 17,636 of CAZIPH010000053.1, forward strand.
CACTGACCGGACACAGCGGCTCTGCAATGAACCGGATCTTCTGCCAGCAGAAAGCACAGCAACCGCCCGGTTCAGCGAGGATCGCATCGCAGATGAGACACTGGGGCGGAACCCCAAGGTCCAGCATTCGCGAAAAACCCTGCCTTAGCGCCAGACCTGCCCGTCTGGCCAGACTGTGGACCGGTTCGGATTGAGTTGCATACATGACCATCTCCCGCAAGGATTGTGAACCACAAACCTGCCCAAGGCGAGTCTTTTCCGCTTGCCCCAAGCGGCACAGGCGGTAGGTTCCGCACGGAGTTCGCAAGTGGCCATCCGGATGCGGTAAATGTCGGCCAACATGCGGATGATGACACATACAAATCCAGGATCAGTACGCAGGCGAATGGACAGTGAGCGAAAACCGCTTCTTCAACGATAACAAGCTGGCATTGGCAAGGGCGCGCGCAACGCGGATTGCCGCGCGAAAGGGCGCTGCCCATCACGGCTTCATGCACGCCCAGGCCGCTTCCATACTCGCCGAGCGCCTGGCTGCCACCAAACGCACATTCAGCAAACCAGTACTCCTGTTCGATGGCCCCTTTGCTCAACTGATCGAGAACCGGATTGCAGCTGGAACCGACAATATTGAGGGCCCTTTTGCGAAATTGCGTCCGATCGACCATGACAACCCGATTCTTGATATGGCACCCGAAAGTGCGGACCTGATCGTTTCGGTGTTCGATTGCCAGCGCGTCCATGATGTTGGTGCCCTGTTTTTCCAGGTTAACATGGCCCTGAAACCGGACGGCCTGTTCATGGCCGCTATAGCCACGTCAGGCACGCTGAAGGAGTTGCAAGGTGCACTCATGCAAGCCGAGCTGGAACAGACCGGCGGCGCGGCAATGCGCCTCGACATCCTGCCTGAAATCCGGCAGGTCGGCGACCTTCTCCAGCGCACGGGTTTCAAACTGCCGGTCTGCGATCTGGAAACTAGGCTGGTGCGTTATGGCGAGATATCAGGTCTTTTATCCGACTTGCGCGGATCGGGCATGAGTGCTGCCATGCGAGAGAATCTACCGGTTATCGACCGGCCAACCAGAACCAGATTTTCCGAAATATATTTGCAGGATCACACAGATGCGGACGGCCGCCTGAGGGCTACCGTCAACATCGGATTTCTAAGCGGATGGAAGGAACATGAAAGCCAGCAAAAGCCGCTGAAACCCGGTTCAGCACAAAAAGCGCTAAAGGACTTCCTTTGAATGGCGCAACCGGCACGGTGACTACAGAACAGAGCGGTCCGCCGCGGCTGTTCGGCAGTTGTCAGAACTGGTTGCCAACATTGTTGTAGGTATTGGTAAGGGTTCCGCCGAGGGTTGTTGCCCCGCCAACAATCGCGATCGATATCAGGCTTGCAATCAGCGCGTACTCGATGGCTGTAGCTCCACTCTCATTCCTGAGGAAATTTGCCCACTTCTTGATCACGACACTACTCCTGTTACTTGTTGGCGAACCCTAGCGCACTGGTTTAAAACCTGTGTTAAGGAACCTGGTTAACAAATTCCGACAGATAACTGGGTAAAGGAATTCCTTACTGATCCAGAACGCTTTTACGGATGGTGTAGGTCTTC
>CAZIPH010000054.1:0-19239 GCA_964541115.1 uncultured Salaquimonas sp.
GGGTAAAGGAATTCCTTACTGATCCAGAACGCTTTTACGGATGGTGTAGGTCTTCGCCTTTTCGTCTCTCGGAATGCTGCCGGTCATTACCCGGTCAATTCCCAGCGCCCTGTTCTGGGCATAGATATCGGCAGCGTTCTTCAATTGCGGAGCAACAAGAACCGAAAGGGCCATGGCAACGGCACCAAACAGCAATGCTGTCTGCATGGTGGCTCCACCATGCGTATTGGAAAAGAAGTTCGAAACCATTGGGAAACAGTTACGAAATCCGTGTTGAGTTGAAGTTTGGCGGATGGATATGGTCATAGTTACCCCATGCGAAAGTTGCTGCCCGCTGCAGGCGGCAGGCCGGCTTGCTTAACTAAAATTGTCACGATTTCATAAAAGATCGATTAACGCAGGGATAAGCGGCTCGTCGGCGGGCGGCATCGGAAATTCGCGCAAGCGGGTCGCCCGAACCCATTTGATCGCCTGCCCTTCCACCGAGGTCGGGGTTCCTTCCCATTTGCGGCAGACATATAGCGGCATCATCAGGTGAAACGCATCATAGGAAAAGCTGGCAAAGGTCAGCGGGGCAAGGCAGCTCGCCCATGTCGTTATACCCAACTCCTCCTTCAATTCGCGGATCAGGGCTGCTTCCGGCGTTTCGCCCGAATCCACCTTGCCTCCTGGAAATTCCCACAGTCCTGCCATTGCCTTGCCCTTTGGGCGCTGGGCGATGAGAACGCGGTTGTCTGCATCCACCAGTGCACAGGCCACAACCAGAACGACCTTCATCTCACTGGTCACTTTCTTGCGGCTTCCAGTAGCGGTAGCGGTAAACCTCGCGAAAGCCGATGGAGGCATAGAGCGCCCGGGCTGCGCAATTGTCGGCAACGACCTGCAGCCAGGCCTTGCGTGCGCCCTTGCGCTTCGACCAGAGCAGGGCGGCATTGAGCACAGCGCGACCGTGACCCTGATGACGCTGATCGCTGTCCGTCACAAGGTCGAATACCCCCGCCCAGGCGCGATCACACACACATCTGACAAGGCTGGCAGTACGGTAATCGGCTTGCCGGTCCGAGCCGCCGCTTTGGCTGAGGAAGAGGCCCGTTTCCGGTTCTGTTGCGCCTATCACCTCGGCAAGACCGGGCTTGAGTTCCTTCTTGTCATTCGAAAGCCGGATGAACTCGTCGACCCAGCGCCCAACATCCTTCAGCGGCAACTGATCGATTGCATCATCGAGCGCCAGGGAGGCAAGATCCGCCTCCATGACAATGCTCTCTTCATGCATGATCCAGCCGTCGTCGAGGAAAATCAACTCAAGTTGCGGCGGCGCAAGTGGCGTCAGGCGAAAGACAAGCGGGCGTCCGAAGCTGCGAAAGCGCTGCTCGGCAAGGCGGATACGGTTTTCGATATCCTTGTGATCGTGCGGATCGAGAGGATTGACCGAGTTGAGCCGTTTGGCGGGGTGGCCAGCCGTCAGGCGTATCGCCCAGGTGCCGTCGTACACGGTGGTCGTCGCGGGAAAGGATCGAAAGCTGACCGCCTCAAGCAGGCGAATTGGCGCAGGATTTATCATGAATGGTAACCTGCTCCGCCGGGCTGCCCCAACGCTCCGTTCCCGCTCATCTGTCAACTGCGATAGTCTGCGTTGATGGCGATGTACTCTGCTGTCAGGTCACATGTCCATACTACCGCCTTGCCCTTGCCCAGGCCGAGATCCACCGAGATGACAATCTCCTCCTGCTGCATGGCCCTTGTCGCTGCCGCCTCGTCATAGCCGGGGGTGCGCTCGCCGTTTTCGGCAACGCAAATGTCACCGAAATGGATTTTCAGCCGGTCGCGTTCGGCAGGTTCGCCTGCCTTGCCGACTGCCATGACAATTCGCCCCCAATTGGCATCCTCGCCGGCAATGGCTGTCTTGACCAGGGGCGAATTGGCAATGGACATCGCAATCCTCTTGGCCGATTGCGCTGATTTGGCTCCGCTGACGCGAATCTCGACCTGCTTGGTCGCGCCTTCCCCGTCTCGCACAACCAGCATGGCAAGATCGTACAGCACCTCGCCCAATGCCATCTCGAATGCCCTGGCAGCCTTCTTGCCATGCAGCGTCTTGCGCCCATTGACGGCAGAGAAAAGGAGGACCGTATCGCTGGTGGATGTGTCGCTATCAACCGAAACGGAATTGAATGTCGCGCCAATCTTGCGATCCAGCGCCTTCTGCAGCACTTCTGCTTTGAGCGGCATGTCGGTAACGAGGAAGGAAAGCATGGTCGCCATGTCCGGGGCGATCATGCCTGCACCCTTTGCAATCCCGTTGAGGCTGTAGGTCTTGCCCTCGACCTCAAAGCTTCTGGTGGCGAGCTTGGGATAGGTGTCCGTCGTCATGATTGCCTGCGCAGTTGCCCGCCAGCCATCGGCAGAGGCAACACCCGCCGCATCACTGAGGCCTTTCTCGAAACCGGTGGTATTGAGCGGCTCACCGATCACGCCGGTTGACGCGAGGAAAACCCGGCCCGCAGTTGCGCCAAAGGCTGCCTTGGCCGCCTTTGCGCTTTGCCTGACAGCCTCAATACCCTTCATGCCGGTAAAGGCATTGGCATTGCCAGAATTGATCACCACCAGATCGGCCTTGCCGCCCGGCAGGTTCCTGCGGCACCAGTCAACCGCTGCCGACGGGCATTTCGACCTGGTGAACACGCCTGCCACCTGGGCAGTCTTTTCAAAGGCAATGACCGCAAGATCCTTGCGGTTGGCATATTTTATGCCGGCTTCAACTGCCCCCAGCCGTACGCCTTCCAGCGCTGGCAGTTCCGGAAAGCTTTTTGGTGCCAGTGGGGAAACCTTGGTTATCTTGCCCATTCATACCGCCGTTTATTGAACTTTTGCAGCTTCGATGGCTGCCTTGAGTTCTTCGTCAAGGACTTCAATTTCCGTTGCCTTGCGGGCCTCTTCAACCAGGGCAAAATACCGGTCCCGCAGCACCGCCTGCAGTATCTGTTCCCTTGCTTCCTCGAAAGTCGGCAGTGGTTCCTCGCGCTCTTCCTCCCGCAGGATCACGTGATAACCGAACTGGGTCTTTACCGGCTCCTTCGTATACTCACCGTTTTCCAGCGCAAAGGCTGCGGTTTCAAACTCGGGTACCATCTGGCCCTTGCCGAAAAATCCAAGATCGCCGCCAGCGGGCCCTGAAGGACCGGTCGATTTTTCCTTTGCCAACTCCTCGAAATTTTTCCCGGCATCAAGGGCGGAAATGACCTCGCGGGCCTCTTCCTCGGTTTTCACGAGAATGTGGCGGGCCTTGATCTGCTTTTCCGGGGTCAGTGCGGCAACTTCCTTGTCGAACCTTGCCCTGACATCTTCCTCACTCACGCCATCTGCCACTTCCTGCTGGAAATACAAATTGTGCAGCGCCCTTGAGCGCGTAAAGGCCATCTGTGCCTTGAAGATGTCGCTGTCATCCACTCCGGATTCATCAGCCTTCGCAGCTAGCAGCTTGATGTCTATGAGCGCGGCAAGGATGGCTCCGCTGCGTACATCTTCCGGGATTCGGGCAAACTGCTGTGCCATTTCGGCCTCGGCGAGTTCCATTTCCTTTTCGGTTATTGTCAAATCACCAACCTTGGCAACAATACGATCCTCTGCAAAGGCTGCTCCGCCAAGGCCGATGCCAGCTGCCAGGATACCGGCACCCAACAGGTTTTTCAAAGAGAAGGTCATGATCTGTTCCTTGTAACTTGGGTAGTGTACTGGCTGTAAAAGTGCGTTGCGGCCACAATTGGAGGCGCGCTAAAAATCCAGCGCCGTTGACATCACATTTTCCCCCTCTTATCTGTCCATCGAACATGCGTCCACTGCTTGACGGAAATTTGTTCTGTTGGGCACATTCTTGCATTTCATCCGATGGCGACCACCTCTATATGACAGCAAGGTCATTCCAGACTGCTTTGCATGCGTTGTTTTGAAAGCATTCAGGTCAATAATTTGAAGTAACCCGCCTGGACATACCGTCCGACACCAACTGTCTCAAGGGACCCCACATGGGAATTATCTCCGGTATTGCAAAAAAGATCCTTGGTTCATCAAATGAACGCCAGGTGAAGTCCCTCCGGCCCAGGGTTGCTGCCATTACTGCACTGGAAGATGAGGTGTCCGCCCTTTCCGATGAGGCGTTGAAGGCCCGGACCGCGGAGTTTCGCGAGCAGTTGCAAAATGGCGCCACCCTTGATGACATCCTCGTTCCGGCCTTTGCCGTGGTTCGCGAGGCTTCCAAACGTGCCCTTGGTATGCGCCCCTTTGATGTCCAGCTGATAGGCGCGATGATCCTGCACAATGGCGGCATCTCAGAGATGCGGACCGGCGAGGGCAAAACGCTTGTTGCGACCCTTGCAGTCTATCTCAACGCGTTGGCAGGCAAGGGTGTGCATGTCGTTACCGTCAACGACTATCTTGCAAAGCGCGACGCCGAATGGATGGGCAGACTGTACAACTGGTTGGGCCTTACCACCGGCGTAATCGTCCATGGCATCAATGACGACCAGCGCCGTGCGGCCTATGCCTGCGACATTACCTATGGCACCAACAACGAATTCGGTTTCGATTACCTGCGCGACAACATGAAGTTCGACCTGCAGAGCATGGTTCAGCGCGGACACAACTTCGCGATTGTTGATGAGGTTGATTCGATTCTGATCGACGAGGCAAGGACGCCACTGATCATCTCGGGGCCGCTGGATGACCGGTCCGACCTGTACATGACCGTCGACAAGTTCATCCCCATGCTGGACGAGACCGATTTCGATCTCGACGAAAAGCAGAAATCCACAAGCTTTACCGAGTCAGGCACCGAGAAGTTGGAAAGCCTCCTAACCGAGGCCGGCCTTCTGAAGGGCGAAAGCCTGTATGACATCGAGAATGTCTCGATAGTCCATCACATCAATAATGCGCTGAAAGCCCACAAGCTCTTCCTCAAGGACCGCGACTACATCGTCAAGAACAGTGAAGTCATCATCATTGACGAGTTCACCGGCCGCATGATGCCCGGACGGCGTTATTCGGAAGGCCAGCATCAGGCGCTCGAGGCCAAGGAAGGCGTTACCATCCAGCCGGAAAACCAGACCCTGGCATCCATTACCTTCCAGAACTATTTTCGCCTGTATGACAAACTTGCCGGCATGACCGGCACCGCCATGACCGAGGCCGAAGAGTTTCTCGATATTTATGGCCTTGCCGTGGTCGATGTTCCCACCAACCTGCCGGTTGCACGTATTGATGAGGACGACGAGGTCTACCGCACGGTAGAGGAAAAATTCCGGGCCATTGTTGAACTGATCAGGGAGGCACGTGAGCGTAACCAGCCGGTTCTGGTTGGCACGACCTCGATCGAGAAATCGGAAATGCTGGCTGACAGGCTGCGCGAAGCCGGCATCAGGGACATTCAGGTTCTCAATGCCCGTTATCACGAGCAGGAAGCCTATATCGTCTCCCAGGCCGGCGTACCCGGGGCCATCACGATTGCCACCAACATGGCTGGTCGCGGTACCGACATCCAGCTCGGCGGCAATCTGGAAATGCGCCTTGAAAAGGAACTTGAAGGCGTCACCGACGGAAAGAAACGTGAGGAAATCACCAAGGCCGTAAAATCGGATGTCGAGAGCCTCAAGCAACAGGCGCTGGAGGCTGGCGGCTTGTATGTGGTCGGCACCGAGCGCCACGAATCGCGGCGCATCGACAACCAGCTTCGTGGTCGTTCCGGCCGCCAGGGTGATCCGGGACAGTCCAAGTTTTTCCTTTCCCTTCAGGATGACCTGATGCGGATCTTCGGCTCGGACCGGATGGACGGTATGCTGCAAAAGCTCGGCCTCAAGGAAGACGAGGCCATTATCCATCCCTGGATCAACAAGGCGCTTGAAAAGGCCCAGCAGAAGGTCGAGGCCCGCAACTTCGATATCCGCAAGAACCTGCTGAAATTCGACAACGTCATGAACGACCAGCGCAAGGTCATCTTCGAACAGCGCATCGACCTCATGAAGGCCGAGGAGATTTCCGAGACCGTCACCGACATGCGCCACGAAGTCATTGACGACCTGGTTGCCAGGCACATTCCTGAAAAGGCCTATCCCGAACAGTGGGAGACCCAGGAACTTAAACAAGGCGTTGGAGCCTATCTCAACCTCGACCTGCCGATTGACCAATGGGCAAACGAGGAAGGAATTGCCGATGAGGACATCATCGAGCGGCTGACCGAAGCGGCCGATACGGCTTACAACAGGAAAACAGAAAGCTTCGGACCGGAAGTCACCCGTTATGTGGAAAAGTCCGTCGTCCTCCAGACGATCGACCATCTCTGGCGCGAGCATCTGGTCAATCTCGACCATCTGCGATCAGTGGTTGGCTTCCGCGGCTATGGCCAACGCGATCCGCTGCAGGAATACAAGCAGGAATCCTTTGAACTGTTCCAGTCCATGCTGGCCAATCTGCGCCAGGCAGTTACCGCGCAATTGTCGCGCGTCGAGGTAGTCAGCCAGGAGCAGGCCGCCGCCGAGCAGGCTGCCGCCCGGCAGGCCGAAAGCCCGCTTCAGCAGATGACATTGGGTGAGGCCGATTTCGATGAAGTCGAGGCCATACCCGAGGAATGGCTTGGCACAGGCCGCAACCAGCCCTGTCCCTGCGGTTCAGGCAAGAAATTCAAACATTGCCACGGCAAGTATCTCTGAATTTTACGCGGTCCTGTTGTCCGGCAAGCGCGGCTCTTTCCGGGGGTCGTTCGTCGTAGCGCTGGTAATGCGTTGAGCAAAGAGCCTGAAATCGTGACCCGAAACTTGCGGCCCCGGAGTGAGTTTCCCGGACAAGCAGTTTCGATTGAGGTCACGATTGCGGTGCGATGAGCGAGGTCGGCTGCTCGTCCCTGGTCTTGCGCATCCACCATGGCCGAGGCTTCGGCTGTTCGCCTGAAACCTGCTGGGGGATCGCGCCAGCGGATGGCTGACTTGCCGGTGATTCACCTGAGCGTGGCGCCTTCTGCGGAACAGGAATGGCCCCTGCAATGGCAGCCGCCTGTTTGTCCTGCGCATTGTGTGTCGTGTCCCCAACCGCCGCAGTGGTCGCATTCTCGGCGGGAGACGGTGAAGGCACAGCCACAATGGCAGGCGACCCGATTTCCGCAGGCGCTGCTTCTGCGGCTTCCGCTGTTGGTAAAGCTTCCGCGGGTGGAGCCCTCCCGGCAAGAACCGCCTCGTTGGCAGCGCCCGATGTCACGCCCTCGGCCACCGGTACAACTTCAGTGTCTGGCGAAGTGATCGGTGTTTGGGTTGCAACAACCGGCTCGGGCTCGGGTTTGGGAGTTGGCGACGGCAGCACTTCCGAACCTGCTGCCATCATTGAGATCGTCTTCACGTCGACATTGGCAAGAGCAGTATCCTTGAAGGTTCCCAGCAATTTGTGGCGCTGAATGGCCTTGGTGAATTCGGCCTTTTCCTTTTCAAGGTGTTCCTGCCATTTCGACAGCAGGGTCTGTGGCATGGTGACCTGCGGGCAGGCATCGCGCGAGCGGAATTCAGCACCCTCTGGTGCCTCGCGGTTGAACAGGTAACGCTTTTCGCAGACATCCACTTTCGGCGGATAATTGGTCATCTCGAAGAAGTCGGAGCCCTCTTTCAGCATCTTCCAGAATTCGAAATGTTCGCTCGCAGCATGTTTGGCCAGATTGGCCGCCGTCATGCGAAACGGATAGGCCTGCACCTGGAAATAGTCCTGTCCGCCCTTGTGGGCATCGCGCGCCAAAGCATATATTTCCTCAACCAGTTCATCCGTCATGGAATAGCAGCCCGCAGACGAGCAGGCACCATGCACCATCAGATGAGTGCCGGTGCGGCCATGTGCCCGGTCGAACGTGTTGGGGTAACCGATATTGAAGGACAGATGATACTCCGAATTCGGATTCATCTGCGCCCGTCCGACCCGGTAGAAACCTTCCGGTGCCTGGCGGTCACCTTCCTTGAATTTCGGACCAAGTTTCCCGGACCACTTGCAGATCTCATAGGTTTCAAGCAGCCCGTAGCGTCCGGTATCCTGCTTCTTCCACACTTCCAGAACGTTTTCTGTCTTGAAAATGCGAAGCAGTATCGGCGATGACGGCGTCATGCCTTTCGCCTTCATCTTGACCATCAGATGCTGGGGGATCGGCGTTTCGGCCTTGGGGAAAATGCTGTCGATACCGCCCTGGCAGGCAGACAGCGCAAGGCTCCCGGCAAGCAAAATCGCCAGCCCGCAAAGCCTGTTCAATCGAAGATACCTGTTCAGGTTCACTTTTCCACCTGTGTCAGCAAGCCGGGCTGCACATTCCGTTCCGTCCCAAGCATATTGGCCGCGCAATGGTTGACAATCTCTTATCGCGGTTTGGTAACGCAATTGTCAGCGATACTACGCTCCCTTGCCGCCAACAGCCTCCAGAGTAGCTGGAAACCATCTCAATCAGGCGAGATTGCGGCCAATGGCCAGGAATTTCTCGCGCCGCATGCGCCGGATGTCATCGCCGGAAAAATCGACAAATTCTGAAAGTGCCCGGCTGATCGTATCACCCGTTGCAGAGATTACCTGTTCGGCATGGCGGTGCGCACCGCCCACCGGCTCGTCGATGATCCCGTCAATAATGCCCAGCTGCATCAGGTCTTGTGCCGTCATTTTCATGGCTGTGGCAACATCCTGCGCCTTGGCGGCATCGCGCCACAGAATGGAGGCTCCCGCCTCGGGCGAGATCACGCTGTAGATCGAATGTTCAAGCATGTAGACGCGGTTCGAAGAGGCGATGGCTATCGCTCCGCCCGATCCGCCTTCGCCTATCACCACGGTCACCAGCGGCACCCTGATTTTCAGGCAGGCTTCTATCGAGCGGGCAATGGCCTCAGCCTGGCCGCGCTCTTCCGCGCCGACGCCGGGATAGGCACCTGCAGTGTCGACAAGGGTGATGACCGGGATTTGAAACCGGTCCGCCAGTTCCATGATGCGCACAGCCTTGCGGTAGCCTTCAGGACGCGCCATGCCAAAATTGTGCTTGAGGCGGCTATCGGTATCAGCGCCCTTTTCCTGGCCGATCACGGCGACGGGCATGCCTTCAAAACGGGCAAAGCCGGCCTGTATCGCATAATCCTCGGCGAAATAGCGGTCGCCAGCCAGTTCGGTGAATTCGGTGAAAAGTGCATCGCGATAGTCAACGAAATGTGGCCGGTCGGGATGACGCGCTACCTGCGTCTTGTGCCAGGGCGTCAGCTTTGAATACAGGCTTTCCATCGTGGAATCGGCCTTTGCCTCAAGCCTCCTGATTTCTTCGGAAAGATTGACGCTGCCATCGGGTTCTTCGACGCTTTTCAGCTCGTGGATCTTGCCGTGAATATCCGCAACCGGCTTTTCAAAATCGAGATAAAGACGCATCAACAACTGCCTGTTTTCATACCTGGTCATCAGACCTTGCAAGGGTTCGCCCCCCCGTTACCGCCTTTTGCGGTTCATTTCCATAGCCGGACATGATGGATTTTTCAAAACCGGAAGAAAATGACGCCATCATTCACCGTTCGGATGAATTGAGCCTTGCCAGCGGGTGATGCTCCTCCACCAGTTCGCGCAACCGTTCATCCATGACATGCGTATAGATCTGCGTCGTGGAAATATCACTGTGCCCAAGCAATTGCTGCACCGATCGCAGGTCCGCGCCATTCTGCAGCAGATGGCTCGCAAAAGCATGGCGCAGCACATGGGGCGAGACCCGCGAGGGCGCAAGGCCCGACCGTATTGCCAGGTCCTTGAGATCGCGGGCGAAGGCCTGCCGTGTGAAATACCCGCTCTGAGACGATGCCGGAAAGAGAAAAGGCCCCTCACCGTTTTGCGGCTTTTCCTGCGTCAACTCGCCGAGCCATTTCTGCATGGCGTTTTTCGAGCGCTCCGAAAGTGGCACCAGCCGCTCCTTGTTGCCCTTGCCGGTTATCATGAGGAAGCGGCCATCCTGCCGGGCTGCTGATAGTGGCAGGCTGACAAGTTCGCTGACCCGCATGCCTGTTGCATAAAGCGTTTCCAGCAGCGCATGCAGGCGCAATGCCCGCAACCTGCCACTGGTGCCGGGTCTCGCCGCCCTCGTCTCATCCTCGCAGGCCCGGATCAATTGATCGACCTCTGCAACACTCAGCACCTTGGGAAGCGGACGAAGCGATTTCGGCGCATCTATCGATGCCGTCGGATCATCGCTCCTGAGACCCTCCGAATAGAGGAACTTGTGAAACTGGCGGACCGAGGAAAGCACCCGCGCCTGTGTGGCTGGTGACAGGCCTTCGGCTTCAATCGAGCCCAAAAAGCCGCGAATCTTGTCGGACTGGCAGGTCGTGCCGGCGGCTCCGTGCGCCACCAGCCATGAGCCATAACGCGCAAGATCACGCCTGTAGGCAGCAAGCGTATTGGAACTGGCGCCGCGCTCGGCGCTCATCATTTCCAGGAAGGCTTCAAAAAGATGGCCGTCACGCCCGGCATTGGAAGTCACCTTGTTCTTCCCCACGAATGATCGCTGCGTGCTATGTCAAATCCAGCTTGTTGGAGGGCACGCGGATCTGGATTTCCTTCGGCGTCGGCTCAACATAGGCAACCAGCGCAAACATCGCGCCATAGGCAAGACCTGCCAGGATGGCACAGAACACCACAAAACGGATAAGACTCGGCATGATCCCTCTTACCGGTTTGGAAATTTGTCCCCTACAGGGGGTCTTATGGCAGGCATGGGGAAAACTTTCAATCCGCGCGTTCCAAACTGAAGCTATAATCACGGAACTTGACGCCCCGCCAATATTGGTGTGCTAGAAGCACGTTCTATTGGCCTGAATGATTTGCCGGAGGGGAAAAATGGCGCTGCCCGCCCATATCGAGCGACAATGCGACACGATAATTAACCACCTGGGAAGGCGCTCCATCGTATTCGTCGGCATGATGGGTTCGGGCAAGACAGCCATTGGCCGCCTGACTGCCCAGGCTCTTGGCCTGCCCTATTTCGATTCCGACCATGAAATCGTGACTGCCGCGAACATGGAGATTCCCGAAATCTTCGAGGCCCATGGCGAAGCATATTTCCGATCAGGCGAGGAAAGGGTCATCCAGCGCCTGCTCGCCGAAGGCCCGGCTGTCGTATCGCTCGGCGGCGGTGCTTTCATGTCAGAGGCGACCCGTCAGGAAATTGCCGAAAGGGGCGTTTCCGTCTGGCTGACTGCCGATCTGGATCTGCTCTTGCAGCGGGTAATGAAACGCCCCGGCACCAGGCCCCTCCTCCAGACAGCCGATCCGCGCAAGACACTGGCCGACCTGATGGAAAAGCGTGAGCCGATCTATGCAAGGGCCGACCTTCATGTTCCCTCCTCGAAAATTTCCAAGACCCATACCCGCGACGCGGTGCTGAGCGCGCTGGAACACAAACTGACCGGAGAAGGCCTGTGACTTCCGCGCCGCATGAAATCACCGTTGAACTCGCCGAGCGCTCCTATTCGATCCTGATTGGCGGGGGGCTGCTACACGAAGCGGGAAAGCGCATTGCCGACCTGCGGCCCGGCGCGCGTTGCGCCATCATTTCAGATACCAATGTGATGGCCCTGCACGGCGCCTCGCTGCGGGCCAGCCTTGCTGATGCCGGTATCGAGGCCGCCACGATCATCATTGAACCGGGCGAAGCCTCGAAGTCCATGGCGGTTCTTGAAAGCGTTATAGGCCAATTGCTCGAAGCAAGGCTCGAGCGCGATGACCTGGTTGTCGCCTTTGGCGGCGGCGTTGTTGGCGACCTCGCCGGCTTTGCGGCGGCGATCACCCGAAGGGGCATGGATTTCGTCCAGATCCCGACCAGCCTGCTGGCGCAGGTCGACAGTTCGGTCGGCGGCAAAACGGGGATCAATGCAGCCACCGGAAAGAACCTGATCGGTGCGTTCCACCAACCGATACTGGTTCTTGCCGACACCGAAGTACTAAAGACATTGCCGCCACGCGAATTCGCGGCAGGCTATGCAGAAATCGCCAAATACGGACTGATCAATCAGCCGGACTTCTTTGCAAGCCTTGAAAGACAGCGCGAGGAAATCTTTGCTTTTGGCCCGGCGCTGCGAGAGGCAGTTGCGACCTCCTGCACCTCCAAGGCGCAGATCGTCTCGATGGATGAGCGCGAATCGGGCGCAAGGGCGCTTCTCAATCTCGGCCACACTTTTGGCCATGCCCTTGAGGGCTTTGTCAAATATGACGGAACGCGGCTGGTCCACGGCGAGGGCGTCGCCATCGGCATGGTGCTGGCCCATCGCTTTTCCAACCGCCTCAACCTGTGCCCGCTCGAGGATGCCGAGAGGGTCGAGAGCCATCTGGCAGCGTGCGGCCTGCCAACTCGCATCAGCCAGATCGCAGGACCGGCACCGGGCGCCGAAGAACTGCTTGCCTTTATCCAGCAGGACAAGAAGGTCACGCGGGGCAAGCTGACATTCATCCTTACAAACGGCATCGGACAATCCTATATTGCCCGCGACATAGCGCCTTCCCAAGTGTTGGCGTTTCTTGAAACCGCTATCTGATAGGGTGTGCCATGACCGGTGCGGACTGGCTATTGCTTGGAACCATACTGTTGCTCATTGTGTGTTCGGCGTTTTTCTCGGGGTCCGAAACGGCCTTGACTGCCGCCTCGCGTGCCCGGCTGCACTCGATGGAACAAAATGGCGATGCGCGCGCGGTCATTGTTCAGCGCTTGATCGCCAAGAAGGACCGGCTGATCGGAACGCTGCTGATTGGCAACAATCTGGTCAACATTCTGGCTTCGGCCCTGGCGACCAGCTTTTTCCTGCGCACTTTCGGCGAAAGCGGCATCTTCATTGCGACTCTGGTAATGACCGTGATCGTCGTCATCTTTGCCGAGATCATGCCCAAATCCTGGGCTATTGCCCGTGCTGACCAGTTTGCTGTCGTTGTCGCCCCGCTTGTGCGTCTGCTCGTATTTGCGCTCGCCCCTTTTGCCCGCAGTGCCAACTGGCTCGTCAAGGCGATCCTGAAGGTTTTCGGCGTCAAGCTCGACGACGATCATGACATGCTGAGCGCCCATGACGAGTTGCGCGGTGCCTTTGAGGTCTTCCACAAGGACGGTGTCGTCGTGAAGGACGACCGCGACCGGCTTGGCGGCGTTCTCGATCTTCATGAGCTGGAGGTTTCCGATGTGATGGTGCACCGCACCAGCATGGTTTCGGTCAATATCGATCAGCCATCCGATGCCATCATCAAGGAGGTGCTGGACAGCCCCTATACCCGCATTCCGCTGTGGAAGGACAAGAGCGAGAACATTGTCGGCGTCATCCACGCCAAGGACGTCCTGCGCGCCATTGGCCTCGGCTTCAAGCCCAAGGATCTCGACATTTCAAAGATAGCAGCAAAGCCATGGTTCGTTCCCGAGACAACATCCCTGCGTGATCAGCTCAATGCCTTCCTCCGCAAGAAGGCACATATCGCGCTGGTTGTTGACGAATATGGCGAGGTGATGGGACTGGTCACCCTTGAGGACATCCTTGAGGAAATCGTCGGTGACATTGCCGATGAGCATGACGTTGAAGTCAGCGGCGTGACCAACGAGCCCGACGGTTCGATTGTCGTCGATGGCAGCGTGCCGATTCGCGATCTCAACCGCGCACTTGACTGGAAACTGCCTGATGAAGAGGCGACCACCATTGCCGGCCTTGTCATTCATGCAGCCCAGATGATCCCCGAGGAAAAACAGGCCTTCACCTTTTTCGGCAAGCGCTTCGTGGTTCTTGAACGCCAGAAGAACCGGATCACCAAACTGCGGATCCGCAACCTGTTGACCTAACCGGCTTCGGAGGGCGTTCTGGTTTCCATGGCGATCGCGTGCAGGCCTTCATCGATTTCCTCCTGAACCAGCGCATTGATTGCCCTGTGGCGCGCAACGCGGCTCATGCCCTCAAAGGCACTGGAGACGACCTTGATACGCAAATGGGTTTCCCCCGAACCGTCAAAGCTTTCCTGGTGGCCTGCATGCAGATGGCTTTCATTGTTGATTTCCACCGACACAGGATCAAGCGCCTCGCGGATCTTGCGTTCGATACTGCTGGAAAAGCTCATGCGAATACCACTCCGGGGAACTAACCTGCGCCCGAATTGGCGCAATAGCGATAACCGGGCTTTTTGTAGCCAACAAAAGCGCTTGTCAATTCTTGTTCGCAGAGGCCGCAGACCCTATAAAATGAGTTATGAAACAGACATCCTCCCTTTTTGATTCGATCCGGGTCGGCAACCGCACTTCAAAGAAGAAGGCGGAAGAGCCGCCAAAGCAGGTCTGCCAATGGGAGGGCTGTGAAAAGCCGGGCACCCACAAGGCACCCATGGGCCGCAACCGCGAGGGCCAGTATCTGTGGATGTGCCTCGACCACGTGCGCGACTACAACAAGAACTTCAACTACTTCTCAGGTCTTGATGATGCCGCGATCGCCAAGTTCCAGAAGGACGCCATTACCGGATCGCGCCCGACCTGGCAGATGGGAACCAACCGAACGACCAAACACCCGCCAATCAACGAGCGGGACGCCAATGCGGAAGGCGCCCAGCGCCTCTACAACCGCATGCAGCAGCGCACTCGCGGCGGCTCGCCGTCAGCGGGCCCAGTACGCGCACGCAAGCTCAAGGTGCTCGAGAAGAAATCCTTCGATGATCTGAACCTGCCGCACACGGCAACCTCTGATGACATCAAGGCGCGCTACAAGATTCTCGTCAAACAGAATCACCCTGACGCCAATGGCGGCGACCGTAGTTCCGAGGAGCGGCTTCGCGAGATCATCCTCGCCTACAAGATCCTGCAGAAGGCCGGCTTTTGCTGATTGGCGGGCGCTCTTGATTGGCGCGGCCAGCGCGCCATCTCCAGCCGCTAATTGAATCATTGTTTCAACAGCCAAAAGGCGCTAATCGGAACCCGAAAACATTTGCCGGTGCGGCCCGAAATGCCGCATCAAGCTTTCTGAAAACTGGCCCTGACCTGCCAGGTCTTGGGCCACGGTTTTTACGTGCACTGGTACTGTGCGCCGACACAACCTTATTTCAGACCAGTTGGCTAAACGAAAATTGACCGCCAGGAGACAAAGCGGATGAGTGATGGCATGCCGGATACCGAGATTTCGGTACGTGAAACCTTCAACATCGATTCTGACCTGAAAGTGCCTGCCTACCGCGAGCGCACCGAACACGTGCCGGAAGTCGATCCGGACTACTTGTTCGACAAGCCGACCACGCTGGCCATCCTGGCAGGTTTCGCCCACAATCGCCGCGTCATCGTGTCGGGCTATCACGGCACGGGCAAATCGACCCATATTGAACAGGTCGCTGCGCGCCTCAACTGGCCTTGCGTGCGCATCAACCTCGACAGCCACGTCTCACGCCTCGACCTGATCGGCAAGGATGCCATCGTCGTGCGCGATGGCATGCAGGTCACCGAGTTCCGTGACGGTATCCTGCCCTGGGCCTATCAGAACAATATCGCGCTTGTATTCGATGAGTATGACGCCGGTCGCCCCGACGTCATGTTCGTCATCCAGCGCGTGCTGGAATCCTCGGGCCGCCTCACCCTTCTCGACCAGAGCCGGGTTCTGACGCCCCACCCGGCCTTCCGCCTGTTTGCGACTGCCAACACCGTCGGACTTGGCGACACGACCGGCCTTTACCACGGCACCCAGCAGATCAACCAGGCCCAGATGGACCGCTGGTCCATTGTCACCACGCTCAACTACCTGCCCCATGACGCGGAGACCGGCATTGTCCTGGCCAAGGCCAAGGCGTTCAACACCGAAAAGGGCCGCGAAACTGTTTCGAAAATGGTTCGCATTGCCGACATGACGCGCGCCGCCTTTATCAATGGCGACCTTTCGACCGTGATGAGCCCGCGTACCGTGATCACCTGGGCAGAAAACGCCCAGATCTTCGGCGACGTTGCGATGGCCTTCCGCCTGACCTTCCTCAACAAGTGCGATGAACTCGAGCGCGCAACCGTGGCTGAATTCTATCAGCGAGTGTTCGGCGAGGAATTGCCGGAATCCACTGCTAACCTGGTGCTGGCTTAACCGGAAGAGATCATGGCAGGACCCGGCGACAACCAGAAGAAGGGCAGCAGGCCGCAAGACTTCGAGCCGCTGAAACAGGCGCTCTCCAATTGCGTGCGGGCCATTGCCAACAAACCCGGTGTCGAGGTCGTCTTTTCCAATGACCGGCCCTCGCTGATCGGCGACCAGGTCAAACTGATGGAACCGGGCCGCAAGATGACCC
This sequence comes from uncultured Salaquimonas sp., assembly GCA_964541115.1. Taxonomy (GTDB): domain Bacteria; phylum Pseudomonadota; class Alphaproteobacteria; order Rhizobiales; family Rhizobiaceae; genus Salaquimonas. The sequence continues at coordinate 16,294 of CAZIPH010000054.1, forward strand.
GCGAACAGCTGGCCGCCAATCGCGGCTATGGCGATTCGATGGCGCTGCGTCTGGCCTGCCATGACAAGGCGATCCACAACCGCCACGCCCCGGTCGGCCAGTTGGCGAGGGCCATCTATGACCGCGTCGAGCAGACTCGCATCGAGGCGCTCGGCTCGCGCCAGATGGACGGCGTCTCCTCCAACCTCTCCGCCATGCTCGAAGAGAAATATTCCCGCGCCAATTATACCAGCGCCGTGGACCGCACCGATGCCCCGCTCGAGGAAGCAGTGGCGCTGATGGTGCGCGAGAAATTGACCGGCAAGGCCCCGCCTGAATCGGCCCGCAAATTCGTCAACCTGTGGCGCGAGTTCATCGAGGAAAAAGCGACAGATGCCATGGCCGCCCTCGATGGCGACTTGATGGACCAGAAGAAATTCGCCCGCGCCATACGCGATCTGATCGCCTCCCTCGACATGGCGGACGAGCTTGGCGATGACGAGCCTGACCAGGACGAGGAACAGGAGCAGCAAGCCGAGAGCGACGAGAACGAGGACAGCGAGGCCCAGCGCGAGAACGAGGAAGCCACCAGCCAGGACGAGGGCGAGGCGCAGGAGTCCGACGAAGTATCCGACGAGACCCAGGATGGCGAGATGGAAGCCACCGACATGGGCGATGACGACTTCGACGACGACATGGAGGATGCCGAAACGCCGGGCGAGGCGCAGCGCCCGCAATTGCCATTCTCGGACCTGCCACCCGATTCCGACTATCGCGTCTTTTCCTACGAGTTCGACGAGACCGTTACCGCCGAGGACCTGTGCGACGATGCCGAGCTGGAGCGCCTGCGTGCCTTCCTTGACAAGCAGCTTGCCCATTTGCAGGGCGTCGTTGGCCGGCTGGCAAACCGCCTGCAGCGCCGCCTGATGGCCCAGCAGAACCGTGGCTGGGATTTCGATCTCGAAGAGGGCTATCTCGACACCGCACGCCTGCCCCGCATCATCATGGACCCGATGACACCGCTTTCCTTCAAGATGGAACGCGAACAGGTCTTCCGCGACACCGTCGTCACCCTGCTGATCGACAATTCCGGCTCGATGCGCGGCCGCCCGATCACCGTCGCCGCAACCTGCGCCGACATCCTTGCCCGCACGCTTGAGCGCTGCGGCGTAAAGGTCGAGATCCTCGGCTTCACCACAAAGGCCTGGAAGGGCGGCCAGTCACGCGAAGCCTGGCTCAAGGCCGACAAGCCGCCACAGCCCGGCCGCCTCAACGACCTGCGCCACATCATCTACAAGAGCGCCGACGCACCCTGGCGCCGTTCGCGCCGCAATCTCGGCCTGATGATGCGTGAGGGCCTCCTCAAGGAGAACATCGACGGAGAAGCCCTGCTCTGGGCCCATAACCGCATGATGGCCCGTTCGGAAAAGCGCCGGATCCTGATGATGATCTCCGACGGGGCGCCGGTCGATGATTCGACGCTTTCAGTTAATCCGGGCAATTACCTCGAGCGCCACCTGCGCCATGTGATTGCCGATATCGAGGCTCATTCGCCCATCGAACTGCTGGCAATCGGCATCGGCCACGACGTGACCCGCTATTACCGGCGCGCCGTGACGATTGTTGATGCGGAGGAACTGGCAGGTGCCATGACCGAACAACTGGCTTCCCTGTTCGAGGAAAATCCCCAGGTCGAGCGTCGTGGCCGTTCCCGCCGCCGTGTCGCAGGCAGATGATCCGGCCAGGCAATACGAGACGCCCAGCAAACCTGCTGACAGCGCCCTGGCGCCGGTTTCGTCCTGCTGGACGTCTCGCCCTTCTCGTCATGCTGTTGGTCCCTGCACCGGCATCCGCTGGCCCGATCACGATCACAGCCGACCGTGTAGAGTATTTCCATCTTGGCTCGTCAAGCCATTCGGCCGGACGCCTGACCTTCATGGGCGGGTTGGAGCTTTCATCGCCTGATCCGGACTTTGGCGGGCTTTCCGGCCTTCGCTTCAGCGCTGACGGATCGCGGTTTTATGCCGTTTCCGACAATGCGCACTGGCTGACCGGCAAACTCGTGCGCGACAGCGGGGGCCGCCTCACCGGCCTTGAAGACACCGACTATTCCTGCATTTGCCGCCAGGATGGCCAGCCCTACGGATCGAAACACTGGGGAGATGCCGAAGCCGTGGAAGTAGCCGGCGACCGGGTCTATATCGGCTTTGAGCGGCTGAACCGGATCAATGGCTATGACCTGACGGACACCTTCGGGCTCGGCCCGCCTGCCCAGGCAACGACTTCCCTCAAATCGCTGAACATCGACTACAGTGACGGTATCGAGGCAATTGCACTCATTCCGGACGGCCTGCCCCATGCCGGCAGGTTTCTCGTGATCACGGAAAAAAGCCTGAATGCGGCTGGCAACAACCGCGCCTTTGTCGTCGACGCGAAAACGACGAGCGAGTTTTCGGTGACAAGAAGCGATGAGTATTCCATCACCGACGCCACTTTCACACCCCAAGGTGATTTGTTGGTAATCGAACGCAGGTTCGGCCTCTCCATCGGGATCGGCATCCGTATCCGCCGGTTTGACTGGCGCGCAGCAGCCGACGGGGAGTCGATCAAGCGCCCGCTCGCCGGTGAGGTGTTGCTCGAAGCCGGACTGGGCAGCCGGATCGACAATATGGAGGGCATCACCGCCTGGCGTGACGAGACGGGCCGCAGCCGCATCGCCATCGTTTCCGATGACAATTATGCGCGCATACAACGCACCCTGCTGCTGGAGTTCCGCCTCGAGGAGTAAACATGGCTGCTCGCTCACTCGACGGTTTCCCGCCAGTGTTGTCCGGATTTTCAAAGAGCAAAGCAAACGTGCGGCCTGCGCGCCATTCCTTTGACCCATATGTGTACGGGCCGTACAGGCCGCACGCGGAGATTTGCAGTGTCGTGAGGCTCTTCAGTACACCGTCCAGCACAACCTTC
>CAZIPH010000055.1:0-18800 GCA_964541115.1 uncultured Salaquimonas sp.
GACATCCACGCATCGGTGTAGCGCCAGCCGAGCGAGGGGTCCTTCTTGCCGTAGTCCATGTTGCCATAAACGCCGGTGTCCGGTCCGCCCGCATAGGACATGTCGCGGCCGGTGAAGAATTCGGCGATGTCCTCATAGGCCGACCAGTTCAGCGGAACGCCAAGGTCATAGCCGTACTTGGCCTTGAAATCCGCCTGGCTTTGCGGGTGGTCGAACCAGTCGGCGCGGAACCAGTAGAGGTTGGCGAACTGCTGGGTGGGAAGCTGGTAAAGCTTGCCGTCCGGGGCGGTGGTGAAGGACGTGCCGATGAAGTCAGCCACGTCAAGGTTGGGGTTCGTCACGGACGCGCCCTCTTCCTTCATCCAGTCGTCGAGGATGCGCACCTGCTGATAGCGCCAGTGGGTGCCGATCAGGTCGCTGTCGTTGATGTAGGCGTCATAGATGTTCTCGCCCGACTGCATCTGGGTCTGAAGTTTTTCAACAACATCGCCTTCGCCAATCAGATCGTGTGTGATCTTGATTCCGGTAATTGCGGTAAAGGCCGGAGCCAGTACCTTGGACTCATATTCATGGGTGCCAATGGTTTCAGAAACAACCTTGATGTCCATGCCGGCAAATGGCTGGGCGGCGTTGATGAACCATTCCATCTCCGCCTTCTGCTCAGCTTCGGAAAGAACGGACAATCCGCCAATTTCCTCAGCCAGGAATTTCTCGGCTGCTGCCATGTCGGCATGGGCATAACCCGTTGCCAACATGAGGGCCGTAAAGGCCGTCGTGTTCAGTAAGAGATTTCGCATATCAGTTCCTCCCTTTAGAGTTTATGCGCGTTGACGGGGCGAAGTTTCGGGCTTCATCCCGGTTTCAGTTGGCATCACACAGTCTTGAAAACGCCGAGGGCGTAGATCAGTGAAATGCCAAGAGCCCACCACAGATTAGGGCCAACAAGGCCCAACCATGCGAGATGGATGAATGCGCTGCCAAGCAGCGATATGAAGAGGCGGTCGCCCCTGGTTGTTTCGAATTGCAGTATCCCGATGCGCGGATTTCCACCGGGTGAGAAATATTCCCAGACTCCCATTGCAATCAGGAGCCCGATAATGCTTGCCCAGAATAAAAAGGTGGGCAATGTCCATGCCATCCAGGAAAGGTCTATCATTGCATGTTTTCTCCCATTCCCTCGATACGCTCGATCACAAGCAGGAAAACCAGCGCGATCAGCACGAACCCGGTCAGAAAATAGGCCGCCTTGCCGAAAGCACCGGCCGCGAACAACTGCTTGCGGCCGAAAACCAGGATGCCGGCAAGAAATGCAGCCAGCAAAACAACCATCATACCCTCCCCAGGGCAAAGCCCTTGGCGATGTAGTTGCGCACAAAGTAGATCACGAGCGCGCCGGGGATGATGGTCAGCACACCAGCCGCGGCAAGCACTCCCCAGTCGACGCCCGAAGCGCCTACCGTGCGCGTCATGATGGCAGCGATCGGCTTGGCATCGGTTGTTGTCAGCGTACGGGCAATCAGCAGCTCCACCCATGAGAACATGAAGCAGAAGAAGGCCGCGACACCAATCCCGGAGGCGATCAGGGGCATAAAGATCTTCACGAAGAATTTCGGGAAGGAATAACCGTCAATATAGGCGGTTTCATCGATTTCCTTGGGAACGCCGGACATGAACCCTTCCAAAATCCACACCGCGAGCGGTACGTTGAAAAGGCAGTGGGCAAGCGCCACCGCGATATGTGTGTCAATCAGTCCGAATGCCGAATAGAGCTGGAAGAAGGGCAGCACAAACACTGCAGCCGGCGCCATCCGGTTGGACAGAAGCCAGAAGAACATGTGCTTGTCGCCAAGAAAACGGTAGCGCGAAAAGGCATAGGCTGCAGGCAGCGCCACGCTTATCGATATAACCGTGTTCAACCCGACATAAATCAGCGAATTGATATAACCGCTATACCAGGACGGATCGGTGAAAATGACCCTGTAATTGTGCAGTGTCGGATTTTCCGGAAACAGGCTGAAGGTGGAGAGGATTTCCTGATTGGTCTTGAAGCTCATATTGATGAGCCAGTAGATCGGCAGCATCAGGAACAGAATGTAAAGCCCCGGCACGAGCCAGCGCGTTATGCTTTTTTTCGCATAGCGATTGCTGGAGCGCACATTGCTGACATCGATCGTATTGGCCGCGCTTTTGGCGACCCCTACACTTGGTCGGGAACTGCTAGCCTGGCTGGTCATCAGTTATCCACCCTCGAATCCGGTTTGTCGACGCCCACATTGCTCATCACGGTAAAGAAGACATAGCAGACAGTCAGAACCATCAATTGATAAATGAGTGACATCGCTGCAGCCGGCCCAAGGTCGAACTGGCCAACAGCCTTCTTGACGAGGTCAATCGACATGAAGGTTGTCGAATTGCCCGGACCACCGCCGGTCAGCACGAACGGCTCGGTGTAAATCATGAACGAGTCCATGAAGCGGAGCAGGAAGGCAATAATCAGGACGCCACGGATCTTGGGAAGCTGGATGTAGCGAAACACTGACCACTTCGATGCGCCATCGATTTTCGCCGCCTGGTAATAGGCATCGGGGATCGACATCAGGCCGGCATAGCACAGCAGCACGACCAGGCTGGTCCAATGCCACACATCCATGAGTATGATCGTCACCCAGGCATCGAAAACATCGCTGGCATAATTGTATTCAATACCGAGCCGGTCGAGGGTGTAACCCAGCAATCCGATATCCGCCCTGCCAAAAATCTGCCAGATCGTTCCTACGACATTCCAAGGGATCAGCAATGGCAACGCCATCAGGACAAGGCAGACCGGCACCCATATTCCGCGCTTTGGCATGGTGAGCGCGATGGCAATGCCGAGCGGAATCTCAATCGAAAGAATGATCGCTGAGAACAGGAGATTTCGACCAAGTGCATCCCAGAATCGGTCGGACCTGAGCACATCCTCGAACCATTCTGTCCCGGCCCAGAAAAACTGGTTGTTTCCGAATGTATCCTGAACCGAATAGTTGACCACGGTCATGATGGGAATGATCGCGCTGAGGGCTACCAGTGCGAAAACTGGAATAACAAGGAGCCAGGCCCGGTTGTTATACGGCTTGTCCATCCTCAGCCTCCTACCCTGACCAGGTGAGATTTCTCGTAAATGTTGATCTTGCCGGTCTGGAATATGACGGTCGGATCGGCAGGTACCGGTTCACCTTCCTTGAGAACCGCATTGACCGGATGACCCTCCAGCATGGCGCGCACGATCTTGAACCGGCCAATGTCCTCCACTGCATCAATTTGTACCGGAATCCCCTTGCGGTCGGCAGACAGGGAAACGAATTCCGGCCTGATGCCCAGTTCGGTCTGGTCTCCAGCCAAATTGTAGCTGCCCGGCAGGTCAATGGTGGCCGCGCCGATATGGGCGGTCTTTCCGCTGATCCGGCATGGCAGGACATTCATTCCCGGCGAACCGATGAAATAGCCGACGAATGTATGTTCCGGCTGATCGAACAATTCCTCTGGTGTCCCGATCTGGACAACCTCCCCTTCATACATCACCACGACCTTGTCAGCGAATGTCAGCGCCTCGGTCTGGTCGTGAGTGACATAGATCATGGTGTGGCCAAGCTGGCGATGCAGTTCCTTCAACTTGGTGCGCAACTGCCACTTCATGTGCGGGTCGATGACAGTAAGCGGTTCATCAAAAAGGATGGCGTTCACATCGTAGCGCACAAGGCCGCGGCCCAGCGATATCTTCTGCTTCTCGTCTGCCGTCAGACCGCGCGCCTTCCTGTCAGCCTTGCCGGAAAGATCGAGCATGTCGATCATCTCGCCCACGCGCCTTGCAATCTCGTCTTGGGGAACCCGCCGGTTGAGGAGGGGAAAGGCGAGGTTCTGTCGCACAGTCATGGTATCATAGATAACCGGAAACTGAAAAACCTGCGCGATGTTGCGCTGCTCAGGCTGGAGATGCGTGACCTCGTTGCCATCGAAACGGATATGGCCCTTGGAAGGAACCAGCAGCCCCGAAATAATATTGAGTAGGGTCGTCTTGCCACAACCTGATGGCCCGAGCAGTGCATAGGCACCGCCATCCTGCCATTCATAGTCGATTTCCTTGAGCGCGAAATCTGCATCCGATTTCGGATTTGGATAGTAGGAATGAGCCAGTTTTTCGAGACTGATGCTTGCCATGATCTCACCCCTGCCCGTCGAAAACTGGTGCGGACACCAGTTCCTTGTTGCGATCAAAAATGAAAAGGGACTTTTGATCCAGATAAACCTTGAGCCGGTCGGCGATGCCGATGCGATGGACGCCGTGCATCAGGGCCACCATGTGCGCTTCATCTATCTTGAGATGAATGAAACTCTCCGAGCCGGTGATTTCCGTAGTTGAAACCTCGCAGTCCAGTTTCATCGACTTGCCGCCAGGCTTCTCAAGTCGCATGTGGTGCGGCCTTATACCCAGGTAATATTCACCATCCGCAAGACCTGCAATACTGCCGGGCACATCAATATAGCTGTCCCGGAACACGAACTTGCCGTTCATTTTGCTGACCGGCAGAATGTTCATTGGCGGATCCGAAAAGGTCTGTGCCGTCACAAGGTCTATCGGGTGATTATAGGCATTAATGGTCCTGTCGAATTGCGTGACCCGGCCCTCATGCATTGTTGCAGACTTGCCGCCCAATAGCAGGGCTTCCTGTGGCTCAGTGGTGGCATAGACAAAGATCGCGCCGGTCTCGGCAAAAATCTTCGGCAACTCGACCCGCAATTCCTCGCGAAGCTTGTAATCGAGGTTTGCCAGCGGCTCGTCCAGCAGTACGAGTTCGGCATCCTTTACAAGCGCCCTTGCCAAAGCTGTTCGCTGTTGCTGCCCACCTGAAAGGTTCAGCGGCGTACGGTCCAGATAGGGAGACAGCTTCATCAGGTCTGCAGCCTTGCGGACGCGGCGGTCTATGGTTTCCCGGTCGAGTCCCGCGACTCGCATGGGCGAGGCGATGTTTTCGTAAACCGTCATTGCCGGATAGTTGATGAACTGCTGGTAGACCATTGCAACATTGCGCTTTTGAACAGGCATGCCAACAACATCACTGCCGTTCATGAAAATGCTACCAGCGGTCGGGCGATCCAACCCCGCCATCAGGCGCATGAGTGAGGTCTTGCCCGCAAGAGTCGGTCCCAGCAAGATGTTCACCGTGCCCTTTTCAAGCGTCATCGTTACATCGTTGATGTGCAGGGAATTGCCGACTCTCTTGCTGACATTTTTCAATTCCAACATCGAATTTCCTATTCGGCTGCAATATTCTGCAGATGCGTATTCTTGCTCATGTAACTTTCCAGGTTTGCCAACTGCTCGGCATTGTAACGAATGCCGAGTTTGGTTCGGCGCCAAACAACGTCATCGGCGGTCCGCGCCCATTCGGCATTGATCAGATAACGAACCTCGGCCTCAAATAGACCGTGACCGAAATCCTCGCCCAGATCCGCCGGGGACCCTGCTTCCGCGAGGATTTCAAAAACCTTCAGCCCATAGGAACGCACAAGTCTTTCCATTTGTGAAGCTTCCAGGAACGGATATTTCGTGTGCAGATCGCGCATCAAGTCGTCGAAACCCGCTACCTCAAACTCTCCACCGGGCAGAACACTGTCCTTTGTCCAGGGAGCCCCGCGCGCGCCAATGGCCTCGGCAATCTTCTCTAGCAAGGATTCGGCCAGGCGCCGATAGGTGGTAATCTTTCCGCCGAATACATTGATCAAGGCTGGTTCGGCTTCATTACCCTCGGTACGAAGAACATAGTCTCGTGTTGCTTCCTGCGCTCTGGACGCGCCATCATCGTAAAGCGGCCGCACACCGGAATAGGTCCAGACAATATCGTCCCTGGTTACCGGCTCCCTGAAATACTCGCTTGCACCAGCGCAAAGATAATCTATTTCGCCTGACGAGATTCTCACATCGGAAAGCACACCCTTGAAATCCTGATCGGTGGTCCCGATCAGGGTAAACTCCTGCTGATAGGGAATGGCGAAGAAAATCCGTTCATCGGAGTTCTGGAAGAAGTAGGCTTTGGGATGATCAAACTTTTTGCGAATGACGATATGACTTCCCTGGACCAGGCGGACATTGTGGGCGTCGTTCCTGCCAATGGAGACCTGGAGAATTTCGTCAACCCATGGACCTCCTGCATTTACGAGCACCCTGGCTTGGACCAGCAGCGTTCTCGTCGACCCGGCCGGCTGCAACTCGACTTCCCAGAAGTCCCGCCGGCGCTTTGCGGAGATGACCCTGGTACGGGTGTGTATCTCCGCACCCCTGGCCTTTGCGTCCATAGCATTGAGAATCACTAGGCGGGCGTCATCCACCCAACAATCCGAATACTCGAATGCCCTGACAAACTTGTCCTTTAGCGCCCTTCCCGCTTCGTCTTTGCGAAGATCAAGGACCCGTGTCGACGGCAGTATCTTCCGCCCGCCAAGATGGTCATAAAGAAAGAGACCAAGGCGCAACATCCATGCCGGGCGCATACCCTTGTGGTGCGGCAGGACAAAACGCATCGGCCAGATGATGTGTGGTGCCATTCTCAGTAGCACCTCCCGCTCGATCAGCGCCTCGCGCACAAGGCGAAATTCGTAATGCTCCAGATAGCGTAGGCCGCCGTGAATAAGCTTGGTTGACCAGGAGGACGTGCCAGAACCGAGATCATTCATCTCGGCGAGGCAGACCGAATATCCGCGTCCGGCGGCATCACGTGCAATACCGCAACCGTTGATCCCGCCACCAATGACGAAGATATCAAACACCCTGGACACTTTTTCCTCCCAGAACCAGCTGCTCGGGAACTTGTCCCGGCCGGCACGATTTTCGATCAAGCGAAAACAGGATAAGGAGAAATGAAAACGATACGAATGTCAAACGAAAATAATTCGAATTGGGAAACCGGGTGTGAACAAAATGAACGGACAGCGAGGCAGCCCCGCACCGACCGCCGTGCAGGCTGTGACGAAGGCAGGACTTTTCGCAGAAAAAACAACTCTTGAATAGGGAAGCTCAGGCCGGATCAACTTCGATCAGACGCACATCATTTTCCTGGCAAATTCTCCGCACACTTTCGCTGGTACAGTGATCCGTTACAAAGGTGTTTACCTGGGAAATATGGGCGATCCGCACTGGAGCCGTACGCTCGAATTTGGTCGAATCGGCAACCAGTATGACGTTGCGCGCATTCTCGATGATTGCTTGTGCTACCTTCACCTCGCGAATGTCGAAGTCGAGCAATGCGCCATCGTCATCGATTGCAGACGCGCCGATAACCGCATGATCCACCTTGAACTGGCGAATGAAATCGACGGCTGTTTCACCGACAATTCCTCCGTCCGTACTGCGAACTACCCCGCCAGCCATTACGACCTCGAATTTCGGGTATACCCTCATGCGATTGGCGACATTGATGTTGTTTGTGATGGCCATGAGCGCGTGATGGTTGAGAAGAGCCTCGCTTACTGCTTCAGTCGTAGTGCCAATATTGATGAAAAGTGAGGTTTCATTGGCGATCAATGCTGCTGCCGCCTTGCCTATTGCTGTCTTTTCCTGCGCCGCGATCTGCCGCCTGTCCTCATATTCGAAATTGGCCACCCCCGAGGGAAGTTCGGCACCGCCGTGAACTCGGGTAAGTAGCCTTTGCTCGCACAAATCATTGAGGTCCTTTCGGATGGTCTGGGGGGTAACCTCAAAACGGGCCGCCAAATCATCCACGAGGACCCTTTCCTCGAGCTTGGCAAATTCAAGGATCTTCTCATGCCGTGGAGTCAGATACATCTGGAATACCGAAATTTCGATTTTTTTTCGTTTCCACTATAACCGAAAATCACTCAAGCTCCATAGGCCTTTTCCCGCGATCTGGCAAAGCTGCAGGAGATGGTTTGGGCCAACGATGCCGGTGCTGTTCCCATGTACAATGCCATGCCACCTAACACACGGCTTTTGGACCCGTTATCGAATCCGTGACCTGCCTGGCCTTGCTTTCGGCAAGGACTGGGATATCAAATGTAAATTGACAGTCGTTTGATGAAAGAACAAAGCCAACATTTACCCACAGGAGGACCACATGACCGCGAAGATTCTATCAGCTGCCACCGCCCTTGCGATTGGCCTTTCCGCTACAATTGGCCTTTCCACATCGTTTGCCGCGGCCGAGACCGTGACATGGCGCTTCAACAACAACTATGCACCGACCCGCCCGGAATCAGCACATATCCGCACATTTGCCGAAAACGTGGCCGCCAATTCGGGGGGCAATTTCACGATCAACGTGATCGAAGGCGGTGGGATGAACCTCAAGGATGCCGATGCTTTGCGCTGGATGCAGACCGGTACGCCCGAAATCGCCTTTATCTGGCCAACCTTCATCGGCCGTGATGCGCCTGATCTGGCGAGCCTCTATGTCTATGGCTCGGTCTCAACAGCAGAAGAACATCTTCGCGCCCTGCCTGCAGTCGAAGAGGCGCTTACCGCTGGTTTTGCGGAGCGCAACATCCCCGTCGTGGGTTTCATGGCGCTGCCGATCATCGACGCATCGCTCTTCTGCCGCGAGCCCGTACGAAACCTGAGCGAACTGAAAACCCGCAAATTGCGCGTCGGCTCGCGCGAGCAGGTCGAGACCTTCACGGCACTGGGAGTAGCGGCGCAGATCGTTCCGCAGAACGAATTGTATTCCGCGTTGCAGACCGGCGTGGTGGATTGCGCGCTGTACGCCGCACGCTTTGCCAAGTCGATCTCGCTTCAGGAGGTGGCAAAACACGCTGTCTACACCGGATTTCCTTTCCCGCCAGCGCCCTATGCGATCGTGGCGCACAAGGCCACCCTGGAGGCGCTAAGCGCCGAGAACCGTGCGGCACTGGATCAGGCGCTTGTGACACTCAAGGAAAACTCCTTCCAGTTCGACGGTGATGCCGCCGCCGAAGTCGCTGCGCGCACTGCGCTGACCGAAGAGGGCATGACCTGGTACGACGATTTCAGTGCAGAAGATGTTGCTGAAATCCGCGGGGTAGCGGCAGCGACCTGGCTCAAACTGTCAGAGGAAGGTGGCCCAGCAGCCGTCGGCTATCGTGAGCGTATCCTTGGCATGATTGGCCAGTAAGCCCCTCCGGTGGCATCAGTTGCCGAAATACTGGACCGGGTGATCCTCGCGATCACCCGTGTCCTCGGCGCACTGGGAGCTTCCTGCATAGCAATGATGGCCATACTCACCATATCTGCCGTGGTGATGCGGTACGTTGTGGGCGCCCCCTTTGCCTTCACCGAGGAACTGGCCGGACTGATGCTTGTCAGCACCGTGTTTCTGGGCACGCCCTACGCCATCGCTACCCAGGCGCACATTCGGGTCAACCTGCTTTACGACCGCACAAGGGGGCCTGTGCGCCGGCTGCTTTTCGTGGTGGGGCAGCTTGTTTTCCTGGCCTTCGCTGCCGTCTTTTTCCGCGATGCCCTGGCGGACCTTAACCTGACACGCATGCTGAACCTGCGGTCCGAAGTTGCGCGGATCAACCTGACGCCCTTCGTGGGCATCATGGTTGCTGGCATTGGTCTTGCCGCCTTCGTGGCCGCATGGCAGATGCTGCGCCCGCCACCCGCGAGTGCCGCCGGGCTTGATATTCCCTCCAGGGGATTTGACAAATGATCTGGCTGGCAATGGGCGGGACGCTTCTTGGGACTGTCATGACCGGGGCTATCCTGGGAGCTGCGCTGGGGCTGACCGGCTTTATCATCCTGCATGTGTGGTCAGGCGGTGCCACAAGCCTTGGTGTGCAGGCAGTCTGGAATACCTTTAACAGTTTCACCCTTACGGCCATTCCCCTGTTCATCCTTTTGGGCGAACTACTGGTCGCCTCCGGGTTGGCCCGCGGCGTCTACCGCGCGATGTCGCCGGTTTTTGCGCGTCTGCCAGGCGGTTTGCTGCATACAAATATCGCGGTCTGCAGCCTGTTTGGTGCAGTCAGCGGATCTTCCATGGCGGTGGCCGCAGCCGTGGGGTCTGTGGCTTATCCGGAACTGACGCGGCGAGGCTATGATCGGGCAACCGTGGTAGGCAGCCTTGCGGGCGGCGGCACACTGGGTCTGTTGATCCCTCCCAGTCTCAGCCTGCTGATCTATGGAGCCTTTACAGAGACATCGATAGGTAAATTGTTCCTCGCGGGTGTAGTTCCAGGCGCACTGGCCGCGCTGCTTTTCATGCTCTGGATCGGCTTGTCTTCATGGCGCAATCCTCATCTTGCGCCAGAACCCGAGCCAGAGATCGGACTCGGTCGCGCCCTGTTGGGCCTAATCCATATCTGGCCGCTTCTGGCTCTGATAGCCGCAGTACTGGGTAGCCTGTTCGCAGGCCTTGCCACGCCCACGGAATCCGCAGGCGTCGGCGTACTTGGAGCGATTGTTATCGGCTTCCTGGTCGGGGAACTGACACTGCGCGGTATCCTTGACGCCTTGATGAACACGCTCGTCACCTTCTGTGTCATCGGCATGGTCTTCATGGGCGCGGTAATCCTTGCGCAATCGATCAGCGTGCTCGGCCTGCCGCAGGAACTCCTGAGACATGTCGATGGATTGGGCATCGGCCCGCTCGGCATTCTTGCGCTGATTGTACTGCTTTACATCGTGATGGGTACAATCTTTGACGGGCTCTCAATGATGATCATGACCTTGCCCATTGTCTTTCCGCTCCTTGTCGGACTGGGCTATGACCCGGTTTGGCTCGGGGTTTTGATCACCCTGCTGATCGAGATTGGAATGCTGACACCGCCCGTGGGCATGAACATCTTTGTTCTGACCGGAATGACCAACGGTCAGGTGAAGCTGGGGCAAGCGGCGATGGCAGCCCTGCCCTATTGGCTGGCACTTCTCTTGCTTATCTGCCTGATCGTCGCATTTCCCGGTTTGGCCACCTGGCTGCCAAGTCTGGTCATCTTGTAGAGGGAATCGCTTCATGCCCGCATATCTGGATCGCTCCCGAGCGCAAATACTGATGGAGGCAGCACGGATCGACGCGCTGATACTGCTCTCACCCGAAGGGTACCGCCATGCGACCGGTGCCGCCGCCGGAGTGGCTACCATGTGGCGTAGGGCAGGCGCGATTGCCGTGCTTGTACCTGCGGATCCCTCGTTGTCAGAAATGGCGGTTGCCAGCGACCTTTTTGCCCCCTCCTTTCGGGCCGCAAGCCATATTACAGACCTGCGCGAAAGCCCGATCTGGGTCGAAGCGCTGGAAGCCAGGGATTTTGATCCTTCTGCTCCGGCACCACCCCAGATCGCTGTCCGGCGCGGACCAGTGGCAAGTTCGCGTCCCGCCACGTTCGATCCTGCTGTTTGTTTCGGGCACTTGCTCGATGCGCTGATCGAACGCGGGCTGTCAGGCGGACGGATTGGCGTGGAGATGGCAGCCATTTCGGCTATCGATCTGCCCGTGCTGCAAGCTGCCCTGTCAGGGATTACGCTTGTCGATGCAACGATGGTCTGTCAGCGGTTGCGTGCTATCAAGACCCCGGCCGAAATCGACCGGCTGCGTCAGGCTGTAAATCTGGCCGAACACGGCATCAATGCGATACGCGATGCGGTGCAGCCAGGCATCAGCCGCAACGCACTGGCGGCTGTGTGGTCGGATACGATCCGGGTCCGTTCTCAAGGACTGCCACTGACCGGCGCCTGGGAATATGTCTCCGTCGGGCCGAACCCCTGGGGAGCCAATGCCGTGGCAGGCCCCGGCGATCTGATCAAGGTCGATGTGGGTTGCCTGATCGAGGGATATACCTCCGATACGGGGCGCACATTCGTCCTGGGGTCTCCTTCCCGCGCGGCAATGGATATCCATGCTGCGTTGCTGGCCGGTTTCGACGCGGGTTTTGCAACCCTGACCCCGGGCACACCCCTCACCGAGGTGCACCGGGCAACTACCGCTGCAATCCGTGCTTATGGCTTTGACAGCTATTCCCGCGGACATTTCGGGCACAGCCTGGGCACGGGGCCTGGCAGCGAGGAATGGCCCTTCATATCTGCCGACGCAACGGAGGTGGTCACGCCCGGTATGGTGCTGGCTTTCGAATGCCCCTGGTACATCACCGGCCTGGGGGGGTTCATCATCGAGGACCAGATTGAGATCACACTGGACGGCCCGGTATCGATGAACAGCCTTCCGCGAAACCTGTTGTCACTCTGATCGGCGAGAACGCTGCGTCACAGTTGCGCCATAACGCCCCAGTGTTATTCCAAATGATGCACAGCTCTCCATGACGCTATTGCTGCAAATAGTTTGATTGACACGCACGCACTTGCCCCGGTTCCGATAGCAAACCGCATATGGTCCGCAACCTTGGGCATCGGCATCCCAATGGGACGACATTAACGCTATACTGCAAAACAGTTTATTACTATAACAAAGATAAGACCCGGAATGGAGGCAACTTATATGCACGATGGCAAGACCCGGACTGGCAAAGTCACACGGACCGAAATCGACGGCGAGATCGCCACTCTGGTGTTCAACCGCCCTGAGAAACGCAATGCGATGAATGACGCGCTCATCGACGAACTCGATGCGTTTTTTTCCAACCCGCCCGCGGGAGTTACCGCAGTGATCCTCCGCGGCGAAGGCGGGCATTTCTGTTCCGGGCTCGACCTTGCCGAGCACGAACATCGTGAGCCGGTGGAAGGCGTCTACCACTCAAGAAACTGGCACCGCGTGTCCGAATTGATCGAGTTCGGCGGATTGCCGGTAATTTCTGTCCTGACCGGTGCAGTCATAGGCGGCGGACTGGAAATTGCTGCCTCGACCCATGTACGGATCGCGGAGCCGACGGTCCGCTTCCAACTGCCAGAGGGACGTCGCGGCATCTTTGTCGGCGGCGGCGCGACTGTGCGGGTGGGTCGGTTGATCGGCGCGGACCGGATGCGGGAAATGATGCTGACAGGTCGCAATTTTGGTGCCGAAGACGGGCTGCGTCTTGGGCTGGCTCACTACGCTGTAGGCGAAGGTGAAGGACTGGATCTCGCAAAAAAACTCGCACGCGAAATTGCAAACAATGCACCGTTTTCCAACTATCTCATGATCAACGTAATTTCCCGCATCGGCGACATGTCGCGTTCCGATGGCCTGTTTACGGAAAGCCTTGCGACCGCGATGTCCCAGACATCCGATGGCGCAAAAGAAGGCCTGCGCGCCTTTCTGGAAAAACGCGAGCCGAAGTTCAGGTAAGTCTGAACAGGTTCGGTTGGGCGGGGCTTACCCCTGCCAAAAGCATCTCAGGGACGCGCGCACGCTCCTGCCAGAGGCAGCGAAAGGGAGCATCCCGTCAATCGCCAATGTTACGGATTTTCCTGAGCAGCCCGATCAGTGTCTGTGTCTCCTCGCGCGTCAGGTCCGACAGCAAATCAGCCTCATGGGCCCGAACAGTCTCGATGGCATTGACATAGGCGGCCTTGCCGGGTCTGGTCGGCGCCAGCGCCTGAATACGCCGGTCGCCTGGTACCGACTTGCGGGAAACAAAGCTGCGGCTTTCCAACTCGTCAATGATGGCCACAAGGCCGGATCGCTCGATTCCCAGTATCCGTGCCAGATCGCTTTGGGTTATGTTCGGATGATTGACAATGAGGGAAAGCGCGGAAAACACCCGTGGTGACAGTCCATCCTCGCCAAGGGCACGGCGGAAATCATTCCTGACGATGACATAGGCCCGCTTCAGGTTGTAGCCTACCAGGTCTTCGAGATCGCCTTGAGTCTCTGCCGAAATCTCCGGGCTGCGAAGTGCCGCGTTCGAGCGCGCCATGCTGTCCCTCATTGCTATTATTCTCCAAATTCATAGGCTACATTGTTTACAACGTAAACATTTAATCGCAGCAAATGCGACCATAAGTCTGTAAAGCACCCGCGGGGCTATCAGGGCCATCAGCTGGACTTTTTAGGGGAGGCTCCCACTCTCTCCCGCGCCGAAAGGCGCCCTGCCTCCGTTAATTATTGTTGTGAACATTAACAGTTCCGTTGTATAGCGAAACGACTGTAAAACCATGGGGGAGCCGGGAATCTGGTAGACTTTTCCAAAATCAAGGCGATCGATTTCCATACGCATGCGGAGGAACCATGCAACGCCTGTCGCGATGACGGCTACAATGAGTTCCAGGCAGGCATGGCGGCCTACTTTAAAAATCCCGCCGGGGTCGACGGCATGTTGCCAACGGTTCAGGAGACAGCTGCCTATTACCGCGAACGTAATATCGCTGCAGTTATCTTTCCGGTGGACGGAGAACGCGAAACGGGGTTTCGCCGCTATTCAAATGAAGAGGTCGCGCGGCTCTGTGCCGAGAACGACGACATCCTTATCCCCTTCGCCTCAATCGACCCGCACAAGGGCAAGGCAGGTGCCCGCGAGGCACACAGACTGGTACGCGATTTCGGGGTGCGCGGTTTCAAGTTCCACCCGACCATGCAGGGCTTTTTTCCCAACGACCGGAAAGCCTGTTACACCCTGCTCGAGGCAATCGCTGAAGAAGGTGCCATTGCACTGTTTCACACCGGGCAGACGGGGGTGGGTTCGGGCATGCGCGGCGGCATGGGCATGCGACTCAAATACTCCAATCCGATGCACCTTGATGACGTCGCAGTGGACTTTCCCGACATGCGCATTGTCATGGCCCATCCTTCGTTCCCATGGACCGAAGAGGGCCTGGCAGTCGCCTTGCACAAGCCCAATGTCTATTACGACATGTCGGGCTGGTCGCCCAAATACTTCCCCGAGATTTTCATCAGATATGCCAACTCCATGCTGAAAAGAAAAATGCTCTTCGGTTCTGACTGGCCAGCAATAACGCCGGACCGCTGGCTCGAGGATTTTGCCAGTGCGCCTTTCAAGGATGAAGTGAGACCGCTGATCCTGAAGGAAAATGCAATGCGCCTTCTAGGCGTCACGGCGGACTGATCCCTCCCCTGTTTCGGTACCAGTTCACGTCTCGTCCACAAAAGAAAAAGGGGCCGCTGGAACCATTACGGGTGTAACGGTTGGAACTTGCGTAAAAGCGTAAGGATCAACGCTCGGATCCAGCCACCCTCGCTTGATAGTGTGAGGGTGTTTCGCCCATTCGAAATCGTGGTCTCGCCAAGAGATTGAAAAGCGGAATGGAATGCCTTCCAGACTTGCCCGAAAAATACCAGTAAATGTCCAAGCAGTCCATTCGCTCAAGGCTTGTTTCCAGCTACTGTACGAAGGCACTATCGAAGGAGACGACATTGACCACCATCAACACTCAGGTCGCCATTATTGGCGGCGGGCCCTCGGGGCTGCTTCTGTCACAGTTGCTCAATCGGGCGGGCATCGAAACAGTGGTACTCGAGCGCTCGAGCCGTTCGCATGTCCTGGCGCGCATTCGCGCCGGCATTCTCGAATGGGGCACGGTCGAGTTATTGCGCGGTGCCGGCGTCGGGGCAAGGATGGACGCCGAGGGCATCCCCCATGACGGTTGTTACCTGTCGGACGATGCCTCCATGATCCATATCGATTTCAAGGAACTCACCGGCAAGCGGGTTATGGTCTATGGCCAGACCGATGTAACTGCGGATCTTTATGCCGCTCAGGATGCAATTGGAACGACCATCCTGCACGAAGTGTCCGTTGTTGAGATCCATGACCTTCACCAGGCGAAGTCCTGCGTCGAGTTCACCCATGAGGGCACACGCAAGCGCCTTGTTTGCCGGTATGTGGCAGGTTGCGACGGTTTCCATGGCGTTTCGCGCAAGACCATTCCCGATGACAAGCGCCGTGAGTTCGAGCGTGTCTACCCGTTCGGCTGGCTCGGCATCCTGTCGCAAACGCCGCCGGTAAATGACGAACTCATCTATTCCAACTCACGTCGCGGCTTTGCACTAGCGTCGATGCGAAATGCAAACCTTGCGCGCTACTACGTCCAGGTGCCGCTTGGCGACACGGTCGAGGATTGGTCGGATCAGCGCTTCTGGGAGGAATTCTCGCGCCGTATTCCCGCCGAGGCCGCCGCTCGCCTTGTCACCGGACTATCCATCGAAAAGTCCATTGCACCGCTCCGCAGTTTCGTTTCCGAGCCGCTGCGCTGGGGTAACTTGTTTCTCGTCGGCGATGCGGCTCATATAGTGCCTCCAACCGGAGCCAAGGGGCTGAACCTGGCAGCGTCCGATGTCCATTACCTCCACACCCCGCTCATTGATGCAGTGCAGGGCAACGGGACAACCGGGATCGATGAATATTCGACACGGGCGCTGAACCGAATCTGGAAAGCGATGCGTTTCAGCTGGCAGATGACGACCATGCTGCACCGTTTCGACGGCGAGGATATTTTCGCCGAGCAGATGCGCAAGGCGACACTGGCACATCTCGCACAGTCGGAAACCGCCCGCCGCGATCTGGCAGAAAACTACATTGGCTTGCCTCTTTGAGCGATGACGAAGGCGCTTAGCGAACACCCTCAGGAACGACAAGTACGCCAATCTCGCCCTCAATGTGGAGCTTCGCACCGGTTACAGCTTGCAGTTCCTCCAGCGAGATCGCAGGCAGTTTTTCGCGCAGCACGAACCTGCCATCAGCAATGTCCACCACGGCCAGCGAAGTATAGACCCGAGTAACGCAATCAACTCCTGTCAGCGGAAAGGTACAGGTTTCGACCAGTTTCGGGCCACCCTCTTTGGTCACGTGGTCGGTTACCACCGCAACACGTTTTGCGCCATGGACAAGATCCATCGCGCCACCTACGGCCGGAACACCCTTCGAGCCGACGCGCCAATTGGCAAGGTCGCCGTTCTGCGCTACCTGATATGCCCCCAATACTGCCAGATCGAGATGCCCGCCTCGCACCATCGCGAAGCTGTCGGCATGGTGGAAAAGCGCAGCGCCGGGCTTTAGCGTGATCGCCTTCTTTCCCGCATTGATGATATCCCAGTCCTCTAGCCCCTCTTCCGGTGCCTCACCGAAACCGAGTATGCCGTTCTCGGTGTGATAGGTCACGTCCCGGCCTTCAGGCTGGAAGGTGGCAATCATCTCGGGGAAGCCGATGCCGAGGTTCACATAGGAGCCGTCCTCGATATCCTGTGCGGCACGCCAGGCGATCTGGGCGTTTGTCAGCTTGTCTTTGATAAGGTTGAAATCGGACATCAGTAGACAGCTCCCTTGCGCACGAGCACTTCTTCCTGCTGCGGATCCGGCACCAAAACGACCACATCGACGAAAATGCCGGGAGTAACCACCTGTTCGGGGTCTATCGAGCCGGGGGGGCCCAGGTCAGTGACCTGCGCAATTGTCCGATCCGCCGCCATGGCCATGAGTGGGTTGAAATTGCGCGCTGCCATGCGATAGGTCAGGTTGCCCAGTTGATCTCCCTTGTGACCCTTGATGAAAGCGTAATCGGCGCGAAGCCAGCGTTCACGCACATACATCCGACCGTCAAACTCCTCGGTCGGTTTGCCCTCTGCCAGTTCAGTGCCGTATGAGGTCGGTGTATAGAAGGCCGGGATACCTGCCCCTGCGGCGCGAATGCGTTCGGCCAGTGTTCCCTGGGGCACCAGTTCAAGTTCGACCTCGCCGGCACGATAACGTTCGTTGAAGGCCTCTGCGTCTGAAGAGCGGGGGAAGGAACAGATCACCTTCCGTACCATGCCCGCCCTGAGCATCGCGGCAATACCGATGCCGCCATTGCCGGCATTGTTGTTGATGATGGTCAAAGCCTTCGGGCTACCAGTCGCACGGAAACGGTCAATCAGCGCGTGGATCAGTTCGATCGGGGCGCCGGACCCTCCGAACCCTCCGATCATGATCCGTGCGCCATCAGGAATTTCCGACACGGCTTCATCCAGGCTCGGCAAGACTTTGTTCATACTCGTTCTCCCGCATTATTCCCCAGATAGCTGACTGCGCGGAGGCATGCGAGCAGATTTGTTCATATATTGAAATTTGTTCATTATTTGTATATCGCCGTTCACATGTTGAACAAGTCTACCGATTATATTGCCTCATTGGCAAAGGGCCTGAAGGTGATCGAGGCATTCGGCGCCGACACGCCGCGCCTGTCCATCGCCGAAGCGGCAGCTGCGAGCGGCTTCGATCGCGCCACGGCCCGGCGCGTTCTACTGACGCTGCATCGCGAAGGCTACGCCGATTATGACGGCAAGTTCTTCACGCTCACACCAAGCATCCTGCGCCTTGGCATGGCCGCACTCGCCTCATTGCCACTGTCCCGGATTGTCCAGCCCTGGCTCGACCAGCTGACAGAGCAGATCGGCCAGAGTTGTTCGGTTGCGATCCTCGACCGGAGCGATATTGTCTACATTGCGCGCGCAGCACAGAAACGTGTGATGTCAATCGGATTGATGCCAGGTTCGCGTCTGCCGGCGCATTGCACTTCGTTGGGCCGCGTCCTGTTGGCCGGCCTGCCCCGCGCCGAGGCACTGGCAATCGTTGAGGCATCGGACCTGGCGCCGCGCACGCCTTTTTCCCTGACAGATCCTGACGATGTAATGGCCCGCATCGACAAGGTGCGCGAGGAGGGTTTTGCCATGATCGATCAGGAAGTTGAACTCGGTTTGCGCTCTATCGCCGTGCCCTTGTTCGACGGCCGCGGCAAGGTGATCGCCGCGCTCAACACCGGGATGGCTGTAACCCGGAAAGATTCAAGCGAACTGGTACACACATATTTGCCTTCGCTTTTGAAGGTACAGGCGGGCTTGCGGCGGATGCTTTGAATCAGAAATGTCGCGTTGCCGGGCCGTTTTCAACCATTCACTATCATCTCGAAGCCG
>CAZIPH010000056.1:0-18002 GCA_964541115.1 uncultured Salaquimonas sp.
GGAAATTATTCCTTTACGAGTGGGAGATCCTTGACATGGTTCAGCGTATGACAGTGGCGCACCAAACGGGCTGGCAACCTGTTAGAGGACATGAGCGGTCGATTTTCGAGCCACCGCCCGTAACAAGTTGCCATGATACGGCCTATGATCTGGGTGTGGGTAACCTGGTGATCCGGTTGGTATCCACGCTCGACAAGGTTGAGATTGATGCGCTCACCGGCAATTCGCGCGGTCGCGCGGAAATCAGCCTGTCCCGTCAGATTGCCATGTATCTCATGCACACGGTGTTTTCCTGCCCCTATCACAGGGTGGCGGCATTTTTTGGTCGGGACCGCACGACCGTTTCACATGCCTGCCGGCTGATCGAGGATGCCCGCGACGATGTCGAGTTTGATCGCCGCCTCGAAGTGATGGAGAACCTGCTGGTTTCCGCCAAGGCCTTGCTGGAGGCAGTTGGCAGGGAGGATCGCTGACATGTCTGAAAGCAGTTCTCACAAGGCAGTATTGCGCCTACTCAAGTTGTTGCAGCGCCAAACAGGCCGTTCAGCCTTTCATGCGTTTGATGGGCCGGTCTGTATAATCGCAAATGGCACCAATTCCTGGCGCTTCACCCAAACAGACATCACCCGGGCGTTGAAAGCCGGATTGATCACGATGGATGCTTCTTCCATTCGAATGACTGATACAGGCCTGTCCCATCTAAAACGGGGCCTGCATCCGGACGAACCTTTCCTCATGCAACAGACCGAGATCGGCTCGAAGCAGGTGAGGTCCGGCAACGAGGTCCTTGACCTTCGCCACAATGAAAAGGAATCACCGCTCTTGCGCCTGTATTCGCGAAAAGACAAATCCGGCAGGGGTTGGTTGGACCAGGCCCAGTTCACTGCCGGGGAACGGTTTCGCAGTGATTTCGAAAAAGCCCGGCTTCAGCCGCGGATTTCCGCAAACTGGGAGGCCAGTGTTGCCTCGTCCAATCGGGGAGCAGCGGCTGCAGACTTGTCTGACTTTGCTATCGACGCACGTAACCGTCTTGATCGCGCGCTGGATTCACTTGGTCCCGAACTGGCTGGCATCACGCTTGACATTTGCTGTTTCCTAAAGGGGCTCGAACTGGTCGAGCGCGAACAGGGCTGGCCGCCACGCTCGGCAAAACTCATGTTGCGCACAGCACTTGGCACGCTTGCCCGCCATTACGGATTGGCATCGCGCAACAACCAATCCGATGCCCGCAGACGGTTGCGCCATTGGGGGGCAGGCGACTACAGGCCCGGTATTCACGGAGCATCGGCACAATGATACTGCCATTTATTCTCAGGCAGTTTGCAGTGCAGCGGCCGCCGTTTCCTTTATCCGGGTCACCATTGCGCGCAGACCATTGGAGCGTTGCGGCGTGATGTGTTCGGTCAGGTTGAGTTTGTTGAAGTAGGCCTGCTCATCGGTCCGGGTAATTTCGCTGGCCGTTTTTCCCGAGAAGATGGCCAGGGTTACCGCGATCAGCCCGCGCACGATGTGAGCGTCAGAGGTTCCCCGGAAATTCAGCACGGGATCGTTGCCGCCGTCTGCGCTGTGAATGATCCAGACCTGGCTGACACAACCCTGGACCTTGTTTGCTGGGATTTGCGCTTCGGCTGGAAATGGTTTCAGGCCATCGCCGAGTTCGATGAGATACTTGTATCGGTCTTCCCAGTCATCCAGGAATTCAAAGTTTTCAATGATCTCGTCGATATTCATGCCGCAATCGATCTTTCCGGGTAACGCTACGTTTCGAGAAACATATAGTCGCCACGGCGTGTTTTCGCCATGCGGCAATCGCGAAGTTTTTGCCTGTTGGATGGCTCAGTCCAGCGAACCCGTCTTGACGGTGTCGAGTTTGCCTTCAGTTTCAACAACCGCCGAACCTTCAGGCTTGTAGCGCTCATCAAGCCAGGTATAGGCGATACGGGCGCCTTCTCGAGCTTTCGCACCCATCTGTGAAGCCAGAACGGAACCGGTTTCGCAAGTTTGCTCATTGCGCTCACAGAACGTCATGACGTCATCGATGACCGATTTGGCCAGGCTTACCGTCTCGACGGTGGAAACAGCCCTGTCGCCCACAGGAAGATCCTCCGAGCTGACCGGAATGAACGCGATGACTAGTGCGAGCCAAAAGGCAGCTTTTACAAAAAACATGGTTTTCACCTTTCCCGGGAAAACCCATAGCATGAAGGTCTTAAATGCCGATTTTGAAGCTGACCCGGATTTGATTCAAATTTTAGGCAATCGGCGAGGTGAAAGTTAATCCCGGCAGCGCCTGGGCATCGTTTACGGCTGTAAGCTGTTTTCCCGGCGAAATTGTTCGGGCAATCATCAGCATCGGTAATCCTTTGTTCACCATGTTTTTTAAAATCCGGTAATCCATCCGCTTGCAAGACCGGTTTGTGTCCTTTCCCCATCCGCATTTAGGGTTCCATTAAATCTGCTGTGTGAGGTTATGGATGTAATTGAACGGGTGAAAGTATTGCGTGATTTCCAGCCCCACAACCTGTCCGCAACCGAGACGGATTATCTAGCTGACGTACAAGCGGCAATTGTCGAATTGGGCGGCCTTGAATCGGGCAATACCTCGCTTGCTTCCAAACTGATAAAGCCTTGCAGCCTGCACGATGAAAACGGCGTATTGCTATGGATGAATGCCGGTGCTGTGGAAGTGCTGGGCGAAACAAATGCGGTCGACAAGCCGGGCATCATCGAACTCCTTCACGTTCACGATCGTGTCATGGCCGCGCGCTTCCTTGCAAGTTCAGGCTCCTTGACAAACGATGGCAAGATGATCGAGTGCCGGCTGCGCCCAATGCCGGGCGGCCTTCAGGATACCCGCTGGATAGAAATGGTAAAAACCGGCTTCGAAGGTCACAGGTCCGGGCATCCCTTCACGCTTGTTTCCTATCGCGACGTCACGCGTGCCAAGCTCAACGTGCTCAACGCTCTGGCCTTGCGCGAAAAGACCGAGGAAGCCAACGCTGCCAAATCCCGCTTTCTTGCCAATATCAGCCATGAACTGCGCACGCCTCTCAACGCCATTCTGGGTTTTTCCGAATTGCTGAATTCTCCGCTGGCGGTTTCCTTCGATGAGAAGAAGCGGTTTGAATACAATGAATTGATCCACGATTCAGCCAAGCATCTCCTGAACCTGCTCAATTCGATCCTCGACATGTCAAAGATCGAAAACGGGATGTATGAGATTTTTCCCGAGAGTTTCTGTGTCGCGCGCTGCGTTGAAAACACGACTGCCATCATGAACGGGCAGGCGGCTCCACGCGGCATCCGGCTGGTCACGAGTGGACTTGAAAGCATGCCCAATATCGTGGCCGATGAGCGGGCCGTTCGTCAGATCCTTATCAATCTGCTGTCCAATGCGATCAAGTTTTCCAATGATGGCGACACGGTCAGCCTGACGGCTTTCCGAAGGGCGCGTTCTGTTGAGTTCGTCATTTCGGACCAGGGTGTGGGCATATCGCCCGACCACCTTGCTGATCTTGGAAAACCGTTCTTTCAGGCCGACAGCAAGTATGACCGCAAATTCGAGGGCACCGGCCTTGGCCTGTCCATCGTCAAGGGTCTCGTGGAACTTCACGGCGGCAATATCCGCTTTGAAAGCGTGCGTGGCGCAGGCACAAAAGTCATCGTGTCGCTGCCAATCAATTGCAAGCCCGGAAAGCAGGTTCCGGCGAGCGGAAAGGTACACTGGGTTCAGCCCAGGCAGGCAGATGTTGCCCCGGCACCCGCTACCAGTCTGAAAGTCCTGCGAAACAGTGCATAGGAGAGATACCATGCCCAACCGAATGATCGAATCTGTCTTCTCAGTGGTGCAGGATTATCCATCGGTAGCAGCTGGAACAGTTACATTCGTCATCGCTTTCATGCTTGTGGCGGGCAACGCCTTTTATGCGCAAAGCGGTACCCATCCCGAGCCGATCTGGGCAACTCGTGATGCCACTTTCACCCATTCGGTGGAGAACACCATCCGGCCGGTCCGCACGACGCTTGTGACGCCAAAAACAAATGAAATACCGGTTCCGGTCAAACGGGCCGATTCGACCGTTGAATCCTCGCCACTGGTGGCGGATATCCAGAAGGCGCTGTTATCGACCGGGGATTTTGCCGGCAAGGTGGATGGTCTCATGGGTCCCATGACCAGAAATGCGATCATTGCCTATCAGAAACGTAATGGTTTTGAGGAAACCGGCTCGCCTTCCAGGCTGCTGCTGACTGCTATCGGGCATTCGCTGCCTGTAGCGACCCGCAGCAATGACGCACTTACCGGCCTGATCAATTCCCAGGACCGTATACAGGCAAGTAGCGACGGATATGACCGTGAAATGGTCCGTCTGATCCAGAGCGGTCTTGCAAAGAATGGCAAGCAGATCACTGTAGACGGGGTTTTTGGCAGTCAGACCAGGGCTGCCATCGAGGCATTCCAGACGAGCCACGGGCTCAAGGTCACCGGAAAACCAGACGCAGAAGTTCTCAACAAGCTCAAGGAACTGGGGTCGGTATCACAGGGCTGAGCCGCCAGGGTATCAGCCTCAGGTAGCTGTTTTCATGCGCCTCAAGTCAGCAATTTTCGTTTCTGCGCTGGTTCGCCAGAGCCACTCCCGCGGCGGATTTTGTACAGTGCTCAACATGGGCGCGGAGGAGGCGGGCGCAATCTTTGTCGTTCATGAAAAGAGCTCGGGAAAGACAGACCTCTACGGACCTGCTCCCCAGGCATTGTTTGACAGCAGTAATGACGGCGAAAGGCTGTTTGAAAAGCTGCTGGATGACGCAAGCCAGTCCGATATCTCCGACAAGCTTGAAAAACAGAAGCGATTCGACCCCGACTGCTGGATTGTCGAAATCGAACTGCGTGGCGAGATGGATTTTCTGCCAATTGCAGGCGCCAACCGCTGACTTCCGACAATCCTCAGCTTGCCAGCCGGGTCCGGTCGGTTGTGCCTGGCCAGCGGTCTGACAGGCCGCCGGCAAATCTTTCATCTTCTGCATAGCGCCGTTGCACCGCCTCACGCCTCTGGACAAGCGCTTCATGCAGCTTTTGGCCGCTCGGGCGGTCAGCATTGGATATAGGCTGTGCCGGCCTGGCGAGTGCCGATTTCCCGGCGATATCGAACTGCGCGCCAATCTCATTGAAGATCATCTGGCAAATTCCGGGGTTCAATTCGGCCAGCGTTTTCTTGGCTGCGCGATAGTCAGTGATCGAGCGGGCGATTGCAGGTTGGATCATCATGGCGAGTTGAATGTCATGGGGAGCGGGCACCCCGAGCGCACGGATAAGGTAAAGCGGTTCATCTGCGTTCGATGACTTCAGAAGTTTCAGCGTATCTGAACTCGCCAGCCCGCAATATTCTTCGATCATTTTGGCCATCGCCTCGTGATCACGTTTACGCGCAAGTGAAAGGAGTTTGCGTACGCCATTCTTGGGCAGTCGGAACAGTGCGGGGCGGGCGGTCTCACCGGTATCATGTTGTGGTGCTGGTTCCATCTTTGATACGACAAAGGACTCGGTCCGCTTGCCGAGTCTGCCACCGCGGGAGGCCAGTCCAATCAGTTCATCGCGGATCGGCAAAGCCGGTTCTGTGGCAGCAGGTTTGGCAAGAGTTGGTGTTGCATGTATCGCAGCCGAGGATCGGTCCTGGCGTTGAAAGGGTGCTTCATCAAGTTTCTGCGCGGTGAATGGCTCCATCGGCAAGGTACGCTTGCGGATAATGTCGGCATAGAGCTTGCCGCGTTTTGCCGCGATGGCGCGAAGATCCACATCATTGAGAACCGGAGAAAACAGCAGAAAGGGCGCAGCAACTTCCACTGCATCCTGGGCAAGGTACAGGGCAACCGGTCGCGGTGTGAAGCTGGATCTTGCCAGCATGGCGGAGACCATTCTGCGGTCGGCCTTATCCAGCCGGTCGATCAACTGGTAGAACAGCTCCTTGTACCGCTCGATGTCATTATGTTCGGGTCGCTTTATCAGCGAAAATTCGCGGGTCGCATCGCGCAGGATAGTGCTGTGTCGAGACTGCCGGTTGCGCCCTTGCATGGAAGGTCCCGATTCCCTTCCAAATGCGCGGTTCGATTCTCTTGCTCCTGTTGTCGTGCCGTTGCCGGCATCATTTTGTGAATTCAGTATCTCTTGTGCCAGCATTCCATCAGCCCTGCCTTCCCGGATCGGCCTCCGCAATCTGGAAACCGAATCGCCTTAATGCAGGGAATGTGCGCTTCAAATCGTTAGTGAACTGTTAACCCTGTTTGGGTCCAATACACATGTCACCCGGCGTAAAGAGGGTGATTCGCCTATGGAGCGGAGAAATGGGACAACTGATCGAATTCCTGCCACGCAAATCTGACAACGAGCGACCGGAGCAATCCTCTGAACGCAAATCACGATCCGATCGCGCCAGCGCGCAAGTGCTGTTCTTTACCGGCGTACGCTATGAGCGGCAGGGACCAACGGGCCCGGCCACGCCATCGCAGCGATTGGCAGCACTGGCTATGACTACCCGCACGAATTGAGCCTGAATTGTTCCTGACGGATCAGGCGATGGATCGCCATGCTTTGGCCATCAGGAAAGTTGCAAAGGGTCGTGGCGAGAGCAATTTACACCGCCAAAGAAATCCTTGCTGTTGGGCTCCCAGGTCTCATCGGGTTGCAAAACCCGGATCATCACGAAACCCTTGCTTATACTTGCCTCGATTACCACCGAGGTCTCGAGGCTTTGGCGCTCCGTTTCCCGCAATTCAAGTGTTTGCAGAGGGTTCAGTATCAGCAGGTCCAGTTTGTTGTTGATCGCCGTACGGTTGTTGAGGCTGTAGATGACCGCGCCATCCTCGTCGAAAACCGATGCTGTCCAGAAAGTCTGGGTTGCCGGCCCGGACATTTCCAGACCCGCTTCATCAAGATTAAACCGGCAAACACCATAGGTGAAAAAGGGATCGACTTCAGCAAGAGACGAACCGGTTTCGGCAGAGTCGAGCCGGGTAAAGGCAAAAAGGTCGGTGCGGCTGGAAAGATAGGCCCAGGCATCGCGAGTGCCATACTGGGGTATCAGCAAGACGATGGCGATGTGGACGACACCGGCAAGAACGAGGCCCAAAAGGAGCAAATAGGCAGCGTGCCACTTCATGATCGGCACCCCGTCTTGTTGATGTCCGGCATTTGCGGTGTCACGAGACCCGAAGTGCTGGTAACTGGTGTGTCGTAGGCCCTCAGGACGAAGTAGAAACCGCCGTTCCCCGAAAGGGACATCCAGTTACCGGCCTGCGGCCGGGCACTTACCGCAATTCGGAAGGAGCCATCGGTAAAGCGCAGGATTTTCCCCGAATGAAGGGAGGAACTTCCCCCGCGAGATGGCCGGATTTGTGATCCATTGTCGGCATATGCAGCGAGTGTCCACAGTTTCGACGGCGGTGTTATGCCTGTAATGGTGTAGTCGCAATCTCTTGTGAGCGCTTCGCCATTGCTGTCGGTCCGGGCCTCGAAAGCCAGACCCTCCGTGGCGCCCAGTGGTACGGTTCCATCGCGCGCCACTTTTGCCACTGTATAGGGATCAGCCGAGGCTCCGCCCGCAAAGGGCCAGGCGGTCCAGGGGCCGGCGGTGATGGCGCCAAATCCATGGTTGGTCTTGATTGAATACCAGGCGCTTGCGCCTCCCAGCGACAAGCCGATCGCCAAAACGAAAAGGGCACTTGTCAGAAATCGCACAGTCGCCTTGCCCTCTGCGTCAGGTTGTCATTTGCGTCAGGCGCGTCTTTTGCACCCTCGACGGCAATCGGTAAAGGACAGTCAACAAGTTCATTGTGTGGCCAGGTTCCGGCTCTGGGCCCGGGCTCGCGCTTGGTCTTGTGTTCGGCTTGCGGTTTGTGTCGAAGAAGGGGTTGCAGCAACGACTTCAGGCGCCTTTACCGGAGGTGCCTGGCGAAGTTTGCGCGCCAGCTCGCGCAGGGTTCGTTCTGCGCCCTCGGAAAGTGTTTTCGGCCTGACAACCGGCTGGAGGTCTTCGGCAAGTTCATCCTTGGCAGCATCCTCGGGAACTTCCGGCAGCGGATTCTCGATATAGGGGACTGGTTGCAAGTCGATGTTCTGATGGGCAAAAGTCATGAATTGCTTCCAGATCATGGCAGGAAGATTGCCGCCTGTCAGTCGATTTGTGGTCTGGTAGTTGTCATTGCCCATCCAGACAGCTGCAACATAATTGCCGGTATAGCCGACAAACCAGGCGTCACGATAGGAATTGGTCGTGCCGGTCTTGCCGGCAGCACGAATACCCTCAAGAGCTGCATTGCGCGCAGTACCCCATTCGGGAATTTGCGCCATCATGCGGTTCATTACGCCAACCGTGCGTTCGCTGAGGACGCGCTCGGGCGTTACTGACGCTTCCCTGTGGTCGTATAGAACCTCGCCCTGCGGATTGGTCAATTGCACAATTGCATGCCGGTCCAGTTTGTAGCCGCCGGTCATCAACGTTCCATAGCCGAGGGCCATCTCGATAACCGTAAGGCCGTTTGAACCCAGCACCATTGCAGGCGACATGACCAGTTCCGATGTCACGCCCATCTTGCGGGCCGTGTCGACAATCTTCTGGCCACCTATGCCCGGTCGTCCATCAGCACCGACATAGAATTTGACCGGAATGGTATTGATCGATTTGACGATTGCCGTCTGGAGATCGATGGCACCTTGGAAACTGCCGGAATAATTGCCCGGGCACCAGGACCGGCCCGCGCGGGTGATGCAGACGCGCCCGTCAACAACCCTGCTTGTTTCGGTTAATTCCAGTTCTTCAACAGCGGTTGCATACACGAACGGTTTGAAAGAGGAGCCCGGCTGGCGTTTCGAATTGGTTGCACGGTTGAACTGGCTGGAGCCATAATCCTTGCCGCCGACCATGGCGCGAACCGCGCCCTCATTATCCATCACGACCATGGCGGCTTCGCTCACACCCTTTTCACGCCCGAATTGGCGCAGGTGGCTTGTCACTGATTCCTCTGCTGCCTTCTGCAGGTCCAGATCCACTGTGGTCTTGGCGATGAAAGTCCTGTCCGGCATGCCCGCGGCAATGCGCTGGACTTCCTCGAACGCCCAGTCGAGGAAATAGTTCGGACCTTCCGTGTCATTGCGCTCTACCGGTGTTGCCGGTTTCTTGCGAGCTGAAACGACCTGGCCCTCGGTCATGAAGCCGGCCTGAACCATGTTGGTCAGCACTACGTTGGCTCTGGCGCGCGCATTCGGAAGGTTGATATGCGGCGCGAATTTCGTAGGAGCCTTGTACAGCCCGGCCAGCATTGCTGCCTCGGCAAGATTGAGATCCTTCGCATTCTTCTCGAAATAGAATTCGGAAGCGGTCGTCACGCCGAAATTGCCACCGCCCATATAGGCGCGGTCAAGGTAAAGTTTCAGGATTTCCTTCTTTGTCAGATTGGTTTCCAGCCACAGGGCAAGAAACGCTTCCTTGATCTTGCGCTCGATGGTGCGCTCATTGGTCAGGAACAGGTTCTTGGCGAGCTGCTGGGTAATGGACGAACCGCCCTGAACCACCGAATTGGCCCGCACGTTTTCAACAAGCGCACGCGAAAGGCCGAGAAAATCGATGCCGTAATGCTCGAAGAAACGCCGGTCCTCGGTTGCCAGCACTGCCTTTATGAAGTGATCGGGAAGTGTGTCAATTTCGTCTGAATCGGTCTGACGTACCCCGCGCCGACCGATTTCCTTGCCATAGCGGTCCAGAAAGACCACTGAATATTCTTCCTTGTCGCGCCAGTTCTTGCTGGTTTCGTCAAAGGCGGGCAGCGCAAGCGCCAGCAGGATGAGCAGGCCCACAAGGCCCAGCGTCATGCCCTCGTCGATGATTTCGACGACGAACTTGTTAAAGCCGGTTACCCGGAACCGCTGAAAGAATACTGTGATGTTTTCCCAGCGCTCGGCACCATCCGAGCGCATCCGGTACAGGGTGGAATCGATCCATGAATCGAGTTCCAGCAGAAGATTGTTCTTCTTCCTTTTGCCGTTATTGTCGAATGGTGTTCGCACTTGCCTGTTCCGTTTCGGGTGGAGCTTTCCCTTGCGGTGTTTATATAGCAGATTATGTTGTCTTTTGGAGACTTTTTGATGGCCGGTATTCTGCTCCCCGATTCAATTGGGAATGTCGGCGAATATGCTTGCCAGGCCTGTCTTTAATCCCCGGGGAACCTGTAATGCCAGTCAATAAACCCTGTGAAACGCCCGAACCTTTCTGGCGTGTGAAATCCCTCGAGGAGATGACGCGCACCGAGTGGGAATCGCTGTGCGATGGTTGCGGGCGCTGCTGCCTCAACAAGCTCGAGGACTGGGATACCGGCGACATTTACTGGACAAACATTGCCTGCAGCGAACTCGATTGCGATACCTGCCGGTGCAAGAGCTATGAATTCCGCTTTGATGTTGTGCCTGATTGTATCGATCTGACGCCGCAAACGGTGCGCAGCGTGCAATGGCTGCCGCCGACCTGCGCCTATCGCCTCGTGCGCGATGGCAAGGACCTGCATGACTGGCACCCGCTGGTTTCAGGCGATCCCGAAAGCGTGCACAAGGCGGGCATTTCCGTGCGCGGCAGGGCAATTCCCGAGGGCGACCTCGTTCCCGAGGACTATGAGGACCACCTCGTCACCTGGCCCGAAGAAAATCCGGGATCATCAAATTAGGAAAATTTTCACAATTCACTTGACACCGCACCGGTGATCAGGTAGGTTCTTTATACGGTCGGAGAAGTGCGGCAGCGCCTCCCGCCAGTCTTTCCAAAAATATCAGGATATCCATGAGCGGGAATACATCCGGCGCACTTGATGCGCGCTGGCAGCTTTTGCGTTGCCTGTATGCGGGCGAAGCGGCAGTGCTGCCGCTCAGCGCAGACGATCTGGCGCATATCACTGGCCTGCCGGTGGCCAGCATTTTGAAGCGCACGTCCAACTGGGTAATCCCTGGCAGGAAGGGTGCAAGGGACGCGCTCGCCGGGGTTGTCGCGATGCGCGCCGAAGCTGCTTCCCTTGCCCGCCAGACGCTTGATCTTCTTGCCGGGGAACTGGCCGCGCTCAAACGGGGCGGTGTGGAAGAGAGTGACGAAAAAAATTCTGCTGAGGACCGCCTGAAGGTTCTCATCTCGCTTTCGAAAACCTTTCAAACTCTGGAGGAAGGTATCAATCGCATGGAAAAGGCTTGCCAGGATGACGACCGCTATCCAAGCGACGTTTTGGAATTCCGCGCAGAACTTGAAAAATACATTCGTGCGCTTGAGGAGGATGGACAGGCTTCATGATTTTTTTGATGCGCTCTCGGCCCGCCAGGTTGAAAGCGTGCTGCGCGATTGGCCGCTCTGGCTTCACGAACCCCAGCGTGTCCCCGAAGGTGCCTGGCGCACATGGCTCCTCATGGGTGGCAGGGGAGGTGGCAAGACAAGGGCCGGGGCCGAATGGCTCAACGCCATTGCCAATCGAGACCCACATTACCTTGCAGATTCCGGTGGCCGCCTGGCGCTGATCGGCGAAACCTTCCACGATGTGCGATCAGTGATGATTGAGGGCGAATCAGGCCTGCTGGCAACCGCAAGGCGTGACCAGCGCCCCTCGTGGCATGTCTCGCGCCGCCTGCTGGAATGGCCCAACGGAACGATTGGTCAGGTTTTTTCCGCGACCGATCCAGATGGTTTGCGGGGCAGCCAGTTTGGCGCTGCCTGGTGCGACGAACTTGGCAAGTGGCCATATGTCGATCTGACATGGTCGATGCTGCAATTCTGCCTGCGGCTCGGTACGGCGCCGAGCCAGCTGGTAACCACGACACCAAGGACGCTGAAATTGTTGCGCCGACTGATCGATGAACCGGCAACACGGGTTAGCCGCGCGCCGACTGGTGTGAACGCCAGGCACCTTGCACCCGGCTTCATCGAATTTATCAATGCCGAATATGGCGGAACGCGGCTTGGCCGCCAGGAGATTGACGGCGAGATCATCGACAACAGGCAGGACGCGCTCTGGAACCGGACCCGGCTCGAAGCGATCCGATGCAGGATCCAGCCGCCGCTTCGCCGAATCATTGTGGCTGTGGACCCGCCCGCTTCCTCGACCCGCAATTCTGATGCCTGCGGGATTATCGTTGCAGGACGGGACACAGAAGGCACAGCCTATGTGCTTGAAGACGCTACGGTGCAGGGGGTTTCGCCCTCGCTCTGGGCGCAAAAGGTTGCAGCCGTATTTGCCCGCTGGCAGGCCGACTGCGTGATCGCGGAAGCCAACCAGGGTGGCGAGATGGTTTCGACCATCCTTGCGATGGCCGATAATGCCCTGCCGGTGCGGATGGTGCATGCACGCCGCGGAAAATGGCTGCGGGCTGAGCCGGTAGCCATGGCCTACACGAGGGGACAGGTGCGCCATGTCGGCGCCTTTCCCGAGCTTGAAGACCAGATGTGCGACTTCGGCCCCGACGGACTTTCCAGTGGTCGCTCGCCCGACCGCCTCGATGCCCTAGTCTGGGCATTGTACGAATTGCTGCTGGCTTCCAGGCCGGTACCCAGGATCCGCCCGGCCTGAACCGGGTCTTCCGATCCGGACACGAACGTCAACAAACAGGATTTTTCATGAACATGTTCACGCGCTGGATTGCCCGTGCGCCTGCCTCCCATGCTGCGGTACGCCCGCCGCAGCGCGAAGGTCGCATTGAAACCAAGCTGACGGCAAACCCGCTGATAGCCTTGCATGGCATTGCCAGCGCGAGTTGGAGCGGTGGTGGTTATACGGGGCTTTCGCGGGACGGCTATCTTGGCAATCCCGTCGTCCATCGCTGCGTGCGGATGATCGCTGAAGCCGCCGGCGGCATAACCTGGCTTCTTCATGAGGGGCCGCAGGAGATGGATACACATCCGTTGCTCGACCTGCTGACGCGCCCCAATCCGCGCCAGTCCGGTCCGCAAATCATCGAAACACTGACTGCCAGCCTGCTCGTATCGGGCAATGCATGGCTGCAGCGCATCGAGATGGACAGTCAGCCGCGGGAACTGCATGTGCTGCGCGCCGACCGCATGGAGATTGTCCTCGATGAAACCGGCTGGCCGACTGCCTATGAGCACAGTTTGAACGGGCGCAGGACACGCTTCGAGCTGACCGGAAGCCGTGACGAGGTGATGCACGTTCCGCTGTACCACCCGTTGGATGACTATGCGGGCGCTTCGCCGCTTGCTGCTGCCCATATGGCGATTGACATACACAATGCTGCAAGTCGCTGGAACAAGGCACTGCTCGACAACTCCGCTCGGCCTTCCGGTGCGCTGGTTTACGCTGCCGCAGAAGCCGGTAATCTGACCGAGGAGCAGTTCACCCGGCTCAAGAACGAATTGGAAGATGGCTATACCGGCACCGGGCGCGCCGGCCGTCCGCTACTGCTCGAAGGCGGGCTGGACTGGAAACCGATGGGGCTCAGCCCCAAGGACATGGATTTCATGGAGGCACGCAACGGCGCTGCCCGCGACATTGCCCTCGCGCTGGGCGTGCCGCCCATGCTGCTCGGCATTCCCGGTGACAACACCTATGCAAACTACCAGGAAGCGAACCGCGCCTTTTGGCGCCAGACGGTGCTACCCCTTGTCAACCGGCTTGGCTTTGCCCTGCAGAACTGGCTTGGCCCTTACTGGTCTGTTGACCTGCGCCTCGACATTGATCGCGACCGGATCGAGGCATTGGCCGTAGACCGCGATGCGCTGTGGAAACGCGTCAACGAGGCCGCCTTCCTGACTGCCAATGAAAAACGCGCCGCCACCGGCTATGGCGAAATCCATTCAACTGATCTTCCCAGTGAGCTGCTGGACGACTCATCACGTGGCTTCCCGCAACCCAACGGATCACCTAATGCTTCCGCGTAGCCCGTTTACAGTCCAATTGCCGCTTTCGGAAATGCCCGAGCACCTCTGGCTGTTCTTCGCCAAGGGGATCGGGGCCGTTCTGGGTTCGGCTGTTTCACTTGCCTACATACTGCCGCGCGGCAGGCGCGAAGCGGCCATCCGCTTCGGCACGGGCGTCAGCATCGGTGTCCTGTTCGGCCCGGCGGCAGGCGCGTGGCTGCTTGGCTATTTCGAACTACAGGCTCATCTGACCAGGTTTGAGGCGGTGATGACCGGTTCGGCCGCCGCCAGCCTTTGCGCCTGGTGGGCGCTTGGCCTGTTGCAGCGCATCTTCACACAAAAGCCGGGCACTCCCGCCCGCTGAAACCCTTTCCCTTCAGGAGAAAAAGCATGAACATGGAAAGCCTTCACAGGCTCCGTGAGACCAAGTTTGTCCCCGGCAGGCTGGAATCGGTAAAGCTCGATGGCACTTTCAGCGGCTATGCCAGCGTGTTCGACGAGGTTGACCTCGGCAATGATGTCGTCGCGCCGCACGCCTTTACCGCTTCACTGGCAAGGCGGGGTCCGTCGCGCATCCGCATGCTGTTCCAGCACAATCCCGACGAGCCAATCGGCGTATGGGAGCGCATCGAGGAAACAGCCCGCGGCCTCAAGGTTTCCGGGCGCATCACTACTGCGGCCGCGAAGGGACGCGAGGTTCTCGAACTCATGCGGGCAGGGGCAGTTGACGGCCTG
Organism: uncultured Salaquimonas sp.; assembly: GCA_964541115.1. Taxonomy (GTDB): domain Bacteria; phylum Pseudomonadota; class Alphaproteobacteria; order Rhizobiales; family Rhizobiaceae; genus Salaquimonas. The sequence continues at coordinate 14,622 of CAZIPH010000056.1, forward strand.
TCGATCGGATTTCGCACGGTCCGCGCACGCCAGGACCCTGCCACCGGCGCAAGGCGGATACTCGAGGCGGACTTGTGGGAAATCTCCGTTGTTACTTTCCCCATGCAGGAAAGCGCCAGGATAGAGATGGTCAAGTCCGGCCTGTTTGCAGGTACCCAGATCAGCAAGCGGCCTTCAGTTAGAGAATTTGAGCGATGGCTTGTGCGCGATGCCGGCCTTTCGCGAACCGATGCCCTGATGGTGATTGCCAAGGGCTATCGGCAGGCCCTGAACCGGCGCGATGCGGTTCCGGGAAATGACGCGCTGGCCAAACGCATTCGCCGGGCCGCGCAGTCGCTTGCCAACTGACTGGCAGGCGATCCCAACTCCCTCAACCCGAAATTACAGGAATATCCATGACCAGGAAAACCACGATCCGTGCGAAAGCGCCGGAAACAAAATCCTATGCCCGCAAGAACGATGTGCCGACTGTTACAGCCCTGCCTGCCGGCAATTCCCAGGACGTTGCAGAAGCGTTCGACGAATTCATGATCGCATTCGAGGCCTTCCGCGCTTCCAATGATGAACGCATCGCGCAGATGGAAAGCCGCGTTGGTCCCGATGTGGTGACCACCGAGAAGATGAATCGCATCAATCAGGTGCTCGACAGCCAGAAGCAGCTGATGGACCAGTTGCTGATGAAGAACCGCAGACCAGGTGGTGAACGCTCGGTCTTCACTTCCATCACAGCCATGGAACACAAGAACGCCTTCGACAGCTATGTGCGCCGCGGCAATGAGGAAAACCTGCGCCGCCACGAGGAAAAGGCCATGTCCTATGGTTCGGACCCCGATGGCGGTTACCTTGTGCCTGACGAGACTGCCGCTGAAATCGGCCGGCGCCTTACGGCCATTTCCCCCATCCGCTCGATTGCCGGCGTGCGCACTGTTTCTTCGTCTGTCTTCAAGAAGCCGTTTGCAGTCACCGGTCCGGCAACAGGCTGGGTAGCCGAAACCGGCGTGCGCGCACAAACCGCTGCGCCAACCCTTTCGGAACTTCAGTTTCCAACCATGGAACTCTACGCCATGCCGGCTGCCACCTCCGCGCTGCTGGAGGATTCTGCCATCAACATCGATGAATGGTTGGCCCAGGAAGTCGAAGTTGCCTTTGCCGAGCAGGAAAGTGCTGCCTTCATTTCTGGCGACGGCGTCAACAAGCCAAGAGGCCTGCTCGACAACCCGGCAGTTGCCGAAAACGCATGGAGCTGGGGCAATCTGGGCTATGTGGCAACCGGTTCAGACGGCGGATTTGCCTCGGTGGACCCTGCCGATGCCATGGTGGAAACCATCTACGCGCTCAAGGCCGGTTACCGCCAGAATGCCAACTGGGTGATGAACCGCTCCAGCCAGGCAGAGATCCGAAAGCTCAAGGATGCCGACGGCAACTACCTTTGGCAGCCGCCAGCCAGCGCTGGCGAAAAAGCCATGCTGATGGGCTTCCCGGTCGTCGAGGCCGAAGACATGCCCGACATTGCCACCGACAGCCTGTCAATTGCCTTTGGTGACTTCAATCGCGGCTACCTGATCGTCGACAGGGCAGGGGTGAGGGTCCTTCGCGATCCGTTCTCCGCCAAGCCCTACGTCCTCTTCTACACCACGAAGCGTGTGGGCGGCGGCGTACAGGACTTTGATGCAATCAAGCTCATGAAATTCGGCACTGCATAGGGCGCTCCTCCCCGCCTGAGCGGCACTGCTGTCCCCTCCCGGCAGAAGCCGCCTGCATGCCGATGGCGGCCCCGTTTCGTGTGATGCGTTTGATCGTTGCACGGGCGGGGTCGTTCCTTTTCCCCATTCCATAAAGGCAGACCATGGCCCTTGCACTCTTGACCCCTCCTGCTGCCAGCCCGGTTACGCTGGACGAAGCCAAACGCCATCTCCGCGTGGAAACCGGGGATGATGATGGCTACCTGACTGATCTCATTGCCGTCTCGACATCGCATCTGGAAGCAGTGGCCGGCCTCAAACTGATCTCCCAGACCTGGCGGCAATATTTCGATTGCGCTCCTTCGGGCAGTCATTTCCGTCTCGACGTACAGCCAGTCCAGGCCATCCTCGCAATGCGCGTTTTCGAAGCAGGGGGCGTTCCCGTCGAGCTGGCTCCATCCTCGATCATTCTTGACAGCGTTTCCTCGCCACCAAGGCTCGAAGTGCGCCAATCTCTTTCAACCGGGCAGGTCTTCAATGGCATCGAGATCGATATCCTGGCAGGTCATGGCGACACGCCTGTCGATGTGCCGGATGGTCTCAAGCGGGCGCTGCTGTTGCTGATCGCCCATTCCTACGAGTTTCGCGGCGCAGTTCCGCTTTCGGCGCAACCGGCCAGTGAGCCTCACGGCTTTCGCGCCCTGATCGCCCCCTATCGGAGGATATTGCTGTGATCGGCACCGAATTTCTGCAGGCTGGCAGTTTCAATGTCCGCCTGTCCGTCGAGGAGCCGGTATCAACGCCCGATGGTTGCGGTGGTCGCCAGATCGACTGGCAGTTCCTGTTTGCGGCCTGGGTCAGACTGGTTCCCGTCAGGAACATACTTCTGCACAAGGCCCGGGATGAAACCATGGAGATCACCCACTGGATCATCTTGCGCAAGCGGCCTGAACTGACCCGCCACATGCGCTTTGTTACGCCCGTTGGTGGAGGCAGGACTTTCGAAATCGATACCCTTCATGACCCCGACGAAACCGGACGCTACGTGCTTTGCCAGGTACGCGAGATAGATTGAGGCAAGTATCGATGAAACTGACCTACCGTATTACAGGCGAAATGCTGGGTGCCAGCCTGCGAAATGCCCTGCTTGCGACAGCCAAATCCAGCCTCGCGCAGCATCACGACTGGTCAGCATCCGGCCAGACCAGCTCTGATACGCCAACCGAAGGCGAAATGCTGAGTCTTCGAAAGACGAGGCCCGGGATCATTTCGCGTCGCGAACACCGCAGCGCCAATTCTGCCGGCAGGAAGAGAATCAACAGATGAGTGCCGCCCTCGAAATCCACAAGCTGCTCTACGATACGCTTCGCCTCGACAACGGCCTCACCACCCTGCTTTCGGGCGCGCATGTCTATGACGATCTGCCGGATCGCGTTGCGCCGCCCTACATCATCCTTGGCTCCCTCGAAAGCCTTGACTGGTCGACGGCAAGCGAAGGCGGCGAGGAGCATTTTCTCGAAATCGAGGTCTGGTCGGACAAGTCCGGCAGGAAACAGGCCATCGAACTGGCCGGGTATGCAAGCCAGGCTCTGGCATCGCTCAGCGAAAGCCTGCCATCAACCACGGACAACCATGTTCTTATCAACCTGACACTAGAAAACACGTTTAGCGAGCGGGTCGAAAATGGCCGTTTCACACG
>CAZIPH010000057.1:0-16501 GCA_964541115.1 uncultured Salaquimonas sp.
ATCCCTAACGCACAGCCCGCACAATCGGCTTCAACAAAGTTCTTGCGGGGAAAATGATGGATGCCTGGGACGGAAAAATGTCAGGGCGCGGTGATCGGGGGTGGTTTGCGGCGCTGGCCCGAAAGCGCATTTCCGACAATGGCAACAAGCAGGGCCGCGCCTCCGGTCAGCGTATTGATGCTGGCAGTTTCACCCAGAAACAGCCAGACCCAAAACGGGCCGAGCAGCACCTCGGCCAGCGCCAGCAAGGTGAGTTCTGCAGCAGGCAGACTGCGCGAGCCCAGGGTGTATAGTATCAGTCCGGCACCCACCTGAAACACACCCATGCCCATGGCGATGCTACCGTCACGCGCGGTCAATACCAGAGGCAGGCCCAGATACAGGCAAATCGCCGACATGATGACGATGGCAAACAGGCCGGACAGGAAAACCGATGGCAGCATTTCCCCCGTCTTTCCCCATCTCAAGACCACGGTAAAGACGGCAAATCCGAACGCCGAGCCGAGCGCCGCAAGACTACCTTTCAGCCCAACACTGCCGGATTTGTCTGCGACCATGATGGCAATGCCGCCGATGGCGACCACAATCGCGATCCAAGTAGCCTTTCGCACTCGCTCCTTTAGCACGATCCAACCCAGCACGGCTGCAATGAACGGTGACGTTGCAAAAAGCAGCATCGCATTTGCCACGGACGTGTTCTGGATCGCGTAAATACCGCCCGAATAGGCCGCCACGAGCGAAAGTGCAGCAATGACTGCGGGGAATCCGATCCGGCGGATCTGTACGAACGGGCTTTCACCCGAACGCAGACGAATGACCACATAGAGAAGCAGGGCCATGCTGATCGAGCGGTAGAGCAGGATTTGCCAGACAAGGGCTTCCTCGATCAGGCGGATGCCCAGACCGATGGTCGACCACAGCACGCCGGCAGCAAAAACAAAGAGCACACCATTCTTGTGGGCGTCCAGGGCAGGCGAAGGACGGGCAATAGTTGTCATCAGGGGTCAACCGGTAAATTCGTTCCGGTCAGGTTATCCCTCCGTCTGCAATCCGCATCACCCTTTTGCGACATTTGCGCTGTGTAAGAGACATTCTGCTCGTTAGGCCGCTACCAGGATCGCTTTGCCGGTGCGTTTTTAGCCGCTGGATTTCAGACAGGCCGGTTGCGCACCACCAGGACCGGGATAGCAATTCCCAGCACAAGCAGGCGAAACACATGATGGGCGGCAACGAGCGCGGGCTCCAGCCCGGTCTCAACCGCCAGTGCAGCCATGACCTCGACACCACCGGGCGCGAATGCGAGGAGAAGCGCGGCTGGTGACAGGCCGATTATCTGTGCTGCAACCATTGCGCCAGATGCCGCAATGGCACAGGTAATCAGCGTCATGACAATTCCGGCAGAAAGGGACGCGGCGATATCGCGAGGGCTGAACCCGCGGAACCGCGTTCCGATCAATGCTCCCATGCAGACAAAGGCGACCATCGTCATCCAGACCGGTACCGTACCGGGAGTCAGGCCCGCACCATGGCCAATCGCCGAAACGATCATTGCCCCGATCAGCAGTGCGGCGGGAACCTGCAGTCGCTTGAGCAGCAACCCGACAAGCAGCGCCACCGCCAGGGATGTCATGAGGGCAACAGGAGAGATTGCGCCATAATCGGCAAGACGCGCAGTTCCCTCGATGCCCCAGAGCGATACAAGCACCGGCACAAGCAGCGTCAGCAGCAGCACCCGCACAGTTTGCACAAGTGCAATGCGGCGGACGTCTGCCGATATCTCGACCGACATGCTCAGGACATAGCTGAGATGTCCCGGGGTTGCTGACATCAAGGCAGTCATCCGGTCAAAGCCGAACACCCGCATCAGGGTCGCCTGCCCGACGACCAACGCAACAAGGAGCGTAACCGTGAGCACCAGCAGGGAGATCGGCCATCTCAGCGCCGTGCTGATAACCTCGGGCGTCACCGTGCTGCCAATAGTGACACCGATGATCAGGAACACCCCGTCGCGCAGAAGTGTCGGGATTGCTGTGCGCACGCCGAGAATTGTTGCCAGCGATACTGCGGCAGCCGATCCGGTGAGCACCGCCGCCGGAAAGCCGACAAGCCAGAATAACCCCGCTCCTGCTGCGGCAATAGCCAATGTCGGAAAGACTTCCTTCCATTCAGGGTCAATCGCCATCATGACGCCCCGGACTTGTCGGTTGGTGCAATCCCTCTTTCAGCGGATGGCCAATAGGACCTGCACCGTCAGTCACCATCCGCCACACCCTCGGCGCGCTTTCGGGCGCGATAAGTGCGGTAACTTGGCAGGACTATAAGCAGCAATGCCAGAACCATGAGACCCAGTGTCATTGGCCGTTCCAGTATGAAGTCGAACCCTTTGTAGAGCTGCATCGCGCGGGCAAAATTGTTCTCGAGCATCGTGCCGAGGATGAAGCCGATCAGCAGCGGAGCCAGCGGGTAATCGGCAAAGCGCAGTATCGTCGCCACTATTCCAAACCCGACCAGAATGAGCAATTCGGTTGAGTTGTTCTGTCCCAGATAGCTGCCCATCAGCGTGAAGAACAAAATGAAGGGGATAAGAAACTCGCGCGGTATCGTCAGGATCTTGGCGATATAGGGAATTAGCGGCAGGTTCAGCGCCAGCAGTACCAAATTGCCGATATACATCGAAATGATTACAGCCCAGAAGACTTCCGGTGTGTCGACCATCAAACGCGGGCCCGGTGTAACATTGAGGGCAAGCAACGCACCCAGGAGGATGGCCGTAGTACCTGATCCGGGAATACCCAGTGTCAGTAATGGGACGAAGGAACCGGTACAGGCTGCATTGTTGGCGGTCTCGGGCGCTGCCAGCCCCTTGATCGAGCCCTTGCCGAATTCAGCCTGCTCGGCCCCCTTGGCGATATTGCGTTCGACCGCGTAGCCGAGGAAGGAAGCGATCGTGGCTCCGGCTCCCGGCAGGACACCGATGAAAAAGCCCTGTATGGATTGGCGCCCGATAACCGGTGCAATGCTGCGCGCTTCCTGGCGTGTAATGCGCAAACCGGTGATCTTGCCGCTTTCGCCGGTGGCTGCGCGAGCCGGGTTCATCACGAGAAACAGCGCTTCGGGCAGGGCAAACATCGCCATTGCCAGCGTGATGAAGGAAAAGCCGGTTTGCAGTTCCATCATCCCGAAGGTGAAGCGTGGCAGGTTTGAGAGAGTACCCTCACCCACCGTGCCAAGCATCAGGCCCAGTATTGTCATCATCAGCGCCTTGGCCACTTGTCCGGTGCCGGCAAAGGCCGCGATTGCGGAAAGTCCAACCACCATCAGCGCGAAATATTCCGCCGAATGGAACAGCAATGCGACCGTTGACAATGCGGGCGCAAATACCATCAGGAGGATCGCGCCGATGGTACCGCCGGCAAAGCTGGCAATGGCGGCAATCGTCAGTGCCTTGCCGGCCTGACCCTTGCGCGCCATAGGGTAGCCGTCAAAACTGGTGGCAACCGTCCCCGCAACGCCCGGAGCATTAAGAAGGATCGACGAGGTGGATCCGCCGAAAATCGCGCCGTAATAAACGCCGGACAGCAGGATCAGCGCCGCGGTGGGATCACCGATACCGATCGCAACCGGGATCATGATAGCGATGATCGACATCGGGCCCAGTCCCGGCAGCATGCCGATCAGCGTGCCAATCACGCAACCAAAGACAACCATTGCCAGGTTGAAAGGGGACACCGCAGCCGACAGGCCAATCAGAAGTCCTTCAAGCATCGTCTCTCTCCCTCACATGAACATTGCAGGCAGGGGCCGCAGGAAGATGCCCAGCACCTCCTGGACCAGATACCAGATTGATACGGCTGCGATTACCGCGATCGGGATCATGACTTGATACCGTCTTTCGCCCAGGATGAACGATCCGATAACCAGAAACGCTATTGTTGAGCCGACAAAGCCAAGCGGACGCAGTGTCAGAGCATAGGCAACCATCAGTACCAGCAAGGCAATCGCCTGGCCGATCTTGTATTGGCCCAGTCGGGTTATATCGATCGTGCCGTCCTTTGGTGCCGCTGCTTCCCTAACCGGCTTGGGCGTGAAAAGCACAATAAGGCCGACAAGTATTCCGAGCGCCGTAAGAATCTTGGGAAAGGTGGACGGCCATACCGGATTGCGTTGCAGGATTGGCGGCAGAAGTTCATCCATGGTGAAAAAGGCGGCATAGCCATAAACGCAACACAACGCGATAAAGGCCAGCGCGATCCAGCGATCAAGCGCCATGATAAGTCCCTCCCGGTCCAGCCTGTTGAAGATCGAATGGGGATGGCACCAAACACATCTGTCAGCGCCATCCACTTTGAAAGGAGCGCGATCCCTGCGGGATCGCGCCAGCCGATCCTACAGGAAGCCGAGCTCACGCATCAGATCGCCGATCTGTTTTTCCTGCGCTTCAAGGAACGTCTTGAATTCATCACCTGGGCGGAAAATGTTCACAAGACCCATGCGAGCGCGAACTTCTTCCCACTCGGGCGTTTCAAGCATCGCGCCCAGCATTTCCTGGTAGGCTACCAGCTTGTCTTCGGGCAGGTTTGGTGCCGCGAAGAACCCGCGCCAGTTTACAAACTGCGCATCAATGCCCTGTTCGGCAAAGGTCGCCGCTTCTGTATAGGCAGGCACCCGCTCTGGTGCGGTCACGCCCAGAATGCGGACTTCGCCCTGTTCGGCAAGGGCAATCGCCTCCGAGAAGCCTGTCGACAATGCGTCGATCTCGCCTGACAGCAGTCCGGCCATTGCTTCGCCTCCGGCATCATAGCCGATATAGTTGAAAGCGGTTGGGTCTTCACCGGCGCCCTGCATGACGATCGCCGCCACCAGGTGATCCATCCCGCCGGGCACCGAACCGCCGCCGATTGCAAAATCCTGTGGTGCAGTGCGATAGGATGTGAGTGCGTCCTCCATGGTCTTGAGCGGGCTGTCAGCCGTCACAACCAGTGCCGCATAATCGCCCACGGTACCTGCGACCAGGGTAAGGTCACGGAAACTCTGGGAGATTTCCCCTGTCAGCGCGCGAATGACGATCGGGGTTGAGTTGACCATCAGCGTGCCATGGCTGCTGCTTGCATTCTCGATGAGGCTGCCAATGGCAACACCCCCGCCACCGCCTGACATGTTTTCATAGGTCGCAGTGCCTACAAGGCCTGCATTCATCAGCGCTTCACCGGTGCCGCGAGCGGTACCGTCCCAGCCGCCGCCGGCACCGCCCGGGATCAGGAAGTGAACAGAGTCCATCTTCTTGTGTTCACCGGCCTGAACGGCGCCTGAGAAAATTAGCGTTGCTGCAGCCGCAGCCATCAAGACCCGGCGGGTCAGGTTCATTTTCATTGTCGAATCCTCCCATTTGACAGGCGAACTTCATCCGCCCATTGTGGAATTAGAGCACGCGAAGCTGACATGGACCTGACACGGGTCCGGGTGAGGGAGGAACAGGGTGCGCTATCTGCTGGTCGAGGACAATCTCGAGCTTTCCGAAGCCGTAACAAAACATTTTGCACTTGATGGTCACGCGGTTGACCATGCCGCGACGCTTGCTGCAGCAGAGGACTGCCTCGCGCTTGCACGCTACGACCTGATCCTGCTCGATGTCATGCTGCCCGATGGTGACGGGCGGGATTTTCTGGCACGCAGCCGTGCCCAGATCGAAACACCCGTGATCATGCTGACTGCCCGCTCCCAGGTTTCCGACCGGGTCGGCGCACTGGATCAGGGAGCTGATGACTACATCACCAAACCTTTTGATTTCTCCGAGCTCGAAGCGCGCTGCCGGGCTGTCCTGCGCCGCCGGGGAGGCTCCGCAAGAAACGAGATCGTATTGGGAAATGCCATATTCGATCCGGTGGCCGGAACGCTCAAATACAATGATGTAAACATTGAATTGCGCAATCGCGAGATACGCCTGCTCGAGATTTTTGCCCGCCATACAGGCCAGATCCTGTCCAAGGGCCAACTGATGGACCGGCTGTTTTCCTACGACAGCGATGTCACCGAAAATGCAATAGAGGTATATGTTGGTCGCTTGCGGCGGTTGATCGAGGGTGCGGGGGTGCGAATCGAAACGGTTCGTGGCGCAGGATACCGGATGGAGGCATACCGCGTGGAGCCACACAAGTTGGAGTCTGGCAGCGCGTGATACCCAAGGGTTCCATCGGGCGTCGATTGACGCTGTTGCTGGCTGCTGTCGCAGCGCTTTTGTCCGTGCTCAGTTGGAACATGGTCACGGGTTTCGCGCGCCAGGCCGCAGAACGTACACAGGACAATGTGTTGGCCGCCTCTGTTACCACAATCGCAGAAACCCTCCGCAGCGAACAGGCCGAAGTCAGGCTCGAACTTCCCTACGCAGCTTTTTCCATGCTCGGTGCCATCAGCGAGGACCGCGTCTTCTATCGTGTCACGGCTGGTGACAGGATGCTGACCGGTTACGAAGACCTGCCGGTGCCTAGCACGGGCAGGCAGGGGCAGGTTGTATTCGACACCAGCGACTACATCGGAACCGCCATTCGCATGGCATCAACCACCCGCCTTGTTCTGGCCGGTGAGGATCCGGTTACCGTCACCGTCACGGTCGCCCAGACCCGCGATGGCGTAGGCACCATTACCTCGGAATTGTCACGCCTCGCGGCATTCATGTCGGTCGCCTTTTTCTTCGTTGCAGTGGCACTATCGGCAATAGCGGCGCGAACCTCGCTTCGTCCGCTCAATGAGGTAGCTGCAGCCGTTTCGCGCCGTGGCCCTTCCGATTTGCGGCCGCTGCTGCGACCGGCACCTTCCGAGCTTGCGCCGCTGCTTTCGTCCCTCAACCGTCTGATGGAGCGGCTCGGTCAATCAAGCAGGCGCTCGGAGGATTTCATCGCCGAGGCTGCCCATCGCATCCGCACACCGCTGGCAACGGTTCGCGCCCAGTCTGAAATCGCCTTGCGCTATGTTGACAGCGAAACAGCCAAGCGTCGCCTTCGCCAGATCATCCGGGCGGTGGATGAAAGTTCCCGTTCTGCCGGCCAGCTTCTTGATCACGCAACGGTTGCCTACCGTTCCGAGGATCTGGCCCGCGATCTGTTGAACCTTTCCGATCTGGCAAGCCAGACGGCTGCCGCAGTCGAGCCGACTGCCGCGATGCGCGATATCCGCCTTCAACTCGAGGTCGTCGCAACCGGGACGCAGATTGAGGTGCTGGGCGATGCCGTATTGCTCGACAATGCAATGCGCAACGTGCTCGACAATGCGATCAAGTATTCTCCCGAGGACACAACGGTGACCATTCGCATCACGCAGGCAGGCAAGGAAGCACGCATCACCGTGATCGATCAGGGACCCGGACTGGGCGACGAGCCCGTTGAAGCATTGACCGAACGCTTCAGGCGCGGGAAAAATACCGAGGGAGTAGTGGGATCTGGCCTTGGACTGACCATCGCCAATGACGTGCTTCGCGCCCATGATGGGCGCCTCGAACTGACAACAGCACAAGACGGGAGGGGTGCATGCGTATCCTTGGTATTGCCCTTGGCTTGATACTCTGGGTCACCGGTTCCGCAAATTCGCAGGAACTGGAAGACCATCGCCTGTATCCGGGAACAGGCGACCAGGTCTTGCGGATCATCTCAACCACGGACCTTGTGATTTTCGAGCCGTATATTCTGGCATTCCAGAGATTGCGGCCCGGTATTTCGGTCGATTACAGTGTTGTATCGTCGAGCCAGTTGCACAGGGCAATCCGGGACGGTGCAGAATTTGACCTTGCGGTCTCTTCTGCAATGGATCTGCAGTTTCAATTGGCCAATGACGGCTTCGCGCAGAGCTATCGCTCCGCAGCAACCGATGGACTACCAGACTGGGCGCAGTGGCGGGGATTGATTTTTGCCTTTACCAGCGAACCAGCCGTGGTCGTCATCAACAATGCACGCTTTGCCGGAATTACCCTGCCCGATACAAGGCAGGAACTGATTGCGATCCTGCGCGATAATCCTGACCGCTTCAAGGGAGCTGTGGGCACCTATGACGTTCGTGAAAGCGGCCTTGGCTATCTCTTCGCCACCCAGGAGGACCGTTCGACGGATGCCTATTGGCGGCTGAACGAGGTTATGGGACGCCTTGGGCCGAGACTGTATTGCTGCTCGGGGCAGATGATTGATGATGTCGCAGATGGAAGGCTGGCGGTCGCCTACAATGTTCTGGGCAGCTACGCAGACGGGCGGCTGCGGGACGATACAGATGAAGGCATGCAGATTCTCCGGCTTGAGGATTTTACCAATGTGATGCTTCGCACCGCGATCATTCCGGCCACGGCCAGCGAAGTCGGCGCAGCAGGCGCAATGATTGACATGCTGGCCTCACTCGGGCTTCGCAAGGAACAGGGCGAGTGGCCCCTGCCCTCACTGATCCACACAGGCGAAGAGATCGGACTGGGTCCGATCCGCCTCGGCCCGGCGCTGATGGTATATCTTGATCCCCTCAACCGAAGGGCATTTCTGACCGATTGGGAAAATGCGATGGAACAGCGATAGACCGGCCTCCTGATGGATTTCAGGCCGCCCGGCAATTGCTGCAGATGCCGCGCAATTCGATAGTCGTTTTCCTCAGCGAGAAGTTTGCCTCCCCGGCAAGGTGGTTCAGGCGATCAGCGAGCGCGTTGTCCGTGATTTCACTTACCTGGCCACAGCTTCCGCATATCATGAACGCAATCGTCTCGTGCCCCTCGCATCCGGGGTGCCTGCAGGCGACGAAGGCATTGAGGCTTTCGAGCCGGTGAACAAGTCCGAATTCAACCAGTTTGTCGAGGGCGCGGTAGACCTGGAGAGGCGCACGAAAACCATCATCGCGCAACTGGTCGAGAATGGTATAGGCACTCAGCGGATTATCAGATCTGGCCAGTTCGCGCATGACCAGCAGCTGGTTTTTCGTCAGGTCATTGCCGGGGTGAACGTGCTCATTCATGGGCGTGTACCTTTTTGGAAGTCGTTGGTCCGCTTGCCTGGATCAAGTGTGCGCAAGCGCGGGCGGCTGAACAGCGGAAGGATGGAAAGAACAAACAGGGCAAGGGCTGCCACCACAATGCTGGGCCCGGCTGGTGTGTCCCATTCCAGCGATCCGAAAAGACCGCCGACGACGGAAACAGCCCCGATGCCCGCCGCCAGGACAGCCATCAATTCGGGACCGGTGGCAAACCTTCTCGCCGTTGCTGCAGGAATGATCAGCATGGCAGTTATCAGGAGGACGCCGACAATCTTCATGGAAATGGCGATAACGGCTGCCATCAGCAGCATGAAGATGACATTGGCTCTTTCAGGATGCATGCCTTCGGCCTCAGCCAGTTCGCGGTTAACGGTCGCTGCAAACAGCGAACGCCAGATTGCCGCCAGAACCAGCAGGACCAAAGCGCCACCAATCCATATAACGGCAATGTCGGTTTTTGACACGGCGAGTATGTCGCCGAACAGGAAACCCATCAGATCCATCCGGATCCAGGTCATGAAGGCAAGGACGACCAGGCCGAGCGCAAGGGCGGAATGGGCAAGAAGGCCCAGTAATGCGTCTGCCGATAGCGTTGCGCGTTTTTGCAGCAGCAGCAGTGCAAGCGAAACACCGGCCGATACACAGAAGACTGCCAGGGTGATGTTGACCTCGAACAGAAAGGCCAGCGCAACGCCCAGCAGGGCCGCATGCGATAGCGTGTCGCCGAAATAGGCGAGCCGCCGCCAGACTATGAAACAGCCAAGCGGCCCGGCCACCAGCGCGACACCAACGCCGGCAAGGATCGCTCGGGTGAAGAAATCATCAAGCATCGCGTTTTTCCCCACTCCTCAAGGGGGCATGATCATGGTGATGATGGCCATCATGTGGATGGCAATGGTCGGTAACCGTACCGTCCACATGTTCCACACGGCCATCCGGCAAATGTGTATGGTCATGATGATGTTCGTAGACCGCCAGCGTCGACGCAGCGCGGGCACCGAACAGTGCCTTGTATTCCGCACTTGATGCAACAACCGTGGGTGTGCCGGAACAACAGACATGACCATTGAGACAGATTACCCGGTCAGTTGCCGCCATCACCACATGCAAATCATGCGAAATCAGCAGTATGCCGCAATGAAGGTCATCACGGATGCGCCGGATCAGGTCATACAGCGCAATTTCACCGTTGAAATCCACACCCTGAACAGGCTCGTCGAGAACCAGCAGGTCCGGCTTGCGCGCCATCGCACGGGCCAGCATGACGCGCTGAAACTCGCCGCCCGACAGGTTGCGAACCTCGGCATCGGCCAGATGCATGACGCCGGTCTCGGTCAATGCCGCTTCGCCATCTTTCCTTGCAACACTGCCGGTAAGCATCATGAACCTTTGAACGGTCAGCGGCAGTGTCCAGTCAACGGAAAGCTTCTGGGGCACATAGGCAACCTGCAAGCCGGATCTGCGCGACATATTCCCTTCGTCCGGCTTGAGAATGCCGAGCGCCATTTTCGCAGTGGTTGATTTGCCCGAACCGTTCGGGCCGATCAGCGTGACGATTTCACCGGCATTGATGGCCATGGATACGCCGCGCACCAACCATCGCCCGTCACGGTTGATACCGGCATCGTCCAGCATGACAAGAGGATCAGCTTTGTTCAACATGTCCTGCCGCGGTTCCTGATTGCGATTGATGGCTCGGGGTATTGCCAAGGCTTATTGCACACGTTATACCGTTACGCAATCTTGTAATGAGATAACGTCACATATCCCTCGCTTCCGACCCTCGATCAATGGAGTTCGCCATGCATCGTATCAAGACCCTTCTCCTTGCTTCAACCCTGCTTGTTTCAGCTGGTTTTGCAGCCCAGGCCGACATCAACGTGGTCGCTTCCGTCAAGCCGATCCATTCGCTTGTTGCCGGGGTGATGGAAGGTGTTGGCGAACCCGGACTGATAGTCGAGGGCGCCGCGTCACCGCATACTTATGCCCTCAAGCCATCCCAGGCGCAGATGCTGGAATCGGCGAATGTCGTCTTTTGGGTTGGTCACGAACTGGAAGCGTTTCTGGAAAAGCCACTCCAGACAATAGCTGCCAATGCCAGATCCGTTGAACTGATTGATTCCCATGATCTGGTGAAGCTCGAATTCCGCGATGGCGGCACCTTTGAAAAACACAACCATGGGGACGAAGCAGGTCATGACGATCATGCCCATGAAGCTGGACATGACCATGGCCATGAGGAGAAGAAGGCGGAGGCCGATCATGATCACGACCACAAGCATGAGAAAAAGGCTGAGGCCGGTCATGATGGTCATGAGCACGGGAAATATGACGCACATGTCTGGCTTGATCCGGTAAATGCCAAGGCCATGGTCCATGAGATCGAGGAAGTACTTGTTGCCGCAGATCCTGAGAATGCAGTAAGCTACAAAGCCAATGCACAGGCAATGATGGCAAGACTCGACGCATTGGTCACGGAGGTTGGCGCTGAACTGGACCCGGTAAAGGGTAAGGGCTTCATCGTCTTCCACGATGCCTATCAGTATTTTGAAAAACGCTTCGGCGTTACAGCCTCCGGTTCGATCACCGTTTCGCCGGAAGTAATGCCCGGCGCAGAGCGGATTACGGAAATTCGTGCCCGTGTACAGGAACTGGGAGCGGCCTGCGTCTTTGCCGAACCACAATTCGAGCCGAAACTGGTTTCGACGGTAACGGAAGGTACGCAAGCCAGGTCAGGTGTCATTGATCCGCTCGGGGCAGAGCTGGACGTTGGCCAGAACCTCTATTTCCAGCTCATTCGCAATATGGCGACTTCAATCAAGACCTGCCTGTCCGAAGCCAGCTGAGGCGGAAAGACAGGGATCGTTGTGCGCGACCTGCCAGTTGGCTCGCGAGTGGATATATCGTTATCTGTCGCCTGTGCAGACCGCGCCCCCCTGTCCGTCGAACATCGTACCGATCAACACAGTTGTTCGCCCGGTCAGGTCGATAGCAAGACCCGTAATCATAGCATCCGGCGGGGATCGGCAATGAGGCTTGCATAATACGCCAGAAAGCGCGCTGCATCCGCGCCATTGATCACCCTGTGATCGTAGGAAAGGTCAAGCGGTGTCATGGGAACTGGCTGCCATGCCTCATCTTCCCATACCGGTACGGTTTCGGTTTTCGTGATGCCGAGAATGGCTACTTGCGGCGGGTTGACGATGGGGGTAAAGGCGGTTCCGCCAATACCGCCGAGATTGGATATCGACATCGAGGCTCCGCCGATTTCATCAGGCCGGAGTTTGCGCTGCTGGGCCCGCCCTGCAAGGTCGGTAATCGCAGCGACAATCTCCCAGAGCCCCTTCTGGTCGGCATCACGGATGACGGGCACCATCAGCCCGTGCGGCGTGTCCACCGCAATGGCGATATGAACATAGTCCTTGAGATGCAGTGTTTTTCCGTCGGCAGACAGGGACGCGTTGAAACGCTCGAACTCGCTGAGGCAGCAAGCAAGTGCCTTGACGTGGAAGGCGAGAGCGGTAATGCGAGTGCCTCGTCTTGCTGCCTCAGGCTTCAGTCGGGAACGAAAGGTTTCAACTGCACGCATGTCGGCGCGGTCATGATGGGTTACCTGCGGGATCAGCGCATTTGCTGCAGATAGATTTTCTGCGGCCACCTGGCCTATACGTGTGACCGGTTCTTCGTGAACCGGGCCGTACTGGCCATGATCAACTTGCCAGTAGCGTATCGCCGGACCCGGACCATGGCCGACAGCCGATGCCGGACCGCCCGCGCCTGCCCGCCCGCCAACATGATTGTCAACATCCTCGCGCGCAATCATGTTGCGACCACTAGTAGCCGCAACCTCCTCGATTGACACGCCAAGTCGCCCAGCATGAGACCTGACCGACGGACTGGCAATAACCGGCATGGCTGCTCCTACCAATCTGCCGAGATATACTGGGTTTCCATGAATTCCAGCATGCCCTCGTGCCCGCCTTCGCGGCCAAGACCCGATTGCTTCACCCCGCCAAAGGGGGCAGCAGGATCCGAGACCAGCCCCCGGTTCAACCCGACCATGCCGTATTCCAGTTGTTCGCACACCTGCATGGCCCGTTTCATGTCTTCGGAAAAGACATAGGCAACAAGGCCATACTCGGTATCATTGGCACGGCGGATAACATCTTCCTGGTCGGTGAAGGTCTGTAGCGCGGCAACAGGCCCGAAAATCTCATCATGCACACAGTCAGCGTTTTCAGGTACAGCAGAGAGCACAGTGGGCGGATAGAAAAAGCCCTTGCCGTTGGGGCGCGATCCACCCAGCTCGACTTTCGCCCCCTTGGCAACCGCATCATCGACAAATTCGGAAACCTTGTCGCGTGTGTCTGCATTGACGAGCGGTCCAACATCAACATCACTGTCCAGCCCGTTACCCATTTTCAGTTTTGCCATGGCGGCCGTAAACTTCGTGGTGAATGGACCTGCCAATTTCTCATGTATGTAAAAGCGGTTTGCCGCGGTGCAGGCCTCTCCCAGATTGCGCATCTTGGCGAGCATCGCGCCTTCGACTGCTTTGTCGATATCTGCATCTTCAAACACGATCAGCGGCGCATTGCCGCCAAGCTCCATTGCCGGTTTGAGCACCTGGTCTGCTGCAGAGCGCAACAGTTTTCGTCCGACC
This sequence comes from uncultured Salaquimonas sp., assembly GCA_964541115.1. Lineage (GTDB taxonomy): Bacteria > Pseudomonadota > Alphaproteobacteria > Rhizobiales > Rhizobiaceae > Salaquimonas. The sequence continues at coordinate 13,655 of CAZIPH010000057.1, forward strand.
TGGGTGGAGCCGGTAAAGGAAATCACACGAACGCGCGGATCATGAAGCATGTGATCGACCAGCTTGCCGGCGCTCCTTGAGGGCAGCACATTGACGAGGCCCTTCGGTACACCGGCCTCTTCCAGGAGCGGCATGAGCGCCAGCATGGTGAGCGGCGTTTCGGAAGCAGGCTTGATGATGACCGGGCAACCAGCGGCGAGTGCCGGCGCAATCTTGCGCGTACCCATTGCTGCGGGATAGTTCCAGGGTGTCACCAGAACAGCAATGCCGGCCGGCTTGTGCTGTACCACGATCCGGGCGCCAGAGGCCGGTGCATGGGTAATCATCCCGTCAGCGCGAACGGCCTCCTCGGCGAACCAGCGAAAGAACTCGGCCGCATATAGGGTTTCGCCCATTGCGTCCGCGCCAGCCTTGCCATTTTCCAGCGTAATCAGACGGGCAAATTCATCCTTGCGCGCGACCATGAGCTCCCAGGCCTTGCGCAGGATTTCCGAGCGTTCGCGCGGTTTGCGCGCTGCCCAGTCACCAAAAGCAGCCTCCGCAGCATCCAGCGCGGCATCGGCATCGGCAATTTCGGCTGAAGCGACACTCGTCAAGACTTCCTCATTGGCGGGGTTGATAACATCAAAGCGCTCACCCGAGGCGCCTTCATGCCAATCGCCGTTAATGTAGAGGTTGGTATGTTCCATCATGCTCTCCGAAACTCGTTCGTTATCTTGTGCGGCTTACAGCAACTGGCGCAGTGGGTCCTGCAGGCGCGCCGCAAACTCACTGACAAATGCAAGTGCTTCGTCTTCACTTAGTTGCCTTGCAGTAAAGTCAAGGCAGATCGCCAGTGCGTCGCCATCCCTGCAAACCGACACTGCCGGTGCATCGGGTGCACTCAACTGAACCGAAGTGATTACCGAGTTTCCCAAATCCCGCAGGATCAACGTCGCCGGTTGTCCATCTGCATCCTGAGCTGGTTGCGAAAGGCGGGTTTTATCGGGATCGGCCTGTGTATGCGTGTTGCCGACATCGTCGGTGAACTCAACCACGAGCGGTGCGTTGACAGTCTGCCTTGAAAGGCGCAACGAACCGGCAACAAGGGATGCAAGGATACGGTCACGCCTGAGGTCTATGCCGCCCTCCTGCCGCAACCAGGATACAAAGTCTTCGATTCCGGATGCCGGAACCTTGGCCTGTATGTGCATTGTTGCGTCAATGGCTGTTGCTGCGGGACGTGTTGGCAGCGCCTTCAGTGTCTCAATATCCTTCATGTGGTAGGGTTGAGGAACTCCCGCCTCGACAAGTCCGGAAAGATCAAGGCCCTGTTCGCGCGCGAGCCGTCTTGCTTTTGGCGAAGCCAGAATGCGGCCACCGGAACCTGGCGCAGCTGGCCCGCTCTTGCGATGATCCTTCGCGGCAGGTTTCGCATTTTCGATGGTGCTTGCTGCCGGTGGCATTGGCGTCTTGCCGTTCGCCTTCTTGCCAGGAGGAGGTACACCCTGTCCTGGCGAGGTCTTTTTGCCGATTTCATCTAAAGAGCGCGAAACGACCGTTTCCGGCTTCTTTTGGGAAACGATCGCTACAATGCTGCCTACCGGAACCGCTTCGTTTTCCTGTGCCAGTATGGCCGCAAGGTAGCCGGTTTCCCCGCATTCCACTTCGGCGACTGATTTGTCGGTTTCCACTTCAAACAGGATGTCGTCGTCAGTGACTTCTTCTCCGGGTTGTTTGCGCCATTTGACCAGCAATCCTGTATCCTGGGCCATGCCAAGCGCCGGCATGATGATGGACTTGCCCGCGGGCAGAGCGGTGTCATTCGTGTCTTGAATTGCCGCCGTTTCTTCCGTCTCAGCCGCCTCAGTTGAGACGGGAGCATTTGAACCTGCCATCACACCGTCCCCGCTTTCGGAAATCACGGCAATGACTGCACCAACCGGCACATCATCCCCGGCCAAGGCACTGACCGCCGTCAGAAAACCGTCCGCAGGTGCCTCGACCTCCATCACTGCCTTGTCCGTCTCGACCTCGAACAGGACATCGCCGGCTGTGACGGGGTCACCATTGCCCTTGCGCCATGAAACCAGATGGCCTGTATCCTGCGCCATGCCCAGCGCCGGCATGATGACATCATTCGGCATTGTACAACTCTCCGCGCAGTGCGAGGCGCGCTTTATCGGCCACGATTTCGGGTGTCGGTACAGTCAGGTCTTCCAGCGCCGGCGAAAAGGGAATCGGCACATCCATGGCGCCAATGCGCAAAACCGGCGCGTCAAGATGGTAGAAGGCCTTCTCGTTGATACGGCTGGCAATTTCCGAGGTTACCCCGAAGCTTTGATGCCCTTCATCCACGACGATGACGCGGGAGGTCTTGCGTGCTGAAGCCAGCAGGGTTTCTTCGTCCAGCGGGACAATGGTGCGCGGGTCAATCACCTCTGCAGAAATGCCTTCGGCAGCCAGCAATTCAGCAGCCTTCTGGCAAACCTGCACCATTGAAGATGTGCCTATCAACGTGATGTCATTGCCGGGGCGCTTGATCTCGGCCTTGCCGAATTCAATAAGGTATTCCTCCTCGGGAACTGGCGCCTTGTCATTGTACATTAGCTTGTCTTCGAAAATCACGACCGGATTATTGTCCCGGATTGCCGTCTTCATCAGCCCCTTGGCTTCGTATGCAGATGAGGGAAGAGCGACTTTCAAACCCGGGATATGGGCGACCAGTGCGTGCAGTGATTGGGAGTGCTGGGCCGCCGAACGGCGTGTAGCTCCGAGGTTGGTGCGCAGGACCAATGGAACATTCAACTTGCCGCCGGACATGTAGTGGGTCTTTGCAGCTTGGTTGCACAGCTGATCCATGATCAG
>CAZIPH010000058.1:0-16414 GCA_964541115.1 uncultured Salaquimonas sp.
GCGGAGGAGGGACTCGAACCCCCGACACGCGGATTATGATTCCGCTGCTCTAACCTGCTGAGCTACTCCGCCATCCCTGTTTTCCGATCAGCCAGCCGAGACGGAAAGACCGCAAACTCGCATTTGATCGGAAAAGCGCTGGTCGCAGGACATGCCTGCCAGCCAACCTCCAGGAGGTGGGCGCATATAAGGAATGCCACCCTTTTCTGTCAAGCGTCCAACTGTTGCCAATCGCTCTTTATGAAGCAGTCCTGCCAGCCAGTTGGCGCCGCCTGGCCTCGACCGGTTTGGTGACCAGCGCCTGGAGCATTTTTTCAGCCTCCCTCGCCCGTTCCGAGCGCTGGATGAAGCCGCCGCCCAGGACGCGGGTCTCGGCGCTGTCATCTGCATAAAGGACGCATGCCTGGCCGGGTGCAACGCCGCTTTCGCCGCCGGTCAGCTCCACGCGGACAACCCCGTCAACATGGGTGAGCAACGCTTCGACCGGTGGCCGTGTCGAGCGGACCTTGGCAAAAACTGCAAGTCCACCTTTGCCAATGGCATCGAGCGGCGCGTCGCCAAGCCAGTTCACGTCACGCAGGATCAGCGAATGCGTCGCAAGCGCTTCCCGCGGCCCGACGATCACACGTCTGCTGGCGCGGTCCAGGTGGACAACGTAAAGCGGCTCGGATGCCGCTATTCCGATACCCCGCCGCTGGCCGATCGTGTAATGGATGATGCCTTCATGGTGCCCGAGCACCCGCCCGTCCAGATGCACAATATCTCCAACTTCGGCGGCATCAGGCTGCAGTTTGGCGATGATGTCGGAATACTTGCCTTTCGGTACGAAACAGATGTCCTGGCTGTCAGCCTTGTCGGCGATTTCAAGACCAAGGCTGCGCGCAATCTCGCGGGTTTCCGATTTCGGCAGGTGGCCGAGCGGAAAGCGCAGGTAATCGACCTGCTCTTGCGTGGTGGCAAACAGGAAATAGCTCTGGTCTCGACTTTCATCAACTGGACGGAAAAGGCCCCGTCTGCCGGTCTGCGGGTCGAGCAGCCGCGAGCGGATATAATGGCCGGTTGCGAGGGCAGCGGCACCCAATTCCCTTGCAGTCGCCAGCAGGTCGGCAAACTTTACCGTCTGGTTACACGAGACACAGGGGATCGGCGTCTCGCCCTCCATGTAGCTGCGGGCAAAGGGATCAATCACCGCTTTGCGGAATTTTTCCTCGTAATCCAGCACATAATGGGGAATGCCCAGGGTTTCGGCGACCCGGCGCGCGTCATGGATATCCTGCCCGGCACAGCACGCACCCTTGCGATGTACAGCCTCGCCATGATCGTAGAGCTGGAGCGTCATGCCGACGACATCATAGCCTTCGCGGGCAAGGATCCCGGCAACGACAGATGAATCGACGCCGCCTGACATGGCAACAACGATACGGGTGTCTTCCGGGCGGCCCGGTAAATCGAGAGAATTGAGCATCATGATTTTTCCAGATCATGCGCGGTTAAAGGCCACGCCATCCATTTTCGGCCCTCATATAGGACTTTGCGAAGCAAAAGTAAAAGCCCGGTCCGCAGCAAAAGCGCATCCGGCCTGCTGTTCCTGCTAATCGAGTTCTATCCAGGGAGCGTTCTTCGCCGCCACGCGCAACTGCTCCAATGCGGCACCAAGGATATCCATCGACTTGTTGCCCGACCAGACCGCATAGGCCGGAAAGGGAAAGGACGGGCTGCCCTTCACAAAATGCAGTTTTCCCGCAGCAACATGGTCATCTGCTATTCGGTAGGGAACATAGGCTGTCATATCGTTTTCAATTAGGAACCGCGCAATTGCAGCACCCAGGCTGGCCTTGATCTGCGGCGGTCTCATCTCGGGATACCAGCGCGCATGCGCCATGGAAAATTCCTGCCCCCAATTGGCAAAGACATAATCTGCCCCCAACCGGCCATCATGGTCCGGTTTCGTGCTGACCAGAACCAGCCGGTCATCCATGATATGTTCGACGTTAAAGCCCTGCCGCATTTCCGGATTGTAGAGCACAGCTATGTCGACGACTCCGCGCAGCAGCAGGCCGGAAATCGTGCGCGGCTCGCCAATCTGGAAATTGAAGGCGGTCCGCGGCGAGTTCCTGGAAATTTGTACCAGCCAGCGCGAGGCCAGTTCCGGCCACAAACTGTCCTGACAGGCAAGCGACAGCGAATGCATGTAATCCTCCGGCAAGGCGATTTGGTATTGCGCCTCGTCCCATAATTGCAGGAGCGAACGGGCATATTGCTCGAACTTCTCGCCATTGCCGGTCAGTTTGACGCCACTTTTGGAACGCTCGAAAAGCTTGTGACCCAATTGGTCTTCGAGCTTCTGGATCCTCAGGCTTACCGCCGATTGCGTGACGTACAACCTTTCGGCTGCCTCAACGAAGCTTTCAGTCGCTACCACTGTCATGAATGTTCTGATGAGCAAGCTGTCCATGGCTGGTGTTTCCCTGTCTTTCCATCTATAATCGTTATTTATATGAACATGATTATTATTTGTTTTTCATCTATAACATGATCTGGCAAGGTCTCCTTGTGTCCTATCAAAAGGCACCGGTTCCTGGCCGGCAAGGATCCTTCCTTAGGGGCTTGGGGAGCCTTGCTTGTTCCGGTTTCCGCAAAGCCGTTGAGCAAACGGCCAGGAACTTGTCTACTATTCTGGGATCGGAAAACCTCTTGTGTAGGCAAGGCCGGAGCAGTTGGTGCAGAACGTGGGGCAGATGAAGAAGGACCGTACCATGCTGGAAGCAGTCACGAGGTATATAAACCGGCTGGGATTCCCCTCTGGAAACGAGCCGGCATTTTCCGACAGCGAGATTGCTGACGCGGTAGCCTCACTGTTCAAGCAGGTGGTTCTGGCTGACGGCGTTGTCCGCCAGGAGGAAGTTGCCGCGGCAATGCGGAGCCTGCTTACAAACTACGGGCATCTTGCCCTTGAGGCCTCGGAACCGAGTATTGTCGAACGGTTCTCAGACGCAAAGACCGAGACGGTCTACTCCATAACGACCATCCTAAACCGGTCGCTCAACAAGAAGGAACTTGCCGAGCTCAAGGTTCACCTGATCGCGGTCGCTATGGCGGACAGGGAGTTTCACCTCTACGAGCGCGAATTCATGGACCTGCTCGACAAGCTTATCAAGAGCTGAAACTGCTGTCAGGTCCGCCGCCGGTCAACCTATTGGCTGGATGCAGACCGGCGCATGACCGGCACGGATCATGCCGAGCTGTGAAGCGGCCGCTTTGGAAACATCGACAACGCGCCCCTTGATGAACGGTCCGCGATCATTGATCCGTACGATGACGCTGCGGCCATTATGGCGGTTTGTTACCCGCACCCTGGTTCCGAAGCGATAGCTGCGATGGGCCGCAGTCATCTTTGCAGGGTTCATCATTTCACCCGATGCCGTTTTTGAATTGAGCGCATACCATGAAGCACGACCGCATTGTTCCGCCGCATTGGCAGTTTGCGAGTATGGCAGGAATGCCATGCCTGCGAACAGGATGCCCGCAATCAGTTTCAGCCGCATGTTGTGCCCCTTGAATTTGTTCAGTGCATTATGTGTGAAGGCCGCTCGCGGAGTATCCTTGACCGACAGGTGTTGACCGCCCAATGCAGGGTGAACGTGGCCGATTTGTGACCCGGGCGGTGATTTGAATGCGCGCCAATCCTTACTCAATGGTAACTGTCGCATTAGCTGAAATTTAAGCCAATGGCGCTACCTTCATGGCTGGAATTGGTCTTTGTAAGAGTAGTGAGTAAGCCATGACCGACCAGGTTAAACCTCGGGTCAAGTATGTGATCGGACCGGACGGAAGTCCATTGACGGTCGCAGACCTACCACCAGCCAGCACCCGCCGCTGGGTCATTCGCCGCAAGGCGGAAGTAGTCGCTGCCGTAAGGGGCGGATTGCTTTCCCTTGAGGAGGCATGCGAGCGATATACGCTTACAGTTGAGGAGTTCCTCAACTGGCAGGCATCGCTTGATGACCACGGTCTTGCCGGTCTTCGAACAACGCGCATTCAGGAATACCGCGGCTAGTCCGCCAACCTGATCGTCATGCATTGCTTTCAGCCTCGCAGCCCGCTGCGGGGCTTTCGCACGAGAAATTGTCAGACTTGCCTTTTCGGCCCTTCAAGGCTGGCTACCGCCAGCGCGAGCGCAGACGCGCCATAGAACCACACGCCGGGCTGGCTGATCGCGCTGGCAAGGCCGCTCGTCTTGGCCGCAAAAATGACGATGGCGACCAGCAGCACATCCATCAGTGACCATTTTGACAGAAGGCTGGCCCATGTCGGCAACTGGACCCGCCCGATTGCCGCATCGAAGGCAACTGCCATTTTGATAACCGGAAAAAGCAGTGAAAAGAGCGCAACAACAAGCGCCAGCCCCGCGCTGCCGCTTGTCCACAAGCCCGAGACAATGCTCAGAAGTGACGGCGTTTCTGAAAAGAAGTAGAGTTTTTCAAACCGCACCAGCGGCAGGGAAATACCAAGGCCGAATGAAATTGCCGCCAGCAGCAGCAGATAGGGCCGGAGCGTCGCTATCAATGGGTTCCCTCCCCTGTATTGCATCGGTCTTTGCGGATGTCGCTGGCTTAAGTCGATTGCGGCGAAAACGCAATCAACTGATCCGCCTGTCAGGCAATGTTATCACCCGCAGGACCGGTCGATGGCGCCCCCTCTCCCGGTATCCGCACGCGGGCGAGCAGCCCGCCAAGCGATGAGCGTTCAAGTGAAAGCATTCCCCCGATCTCGAAAACGATATCCTTCACGATCGCCAGCCCCAACCCGGCACTCCCGGCCATTTCATCCTGTCGGACTCCTCTGCCCTGCATCATCTGAAGCTTGTCCTCCTCAATACCCCGCCCGTCATCCTCGACAACAAGTTCGATCCCCTCACCTGTTTGGCCCGCAGAAATGACCACGCGGTTGGAGGCATGCCTCAGCGCATTTTCTGTCAGATTGCCGAGGATCTCATTGAAATCGTCCCGCCCGATTTTCATCGCCAGTCCCGGTTCCACCCGTATTTTCATCGCCTTGTCCCTGGCAGCGGGAAGCTTTTTCAGCGTACGGATCATCGCATTGATAGCCGGTTCGATTTCCAGGGGTCTTTCCGAGCGGTGTCGTACCCTGGCACGGATCAGTTCGCGCTCCACATGCGCATGCATCTGCTCCGCCAGGCTTTCAATGTCCGATGCAATTGCCTCCTCCCCGCGCTGCTTCAGCCTGCGGATATCAGCAGCAAGGGCGGTGAGCGGCGTCTTCAGTCCATGGGCAAGATCGGCCGCCCGGTCCTTTGCCTTCACCATTTCCTCTTCCTTGCGCGCCAGCATCTCGTTCAACTCCGCCACCAATGGGCGGATTTCATCTGGCACCTCCCCCTCGAACCGCCGCCAGCTGCCTGACCGGATATTACCAAGCCCGGTTGAAAGGACCTGCATCGGACGCAGGCCGGCAAGGACCTGGAAGGCAAAACCAGCCATCAGGACAGCACCAAGAACCAGCATGGCAATGGCCATGTCATTGCGAAAGGATGCGGCAACTTCGTTGAGTTCATTGCGGTCGACCGCAACAGAAGCCCGCACCAGGTGATCACCGCCATCGCCAGGAACAACAAACAATTGCTCATGAAGCAGCAGATCCGTGTCGGCAGGACCGGCAACATCGTGCACGTGCTTCTGGCCCGGGGCAATCTTGTCCGCGGGGGTGGCTAGCCGCTCGTCCCACAGGGAGCGCGAGCGGATCTCCTTGTTGCCGGTCTCATCCAGGACCTGCCAGTAAAGACCGCCATACGGTCGTTGAAACCGCGGATCGGCGGGTTCACGCACCAGTTCCAGTGCACCATCAGCACCAAAGCGCAGATTGCCGGCAAGCTGGGAAAGATGGGTATCCAGTTCCTGGCCGATCCTGCGCTCGAAATGCGACTGGAACAATTGCGTGACACCCAGTGCCGCAACAGCGAGTGTCACCACAAGGACCATGGCAGCCAACATCAGCAGTCTGTATTTCAGCGAGGCTTTCACAAAAACACTCCCTCAGCCCTGCATATCGGGGAGGCCGGACGTCGCCTTGATCATATAGCCAAAGCCGCGCCGGGTCTCGATCAGGTTCCTTGGCAATTTTCGGCGCACTCTGCCGACCAGCACTTCCACGGCATTGGATTCCCGCTCATAATGTACCGACTGCAGATGCTCCGCGAGTTCCTGCTGCGAGACCACCCTGTCGTGATTGAGAAACAGAAAGGCAACTAGCTTGTACTCCTGCGGGGTAAGCCGCACCGGCACACCATTGACGGTGAGTTGCATCTGGCGTGTATCGAGTTCGGCCTGGCCGGCGTGTATCGTGGCGGATGCATTTCCCGATGCACGCCTCAGTATCGCGCGCAAGCGCGCCAGCAATTCGGGCATCTGGAAGGGTTTGGGCAGATAATCATCTGCTCCTGCATCAATGCCGTCCACCCTTTCGCTCCAGGACCCGCGGGCGGTCAGCACCAGGACAGGCATATCCCTGCCGGCGGAACGCCATTTCTTGAGGATGGAAATCCCGTCCATGGTCGGCAGGCCCAGATCCAGTATGACCGCAGCATAGGTCTCGCTGTCGCCCAGATACCAGCCATTCTCGCCGTCATGTTCGCAATCGACCACATAGCCGTTCGCCTCCAGCGTAGTGACCAGATCGCTGCAGATGCGCCTGTCATCCTCGATAACCAGAATTCGCATGATCAGTCGTCTTCCTCGAAATCGATGACCTCACCAGTGGATGCATCAACCTCGACTTCCATCCGGCGGCCTTTCATGTCGAGAAAATAAATCTCGTAGATCACCCGCCCATCATCAAAATCCACCTCGATCTCGAGTACCTGGCGAATACCGTATTCGTCGAGGTTTTCAAGAATCTCGTCGAGTGGCATCAGGGCGCCCTGCTTGCGCGCTTTGTAAAGTTCCCTCTCTTCCAACTTTCCCTTGTGGCTGTCCTCGCCGTTGCCTTCGCCATCAGCATGGGCCGGAAAGATCAGAAGAGCCGAAAAAGTGAGAAGGAAAAACGCGCGCAACATGCCTTGTTCTTTATGGGACGGAAAATGACAAAAGGCTGACAAGCAGTGTCCGGCAACTGTCATTCCCGATCTGCGAAAAGGTTTTGGTCAACGCGGAAAACCCGCAATTCCCAAACCCGCAGTGAGTACTGCCAGCTTTCAGGAGCACATAATGAAAACTTCCAGCATCATGATCATCGCCACGACTTTCGCAACCCTTGGCCTGACTACCCTTGGCATGAGCGTTCCGGTTTACGCCAGTGACGACGATGATTGTGGCTATGTCGAGCGCAGCCAGTGGATGAGCGAGAAAGAACTTCGTAGCAAGGCAACCCGGATGGGCTACAATGTTCGCAAGATCGAAGTCGACGACGGCTGCTACGAAGTCTACGCGACAGACAGCAAGGGACAGCGCGTCGAGGTCTACATGCACCCGGTCAGTGGCGATGTCGTCAAATGGAAACTTGACGACTGACCGCCAGCCAAACCTGTCCGGTTGCCGCCTTGTTGATGACCCTGTCCGGCCCTCGCCGGGCAGGGTTGCCGGATAACGTCACAACTCATACTCCATCGCAGTCCAGGAAAAACCGAACCCGTTCAGCGACATCCCCACGCCATGGCACCGCCCCTTGAAACCGAAAGCCCAACTGCCATTGTCCTGCATGGCAGGCGTCAGGATGAAAGTGGCCGGCGCGCAAAGATAGAAGGAGTTGGCGGAGGCCTGGCCTTGCGGCGCTGTGTCGAGCGCGCCGATCAGGTGATTTCGGAAAGTGTCAATCTGGACACCCTCCTTCACGTAGAATGGACGCAGAAAGGCAAGTGCGTCATCGCCGCCAACAGTGCTGCGAACCAGGCCGGAAAAAATCATTGTCAACAAGAGCGATGTGTTTGCGTTGGTAGCGGCCATCGTTTCGACATTGGTAATCTGTGTCGATGATGTCGATGTCGTCGTCAATCCGGCAGCCGTTATCCCCGAACCGACAGCCCGCAGGTGGCCTCCGCCGATCGGCGCATTCCCGCCAATGGTAAGGCCCATGGGAAAATCGACATTGCCATTCGCTGCGTCGATCCTGACCGCTTCATTCCAGTTTATGCCATCAGGCGAGACCTTGATCGCCATGTCTTCACTGCCGGCGGTACCGATCTCTGCCCTGCCGGAAAAACCGGTCTGGAACAACAGGCTGGCCGTATCCGGTGCATTTGCCTTGTTGATCTTGACTTGCTGACTGGCTCCCTCGTGATTGAAGAGGACGGAGGGCGAGGACACAGCCAGCCGGTTCGCCGGGTCCGCCGTGGCATTGACCCCTGCCAGGGAAAGATTTTGGAACTGCGAAATGCCGGATGATACAATGTCGGAAAACGCGGTCCAGCCGGTGACGATGAAAATCAGGGCTGCCTGTTGTCCGTTGTCAAAGGCGATCCAGCCCTCGCGTGGCTGATGGAACATCCATGCACCGTCGATGAACTGCGCAACCATCCCTTCCCTGCCGGACCACTCTCCCGACGCCGCGACGCCAACGATGTGGCGGTCACCTTCTGCGGGATCTTGCGGCGGTATACCCGACTGGGCCGAGAGAACCGACAATTGCACAAGCCCGTCGAGCATTCGAACCGCCTCATTATGGGTTACGTGCTTTTGCGCCTGTGAGGGAAGGATATAGGGAAGGTTGAGATGGGGCGATTGGCTCATGAAATGGTGACCTCTATTGAATTTGGATCACACTAGCCGATCAGCGGATTGCGGGGATAAATGGCAGGCATACGGTGCTCCAGCGCCCCATTCCTGGCGCCGGGGCAATCTACTTTTTGGCAGGCAGGTTCTCAAAAACGGCTTCGAATTCGCGCGCAGCCGATGTCCAGGTCGTCTTCCCGGCATGGGCAAGGCCGCGACGGGCGTAGGTATCGCGCAAGCCCGGATTATCGTGCAATTCAATGACCTTGGCAGCAAAATCGGAGGGGTCCGAGGGTTCTGCCAGAATGCCCGCGTCGCCCACGCTTTCGGGCATGGATGTCGCATTCGCAACAATGGCAGGGCAGCCCCAGCTCATGGCCTCAAGTGCAACCATGCAAAAGCTTTCCACCTTGCTGGTCGAAACAAGGCACAGGCAGTTATGCCCGATTTTTGCCAGTTCCTCATGCCTGCGAAAGCCGAGCCAGTCGATCTTGTCACCAACTCCAACATCATTGGCAAGCGCCCTGAGGTCGGCAAAGGCCTCCGGGGTCCTGCCGCCGGCAATCTTCAGCCGCCAGTCGACTGCTGGACGCTCCGCTACCAATCGCGCCAGCATGCGGATCAGCGTCGAATTGTCCTTGTGCGGCTGGGGACTGGTCAGCGCGATGATGTGCGGCAAATAGCTCGCCGAAGGCGCCGCATGGGCAGCGCGCGCCTCGCCATCTTCAAGTCCGATATAGATCACGCTGCCATTTTCAATCGCGCTCGCACTTCGCTTGGCCAGTTGCATGAGATAATGCGACTCGAAGACATTGCTGTCGGCTTTGGACAATGCGATCCGCGCCCGCCAATCGCGCAGCCGGTCGGCAATCTCGCCACTTTTCCAGATGGCAAGGCGAGGCCTTTCGAAACGCAGGACATTGAGGTGATAGATCACCTGGCGGATATTTCCTGTTGGAAAATGATGGTTCACATTGAGGACAAGATCAGCGCCGTTACGCGCGAGCCATCCTGACAATTTCGTCATCTGCCAGGCAAACAGGGCTGAATTGGCGGTGCTGCTCACCGGATTGGCATAGCCGATATGTGCCTTTTCACCGACGATACGCTCGAAAACCTGCTTCGACGCAGGATCGGACCACAACACAGTGTACCGGTTGGCGTCGCTGAAACGTGAAAGCAGGCCGCATATCACCTGCAAACCGCCTCCCGGCCGCAAGCTCAACGCATTGATGATGATATGCGCCAAGGCTCAGCCTTTCAGTGTACCCGCAATCGTTTCGATAACGAGATCCTGCTCGGAGTCAGTCAACGTGCTTCCCGACGGAATGCAAAGTCCGTTTGCAAACAGCGCCTCGCAAAGTCCCCTGCCGAGGAGTTGCGCACCCATTCGCTGAAACACCGGCTGCATGTGCATTGGTTTCCATAGGGGTCGGGTCTCGACTTTATTGTTGGTGCAGGCGCTGATCAGATCGGAGCTGGAAATCCCGGCCTTTGCCTTGTCAACAACCATGCAGGTCAGCCAACGCGTCGAGCGGGACCAATCGGGCTCCGGCATAAAGGACACGCCCTCGATATGGCCAAGCGCATCCTGATACCGTTCGAAAATTACACGCCGTCGTTCGATCTTCGGATCAAGTGCTTTCAGCTGCTCGATTCCTATCGCAGCTGAGATCTGCGACATGCGATAATTGTAACCGATTTCCTCGTGCTGGTAGTGGAGCACATTTTCGCGCGCCTGGTTTGCCAGCTTGTTTGCCTTGTCGGTGATCCATTTTTCATCGGAAAGCACCATGCCGCCACCGGCTGTGGCCATGACCTTGTTATTGTTGAAGGAAAGTATGGCGACCTTTGCTCCCTTTCCTGCATGGCGGCCCTTGTAGCGTGCGCCCAGGGCTTCGGCAGTATCGGAAATCAACAATACTCCATACCGCTCGCACAGTTCCACCAGCCGGTCCATGTCCGATGCCTGGCCGTAAAGATCGGTGGAGACAATGGCATTGGGCAGGCGGTTTTCCCTATTCGCCTTGGCGAGTTCCTCCTCAAGGAGGTCGCAGTCGATTGACCAGCTTTTGGCATCAAGATCAATAAATGTGGGAATGGCGCCTACCAGCGTTACCGGCGATATCCCCCCCATGAAAGTCATCGATGTCGACCAGACATGATCGCCGGGACCGATCCCCGTAACGATCATGGCAAGATGCATGGCGGCCGTGCCGCTGGCTACCGGATAGGCATGCTCAAACCCGGTATAGGCGCACATGTCCTCGGCAAATTCCCGCAACTGATCCTGCTTGAAGAGAAAAAGCGGATCATCGAACAGTCGGAAAACCCGGTCACGCTCTGCAGTGGAAAAATCAGGGGCAGAAAGCTTGATTTCGGTCACATACACTACCTTTTAGCCGCTAACCGTGCGGATCATCAGCACAATGTCGCGAAGCGGGGAATAGGAATCCATATATTCAAGGTTTAAACGGACTTTGTCAGGAAACAAGACCTCCCGGTTGTAAGTTTCCGGTTCGTCAGCTTTTGCCAACAATATTTCCTCGTCGCGATAGCGTATCGATGCCGGGCCGGTTATACCCGGTCTGATTGTGAGCACCCGCAATGCCTCTTCATCAAGGTCGGCATAGACCGATGGCACATCAGGACGCGGTCCCACGAAACTCATCGTTCCATTAAGGACATTGTAGAGTTGGGGAAGTTCATCAAGTTTCCATTTTCGAAGGAGCGCTCCCAAACGGGTGATGCGCGGATCATCCCTCGTGGTCACCGTTGTTGATATTCCCTCGACATTGCGCATCGAGCGAAGCTTGTAGACGGTGAAGGACTCCCCGTACAAACCGACGCGCTTTTGCCGGTATATTCCCGAAAGTCCGGTATCCAGCCGCGCGGCGATTATGAGGAACAAAATCAACCACCAAAGTACGAAAACAAGGACCAGGGCCACGGCGATGTCAAATGTCCGCTTTATGAACGCATTCCGGCGTGACAAGCCGAAAATCCGCTTCGAGGTTTCAAGCGGAAGACCCATACCCATGCCTCGCCAATAGTGGATCCATGATCTGCATGGCTTGTTCGGTGAACCGGTCAGATTTCCTCTGCCAGCCATTCAATGAGCCTGCATGGATCCTGCCGATAACCTCGCCTGGGATCTGCCCTACAAGATCATCCGTCCCGTACCAATCGCTGATGTTCGCTATAACTGCACCGGGGTCTCTTACCAGATCCTCGTAATGAACCTTGATCCATTTGTCTTGCGCCATCGAGGAAAATGACCTGTCGCTTTCCTGCACGCAGCACGCCCATTGCTGGGCACAAACATCGATCAATGGATAATCACGCACCCATACTGACATGCCCGGAAAGATCGGCCCCCAGCTTGCCTGGCGCTTTTCCCTTGATCGCCACTGGTGCAGCCGGTTTGCGATGAAACGTCCGCCATAATGGGGAATATCTGACACCGGCGCATAACGGAGCTTCTTGATGAGGTATTGGGGCTCGATGGAGGATGTCCAGCGCTGCGCGGCAGACAAGGCAACATCGCGGCCATCCCGCACGATGTAGATATATCGCGCCTGAGGCAGTATGGCATCGATAAAAGGCACCCGCAGCGAGTTGGCGCAGGTTTTCTCAACAACTACCGATGCGGCGCTTTTTCGCTGAAACCTGTCAAATGCATCACGAATGTAGCGGGCAACTTCAGGACGCGCCTGTTCGGCGCCGAATATGTCGTGCGGCATATCCAGATTGCGATGCCGCCAGATGAGGTTGATCTCATCGCAATCCCAGGTGCTCCAGCCAGAAATGGCGGTCAGCGTGTCGCGAAGAATATTCGTCCCTGATCGGCCTGCTCCTATGATGATCAGTGGCTGATAATTCATGCCGCCTTCCGCTCTGTTTCCAGCTCTGCGATCAGCCGAACCCATTCTTCGCGGGCACGCTCGGGATGATAATAGTCCTTCATCCGCGCGGGTTCAGCCTTGCCGCTTTTAGCCAACTCGCCGGCCAGAAGAATGACATTGACCATTTCATCAAGGCTGCGCTCCCATGCAACGCTGACGCCGATTTCATTTTCACGGAGCAAGCGCGCCAATGAACTGTCATCCTCCACCATCGCCAGCATGGGCAGGTTTGCCGCCATGTAGGTCAAAACCTTGCTGGGAAAGGCATATTTGTACAGATTGGGCGATAGTGAAACCAGGCCGACATGGCATTGGGTCATGTAGCGATAGGCATCTTCAGGCGACATGTGATCCTTGAAGATCACATTGTCGATCCCCTGTTTCCTCACCCTCTCCACCAACTGATTCTTCAACCGGCCGTCTCCGACCAGTTCCAGCCGTACCCTGTCACCATCTATCTGGCCAAAGGCATCCACCAGCGCTTCGAGATTCTGGAAGCGTCCAATGTTGCCGGCAAATACGAAACGCACCGGTTCGCCGTCCTTCGGAGCCTCGGCAAGCGGACAATCGGCGACTTCGCCAATTGAAAAGTTGCGCAGGACTGTTGGAATTGACGGATCTATGCCGCGATCCTCGACTGCTTTTTTCATGTCGGTACTCAGGACGATTGCATGATGCGATCCCCGCAGCGTCTGGCGGTCAAGATACCCCATTATCCCGGCAATCCTGCCCGGTTTCATCGTGTGCGAGTAGATACTGATTTCGGGATGAATGTCCTGCATGTGGTAGAGAAAGGAAGCCCGTCTCACCCGGGCAACGAGCGACAATGCCCTGGCTTGAAGAACAGGTGGCATTGTAGCAGTCCACACAAGGTCACGGCGGGGTCCGAACAATACCCGTAACGCGGCCTGGGCAATGAATAATCCACCATTAACCGCCTTGAGCAATCCGGATTTTCCTTCCCTCAGTAGCGGGAGGCGTACCACTTGCACGCCATCAATAATCTCGCGTGATGGCTGTCGACCGATTTTCACGTCGGGCTTGTAGGCGGGTTGGGCTGTCAGGATCGTAACCTCATGGCCGGCATCCACCAGCCATTTCGATATCTCGCGCAGCATGGTGGCATAGGGCGGGGTGTCGGGCCAGAAGTACCTGTAGGCAATGATGATGCGCATAATCCTGCAACCTAAAGGCTTTTGCGCCAGGTAGTGCGGTTGATGTAATCCACATAGGTCAGGATAATGCGAACAACCTTCTTGGAAAAGTTGTCGACATCATAGTCGCCCACAAGGCGGAACTGGCGATTGTCCCTGTCGGTCTGTGAAACGACGACGTCGATTGCCCGCAACACGTTTTCCTTTTCAAGTCCGCTCATGATGAGTACACCCTCATCCATGCCCTCGGGGCGCTCATGCGCCTGGCGCGGGGTAATTGCCGGAACATTGAGGATCGAGCTTTCCTCCCAGACCGTGCCTGAATCGGATATCACGCAATAGGCTTCCATCTGCATCTTGTTATAGTCGAAAAAGCCCATTGCCTTCTGGAACTGTACAAGCGGGTCGAGATCGTCCCGGCCCAGCGCCTCAAGCTTCTTGCGGGTGCGCGGATGCGTGGCCACGATAACGGGCATTTCGTATTTTGCAGCAATAGCGTTCAGGCTATCGAGAAGGTCGTTGAAGTTTTTCTGCGAATCGATGTTTTCCTCGCGATGCGCTGAGACAATGAAGAAATTCCTTGGCTCGAGGCCCAGCCGCTCAACTATGTCCGAGGCCTCGATGCTCTCGCGGTGGTAATCAAGGATTTCCTTCATTGGCGAACCGGTCTTGATCACTGTTTCAGGGCGCAGCCCCTCATTGAGCAGGTAGCGCCGCGCATGCTCGGTCAGCGGCATGTTGATGTCAGAGAGATGATCGACGATCTTGCGGTTCAACTCCTCGGGTACACGCTGGTCGAAGGAGCGGTTGCCAGCCTCGAAATGAAATACCGGGATCTTGCGCCGTTTGGCGGGAATGACCGCCAGGCATGAATTGGTGTCGCCATAAAGCAGCACTGCGTCGGGCTTTTCCAGTTCAAGCACCTTGTCCGCCCTGGCAATCACCTGGCCGATGGTCTCTGCTGCCGTTTCCCCGGCAGCTTCGAGGAAATAATCCGGCTTGGGCACGCCAAGATCCTCGAAAAAGACCTCGTTGAGCTCATAGTCGTAATTCTGGCCGGTATGAACCAGCTTGTGTTCGACGAATTTCGACAACTCGTCGATGACACGGCTGAGCTTGATGATCTCCGGGCGCGTACCGACTATGGTCATGATCTTCATTGGGTATTCTCCGTTCCGGAAAACCAGTTGCCGGGCTTACAGGGTTTCGAGCAGCTTTTCGGAAGTGTAGGCTATCTGTTCCTCGCTTAGTCCGATCCAGGTCGGCAGGCAAATTCCGCGCCTGAAGCATTCCTCGGAATTTGGAAAATCTGCCGGATCACAGTCAAAATGGGAATAGCATGGCTGTTTGTGGAATGGGTAAAACATCGAGCGCGGCTCGATCCCTGCTGCCCCCATATGCGCCATTGTGCGCTCGGCATCCTCGACAAATACGATGACCCTGAAAGGGATATATTCAAAATCATCACGCAGTTTCAGCCAATGTACCTTGTCGCCAAGATGCTTGTGGTAGAGGTCGGCGATCTTCTTCTTCTCTCGCTTGATCATGTCGATTTTCGCAAGCTGCGAAAGACCGAGTGCTGATTGCAGATCGGTCATGCGGAAATTATAACCGATCTCGGGATGTACGAATGTTCCGCTGGATTTTCTGCCCTGATTGCGCAGATAGGTCATGCGCTCATGAACATCGTCATGATTGGTACACACATATCCGCCCTCGGCCGTGGTGATCGTCTTGTCCGCATAAAAGGAGAAAGTGGCCGCATCACCGAAATTTCCGCAATGTGTCGTGCCATTGGTGATGAAAAGGGCCTGCGCCGCATCCTCGATCAGCAGCAGGTTATTGTCTTTGCAGTATTGTACGACTTCCTCAATATTCGAACAGGCGGTGCCGAACAGATGAGCGATCATGATCGCCTTCGTATTGGGCGTAAGCTCGATGCGTGAAAGATCGATGGTAAGGTCGTCAAACGCCGGTATGTCTACAAAGACAGGCTTGGCCCCTGCCATTTCGATACCGTTTGCCGAAGCGATAAACGAAACATTCTGCACAAGGACTTCGTCGCCAGGACCAATTCCCAACCCCTTCAGAGCGAGATAGATCGCCAACGTGCCATTGCTCGCCAGCACACCATGCCTGGCACCAACGATCGCGTTTAGCTGGTCGCGGAACTCAATGCCCATCGGACCTTCGGCAATGTAATTGCGCTCGAAGACCTGTCTCAGGTTCTCGAAATCCTCCATGTCCACGAATGAGCGAAACTGCGGCACTTTCATTTGCGCCATGTAAACCTTACCCCTGACTGATATTCCCGACTTGCCGCGCTATACCTGATTCGTTCCCGCGGGACGTTGCCCGGCAAAATAACTTACGAAAGGTCACTGTAAAGGCCGGAATCGGCCGCCAGATCTTTCATCATCTGTTTCCAGGTCGGCAACTCGATCTTCATCTTCGAACGCAAAAGCGAGGAATCAAGGGTTGGCTTGATTTCGAAGGCATCATCGGGAACGATTTCGACATCAAGACCGAACGCATCGCGCGCCAGACACAGCAATTCATATTTCGAAATCGGCTCGTTTACCGACAACTGGTGAAGCTGGCCGATATCGTGATGGTATTCGATGATGTCGCC
>CAZIPH010000059.1:0-14394 GCA_964541115.1 uncultured Salaquimonas sp.
TTTCCACGTCAACTGTGGGGACTTGGAATTATGGTGAATAACGGTAACTGTCACCGTTATTGCACCGTTATTCCATCAAGGCCCAAACCACACCCGCAACGAAGGCACGTTACCTTCCTGAAGGAGACGCCGGTCCGCACCCACCGTTTCACCGTCGCGAACAAATGTTCCAATCGGTGCGAACGCGGTCAGGATAGGGGAGGGAATGGAGAGGGGGATAAGAATTGTGTGTGATCTGGGGGAGGAAGGGTGGCTTTGAGGCCAGAATGGACTTCCAGCGCGCAGATATGGGTGCTTGCGCAGGGGTAATTGTTAACTATTGTTATAGACGGTGGGGTTCAGCGGTCGCGTTTCCGCGGCCGCTGTTCAGATTCAGAGGAAATAGCCAATCCCAATAAGAGTGAATACGATCAAGACAACTGCGCCAACAGCGACGTTGCCACTTGCATTTGCTTCGAAGTGCTTCCCGATTTTGATGAGGAGCTTGTTTTCTGGGCTGTTCATGCTGCGTCTCCTCAACTCATAGTATCCAGTTGCTGCTGCATCACATGCAGCCGCACCGTTTTGAACAAATTGGCCCAGTGATTGCGGTTCTTGCCCAGCGAGTCAGGAGCGTTGCCAATATCTTTAATGGCTTGCTTGGTCTCCGAAACCAATTCGGGCGCAAGATCGCGCCAGGAAGCCAACACATTATCAAAACCGCCAAGCCATTTGGCGGTGCCTGTCTTAGGGTCAACAACCACAAAGTTCCTGAATGCACCCAGAATGGGAAATGCTGCTCCCTTGGTCAGACGTTGGTCATGATCATCCAGTTTCGCATAGCGAAATTGGTAGCGACCTTTGCTTGGAGGCGCCTTTTCAACAATACGCAAATTCCCTGCTCTGCCACCGACTGTTTCATTGTACACCCGAAGAAAGTCACGCCGGATATGATCGTAAAGAACTAGTGCATCGAGAAGCAGCGGCTCAAAAGCAGCATACTTCCGCTTTAATGGGTAATCGCGGTTATCTTCGTAGTCATCTCCGAACTTCTTGAGAGGAGTAGACCACTTCTCATAAGCCGCGATAGGGTGCTTCGAGTCGCGGACTGGAAAATCCGTGATGTTCATCAGTTCGAGCATGGACACCAATTCGCGGACGTCGATTTCTTTCTTGTCCGACTCCTTGAAGCCAATGTCGTCTGCCCAGTCTTGATCCTTCACAATCTCTTTGAGGCTTTCGAATGCCCCATCAAGTTCGAAGATCGAGCGGGGCTGCACTGAAATCCCCGTGTTTTGCCCCCTTGCAATATCCACGCGCAGCGTGTGGTTTACTCCACCCTCTAGCCCGGTGATAATTTTGACTTCGACGTGTTGGCCTTCGGCGATCGAGTCATCCTCTTGGCAGTCGTAGATAATCTGGGTGGTGTGACCGCCATTGGCGATACCATAGTCATCATCAATCATGACTTCGAAGACCCGCTTATCAATCACCTCGATGTCTTCGGCAATGATGGTAATCCCAAGGTTCAGCAGGTCGAAGGTACCTGGAAGTGCCTCCTTGCCTTCGAGGCTTGCTTTGACGTCCTTGTATACCTGCCGATTCATGCCGACGGGGTCACGCAAGTTAGCGCCCGTTGGAACGTCCTTTGGAAAAAGGCGCGCAGGGACCAAGAATGTATGCTTGACGATGTTCGGGAGGGTTGGGTGTTTGACGCTACGCGCCTCGGACACCTCAAACCGATATGGTTTGATAGCCATCTTTTAGTACTCCATGGGCCACGATGGACCGATGTTGCGGGGCACGATGACCCCGGGCGGCAGGATTGCCACTTTTCCACTTAAAAGATTCGGCTGAAGAGTTCAACTACTTATGATTTATGAACACAATTTACCAAATTCCCCGGTCAACTCCAATTCTTGAATCACGGTGACATTTTACTTATTCCCTTCCTCCTCAAGCAAAGCACTATCCACCGATATATTCGCTGTACTTGTCCGGGATGACGTCGTGAGGGCAGCCACGATGTTTCCCCCGTCACCCCTGTGCTCGTCACAGGGGTCCATACCGTTAAGCGATCAACCGGAAAGGCTGGAAGAAGAGACCTAAATCAGCCTTGAACGAATATCCTGCCAATGAGAATTGGTTTCTTCAATGAGATTCATTTTCCACTGACGCGGCCATTTCTTGATCGTTTTCTCTCTGACAATCGCCTGAGTTATCCACTCGAATGTCTCGAACCACACCAGCCGGGCGACAGCATATTTGGCTGTAAAGATGGAGCCTTCGCCGCGTCGATGTTCCTCGATGCGCCTGGCAAGGTCACTGGTCATGCCAACGTAAAGTGTGCCGCCTTTGCGGGAAGCAAGAATATAGACGTATCCAGTTTTCTTCATGCCGAGAACTTAACGGTATGGATTCCCCCCTTTCGGTGTTTTCTGCGAAAACACCTGCCGGTCAATGGTGACAAGCACAGGAATGACGGGCCTTGAAATTTGTGCTCGTCATCCGAAATAACAGTGCCCTTGATCATCAAATCCGCGCCGCGCTTGTCAGGGATGACGGCGGTGGTTGAAACTACGGTGACAGTTACCGTAATTCCCTCAGCTACTTCCCGCCCCGCTTCAACCCCTCATCCAGTCGCGGCATGATCTCGACGAAATTGCAGGGCATGTGGCGGTAGTCGAGTTGCAGCGACAGGATCCCGTCCCAGGCGTCCTTGCAGGCGCCGGGGGAGCCGGGCAGGCAGAACACATAGGTCGCGTTCATCACCCCGCCGGTCGCGCGAGACTGGATGGTCGAGGTGCCGATCTTGTCATAGCTGATGCGGTGAAAGACGGCGGAAAACCCGTCCATCTTCTTTTCAAACAACGGCTCCAGCGCGTCCGGCGTCACGTCGCGGCCCGTGAAACCCGTACCGCCCGTGGTGATCACCACATCCACGTCATCGCGTTTCGTCCAGGCGGTTACCTTCTCCTGGATAAGCGGAATATCGTCGGTGACGATGGCCCGGTCGGCGAGAATGTGGCCGGCCTTCTCCAGCCGCTCCACCAGCGTGTTGCCGGATTTGTCATCTGCCAGCGAGCGCGTGTCGGAGACCGTCAGCACGGCAATGCGCACGGGAATGAAGGGGCGGCTGTCATCGATTCGGCTCATGGCGTTCTCCCGGCTTGTTCAAATCCTGCGGCAGCGGTCGATCCCGAAGACCCTGCTCCTGGCCGCCTTGACCCACCAGCCGGGATGGGCCGAAGAGATCGCGGCGGCGGCAGTTTGCGCCGCGTTGGTGTCAGCGTAAAGCCCGAAGCATGTCGCACCCGATCCGCTCATGCGGGCAAGCATTGCACCGCTGGTTTGAAGGATGTCGATGATTTCGCTGATCTCGTGAACAAGGCTGCTGGTGGCTCCCTGCAGGTCATTGCATTGGCCGGCGAGCCAGTCCGCAAGGACGGGCAGCGTCAGTCTGCCGGGCAGGGGCGCAAGCGGCGGATTTTGCCGGTGCGCCAGCCGGGCAAAGACCTGCGGCGTGGCAACCGCCTTCATCGGATTGACCAGAACCATGTCGAGATCAGGAAAATCATCAAGGAGTTCGATGTCTTCGCCTATGCCCCTGGCAATCAGCGGCGAGGAATAAAGGCACATCGGTACATCCGCACCCAGGCCGGCTGCGATCATCGTCAGTGCGTCTGGGCTCACACCGCCAAAAGCCCGCCAAAGGCACAAAAGTGCCGCTGCCGCATCCGCCGATCCGCCACCGATCCCGCTTGCCACGGGAAGATTCTTGTCAAGTTGGAAGTCGATGGCACCCAATGTATCGCCATTGCTTCGGGACTGGAGAAATGCCCTTGCCGCACGAAGGATCAGATTGTCGTCTTCTGCCCTCAGTGCCTCGCCAAAGGTGCCGGAAAATCCTGAAAGGCGAACGCCGCCCTGCCCATCGGCGACCGTCATGGTGAGCTGGTCGCCAATGTCACAAAACGCAACCAGGCTTTCCAGTGCGTGATACCCGTCGGCCCGCTGTCCGGTGACATGCAGCGTCAGATTGATCTTCGCCGGTGCAAAACAGGTAACCCGTCGGATGGCTGAATCGGGCATTCCGTTTGCCCTAATGGGTCAAGCCGACCTGAAGCTTGCGGGTGATCTTGAACCGGTCTTCTTCGGTGGGATCATTGGCCAGCGCGTGTTTCCACTGGAACACCGCTTCAAGCTTGCGGCCGGTCTTCCAGTAGGCATCGCCCAGATGATCATTTATAACCGGATCGGACGGCATCAGTTCCAGCGCCCGCTGCAATTCCGTCACGGCCTCCTCATAACGGCCCAGCCGGTAATAGGCCCAGCCCAGACTGTCGATGATGAAACCGGAATTGGGCTTCAGTTCTACCGCGGTGCGGATCATTTCGAGACCCTCGTCGAGATTGATCCCCATGTCGATCCATGAATAGCCAAGATAGTTCAGCACGTCAGGCTGGTTTGGCGAAAGCTCCAGCGACTTCTGGAAATCAGCTTCGGCAAGCGGCCATTGCTTGGTGCGCTCATGGCCGATGCCGCGCCGGTAGAAGACTATCCAATGCTGGGGCTCGGGCGTCTCAATCTGTTCGATCGACTTGTCGTAGACCTTGATTGCCTCACCATAGCGTTCGTGCTGGCCGTACACGGCACCCAGCGAAAGCGCAGTCTGCAGATCATCGGGGGCGGCTTCAACCAGTGCATTAAGGATCGAGAGGGATTCCTCCACCTTTTCCAGCCGGTTCATGTTGAGGCCAACCTCAAGCTGGGCTCGCCGGTAATAGGCCGAAGTGTCCTTGATCTGCGTATAGAGTTCATTGGCCCGCAGATATCGGTCCTGCTCCTCATACACGTTTGCCAGTGAATAGAGTATTTCATCGCTGTTCGGCTGCAGGTAGCGGGCAAGCTGCAGATAGGTTTGAGCAATCGGCAGGCTTCCCTGGCGCCCGATTGCGGATCCGATGTTGAAATAGACTTCCGCACCACCGGCCTGGGCACTGGTGACCAGCGGCATTATCTGCCTTCCGTCGTCCCCGGCTTCTGCCAGACGCTTCTGCAAGGCCAGCAATGGCGGGTGGTTCAACAAGAGCTCAAGCCCGTCGGCAACATCCTGCCTGGCTCCTGCCATGTCGCCTGTTCGGGCCTTGGCACGCGCAAGGCCCTCGACCGCCCGCATATAGGTTTCGGTCAGTGCAGCAGCAATGGCACGATATTCCACAGCCGCATTGAAATGGATAATCGCCTTGGCATCCTGCCCTGCGGAGGCGTACATCAGCCCGATATGGTATTGCCGGATCATGTCGACCCAGTCCGGGCCGCCCTCACCGGAAGCTCGCTCGATCGCCTCTTCCAGCTTGCGCTCGCCGACCAGCGCCCATGATCCCACCAGTGTTGCGATCATGCTGTCAAGATCAGCGCCCACCATCTTGTCGATATTGGTCAGCGCACGCTGCCAGGATTTCTGCTTCAGTGCGTCAGTGGCGACGACCAGGTGATTGACGTTCTCATCGCGCTGTTCTGCAGGAATGTCCTTGAGAGAGGCGATTGCCTCATCGATATTGCCATTTGCTGTCAGCGCCCGCAGCAGGAGTTGCTTGAGGCGAATGTTTTCCGGGTCGAGCTTTATCGCCCGGCTGTAATTCTCGATGGCGATCACATCCTCGCCATTGAGGCCGGCTATCTGAGCCGCCAGAAAGCTTCCCGAAAGGCTAGGCAGTTCGCCCGTTGCATCGACGATGCGGGTCATGCCGGAATTGATTTCCAGATCATCCAGAAATCCCGCACTGAAGGAGGGGACAGCCATTCCGGCCAGCAGGGCGCTGATGACGAGGCCGTATCTGAGGCCTTTCTTCAACGGGCTAAGGGCGGATTGCTTGTCCGAGTGACAGGCGGGCATTCTTCCTCCAATCAGGATTCGGCAACTGAAAAATCAGTTAGCGCGTAACAGTGAGTATTCCAAGACCTCAATGAGGGCATCTTTGTGAGCGTTGTCCTCGAACATGGCCAACGCATCCTTGGCGAGGTCGCAAAACTGCCGTGCCCGGGTGAGCGTATCTGCCAGCGCATCATGGTCGTGCATCAGCCGTATGGCTTCTTCAAGGCGGCTGTCATCGTTCTGTCCGTGTTCGATGGCCTCGCGCCAGAAGTTGCGTTCCTTGTCGCTGCCGCGCCGGTAACACAGGATCACCGGCAACGTAACCTTGCCTTCGCGGAAATCGTCACCGACATTCTTGCCAAGTGCCTTGGCTGACCCGCCATAGTCGAGTGCGTCATCAATGAGCTGGAAGGCGAGGCCCAGATTATTGCCGTAGGAGCGAAAGGCCGAAATTACCGGCTTGCCGGAGCCTGCAAGTATCGGCCCGACTTCGGAAGCTGCGGCAAACAGGGCGGCGGTCTTGGCCCGCACGACCTCCATGTACTCATCCTGGGTGGTGTCGAGGTTCTTGGCGGTCGAAAGCTGTAGCACTTCGCCCTCGGCAATGACCGTTGCTGCGGTGGAAAGGACGTCCAGCGCCTGCATGGAGCCGGCATCCACCATCATCTTGAATGCCTGGCCGAGCAGGAAATCGCCTACCAGCACACTGGCCTGGTTGCCCCACAACATGCGGGCGGCGAGCTTTCCGCGGCGAAGATCACTCTCATCCACCACATCGTCATGCAGGAGTGTTGCCGTATGCATGAATTCGACGCTGGCCGCCAGCGTCACATGATGATCGCCCTGGTATCCGCACATCGAGGCGGCAGCCAGGGTAAGCATCGGGCGCAGGCGCTTGCCGCCGCTGTCAATCAGGTGGCGCGCAACTTCCGGGATCATTTCCACATCCGAACCGCATTTGGAGAGGATCAGCCGGTTGACCCGCGCCATGTCGTCTCGAACAAGATCCATCAGCGGCTCAACACTCGGGGCCTTGGCCGACCCGATGGCAGCTTCGCCGACCGGTTTCCCGCTGTCCCTTTGTGTTGCGTCCCTGTTGGTCACGCTCTTGTGGGTATTGAGTGACACCACTTTGCCTGTCATAGGGCCTGTCATCGGGTTAAAACCTCAAGATACATCATACATGCCCTGCTTATAGCGCTTTTCTGCCGGTTTTCATGGTGACACTTTGGCCTATGCACATGGTTGCGTAAAGCTGCCAATCCGCGCCTTGCAGTGGATAGCACTGTTTGACCATTGTGGCTTATACCAGTTTGAGAGCATTCGCGATCAAGTATGGATAAACTGATCGTTATTCGCTGGCCTGAACTGTTACTTGCATGGCGGGCGGTTCCATAACAGATTAACGGGGCGCCGGGTTGCCCGTCGCAGACAACATCTGGGGATAGCAAAGTGATTGAACTGGTCAGAACCAATGATCTGGTGGCGATTTCACTTATCGAGTCTCTTTTCCGCGAAGAGAATATCGATTTCCTCGTACTCGATCAGCACATGAGCGTGCTGGAAGGTTCGATAGGCATCATCCCCAGGCGAATAATGGTAGACAAGGAAAGGAAGCATGTTGCCCGTCGCCTGCTAATGGATGCAGGACTGGAAAAACACTTGAAGAACCATGAATGTAATGGCTGAGAAAATCGTGAAATCGTCCAAGGGCAAGTCCCGGGGAACAGATTCGGCACCCGTGTCGATGGAAAGCACGCAGGATGCGTTTTTCCGCGGGGCATTCATGGCTGTCCAGCCGGTTGGCTCAGGTCACCGTTCGGGATCGGACGCACTGCTGATTGCAGCTTCACTTCCTGAAAACGCAAGGGGCGAAGTGGCCGATCTGGGATCCGGTGCCGGTGTTGCAGGGATTGCTGCCGTTGCTTTACATCCTGGCTTGAAGGCGACATTGATCGAGAAAAACCCTGTCATGGCGGATTTCGCGGCGAGGTCGCTTCGCCTGCGCACCAATCTGCAATATGCCGCAAGGCTGCGGGTGCTCCAGGCAGATGCCACCCTTTCGGGCACGAGGCGCGAGGAGGCAGGCCTGCGCGAAAACACGTATGACTATGTGATCATGAACCCGCCCTACAATCATGAGGGTCAGCGCCCTTCTCCCGACCTCCTCAAATCCGAAGCCCATGTGATGGGACTCTTCGGACTCGATGCATGGATGCGCACAGCAGTGGCGATTCTAAAGCCCGGCGGAATGCTGGCCATGATCTATCGCGCCGAAAAGATCGGCGAGGTTTATGCCTGCTGCCAGGGCCGTTTCGGAGGCATTGTGATCGTGCCGGTGCACTCGCGCGCGGACGAGCCGGCAGGACGCATATTGCTGCGCATGACCAAGGGTTCAAGGGCACCTCTCTCCATCATGCCGGGCCTGGTCATGCACGATGACAAGGGAAAACCCACCAGGCAGGCAGAAGCATTGATGAATGGCGAGGCGCGGGTCAATTTCGGCTAGGCCACGGATCATCCGATTGGCGTTCCCCATGCCAGCCTCTTCCATTACAATCGTGTAATTGCCAGCGCGTTATTCTTGCAATTGCTTTGGCAAATGGCCATTTGGTTCCGAACACCCATCCCTTTACCGATCCCGGACAATTGTTTCATGCGACTTTCCAGACTGCTTCCGTCCAAACTCCGCAAGACTGACACCATCATCCCGGTTGTGCGGATGCAGGGGACGATCATGGCCGGCGCCTCTCCCCTCAGGCAGAACCTTTCGCTGGCCACCGTGGCCAGCCCGCTAAAGCGCGCCTTCGACATCAAGGATGCCCCGGTCGTTGCAATATCCGTCAATTCACCCGGCGGTTCCCCGGTCCAGTCGCGCCTGATCTATGCGCGCATTCGAGAGCTTGCTGAAGAAAAGAACAAGCGTGTGCTCGTCTTCGTTGAAGACGTTGCAGCATCGGGCGGTTACATGATCGCCCTTGCCGGTGACGAGATCATCGCAGATGAGACTTCCATCGTCGGATCAATCGGCGTTGTGGCTGCGACCTTCGGCTTCGTTGAGGCAATCGACAAGCTGGGCATTGAGCGCAGGGTCTATACTGCCGGCAAGAACAAGGTGTCGCTCGACCCGTTCCAGCCGGAAAAGAAGGGCGATGTGGACCACATCAAGGCGCTGCAGCTCGACATCCATGATGTTTTCATCGACATGGTCAAGGAACGCCGCGGCGCCAGGCTGGCCGATGATCCCGATATTTTCACCGGCCTTTACTGGACCGGCCGCCCGGCAAAGGAACGCGGTCTGATCGACAGTTTCGGACCAATGTCATCGGTTCTCAAGGAGCGCTATGGAAAGAAGGTGCGGCTCGAACTGATGCAGGCTCGCCGCAGCTTTCTTGGCCGGCCGGTTCCCTCGGTTGGTGTTGAAGGCGTTGTCCCCGGTATAGGCGCTGAAATCGCAGCCAACCTTCCGGGCAACATACTCGATGAAATCCAGGAACGGGCCCTGTGGGCCCGCTACGGTCTGTAAAGCGGCCTGTTTCATGGGACGGACCCACGAAAAGACCCAACACAAGGCTCAACACTCGACACAGGGGGACTGAATGGTGCAACTCATCGCGCTTGGACTGGTTGGTGGCCTCGTCTGGTATGCCTACCGTTCCTTCAAGGGCCATATGAGCAGGATCGGCGACGAACTCGACAACAATTCGAAAAAGAAGGATGAGGCAAAGCCCGGAGAACCTGAAAAAAAACCGGACCGCAAAGCCAATGCCGACCTTCTCGAACTGGGCGAGGACGGCGTCTACCGTCCGAAAAAGGACGACTGATCCCACATCCCGGTCTCCCGGCTTCAGCGCAGAGACCCCGCACCCATTGACTGACGTGCGTCAGTTGACGAGCCCCTCGCTTTTGCCCGCATGCTTGTCCTCATCCTCATAGGCATCCGGGTTCGAATAATCACCCGGATAGGCAACCTGCGCCGTGACAGTCTGGAATTCCTCGCGCTCTTCCTGCGGAACTTCATCGCGAACGCTCATTCGATAAAGAACGAAGACAAGGAAGATAGCCGAAATGGTTCCGCCGACGGGAATGAAATACTGAATTGGCACAAAGGCCAGCACCACAGTTGCAATGCTCGGAATGATGAAGGCCGCAATCGACCAGGCGATCATCTGCGTTGAGGACAGCATGACATAGTCCTTCGGGTCTGCGCGGTCATTGGCGAGCGCACTTGAAACCGAATAAACCGTCTCGTTGAAACCGTTCCACAGTGCAAAGACGACGATCAGCAGGAAAAGGCTTGCTGCGCCGTGGGTCGAAAAGGCCAGCGCCGCGACAAGTACCGAACCTGCCGAAACCATGGCAAGCACGATCCGCCGGTCGATCCGGTCCGAAAGCGCTCCCATTGGCATCTGGATGGCGACCAGCCCGATCTGCATCAGCAGCATGACGAGGCCGACATCCTTCGGTCCATAGCCCTGTGCAGTCGTATAGATCGGTGCCATGGTCTGCATCAGCATTGTGGCCCCGCCAACCGCAAACATGCCCGCCAGCCCGACCGGCGAAATGCGCCAGACCCGCGGAATGTTTACTGACAGCGTGTCGGGCGGTTCAGGTTGGGGCAGGCGGGTCAGGCCAATCGGGATCATGGCGATGGCCACGAAAAATGCACCAAGAATCGGGATCGAATTCGTCGTATTGTCCATGTATCCGGCGGTGAAGCTGCCGCCACCCAGCGAGACGACATAGCCGATGTAAAAGATGGTTATCACCCGGCCCCTGATTTCGTCGGTGCTGGCATGATGCAGCCAGCTCTGTGCAACGATGAACAAGCCGTTGATGCCGAAACCGTAGAGAAGCCGCGCACACAGCCAGGCCAGGGGATGATCGAATGCAGCAAGCGCCAACACCGATATGATGATGAGGGCATAAAGCAGCATGAACACCCGGGCATGACCGACCAGCCGCAGGAGCGGCCCGGTTGCAAAACACCCGAACAGGCCGCCAAGCGCCACCGCTGGCGTCATGGAAGAGGCAACCCAGGGTTCAAATCCGGTATTGAGAAGGCGCACGGGGATATAGGCAAATAACAATCCGCTGGCGATCGCCATCAGGCTGGACGAGAAAATGATTCCCGAAACCGCCCAAAAACGCGACTGGCTGGTGGAGACTTCCGTGTATCGCTGCTTGATCAGCCCTTCATCGGAACTTCCTGGCGCATCAATTACCGTGATGTCAGCCCGGTTTGGCTGGTCAGCCATGAGTGTGCACTTTCCTGTCGAAACATGTCACCTGCAATAACGCTACAGCGCCCCACCGAAGCAAGTTCTCGCAACGCCTGTTATTGTCGTAGTGCAAAAAGCCCACAAGGGTTCAGCTAAAGGCAAAGGGATCCGGCGAAGAATGCCGACGCTTCACGGCAGTCTTGTCTTTGCGCCCGATTGCACCATCTCGCACGGTGTGCTTTACGGGTCCGCAAGAACAGACCATCCAGTTCCCGAAGACCGGGCAACACATTGGAAAATCCTCATGGTGCCATCTACCGATTTTGCTGCCGATCTGCCGCCGCACATGCATCCGACCCGCTCCTTTCAGGGACTGATTCTCACCCTCCACAGGTACTGGGCCGAATATGGCTGCGTGGTGTTGCAACCCTATGACATGGAGGTCGGGGCAGGGACGTTCCATCCGGCTACAACCCTGCGTGCCTTGGGCCCGAAGGCATGGAATGCGGCCTATGTGCAGCCCTCGCGTCGGCCGACAGACGGGCGCTACGGGGAAAATCCCAACCGGCTGCAGCATTATTACCAGTACCAGGTGCTGCTCAAGCCCTCGCCGCCTGACCTGCAGGATCTGTACCTGGGTTCCCTTGAGGCAATCGGCATTGATACGGACCTGCACGACATCCGCTTCGTCGAGGATGACTGGGAATCACCAACCCTCGGGGCCTGGGGCCTTGGCTGGGAAGTCTGGTGCGATGGCATGGAAGTATCCCAGTTCACCTATTTCCAGCAGGTCTGCGGCGTCGAATGTTCGCCCGTTGCCGGTGAACTGACCTATGGCCTTGAGCGCCTTGCCATGTATGTGCAGGACGTCGACAACGTCTACGACCTCAATTTCAATGGCCGCGAAGGCAATGACAAGGTCACCTATGGCGATGTCTTCCAGCAGACCGAGCGCGAATATTCCCGCTGGAATTTCGACGTGGCCGACACCGATACGCTGCTGCGGCATTTTTCCGATGCCGAGGCCGAATGCCGCCGCATACTTGCCGCTGAGGATATCGACCCGAAAACCGGCAAGCATATCGTCATGGCCCATCCTGCCTATGACCAGTGCATCAAGGCCTCACACGTCTTTAACCTTCTTGATGCGCGCGGCGTTATCTCGGTCACCGAACGCCAGAAATACATCCTGGCGGTTCGCGACCTTTCCAAGGCATGCGGCGAGGCATTCCTGCAGACCGAAGCGGGCGGTTCGCACGAAACTGTCTGACAGACACAGCGTTTACTTTTCATGGCTTGCTGATCTCTTCAAATCGCCTAGTTTGACGCAATCAAATTTCGCGAAAAGGGAGCAGATCATGACCAAGGGCGCCGTAGCAGCAAGAGAACCCATTGCAATCGAAGTGGAAGCGGGAACGGATTACTTCTGGTGCTCTTGTGGCCAGTCCTCCAGCCAGCCTTTCTGCGACGGATCCCACAAGGGGTCGGACTTCGCGCCGCTCAAATGGAACGCTGAAGCCTCGGGCACCAAATATTTCTGTGCCTGCAAGCAGACCAGCGGTGTGCCCTTTTGCGACGGCAGCCATAATGCTCTGGAATCGGAGGCCGGTCCGAAGGCTGATACCATCGAACAACGCGAAAACGGCCCGTTTGTCATCAAGGGAAAGGTCGAGATCGAGGGGCCGGACGGACAATTGATCGAAACAAAAGCGGTAACCGCGCTTTGCCGCTGCGGCCAGTCGAAAAACAAGCCCTTTTGTGACGGTTCCCACAAGGACGCGGGATACACCTCAGCCAATGAAACAGAACGAAAGGATGGCCGTGTCTTTTCCTATGAAGGCCGCGAGGTAACGGTCCATTTCAACAAGCTTTTGTGCTCCCATGCAGGTGAATGCGGAAGGTTGAACAAGGCGATTTTCAACGTCGCGCAGAAGCCCTGGGTGCAACCTGATGCCGGCAACGTGGATTCGGTGCGCGAAGTCATTTCGGCCTGTCCCTCAGGTGCGTTGACCATGAGCATGCCGGGCCAGGAACCACAGCAGATTGCCAGTGACAAGGCTGCGATAAGGATCGAGAGGCACGGCCCATATTGGGTGTCCAATCTGGCTGTTGACAGCGCGCAGTTCGCGAAAAATGCATCATCGCAGAAATACGTCCTGTGCCGTTGCGGCCTGTCAAAAAACAAGCCCTTCTGTGACGGCACACATTACGATGAAAAATGGCGTGACGACCAAGTGTAAGTCTGCGCCCCTTTTTCGTTTCTGCAATCGACAATCGGCCACGGGTTGGCTAAACGCATGCAAACTTTGCAACCGCGAAATACAGCCTTCCATGCCTGATCTTCTGCTTGAACTTTTTTCCGAAGAGATACCCGCCCGTCACGCCCGCAGCGCAGCGAGGACGGACAAGATGAATATCCGGCGGGCAGGAGGCTCTGCACATGCCTGATCTTCTGCTTGAACTTTTTTCCGAAGAGATACCCGCCCGCATGCAGCGCAAGGCCGCTGGGGATTTGCGCTCGCTCGTGACCAATGCACTGGTCAATGCCGGCCTTACCTATGAGGGGGCGAAGGAATACTGGACGCCGCGCCGCCTTGCGCTGGATGTCCGGGGCCTCACGCCCAGATCCGCCGATATCAGCGAAGAGCGCAAGGGCCCGCGCACCGATGCGCCGCAACAGGCAATTGACGGGTTTCTGCGCGGTGCGGGTCTTTCCTCCATTGACGAGGCGACAGTAAAGTCAGACCCCATGAAGGGTGATTTTTACGTCGCCGTCATCAACAAGCCGGGCCGCGAGGCAACCGAAATCATCGCCGAGGTAATGCCCGCGATCATCCGCGATTTTCCATGGCCCAAATCCATGCGCTGGGGCGAGAAAAGCCGCGAGGCAGGTTCGCTGCGCTGGGTGCGCCCGCTGCATTCGATCCTGTGTACCTTCGGTCCCGAGACCGAGGAACCCGAAGTGATCCCCTTCGAGATCGCCGGTATCAAATCTTCCAACACGACACGGGGGCACCGTTTTATTGCACCCGGCGAAATAACAGTCAGGCGCTTTGAGGATTATGTCGCGAGCCTGGAAAAGGCCAGGGTGATCCTGGACGCAGGACGGCGCAAGGAAATGATCCTCTCCGATGCGCAGAACCTGGCCTTTGCCCAGGGCTATGAACTGGTCGAGGATGCCGGTCTGCTGGAAGAGGTTGCCAACCTCGTCGAATGGCCCACCGTGCTGATGGGCCGGTTTGACGAGGCGTTCCTCGATATCCCGCCCCAGGTGATCCAGCTGACCATCCGCGAAAACCAGAAATGCTTCGTGGT
>CAZIPH010000059.1:14494-15842 GCA_964541115.1 uncultured Salaquimonas sp.
CCAACAGGTTCGTCCTTGTCTCCAACATCATTCCTTCCGACGGCGGCGAGGAAGTGACCAGAGGCAATGGCAAGGTCGTTGCGGCCCGCCTTTCGGATGCCAAATTCTTCTGGGAAAGTGACCTCCAGCAGACCGTGAAGGCAGGCGGCTTCGAGGAATGGGTCAAGGGCCTCGACGAGGTTACCTTCCATGCAAAGCTGGGCTCACAGGGCGATCGCGTCCGGCGCATCATGGCGCTTGCCGGAGAACTGGCGCCAATTGTCGGGGCTGATCTCGAAAAGGCAAAACGTGCTGCGCTGATCGCCAAGGCCGATCTGCAATCTGCCATGGTCTATGAGTTTCCCGAAATGCAGGGCCGCATCGGCCGCATCTATGCAGAAAAAGCGGGCGAGGATGCTTCCGTCGCGCTCGCCATCGAGGAGCACTACAAGCCCCTTGGCCCCACCGATGATGTGCCTTCCGATCCCGTCTCTGTGACCGTGGCACTCGCCGACAAGCTCGATACGCTGGTCGGCTTCTGGGCAATCGACGAAAAACCGACCGGCTCGAAGGATCCGTTTGCACTGCGCCGGGCAGCGCTGGGCGTGATCCGGCTGGTGGTGGAGAATGGGGTGCGGCTTTCTCATTTGGCCACTGACGGTTATCAGAGTGCATTGTCCGGAATAGTCTCAGGACAGTTGGCAGACTTCCACGTTTATTTGTATTATCAGAAAATCAAGAATGATTTGGATGACGTTCGGCGATTGGAAGCCGACAGGTTGATTTCTAGCGGCTCATCTTTTTTGGCAGTTACCAAAGTTCTTGGGACGAAGGCATTAAGAGAATTTCAACAATCAAATAAGCCTACTGCTTCCGCTCAATATTTTAACCTCCTCTCCTTCTTCCATGATCGTCTGAAAGTCTTCCTCAAGGACGAGGGCATTCGCCACGACGTGCTGGATGCAATCATTACGCCTGATAGCGACGATCTTCTCCTGATCACCCAAAAAGCGCGGGCCCTGCAAAAACTCGTCGCGACAGAGGACGGTGAAAACCTCATCCAGGGTTACAAGCGTGCTGCCAATATTCTGGCGGCGGAAGAGAAAAAGGGCGCGGATATCGCAGGCGCGATCGATCCCGCCCTGTTTGCCGTTGATGAAGAGCGGGCTCTTTTCAACACGCTGGAAAATGTCGAAACCCTTGCCGCCAATGCCATCGAATCTGAAAATTTCGACGAGGCCATGAGCCGTCTTGCCTCGCTCCGCGCGCCCATCGACAATTTCTTCGAGCATGTGCATGTGAATGCAGACGACGAAGCCGTCCGCGCCAACCGTCTGGCGCTTCTTTCACGCATCCGCGCCGCAACGGC
>CAZIPH010000060.1:0-14984 GCA_964541115.1 uncultured Salaquimonas sp.
TCGCAGGTGCCGTTGCGGACCATGGTGAAGTTGCCGCATTCGCCGCAGGAATTGCCCGTATAGCCCTGCATCAGCGCCTTCTGGCGCTGGGCACCAGCGTCAAGGGGATTGGAATCAAGCGGATTGGCCGGTCTTGCCGCGTCCGCCGTATGACCTTCCGCATCGCGCTTTTGCGTGTTGATGAGCAGGTTGAGGTTCTTCTCGGAAGACCTGCCCTGGGCCTCGGAGATCTGTTCGATCAGGCGCGAAACAGAGCCGGCTTCCTCGATCTTTTCAACAGCCTCGGCTTCACGCGAGAAGTCGCGGGCAAAGGCCGTGGGCTCTTCTTCCAGCTGCAGCTTCGTCGCCGTGGCGGCAGAGCCGATCGCCGTCACCCGTGATGATGCGGAGGCGACGGGCGCTGTTGCGGTCTTGACCGGGGAACCGGCAGAACCCTTGGGTTCACCACTGAGCGCCGGGCGCAGGACGGAGAGTTTTGCGCCGCGGGTCAGGCCCTTTGAGACCGGCTCGGCCTTGCCTTCCGCCACGCCCTTGCCGAGCGCGGTGTTGGTGAAGTCGGACGTGTCCACATGGGCAAGGTCCGAGCGGCCAAGGTAGGAAACAGCCAGTTCGCGGAATACATAGTCGAGGATCGATGTCGCGTTCTTGATCGCGTCATTGCCGATGACCATGCCGGCCGGCTCGAACTTGGTGAAGATGAAGGCCTCCACGTATTCCTCGAGCGGCACGCCGTACTGCAGGCCGAGGGAAACGGCGATGGCGAAGTTGTTCATCATGGCGCGGAAGGCGGCGCCTTCCTTGTGCATGTCGATGAAGATCTCGCCGATGCGCCCGTCATGGTATTCGCCGGTACGAAGGTAGACCTTGTGGCCGCCGACATTTGCCTTCTGGGTGTAGCCCTTGCGGCGGTCGGGCATCTTCTCGCGTTCGCGAACTGCCTTCTCGACGATGCGCTCGATGATCTTCTCGACGACCTTCTCCGTCACCTGGGTGGTGCGGGCAGCATTTGGTGCATCGATCAGATCCTCCAGTGCGTCCTCGTCGTCCTCGTCCTCGATCAGCGAGGCGTTGAGCGGCTGGGACAGTTTGGAGCCGTCGCGGTAGAGCGCATTGGCCTTCAGTGCCAGCTTCCATGAGAGCATGTAGGCTGCCTTGCATTCCTCGACGGTTGCCGAATTGGGCATGTTGATCGTCTTGGATATCGCGCCGGAAATGAAGGGCTGGGAAGCCGCCATCATGCGGATGTGGCTTTCCACGGACAGGGCGCGCTTGCCGATCTTGCCGCACGGATTGGCGCAATCGAACACCGGCAGGTGCTCGCCGCGGATATGGGGTGCGCCTTCAAGGGTCATCGCGCCGCAAACATGGATGTTGGCTGCCTCGATGTCCTTTTTGGCAAATCCCAGATGGGCCAGAAGATCGAAGCCGAAATCGTTCAGCTGTTCATCGGTAATGCCCAGCGTCTCCTTGCAGAACGCTTCGCCCAGCGTCCACTTGTTGAAGGCGAACTTGATGTCGAAGGCTGAAGACAGTGCCTCATTGAGGGCGGCGATCTTCTCGTCGGTAAAGCCCCTGGCCCGGAGCGAGCCGGGATTGACGGCAGGGGCCTGGTTGAGGTTGCCATGGCCAACCGCATATGCCTCGATCTCGCCGATCTGGGCATGGCTGTAGCCGAGCGTGCGCAGGGCGGCAGGGACAGCGCGGTTGATGATCTTGAAGTAGCCGCCACCGGCAAGTTTCTTGAATTTCACCAGCGCGAAGTCAGGTTCGATACCGGTGGTGTCGCAATCCATGACAAGGCCGATCGTGCCGGTTGGCGCTATGACGGTTGCCTGGGCGTTGCGGTAGCCGTTCTTCTCGCCAAGGGCGACCGCGCGGTCCCATGCTGCCCTGGCATGCTCGACAAGGTCGGCCTGCGGGCAGGAGGCATGGTCAAGCGGAACCGGGCTGACGGCCAGTTTCTCGTAACCATTGGCATTGCCATGGGCGGCGTTGCGGTGGTTGCGCATCACGCGCAGCATGTGATCGGCATTGCGCTCATAGTCGGGGAAGGCGCCGAGTTCACCGGCCATCTGGGCCGAGGTCTCGTAGCAGATGCCGGTCATGATCGCGGTGATGGCACCGCAAATCGCGCGGCCCTGATTGGAGTCATATGGAATGCCGGAGGTCATCAGCAGGCCGCCGATATTGGCGAAGCCGAGGCCCGTTGTGCGGTAGTCGTAGGAAAGGCGGGCGATCTCTTTTGAAGGGAACTGCGCCATCATCACGGAGATTTCCAGGACAATCATCCAAAGGCGGCAGCCATGTTCGAAGGCTTCCACGTCAAAGGCGAGGGGATTGTCCGCGGTTGCCCTTGCCTTGTCGCGGAACTGCAGCAGGTTGAGCGAGGCGAGGTTACAGGCGGTATCATCCAGGAACATGTATTCCGAGCACGGATTGGAGGCGCGGATCGGGCCGGCCGCCGGGCAGGTATGCCAGTCATTCATGGTGGTGTTGTAGTGCAGGCCCGGATCGGCGGACTGCCATGCAGCGGTGCCGATCTTTTCCCAAAGGTCACGCGCGGGCAGCGTTTTCATAACCCTGCCATCCTTGCGGGCGGTCAGGTTCCACGGCTCGTCATTTTCAACAGCGCGCAGGAACTCGTCCTTCAGGGAGACGGAGTTGTTGGAGTTCTGGCCGGAGACGGTGAGGTAGGCTTCGGAGTCCCAGTCGGTGTTGTAGACGGGGAATTCGATGTCGGTATAGCCCTGGCGTGCCAGCTGGATCACCCGCTGGATGTAGTTTTCCGGCACGGATGCCTTCTTGGCAGCGCGGATTTCGCGTTTCAGCGCCGTGTTGATGTTCGGGTCGAAACAGTCATTTGCGTTGCCCTGGCAGTTCACGCAGGCGCGCATGATCGCCTTCATGTGCTTTGAGACAACCTTCGAACCGGTGACGATAGCGGCAACCTTCTGCTCTTCCTTCACCTTCCAGTCGATATATTCCTCGATATCAGGATGGTCGATATCGACAACCACCATCTTGGCAGCGCGGCGCGTAGTTCCGCCGGACTTGATGGCACCGGCAGCGCGGTCGCCGATCTTCAGGAAGCTCATCAGGCCCGATGACTTGCCGCCGCCCGACAGGGGCTCGTTCTCCGCGCGGATATGGGAGAAGTTGGAGCCGGTGCCCGAACCGTATTTGAACAGGCGGGCCTCACGGGTCCACAAATCCATGATGCCACCCTCGTTGACGAGGTCATCGCCAACGGACTGGATGAAGCAGGCATGAGGCTGGGGGTGTTCATAGGATGACTTCGACTTCACCATCTTGCCGGTGAAGGGGTCCATGTAATAGTGGCCCTGCGCCGGTCCGTCGATACCATAGGCCCAATGCAGGCCGGTATTGAACCACTGGGGCGAATTGGGCGCGCAGCGCTGGGTCGCCAGCATGTGGCAATGTTCATCGTAAAAGGCGCGGGCATCTGCCTCGGTATCGAAATAGCCGCCCTTCCAGCCCCAATAGGTCCAGGTGCCGGCAAGACGGTTGAATACCTGGCGCGCATCCATCTCGGAAATATGGCGTTGGTCCTCGGGCAGTTTGGCAAGGGCGGCCTCATCGGCTTCGCTGCGCCACAGCCAGGAAGGAACGGTTTCTTCTTCAACGCGCTTCAGGACTGCGGGTACACCAGCCTTGCGGAAATACTTCTGGGCAAGGATATCGGCCGCCACCTGACTCCATGCCGCAGGTACGTCGATATTCTCAAGACGGAATACAACGGATCCGTCCGGATTCCTGATCTCGCTGGTAGTCTGGCGAAAGTCGACACCCTCATATGGTGACTTTCCCTGCGTTGTGAACCGCCGCTCGATGCGCATTTGCTTATTCCTTCTCTTCCTCGTTTCCCGACTTCTACATAAGAAATCGGGCAATGGTCCGCCGCTTCCGGACGAAATATCGCCCGGCCCGGGTCATTTCCCTGTTGTCGTTCCCTGTAAATACCGATCGGTTCGAGGTTTCGAGCAGCATTGCGTTTAAGAAACCCCGGTTTTCGATTAAATCGAGAAACCTGATCAGTTCCGCTTGCCAGGCATGTTCCGTGGATTCACGCCCTGTCTGCTGTTCCTTTTACTCAATCAGCACCAGACTATATATTGTGGTCATCATGATCGCAAACACTAAATATAGTGTTAACGGACTGATAACCGTTTTTTTTTGGACCCATACTCTGCCAATCACAGGGCAGCGCTCACAAACAGGCCGGAGAGGCTCTGCAAGTGCGCAACACCGTTTTCGGCGCACAAGCCTTCTAATCCGAAAAATCTTTTTCGAACCAAAGCACTTGATCAAGATGGAAAGGGTAAAATCGTACCTGTTACCCGCCTGGCAGCCCAAGGTTCCCCCAGAGAGCTGCTCAACAAAAGTCTTGTGAACCCCTGTTGATGCCACCCTAGGGTGACTCGGAAATGACCGTCAAGCGGTAGAGGGAAAGAAAATTCAATACACTACATATTGTGGTTTTCTGTGAATAGCGAGGATAAGAATTTATGCGTTTGAATCAATGATTTGAGCAAAAAACCGCTCGACTGGAAATTTTCCACCTTGAAAAATCAGCAGGCTTGAAAGCGATTCTCTGGCCAGGCGCGTCAACTGACAGCGGGGCACCCGGTACAACTGTTCAAATTGCAATTAGTTGCCATTGTAAAGAAGCGCTATCGTTACGTAACGAAATGAAAAGCTTTTTTCCGTAGTCTTGTCGTCTTGAGCCCTGTTTTGCGGCAAATCCTTGTTGTTTACGGGTTTATTGAAGAGGCCTTTGCAGAAAAATGCAGGTTTTGGAATCGAATTATCGTGAATCCCAGCACAAACGTATTGTGGCCATCTCTGTTGCCGCAATCGTGTTTGGTCTTTTTGCGATTCTGCGGTTGGCGAGTAACCTGGTCGGCAATACTTCGTTGGCCTATTTTCCAGGTACGGGAAGTGAATGGTACCTTCTCAGCGCCTGCATATTGATGGTCTGCACTGTTGCAGTGATTCTGGCGCGCTCGATCGAGGATAACTTCCGTGGCCGGTATCTGGACTTACACGAACCCCTTACCGGTCTGCCAAATCGCGACAACACCCTGCACAAGCTTTCCACCACGTGGAAGATTTCCATGGGGCGTGGCGTGTTGATGCTGGTCAACCTTCACAGGTTGGGTTCAATCAATGTTTCTCTCGGCCGCGATGCTGGCGATGCGGTAGTCAAGGTCTGTGCGGAAAGGTTGCGTTATCTGTTCGATGCGCCTCACTTTGTTGGTACTGTTTCTTCGGGTGTTTTTGCGATCTATATCGACGGGGTGACGGACCGGGAGGCGATCTGCCAGATTTCGGAGAAACTGGACAAGGCACTCAGCCTGCCCATTGAAGTCGCCGACAGGGTGCTTTTCATTTCCAAATCCACTGGCGCGGTCATTTACTTTGCCAGCGATGGTAACGCCGAAGAGGCGCTGCGACGGGCTGAACTGGCGCTCCTGGAAGCGAGAGCGAGGGAATCCAAGGCCCCTGTTATCTTCAACAGGGATCTCGAACAGGCCTACAGCAACAAGGGCAGCCTTGAAAACGATTTCCCCGAAGCGCTTGCAAACCGGCAGGTGGAGCCCTGGTTGCAGCCTTTGATGGAAGCTGACGGCAAGACACTGCGCGGTTTCGAGGCACTGGCGCGCTGGAGGCATCCAACGCGCGGAATGATCTCTCCCGTGGTTTTCGTGCCCGTAGCGGAAAAGCTGAACATGGCTGACCAGCTCGGACGATTGATCCTGCGCAGGGCATGCCAACTTGTGAAACCGTATGATGGCCTTATGGTCAGCGTGAATGTGACGGCCACCCATCTCCTGCAACCTGATTTTGTAGATCAGGTAAGACTGGTCCTGCTCGAAACGGGCATGCCTGCCGGGAGGCTGGAACTGGAGATCACCGAAACGGTTGTTCTGGAGCAGACTGATATTGCCAGCGAGCGGATCGAGACGCTGAGGGCGATGGGTGTTCTGGTGGCGCTTGATGACTTTGGTACCGGCTATTCAGGCCTTTCCTACCTCAACCGTTTTCAGGTTGACCGGATAAAGATCGACAGGAGTTTCGTTTCCGAAGTCGAAAACTCGTCGGCGGCTCGCGAAACGATAGAATCGGTCATCAGCCTTGCTCGAAAACGCGGATGCAATGTAACTGCAGAGGGGGTGGAAACGCGACGCCAGTTTGAGTTCCTGCAGAATTTCGGACACCTGACTTATCAGGGTTACTGGTTCAGCCAGCCGATTGCACCGGACGATTTGGCGACGCATCGGATAGTGCAGGATTTCAATCTGCAGCGTTTTGAAGAAGAAACCAAATTGGCAACAAGCACCTTCACGGAATATGGCGCGAGCGATTCGGCCGCAAACGCCTGATCTGCCGGTTCAACTTGCGGGCCTTTTTCCGGCCATGGCAGCCTGGCTGCCGGCAAAAGCTGCGATGAAAAGGAACAAGCTGCCGATAACGAAAAAAGCACCGGGAAAATAGAATGGCGCTGCCCCGCCGGTGAACCAGGCGAAAATACCCGTTGCCATTGCCGGTCCAAGGATGGCGGCCAGACCCGAAATCGAGGTCAGGGCGCCCTGCATGAAGCCCTGTTCACTTTCACCTACCTGCTGTGAGGCGAGCGACATGAGGGCAGGGCCCGCAACACCCCAACCCAATACATGTGGCAGGATGCCGAGATAGCCTATCGTTCCGCTCTCGTTGACCGAAAGAATGGCAAACATCATGGCACTGAGCGAAAATCCGCCTGCTATGGTTGCGACCTCACCAAACCTGGCGACGACACGCCTGACCAGGAAGCCTTGCACGATGATGAAACTGGCACCAACGACAGCAAGGGATATTCCGGCTTCGCGGCTCTGCCAGCCATATTGGACATCGGTAAACAGGACCCAGACCGACTCAAGACCCCGCTGCATTGTATTGGCAATGAAAAGCGTGATGGCCAGTACAAGGACAATCCGCTTGCCGGACAACCACTTGAGCGAGGCGACGACATTGGTGGCGAAAAGCGGCTTGGGAGCGCGTTTTTCCGGCGGCAGCGTTTCCCTCAGGAAGAAATAGCCGAAAATGACGTTGAGAAAGGAGAGCCCCGCAGCAACGAAAATCGGCAATCTGAGGTCATATTCTCCCAATACGCCGCCCATCAGCGGGCCGATGACAAAACCGAGGCCGAATGCTGCGCCGACCAGGCCAAAGGCCGCTGCCCGCTCGGAGCCGCGGGTAACATCAGCCATATAGGCGTTGGCGACCGAAAAGGTTGCGCCAAAGACACCGCCAAGCGCACGTCCGACAAAGAGCCACCAGATATTCGGTGCAAAGGCAATGAGAAGGCTGTCAAGGCCAAGGCCTGTCAGGGCAACCAGCATGACGGGCCTGCGGCCATATCGGTCTGACAGGGCACCCATCATCGGGGCAAAGATGAACTGCATGAGCGCAAAGACAACGCTGATCGCGCCATAGAGCAGGGCAGTGTTGGAAATGTCGCCGCCGCCCAGTTCCCGAACCAGTTGCGGCAGGATTGGCCAGAACAGGCCGACGCCGGTCATGTTGATGACCACTGTCATCAGGACGATGATGGTGGAGCGGTCAATCAACGGCGGGCCGGAAATTCTTGTATGTCACCAACCGTAGCCGGTCAGCCATCGCGCTTGCCGGAAATCGGTTCCACATATGACATCTCCATGTCCCAGGGGAAATAGATCCAGGTGTCCTGGGAGACCTCCGTGACAAAAGTATCGGCCATGGGAACGCCGGTCGGCTTTGCGTAAACAGTGGCTATATGCGCCCTGGGAAGCATTTCGCGGACTTTCTTGGCTGTCTTGCCGGTATCCGTCAGGTCGTCAATGACCAGGACGCCAAGGCCTTCACCGCCAGACTGGGCTATCAGCTCTGCGGAAATGCCCTTGATAACCTCCAGGTCACCCTGGTCCTTGTATTCGTGATAGGAGGCGATGCACACCGTCTCGATGTTCCGCACGCCGAGTTCCCTGGCAATAATGGCTGCCGGGACAAGACCGCCGCGGGTAATGGAAACGATTGCCTTCCATCCACCATTGCTGTCACCGACGCCGGCAAGCCGCCAGGCCAGTGCCTTGCAGTCACGATGAAATTGATCCCACGTAACTGGGAAGGCCTTGTTTTGCGTGGTCATGGCAATTCTCTGCAATGGAGTGATCTGCCTGCCCGACCTAAACCAAGGCGGCTGTTTTCTCAAGATGGCGAAGCATCCTAACGGTGGATTGTCTGCCTGCCAGTGCGATGGTGGGCGGACCGGTTCCCGGCCCCGCCAGGGGGCGTGGCCGTTGGAACCAATCCGCCTGTCGCTGGTTTTACTACACAACGAGCCGCCGCTTCGCAAGCAATAGCGGAACGTTGGACAAAACAACGCACTAAAGGAGACTACCACAATGAAACGGATTATTGCAGCGACCGCGCTCACTTTGATGATGAGCACGTCTGCCATTGCCGCCAGCCACACAATGGGGACGATTGAGCCTTATGCCACTGAACAGAAGGGCGACTTCTATGCAGCCGACTTCATTGGCAAGGAACTTTACACCACCGACCAGGAGTTTGATCGCACTACCACCTTCACCGACGGCTGGCAGGACAATTGGGAGAACATTGGCCAGGTGGAAAATGTCATCCTGAACCAGGATGGTACGGTAAAGGCCGTGATACTGGAAGTGGGCGGATGGCTTGATATCGGCGACAAGCATGTTGCGGTTCCGATGGAGAACCTGTCCTTCATTCGCGATGAAAGCTCCTGGGACAACTATTTCGTAGCCGTGAAAACGAACAGGGAGGAACTGGAGGCAATGCCTGCTTTCGAGGAAATGTCGGAAGAAGACCGTCGCGCCGCCAGTGACGGCATGCAGGATGACGACCAGACTGCCATGAACAACCAGAACGATCAGGCTGACAATCAGCAGATGACCGACAATCAGGATGGTCAGGTTACCGATGAGCAGATGGCTGAGACGCAAACCGATGACACCATGGCTGATGATGACACGGTGACCAGTTCAGCACCTGCGACCTTCCGCAGGCCCGATGTCCAGCGCGAAGGCTATCTGGCAGTTGAGGCCCGGGAACTGACGGCAGACCGCCTGAAGAGCGCCAACCTCTACAGCGTCAATGACGAAGACATCGGCGAAATCGGCGAACTGATCCTCACGCAGGATGGAGAAATCGAAAGCGTGGTTCTCGACATTGGCGGTTTCATTGGCCTTGGTGAGCATCATGTTGCAGTCTCCTTCGACGAAATCCAGATTATC
The DNA here is from genome assembly GCA_964541115.1 of uncultured Salaquimonas sp. Taxonomy (GTDB): domain Bacteria; phylum Pseudomonadota; class Alphaproteobacteria; order Rhizobiales; family Rhizobiaceae; genus Salaquimonas. The sequence goes on from CAZIPH010000060.1 coordinate 9,315, forward strand.
CGTGATGAAGACTGGGGCGATGTCCGCGTCTATATCGACGCCTCGAAAGAGGAACTGGAAGCACGTCCCGAATATGACGGGTAAGTGGATCTTCGAATAACATTCACCAGGACCGAGAGCCGGGCCCGTTTTGCGGGCCCGGTTTTTCATGCGCCATGATGCAATGCGGTCTGCCTGTCCCAGCCAACTGTGGTCGTGTTGGCCGACACGATTACCGGGCGCTTGATGAGGGTGGGGTGCTCGCGCATGAGCGCCAATGCCTTCGTTTCGCTGATATCAGCCTTGTCAGCATCGGGCAGGCCGCGCCAGGTGGTGGAGCGGGTATTGAGAAGGTTCTGCCAGCCGACGGAATTTGCGGCAACCTCTAGGGCCGCCTTCGGCATGCCGTCAGCCCGCACGTCGACCAGCGTCAGCTCATGGCCGGCATCGGCAAGCGACTTGATCGCCTTCTTGCAGGTATCGCAGTTCTTCAGGTGATAGACGGTCAGTTCCATTTTTGTGTCACTCCCTGTGCGTCAATATCCGCCAGCATTTGCTCCACATCCGCGACGGCTGCGCTTATGGCCGCCTCATCGCGCGAGCGCACGATGATCCGGGTCGAATAGCGCTGGCCGTCAAATCGGGGATAGGAACCGATCGCTGTTGCGGGATGGTTTTTCTGGATCTCTCCAAGTGGGCCGCCAATCGTCCCCTCGCCATGATTGCATTCGACTGCCACCGATATGATCGGTGCGCCGCCTTCAAGGGTTGGCCCGACATTGTCCATCATTGCCTGGAAAATCGACGGAACGCCTGCCATCACATGCACATTGCCAAGCCTGAAGCCGGGCGCGACGGAAACGGGATTGTCGATCAGGGCTGCTCCCTCGGGGATACGCGCCATGCGCTTGCGGGCATCGGTGAATTCCATGCCGCGGCCCGCATAGTGCTCCCCAAGCAGTTTCATGGCACGCGGATCATGGTCTATTGGCACGCCGAAAGCCGTGGCAATGGCATCGGCAGTGATGTCGTCATGGGTCGGGCCGATCCCGCCCGAGGTAAAGACATAGGTATATCTAGCCCGCAGCGCGTTGACGGCATGAACGATTGCAGCTTCCTCGTCGGCGACGATGCGGACCTCCTTCAAATCGATTCCCTTGAGCGTCAGGAAATCGGCAAGCCAGCCGATGTTTCGGTCCTTGGTACGCCCGGAAAGCAGTTCATCGCCAATCGCCAACATGGCTGCCGTCGGCGCTTGGTGCGCGGCAACGGCGATCGTGTCATCAGCCGGGTGAATGTCAGTCATCGCTTTTTCCTGTCTGGTGTCGAGGCATCTATGGCCTCAACAAGACCGTATGAAAAGAGAGCCGGGGAATGGGCTACACCTTTTTTCACAGGAGGCATTTTCCGTTGAATATTGCAATTGCGCCCCGGCCATCGTTTCGCTAGGCAGAAGGCGGCGTTGCGGGCATGGCGGAATTGGTAGACGCAAGGGACTTAAAATCCCTCGGCCTTTGGCTGTCCGGGTTCGAGTCCCGGTGCCCGCACCACAATCGGCAGCCTGAAGCAGGCGGGTAGCCAGCCGAAATTCACCGGATATTTCCGGATGACTGACCGGGACCGAAAAAAGGCGGCCCCGAAGGGCCGCCCGACTGTTGAACACGGTAGGCTTTAAAGCGCCTTGTCGGTGATCATGTGGGTCCAGGCGCCTTCAGGTGCCTTGGTGATGACCGGATCAGAGCCGCCTTCAAGTAGTGACTGGACCGTCCGCTCATAATCGGCAGGGTCCAGCGCGCCGTTTGAGCCGGCTGTAAGCTTGGCAATCTCGCCCATCATGCGCTTCTGGTGCTTTTCGGTCTGGGCACCGGAGGCATCATTTTCGAGGACAATTTCAGCAGCCTCGTCAGGATTTTCCTCCGCATATTTCCAGCCCTTCATGGAAGCGCGCACGAAGCGGACCATCCTGTCCTGGAAAGCCTCATCCTTGAGGCTGTCTTCCAGCACGTAAATGCCGTCCTCAAGGGTGGACACGCCCTCATCCTCATACTTGAAGGTGATGAGGTCGTCCGGGGTGAGGCCCGCATCGATGATCTGCCAATACTCGTTATAGGTCATGGTCGAAACGCAGTCGGCCTGCTTCTGCAGGATCGGATCGACGTTGAAACCCTGTTTGAGAACCGTCACGCCGTCCGGTCCGCCTGTGGTCGAATAGCCCAGCTTGCTCATCCATGAAAGGAAGGGATACTCGTTTCCGCCAAACCAGACACCAAGTGTCTTGCCCTTGAAATCGGCAGGTGAGGAAATGCCGGAATCCTTGCGGCAGGTCAGCATCATGCCAGATGACTTGAAGGGCTGGGCGATGTTTACCAATGGAACGCCCTTTTCTCGGGTGGCGAGCGCCGATGGCATCCAGTCAAGCACCACATCGGCGCCACCACCGGCGATGACCTGGGGCGGAGCCACATCCGGGCCGCCCGGCTTGATTTCGACGTCGAGGTTTTCCTCCTCGTAGAAGCCCTTGTCCTTGGCCACATAATAGCCGGCAAACTGTGCCTGTGTGACCCACTTCAACTGAAGCGTGACCTTGTCTGCTGCCATTGCCTGAAAGGTTGCCAGCGAGAATGCGCCTGCCAGCAAGGCGGTTGTGAGTTTCTTCATGCTTGATACTCCCTGTTATGCCCGGCTTGATCGCACGGACGGATGCCAGAAGGTGACAGCGCGTTCGATGAGCGCAATCACTCCGTAGAATGTGGAGCCTGCCAAAGCTGCCACGGCTATTTCGGCCCACACCATATCCGTATTCATCCGGCCCATTTCGGCGGAAATACGAAAGCCCATCCCGACAATGGGTGTTCCGAAAAACTCTGCCACGATCGCGCCAATGAGCGCCAGCGTGGAGTTGATCTTGAGTGCATTGAAAATGAAAGGTGCCGCAGCGGGCAGGCGCAGCTTGATCAGCGTTTGCCACCAGCTGCTGGCATAGGTGCCCATCAGGTCGCGCTCCATATGGCTGGAGGCGGCAAGGCCCTGAACAGTGTTCACCAGCATTGGGAAGAAGGTCATGATTAGGACGACCGCTGCCTTGGACTGCCAGTCGAAACCGAACCACATGACCATGATCGGCGCTATGCCGATAATCGGCAGGGCGGAGACGAAATTGCCAAGCGGCAGCAGCCCGCGCTGCAGGAAGGGCGAGCGGTCTATCAGCAGCGCCACGACAAAGCCCGACCCGCAGCCCAGCACATAACCGGCAAGGACAGCTTTCAGGAAGGTCTGCTGGAAGTCAGCCCAGAGTATCGGCAAGGAATTGGTGATCCTTTCCCAGATCGCCGAGGGGGCGGGCAGGAGAACAGAGGGAATTGACAATCCGCGTACAAGGCTTTCCCAGATGACCAGGATCGTGATCCCGAAGATTACCGGCACAGCAAGGTCGACAATTTGCCGGCTGCCATTGTTCTTCACCTTGCGGCGCACAAGCCACTCATTGAGTGCCCAGGCGGCCAGCCAGAAGATCAGGGCAAAAATTAGCCAGCCAGTTCCCGAACCCATCAATAGGCCTCCGCTTTCTGGCCCATGCGCCTGAGGACATGGTTGTGGGCAAGGCTGACCAGCATGACCAGGATGGCAGCCAGCGCCGCGGCCATGAAAAGGGCGGACCAGATCTGAATCGTCTGGCCATAATAGGAACCGGCCAGCAGTCTTGCGCCAAGGCCGGCCACCGCGCCGGTGGGAAGTTCGCCGACAATTGCGCCGACCAGCGAAATGGCAACTGCCACCTTCAGCGATGTGAACAGGTAGGGCATGGAGGAGGGCCAGCGCAACTTGCGGAAGATCTGCGCTTGCGAGGCATTCCAGGTATGCATGAGGTCAAGCTGGCTTTTTTCCGGCGACCGCAATCCCTTGACCATGCCGACCACGACCGGAAAAAAAGACAGATAGGTCGAGATAAGCGCCTTGGGTATCAACCCGGTCAGACCAACGGCGTTGAGCGTAACGATGATCATTGGCGCGACGGCGAGAATCGGAATGGTTTGCGAGGCGATCACCCATGGCATGACAGACTGGTCCATTGCGCGGTTGTGGACGATGCCGATGGCCAGCAATATGCCAAGGGCCGTCCCAATGACAAAGCCGAGCAGTGTCGCTGAAAGCGTGATCCATGCGTGGTAAACCAGCGAGCGCCTGGACGTCACGCTCTTGTTTACGGTTGTGTCCCAGATTTCGGCAAAGACCTGATGGGCGGAGGGAAGAACCGGCCGCTCCTGGCTCATGGTGTTTGTCAACAGTTCGGAGAAAGTCGGCGGCGGCATTTTGGCGCGTTCCGCCTTGTCATACTCGAAGGGTGCATTCATCCAGACCACGCAGGCATACCAGATCGCGACAATGACCGCGATGACGGTAAGTACCGGAATGGTTCTGGACTGGCTTTGCACTATGGCCTATTCCTCATAGCTGTGTCCGGCGCGCAGACCCTCACGGACCCGATGGGCGATCTTGAGAAATTCCGGCGTCTCGCGAATGTCGAGCGGGCGTTCTTTCGGCAGGGTGGAATCGATGACATCGCTGACGCGGCCGGGGCGCGGGCTCATCACGACAATCCTGGTCGAAAGGTATACCGCCTCGGGGATGGAGTGGGTGACGAAACAGATCGTCTTGTTGGTGCGGTCCCACAGTTTCAGCAATTGCTCATTGAGGTGGTCGCGGACGATTTCGTCCAGTGCACCGAAGGGTTCATCCATCAGCAGGATGTCGGCATCGAAGGCGAGGGCGCGGGCAATGGAGGCTCGCTGCTGCATGCCGCCGGAAAGCTGCCAGGGGTATTTCTTGCCGAAATTCGACAGATCGACCAGTTCCAGCGTGCGATTCACCCGCTCGTTCTGCTCGGATTTCGAATAGCCCATGATTTCCAGCGGGAGCGAGATATTCTTCTCGATGGTGCGCCAGGGAAAGAGCGAAGCGGCCTGGAACACATAGCCATAGGCGCGCTTCATCCGGGCTTCTTCCGGTGACATGCCGTTGACGGTGATCGTGCCGCCAGTGGGTTTTTCGAGATCGGCAATAACGCGCAGAAAGGTGGTCTTGCCGCAGCCGGACGGGCCGATGAAAGAGACGAATTCGCCTTTTTCTATATCCAGCGTAACCTTTGACAAGGCGTGGACGGGTCCGTCGTTGGTCTCAAATGTAAGGGAAAGCTCATTCGCGGAAATGACGGTCATCTAGCGCGCTTATACCCCCGTAGCCGGAATGCCGGTTCGCTTGACCGGCTGCGGGTTGGTCAGTTCCTTCCAGGTGGAAAGCGCAGTGTTGACCGTTCCATTGGGTGGACGTTTGACAAACTTGCCATGGCCTTCCTCGGTCTTGATCTTGCCGTCCAGGATGGAGACATGGCCTCGCGAAAGCACAAAGCGCGGCAGGCCTTTTACCTTCTTGCCTTCAAAGACATTGTAGTCGATGGCCGATTGCTGTTTGGACGCCTTGATGGTCTTCGATTTTTCCGGGTCCCACACAACGATGTCCGCGTCCGAGCCGACCAGGATCGCGCCCTTTTTCGGATACATGTTGAGGATCTTGGCGATATTGGTCGAGGTGACCGCGACAAACTCGTTCATGGTGAGGCGGCCCGTTCCCACCCCATGGGTCCACAGCACAGGCATGCGATCTTCAAGCCCGCCAGTGCCATTGGTAATTTTC
>CAZIPH010000061.1:0-14230 GCA_964541115.1 uncultured Salaquimonas sp.
ATAGTGGTATGGATCGCGGCAATAATTGCCGGGCGTTTCATCGCATTTGTCTAGGGTTTGCGGACGCTGCCCAAAATCAGCCAACAAAAAAGGCGGCTCGAAGCCGCCTTTTCGTCACTTCCACGCAGGAAATGATTATTCCTTGTTTTCGCCAGCCTCGGCAGTCGCAGCTTCTGCTGCCGCTGCTTCCTCGGCTGCCTTTGCTGCTGCTGCTTCTTCAGCGGCTTTCTCGGCAGCAAGCGCCTCGGCTGCAGCGATCTTTTCAGCTTCAAGACGGGCTTTTTCAGCAAGGAATGCCTGACGTTCGATATCGTTCAGGTTCTTGGCGCGAACATTGGTCTTTTCAACGATACGCGCAGACTTGCCGCGGCGGTCCCGCAGATAGTAAAGTTTCGCACGGCGCACCTTGCCGCGACGAACAACTTCAACCGCTTCAACCAGCGGCGAATACATCGGGAAGACACGCTCGACGCCTTCGCCATAGGAAATCTTGCGAACGGTGAAGCTTTCATTGAGGCCGCTGCCGGAACGGGCAATGCAAACGCCTTCATAGGCCTGCACACGGGTACGGGTACCCTCGGTCACGCGGACCATCACACGCACGGTATCGCCCGGCTCGAAAGGCGGGAGTTTGCGTTTTTCTTCAATAGAGGAGATCTGCTCGGCTTCGAGCTGCTGAATGATGTTCATCACTTCAAACCTTTGTTTGTGTCACTGACCAGCGGCGCCCTTGTGCGTCTTTGCCAGCAATCCTGTTCTTGATTCAACAAGCCAGAGCGACCTTCTTGTCCCGATTGTCAGCGCCGTCGCGGCAACCCGCTTGCTGACCACCAGATGGTTTTTAACCTGGTCGTTTGCTCATTCTTTCCGGTTTGTCGGAAATTCGAGGCTGGCTATAGGGGAAATTGGCGGGTTTGTCGACAGTCAATCAGGATTCTTTTGTCCGTCCGCCCAACAGGTCCGGCCGCCGCTCGCGCGTCAGTTTCTCCGCCTGCTTGCGCTGCCATTCGGCAATTTTCCTGTGATTGCCGGAGGTCAGGATTTCGGGAATGGCCAGGCCTTCCCACTCGACCGGCCGGGTATAGTGTGGATGTTCGAGCAGTCCGTTTTCAAAGCTTTCATGTTCGCCGGACTGGTCGTTGCCCATTACGCCGGGCAGCAGCCGCACTACGGCATCGAGCAGGATCATCGCAGCCGGTTCACCGCCAGACAGGATATAGTCGCCAATCGAGACCTCAATCAGCTTGCGCGCCTCGATGACACGCTGGTCCACGCCCTCGAACCGCCCGCAGACGATGACCGCGCCCGGTCCCTCGGCAAGTTCGCGGACATAGGCCTGGTCGAGCACCCGTCCGCGCGGCGACATCAGGAGCCTGGGACGTGTATCTTCGCCAATACTGTCTATCGCGCTGGCAAGGACATCGGGCTTGAGCACCATGCCCGCCCCACCGCCAGCGGGCGTATCATCCACATGGCGGTGTTTGCCACGGCCAAAATCACGAAGGGCAATCGTCTCCAGCGACCAGGCGCCCTCTTCCAGTGCCCTGCCGGCAAGCGAGAGGCCGAGCGGACCGGGAAACATTTCGGGATAAAGCGTGACTATGGAGGCGGCAAAACTCATTGCGCAAACCGCTGTAGCCGGTCAGTTCCGGCCTGCAGGGCGGGATGGACGAAATTCGGTTTCACGCTCCGTCTCCCCTTTCGGTTTCCCCCTCCATTTCCACCTCCACACCTTCTTCCTCCCTTTCGCTCACCGTGACCGGCGGAACCAGCACCATTCTGCCACCGGCAAGATCGATTTGCGGGAAGATCTCGCGGGTGAAGGGAAAGAGTTCCGCCCGGCCGTTTGCGAAGCGCACCTCGATGATGTCACCGGCGCCAAAATCATGCACCTCGACCACCCTGCCCAGCACTTCGCCTTCCAGCCCTTCACCTGCTTGTGAAACCGCCTCGAGGCCAATGAGGTCGTTCATGTAGAACTCGTCCTCATCCTCGACCTCCGGCAGCACGGATCGGTCAACAAACAGCTCCACCCCGTTGAGAGCCTCGGCCTTCTCCCGCGTGTCGATGCTCTTGAAGCGGGTGACGACCACATTCCTGGAAAGCCGCGCATTCAGCACCTGATACTTGCGGCCTTCCCTGTCATGCAGCTTGCCATAGTCGCCAAAGGCCAGCGGGTCGCCGGTAAAGGACTTGACCCGCACTTCGCCCTTGATGCCATGGGCAGCGCCGATAACGGCAAGGAGAATATCGTTTTTGCTCATGCTGCGCTTTTGCGGGGAATTTCGCCGCAAGTAAAGACCGCCCTTTCTTCTGGCCCTATCCGGCAATTTCCGTGGCAAGGCGGTAGCGGGTCAGTTCCTCGCTGGTAAGGTAATAAAGCTGCTGGGGCGGGGTCTCCATGGCATGCAGCCAGATCGCCGGATCGACCCCCATTTCATCAAGAAAGCGCGTGACTTCCGCCGTCAGGGTTTGCGTGCCCGAAACCTCGAGATCGGCATTGCGCGCCTCGCTGCCGCGTCCCGAAAACATCTGGTGCACCCCGATGGCGGCCTTCGCATGGGCAATGCGTTCCAGCCCGCCGGCAAGGATCAGCGGGCAGGACGAGGCACAGATATTGCCCTCGCCGACATGGGTCACAAGCTCCTTTTCGCGGATCAGACGCGCAATCGCCAACGCATCCTGAACCGAGCCGCCCGGCGAGTTCAGCGATACCTGTCTGACATATTCTCCGACCCTGCCGATTTCGGCTGCAAATCGTGCCGATGAACCAGGATCGATGCTGCCCGTGACATTGAGCATGCCGCCCGAGCCGAGTTCGGTCTTGAGCGGATTGCGCAGCAATTGCGGATCGGCAGTGACGTCCGGTGCCACCCGCAACGGACTCTCAATACCGGGAATTTGCGGCACATAGGCAGGCAGCACCGGATCACCGACAGGGCCGATGGCAGGCAGCCGGTCATTCTGGCCGACAAGCTGGCGATAATCATGAATGAGGCCGATCCCGATTGCCAATACCAGCAGGTAGAACATCGCCCGCATGATCCGGCCATCATCAGGCAGTTTCCAGCCGGCAAGGCGTACGGAAATTCCGGATACGGACCCGGCAAGGCGTGAGGACTTCAAATTGCCTGAACCGGCGAGGAGATTTCCAGGTGCCATCAGCCCCTCTTGCGGCTTTCGGCAATGCGCCTTAGCTGTTCTTCGCTCAACGGATGCAGCAGCTTGGGCGCATCGGCCTCTTCACCATCCTGGGTACGGTCATCAGGCAACTCACCTTCCTCCGCACTTCGCCGTTGTTCAGCTTCTCTTGCCCCGCCCTCATCGCCAGGATCGTGCTTTCCTGACCGGGCTCGAGACGGTTCGGCCGTCATCTGCTGGTAGAGATTGACGGCGCGGATCATTTCGGCGGCGGTAATCTTCTCGGCAGGTTCCAGCATCGCTGAATCGCGGCGCATCGCAGAATGGGCCACCGCCAGGACAAGCACCAGCATTGCCGGCAGCAGGTCGATGGAAATGGCACCTGCCCAGCTGGGGGCGAAATCCCCTGCGTAACGCAGCACCGCCTCGGCGCTCGACAAAGGCACGAAACGGCGCGGGGGAACCCGCTCTTCCGACAGAATGCCGTCGGCTGCAGACGATAGTTGCCCCGACTGCGCTTCCACCGAGGCCTGTACCGTCTGCATCACCTCGGATTGGCGCAATACGAGGTCCTGCGTGCCGCCATCGGCAATCGGCGCGATGAAACCCAGCGAGAGGTCATCTGCCGCTCGCTTGACGGAAGGGGCGATGGAGGTTTCCTGCAGGGCGGCAATCACGCCGCCGAGTTCGACCGCCTGTTCACCGAACCGGTCGGCCCGTGGCTGGACCTCGCCCGGCGCCGAGACAAGGCTGCGCATCTGGCCAAGGTGTTCACGACCCTTGTCGAACAGCGCCTTCGTTTCCTCGCGTGAGGCGCGGATGGATTCGCCCAGTTCATCAAGTTGTGCCGCCATCTGCACGAGCAACTGGACAACGCTGCCCGAACCGGATGTACCGGTTAGTGCGCCTGAACTGCGCTCATCCTCGGCAAGGCGGCGAAACCGGTCCGAGGCGCGCTGAACATCTGGCAGCAGGCTTTGTGCCGATAGCGCCCTTGCATGGGCCTTGTCGAAATCCTGCGAATATTCCTCCAGCGTTACCGCAAGGTGCTGCTCCAGCGCCGCGGAGCCGGCCAGCGCGGCAGCGTTGAGCCAGGAAGACATGGCAATGATCATCAGAGAGCCGATCACCATGGTCGCAAAAAGCATCAGCCGCCTCGCGCCATCACTGATCAGCGGCACGAAACGCAGCATGTAGGACCAGAAGGCATAAATGCCGACCGAAACGGCGGCCGAGTAGATCACCGCTGCGAAAAACACCTGGCCCGCCGATCCGTCGAGCAGGCTGCGGACACCGAGATATGTATAGACACCACTTGCCAGCGCAAGAATGGCGAGCGCGAAACGCGTCATCATCTCGAGTCCGATAATGGACTGCTTGATCTTTGCAGGCTGATTGTTCTCGAGCATCAGGGCCCCTCCTACGCAATACTGGTGCCATGCTGCACCAACAGGCAGCGGCTGATTTACCAATAGCTAACCACAACTGCGGCAATGTGGAAAGGTTGCCTGCAACAAGGGCGGCATTAAGGCTGCCCGAAAAGGTCACCCTTGAGGCTCATTCACCCTGCGGAACAAAAAGAAAAACCCGGCCTGCTGGTGCAGACCGGGTCGTCAATCACCCAAATCGGAAGTATCCGATTACTCGGCTTTTGCTTCTTCCTCTGCAGGAGCCTCTGCAGGCAATTCTTCTGCAGGAGCTTCTGCTGGAGCCTCGGCGGCGGCCCTTGCCTCTTCCTCGGCAGCCTTTGCAGCTTCGGCGGCTTCAGCAGCTGCTGCTGCCTTCTCGGCAACACGTTCCTGGGCCTTCTTGCCCGGCTTGCCCTTGTTCGGGTTACTGCGCGCATCGCGCTTCATCAGGCCTTCGGCATCGAGGAAACGGGCAACACGGTCCGTCGGCTTGGCACCCTTGGACAGCCAGTACTCGGCGCGCTCCTTGTCGAAAACGACGCGCTCGGCATCGTTTGTCAGCATCGGATTGTAAGTGCCCAGTTTCTCGATATAGCGGCCATCGCGCGGCGCGCGTTCGTCTGCGGCAACGATTGAGTAGAACGGGCGCTTCTTGGAGCCGCCACGGGCGAGACGTAGTTTAACAGCCATGTGAGTTTCCTTTTCTTTCAGACTGGTTGAGGCGGGCTAGGAGCGCGCCTGTTCGTGGTGCCGGATCACTTCCGTGATGATGAATCGCAGAAGCTTTTCGGCAAAATCAGGGTCGAGATCAGCATCCACGGCAAGTGCGCGAAGCCGTTCGGCCTGTTGTTTCTCACGGGCAGGATCGCCCGCAGGAAGGTCATGCGTGGCCTTGAGAACACCCACCGCCTTGGTGATGCGGAAGCGTTCGGCCAGAATTCTGATCAGCGCATCGTCGAGATTGTCGATCGACTTGCGGTATTGCAGGAGCTGCTCGGGGATTTCGCTCATCGCTTCTTGCCCATTCCGCCTTTTGGCAGCTTGATTCCCATCTGCTGGGCCATGCGCTCCATTTCCTTGGGATCCATGTTGGAAAGGTCCGGCATGCCACCCATGCCACCCATTCCACCCATACCGCCCATTCCGCCAGGCAGACCGGGCATTCCGCCGCCGGCGCCGCCCATGCCCATCATTCTGGACATCATGCCCTTGCCCATGCCGCCGAACATGCCGCCCTTTTGCTGCGACATCTTCTTCATCATGCCACCCATTTGCTGGTGCATCTTCAGGAGCTTGTTGACTTCCTGGACCGATGTTCCCGAACCCGATGCAACCCGCTGCTTGCGCTTTGCATTGAGGATTTTCGGCGCCTTGCGCTCTTGGCGGGTCATCGAGGAAATGATTGCCTGCTGGCGCTTGAAGATCGAATCGTCAATGCCCGCTTCCTCGATCTGCTTCTTCATCTTGCCGATGCCGGGCAGCATGCTCATGATGCCGCCCATGCCGCCAAGGTTCTTCATCTGGTCAAGCTGTTCGGAAAGGTCGTTGAGATCAAATTCGCCCTTCTGCATCCGCTTGGCCATGGCCGCGGCTTTTTCCTGGTCGATGGTCTCCGCAGCCCGCTCGACCAGCGAGACCACATCGCCCATGCCAAGGATACGGTCGGCGATACGGCTGGGATGGAAATCCTCCAGCGCATCCATCTTCTCGCCCGTGCCGATCAGCTTGATCGGCTTGCCGGTGACAGCGCGCATGGACAGCGCCGCGCCGCCGCGTCCGTCACCATCGATACGGGTCAGGACAAGGCCGGTAATGCCGACACGGCTGTCGAAATTCTGGGCAAGGTTGACCGCGTCCTGGCCTGTCAGTGCATCGGCAACCAGCAGGATTTCATGCGGGTTGCTGGCCGTCTTGATGTCGGCCATCTCGACCATCAGCGGCTCGTCGATATGGGTACGGCCCGCAGTATCGAGAATGAGAACGTCATAGCCGCCAAGCTTGGCAGCCTGCTGCGCGCGCTTGGCAATATCGACGGGGGACTGGCCCTCGATGATCGGCAGCGTGGCAACGCCGGTTTGCTCGCCAAGCTGGCGAAGCTGCTCCTGGGCTGCCGGACGGCGCACGTCGAGCGAGGCCATCAGAACCTTCTTCTTGTGCTTCTCGGTGAGCCGCTTGGCGATCTTGCCGGATGTCGTCGTCTTGCCCGAACCCTGCAGGCCTACCATCATGATCGTCACAGGCGAGGCCGCTGCCAGCGAGATCGGCTCGGCATCAGAGCCAAGCATCTCGATCAGTTCGTCATGGACGATCTTCACGACCATCTGGCCGGGGGTTACCGATTTGACAACTTCCGCGCCAACCGCCTTCTCGCGGACCCGTTCGGTAAACTCGCGTACCACTTCCAGCGCCACATCCGCCTCGATGAGCGCACGACGCACCTCGCGCAGCGCTGTACCGACTTCCTTGTCGGATAGCGCACCGCGCCTGGTAAGGCTGTCGAATATGCCGCCTAGGCGTTCTGAGAGTGATTCAAACATGCTTGGTTCCCATATCTTCCAGGTTCATTCCCGAAAGATAATACCTCCCCTCAAAAACCCCAAATGCACAAAGCGACAAGGCACCCGAGGGCGCATCGCGCTGTCAGGTGTTGGCTTCCGGATCTCTTGTCTGGCAAGGCCCCGGTCGGCTTTCGGCATTCAAGGTCTCGTGAGAGATGGGCGCATTAACAGCCAAAGCGGCGAAAAGTCAAGTTTGCGGGCGCTTTTGTCGGGAAAGGCCCGATTGTCAGCGAAAAACGCAGGAACCGATCAGCAGACCTCGCGTTCTGCAAGCGGGGCGACGTCTCCGCTTGTCCGGCTGGGAGCGGCGGAGCAGAAAGGAATTACAGATGAGACATTTGAAAAAACTCGCAGCAACCGCAATTCTCGCCGGGGCAATGCTGCCTGCATCCGCCATGGCACAGACAGAAGGCGTGAAGATCGGCCAGCTCAATTGTGAAGTTGCCGGTGGAGCCGGTTTCGTTTTCGGCTCGTCAAAGGAGATGACCTGCACCTTCAGCCATGCCGACCAGTCCGTGCCGGATGAAACCTATTCAGGCGAGATCAACAAGTTCGGCATTGATATCGGCGTGACCGGCGAGCAGGTCATCCTGTGGACCGTTGTCGCTGCGCAGGAAGACATTTACGAGCCAGGCGCCCTGGCAGGCACCTATGCAGGCGGCACTGCCTCGGCGGCCTTCATCGCCGGCCTTGGTGCAAACGTACTGGTTGGCGGATCGGAAAAATCATTTGCCCTGCAGCCGGTAAGCGTATCGGCAGGAACCGGTGTCAACGTGGCCGTTGGCCTTGCACAGGTAACACTCGAAAAGTCCGAGTAAGCAGGCCTTTGCAGGCAGTTCGGGTAAAAACAAACCCGCCCGGTCCAACCGGGCGGGTTGATGCAATCTGTTGGCCAGGCAGCGGCAGCCTGTTCTGCTGCGCTCAGTTCCTGTTCAGCATGCCCTTGAGGACAAGACTGCGCAGGCCCGCCGGCATCGCGAAGAATGCCCGCTTGGCAAGTGGCCGCACCGTGTCGAGCCATAGCCTTGTATAAATCCTGCCTTTCAAACTCAGTGGCAGCGCGAAATCGCGCACGGGTGTCATGTGTTCTGTCCAGGTCAGCTTGTAGCTGGATGCCGGGATCATGAAATCGGCAGTGCTGAAACCCTCGTCAAAACAGGTCCGTATGACCTCACCCAGATGCAGGCGCCCGGGGCTGGCAGCTTCATAGTCCGGATTCCAGTTCGCCATGAAGGCATAGTACCGGCCACGATAGACAAATCCCCACTGGTCCGAAATCGCTGTCTCGCCATGCTTGAGGGACATGGCAATGGTCTCGACACCAGTATCGATATCGGCATTGGCAAAGCGCTTCAGGAAGGCTTCGAAATCGGCATTCTGGAAGGCACGCGAGGTAATTCCCAGCCGTTCCAGCCAGGCTTCACGGCCCTCATAGACCCGCGCAACAACCTCGCTCATCAATTCGCCCGACCGCGCAATCTCGTGCCTGACGGGCGCTTCCCGCTCCAGCCGGTTGCGGGCATTGCGCAAATTCTTGCGCGTCTTCGACTTGATGGTCGTCAGATAGGCCTCATGATCGGCAAATTGCGAAATCGCCACATATGGTGCCGCATCCCGCTCGCCCATCGGCTCCGCCCTTCCCTCCAGCACCTTTGCCAGCATGCCGTCCTCGCGCACCTGGCCGAAATGGAAATAGTCGGCCCCGCTCTGCGTCAAGGCAGAAACCAGCACATCACGCACCGCTTCACGGCCCGCTCTCTCGAGGACAGCCGGATCGCAAAGCAGTTCGGTATACTGCTGGAAGGGTTCGGAAAATCCGGTAAGGACCTTCAGGCGGCCCTTGCTCTGCAGGCAAAGCGGCAATATGGCAACCACCTCTCCCTCAAGGCGCACGGTGAAAACCATTGGACGGAAATTCTTGTCACCAGCGGAAAATTCAAGATGGTTGCGGCACCAGCCGAACGACTGGAACAAGACAGTATCGGGCGAGGCTTGCTCGACCTTTCGCCAATCGGTTTCGAGGGCGCGGATCGAGGCTGCGTCCGAAGCTATGACACAGCTTGCACTTGCCTGACCAACGGCCAGAGGATTGCCCGGCTTGTTTTGAAGTGCCAGGGCATTCTTGAGCAGGAGGTTGCTGGCTTCGTGTCGCATCAGTCCGCTTTCGGTTGGGTCCACATCAATTGTTCAAAAGAACAGTTTGTAGGGATCGATGTCGCGGACCGAATTGGGGGCAGCCGGATCAACGGCAAAGTCGATCGTATAGGGTTTGGCAGCCTTCTTGCCGAGGCCCGAGAATTTCACTCCGGCAGCAAGTGCGGTCTTGGCGAGTGCTGTCAGGCCGCTCTCCTGCTTGGCCGGGTTGGCAACACCCATCTTGCGAAGAATGCCGTTTGCATAGTTGACCGCATAGGAAGTACGAATTTCACTTGTATAGTGTTCTGTCGTGACGGAAACGTTCAGGCAGTCATGGTTTTCCACCCGGTGCGGCCAGTTGAGCGGCCAGTGCAGCATGCGGCCCGGCTCCAGATCGATTACCTGGGCATTTTCATCGAAAGCCGGGTCGTAGACCATGTCGGTCTCGTGCACCTCGCCCAGGATGAGTTTTTCGATCGCATTGGGTGAAACGAAAGGCTCTTTCGCCGGATACAGCCATACGCGTTTTCTGCCGCGCACCTGCCAGAGCATCTGTCCCGGCACATCGCAGTGATAGGGCACATACACATTGGGCGAGGAAATCAGGATCGTTGTGATGTGCTTGAAGGTTTTGAGGCCTGGTACGCGCGCCTCGAATTCGCGGTACATGTCACCCAGCAACTCGCCATAGGCCGGATCGACCACTTGTGGTGCACGAAGGTTGATCCAGATATCGCCGGTGCGCACCGCATCGAGTATTTCCATTCCGGACAGTTTGCCGAACTCGCCCTCGCGGCGGCGCAATTTGCCATCCTTGCCCGAAGAGCGTGTATTGACATGGTAATGCTTGCGATCGGCATTCTCGACCAGACCGGCCAGACGTTCGTCGCTGAAGAGCTCGGACTTGTGCAGCGTGTGCTCGAGATGAAGGGTTTCCTTGCCGAACTTGCCGGCATGTTCGGGCTTCCAGTTGGCAATGATGTTCCCGGTGGTCAGATCGCGCATGGCCTGTTACCTCAATGAAATTGACTGTGGCAGAAAACCAGCAAGTTTCATGCCCGCTGCCGACATACGTCCCTGCGCCAATATGGACCACCGGGTTTAAGATTTGCCAAGTGATTGCCCCCTAAACCACTGTTTTGACCGCGAATCTCCAGCTTGGGTAAACAAAGTGTTAAGGCTTTGTCGCAGGAACGCACACATCACCGAGCACCGCTTTTCTCCTTGGATCAGGGGGCGTTACGGAAGTATCCGGAAATCTTCCTGTGCATGCTGGAAAAAAGTCCGGCCCGCCCCAGACTTGTTCCAAACTTGTATTGACAACCTGTCATGGATCCATGGGAGATATCACTGATGAAACCAGGGGCGCCAACCGCAATCCGGACCGAACACCGAAAATGACCCGCAGGAAATTTCTCAAATATTCCGGCCTGGGCGCCCTGGGGCTGATTGGCGCGGCTACGTGGTTTACCCGTTCCCATGCCGGCAATCCCTATTACACGGGGCCGGTGAGCGACCATTTCGACGGGCGGCACTTCTTCAACCCGGACGGAACCCCGCCCCGCGAACTGCGCGATCTGCTCAAATGGCAATTCAACGGCAAGCGTGCGAAATGGCCAAAAAGCTGGGACAGCGCCCATCACGGGGCAAAACCGGCAGCCCGGGTCAGCGGCGACACCATCGTCATCACCCATGTGGGGCACGCCACTTTCCTGATACAGGTCAACGGCTTGAACCTTGTCACCGACCCCGTCTGGTCGCTGCGTGCGAGCCCGGTCTCTTTCGCAGGTCCCAAACGTGTTAACCCGCCGGGCATCGCATTCGATGACCTCCCGCAAATCGATGCCGTGCTGCTGACCCACAACCATTATGACCATCTCGACATCGCCACGCTGGAACGTCTGGTGACGCGCGATGACCCGCAAATCCTCACGCCACTGGGTAACGACACGATCATTCTCAACGCCATTCCCGCGGCGCGGACCGTTGCCGCAGACTGGGGCGAGGTGCGTCAACTGGCAAAGTCGACGAAAATCCATTTCGACCCCTGCCATCACTGGGGCGCAAGGGGCATGCGGGACCGCCACATGGCGCTATGGTGTGCCTTCACCATCGAGACCGCCGGCGTGAAAATCCATCATGTGGGCGATACCGGGTTTCACGATGGCATCAATTTCACCAGGGCACGCGATACCCATGGTTCGTTTGACGTCGCCATACTTCCAATCGGAGCCTATGAGCCGCGCTGGTTCATGAAGGGCCAGCACATGAACCCGCAGGAGGCTGTGGAAAGTTTCAAACTGCTCAATGCACGTTCTGCAATCGGCCATCACTGGGGCACATTCCAACTAACCGATGAACCCATTGAGGAGCCAAGGGAACAACTGGCCGAAGCACTGGCAGCCGGCAGTATCGACCCGCAGAACTTCATCGCCTCCCTTCCCGGCCAGGTCTGGACCAACCGGCCAAACCTCGCCTGAAACCTCGACAAGGCCCCGATTCTCCGGCGGGAACCTTTTTCGTTTTCCCGCGTTCTGTGTCCATCACTGTTTTGATGGAGACAATAATGCTTGAATGGATTCTCATACTTCTGGTCATTGCCGCAGTAGCCGCCCTGCTCGGATTGAACAGCCTGGCCGGAGTGGCGCTTGGCGGCGCGAAAATCCTGATCGCAATCGTACTTGTCCTTTTCCTGCTCATGTTGCTCGGCGTTTTCGCGATCGCCTGACTGCTCGCTGACTGGACGAGGCAACAGGGATCTCCCGGGGCTGTTGTCAAAGTCTTTGCAAAATCTGGCCAGTCCAACTATGTGTGCACCATCCCCTACCCCCTCTGGGTGTGCGCAGGACTGGTCAGATGCCCGGTGAAATTCCCCCTGGTGAAATTCCATTTGTTAAAATGAATGGCGCAGGCAATGAAATCCTGGTCGCGGACATGCGTGGCCGGGAGGACTATATCCGGCCGGAAGCGGCAATCGCGCTGGCTGCACCCGAAGCCATTCCCTTTGACCAGCTCATGGAAATCCGCACGCCGAAGGGCGAGGGCTTCGACGCGGGCATCCTCATTCACAATTGTGATGGCAGCCAGGCCGGAGCTTGCGGCAACGGCATGCGTTGCGTTGTGTCCTACCTCGCCGGCGAAAATGGTCAGCGTGAGTGGAAATTCCGCACCAAAGCAGGTCTGCTTGATGCGCTGGTCAATGAGGACGGCACCATCACGGTCAACATGGGCAGCCCGAAATTCGGCTGGCAGGACATACCGCTCGCCGAGGAATTTGCCGACACGACCCGCATCGAATTGCAGATTGGCCCAATAGATGCGCCCGTGCTGCATTCACCGTCTGTTGCCTCCATGGGCAACCCCCATGCAGTCTTCTGGGTGAACCGCCCGGTCGAGAGTTATGATCTTCACCGTTTCGGTCCCCTGCTGGAAAATCATCCGATCTTTCCCGATCGCTGCAACATCACGATTGCGCAGGTCGTCTCCCCCGATCACATCATCATCCGCACATGGGAGCGCGGCGCGGGCCTGACGCTCGCCTGCGGATCCGCTGCCTGCGCGACGCTGGTATGTGCAGCCCGCAAGGGGTTGACGGACCGCAAGGCGACCATCACGCCACCAAGCGGCAAGGACCTGACCGTCGAATGGTTGCAACCTGCCGCGCAGGGAGACACTGGCACTGGAATCGGCAATGTTCTGATGACCGGGCCGGCGGAATTCGAGTTTTCCGGTTGGCTCGATCCTCTGACGGGCAGTTTCCAGCGCGATCAGTTGCAGTTGTCGTGAACGCCTGCGGGTGCCGGGCCAGCGGTCACGCAGATCGTGCCGCCCCAGACATAGCCCTCATTGCCATTTCCGTAGCTGATACGCACCCACTGCCAGCCATCAAAGAAACTGCCGGTCTCCTGAACGATCCGGATCGGCGTACCCTCGGCGATGCTGGCAATCTGGCGTGCATTGGGGTCTGGCGCATTTCGCACTTTCGATCCGAACAATGACCGGCCAGTGATCTGACCGGCTTGCTGGCCGACCTGCTGGCCATTTTGCATTTTCGACGGCACTGCCCCTGTCCGCTGTTGGCGTGCAGTGACACCTGCAAAGCGGTTACAATCAATGAGGATGCCCGCGATTTCCGTATCGGCACACAGTGTGCCGCCCCAGGCAAATCCGCGCCGGCCTTCGGAATACTCTATCTCGAACCACTGGTAGCCATCAAGATAAATGCCCGTTTCGCGCAACAGCGCGACCGGTTCGTTAGGCGACAGTTTTTCGATGCGTTGAGCCGCCGCGTCTGGTCCACTGCGCACAATGGTGTCGAGAGCCAAAGCCACTTCGCCGCTCGTTCCGCCGGACGGGGCTGGCGCGCCTTGCTGCCCGGCAGTCTCGACATAGGCGGTGCAGGGAAACTGCGTACCGTCGGCCAGTTCCAGCACACCGCTACCGCCCTTTGCCGAGAAGGTGATCTGCCCATTCGAGAATTGCATCCCCGAGCCCGAAACGACCTGTGGCAATTGCTCGGACAGGTCCGCATAGCCGACGAGACCCACGCTGCCTCCCATCATGTATACGTTCTCTCCCAGCAGGTAACCGTCAGCCTGCAGCAGGGGGTGCGGCAGCACCTTGCAGGTGAAATCCGGAACCGGGGAGGCTTGGGAGGATGAAACGGAGGCGCCAATAGCGACCAGTGCGCCGAGAATGCCGGCAAGGGCAGGTCTGATTTTCACGAGCAGTTTCCTTTGATACGATCTGTTGAACCTGTCTGCCCCGTCCGGACCTTAGCCAGCGGGAATGACCAAGACAAGTCCGCCATCGAGCCAATGGCCTTACCCATGGCTTACCTTTGGAAGCTGATCTGCTCCTCGCCCTCAAGCCGCCTTTTCTGTCCTCCATATTACGCTACTGGCAATTTCCCTTTTGATAAGCCATATACGCCCTTCAAGCTGAAGCCGCCCGGTGCCACAGCGTGATTTGCCGGGCAAACGCACG
>CAZIPH010000062.1:0-14026 GCA_964541115.1 uncultured Salaquimonas sp.
AGGGGCTACGGTGATCGAATCGCCCGTGTGCACGCCCATCGGATCGACGTTCTCGATGGAACAGATGATGATGCAGTTGTCCGCCCTGTCGCGAACGACCTCCATCTCATACTCTTTCCAGCCAAGGACGGATTCCTCGATCAAGACTTCGGTGGTTGGCGAGGCGTCAAGGCCCGATTCGACGATCTCGAAGAATTCGGACTTGTTGTAGGCGATGCCGCCGCCTGTACCGCCCAGCGTAAAGGACGGGCGGATGATGGCGGGCAGGCCGATATGCGAGAGCGCATCGGACGCAATGGCCAGCGCATGGGCCATGTAGCGTTCCTTGCGGTCGGGTTCGCCTGCATTCCAGTCGCCCTTGAACGCCTCGATGGCAGCATTGCGCTCGGTTTCGTCAGCGTGTTCAGCCGTGATGCGGATCATTTCGGCATTGTATCTTTCCTTGTCGGCGGTCTTGATTTCCGTCGCATTGGCGAGCTTGGAGCGCGGTGTCTCAAGGCCGATCTTTTCCATCGCCTCGCGGAACAATTTGCGGTCTTCGGCCTTGTCGATAGCCTTGGCGTCGGCGCCGATCATCTCGATATCATACTTGTCGAGGACGCCCATCTGCTTGAGGGAGAGGGCGCAGTTGAGCGCGGTCTGACCACCCATGGTCGGCAGCAGGACAAGCTTGTCGTTCGGGCGTTCGGTGCGTTCGCGCGCGATGATCTTGGCAACGACGTTCGGGGTGATCGGTTCGATATAAGTGGCATGGGCAAGATCGGGATCGGTCATGATCGTTGCCGGATTGGAATTGACCAGAATGATGCGGTAGCCTTCCGCCTTCAGCGCCTTGCAGGCCTGGGTGCCGGAATAATCGAATTCACAGGCCTGGCCGATGATGATCGGGCCTGCGCCGATGATGAGGATGGAGTCGATGTCTTGGCGTTTTGGCATGTCAGCGTCCGTTCAAGTGCAGGCAAATGCAGGTTTTCCTGCATGAAAAACCGGGCAGCGGGATGGCTGACCGGCAGTGTTCGCGTGGATGTAGGCTAAGGCCGCCTTATAGGCATAAAGTCCCCCGCATGTAACCCCTCATTTGGGACTTTGCGTCGCTTTCCAAAGGCTTTCTTGTTGCCAAGGGACTTAGCCCGCCCCTAGAGGTGGAACCAGCTTCTGACCTGTTTGGCATATGTCCGGCTGACAGGGACCTTTTCGCCGTTCGATAGCACTGCGAACAGTTTGTCGTTATCGCGTTTCAACTCGCTGACATGCGCACGGGCAAGCCACCATGAACGGTGGACGCGCGTACCCTCTATGCCTTCCAGCTCGCTTTCAGCGTCTGACAGGCGGATCAACACCATTTCGCTGCCCTTCGTGGTGTTCACCCTTACATAGTGATCCTGCGCCTGAAGCGAGATGATGTCCTTGCCCAGTTCAACAGGCAGGCGTTTGAGAAAGGCGATGTCGGAGCGCGAAAGGGTCAACCCGTTTTGCTGAGGCAGGTTTGCTGTCGCTTCGGTTGTTTCAGGGTGGATGCTGGAATCGACCAGGTAGTAGATGAGCGAAACAGCAGCCGAGATGGGGATCGCATAGGCGATCATGCGAACGAGGTCGTCGAATGTGTTGTCGATGGTCAGGGCAAACCAGCCATTGGCAATGAAGACAATGAGACCGATCGGTATGCCACCGATGGCGCCGCCCAGCAGGCGTGAGAGGGCTTCGGGCACACCCAACAGACTGAGCCATACGCCGAAAAAGATCGAGGCGGCCATCCCGACTGGGAAGGATAGGAGGGATATAGCGCCCCAATAAACCAGTCGTGGAGCGAAGGTAAGGTCGGCGAGCGTTCCAAAAGGCCCCATGATTGTCAGCACCATGACAATCACAGCCATGCCAATCCAGAAACGCGGATTGGAATACAGTTCATGCATTACACGAAGCGTGAGTTGCAGGGGCGGTTCATTCGCGAAGTTATCCGCACTCTTTGCGTAGTTTGGCTGGTTCGGGTTCATGGCAGGCTTTTTACTTGGACAGGTGACAAACGCCAAGAACGATTTGCGGTGCACTGACAGGGCCCCGCAGCAACTGGAAAGACAGGAGCCCATGAATATCGAACCGTTTCTCAACGCTTCACCCGCGATCCAGATTCACATGACTGCGGCGATCGCCGCGCTTGTCCTGGGTGCGTTCGTCTTGTGGCGGCGCAAGGGCGGCGCAGCACACAAGCGCAATGGACGCATATGGGTCGGATTAATGATGGTCACCGCGCTCAGCGGCTTCTTCATTCATGAAATCCGTATGTGGGGCAATTACAGCCCGATCCATATCATTTCGTTCCTTGTGCCGATCAGCCTTGCATACGGGATAAGGGAGGCAAGAAGCGGCAGGATAGCTGCTCACCAGACCACGATGAAAAGCGCTTATGCGGGCGGGATGATCATTGCCGGCGGCTTCACCTTCCTGCCGGGCAGGCTCAGCCATGAGATTTTCCTTGGCAGCGACGGGGGGGATTTGGTGCCGGCATATGGGTGGGTACTGCCGTTCATCGGGGCCGCTATCGTTTTTGCCTATTTCGCCCTGCGCAACAACAACAGGAACACCACCAACTAAGCGATGGGGGGCATGCATTCAAAAGACCGTTGATAATGCCGGAAGAACTGCCGGGAAATTTGCCTTTCAGAAAGTCACTCCAGGTTTGCAAGCCCGAGTAATTGTGGTTACCTAGCGTCTGAATATTACAGGGGTTGGCGCCTTCGCGGCGCATCCAGGGAGACCGGTTTCATGCGCTGGCAGGGAAGAAGAAGAAGCTCGAACGTCAATGACATGCGCGGCAGTGACCGCGGCGGCGGTGGCGGCATGTTTCGCATTCCCCAGGGCGGCGGCGCGCAGGTTCGTCCCGTGCGCTCGGGCGGCATGGGCTGTGGCACGCTGATCATCATCGGTATTGTACTTTGGGCGCTTGGTATGAACCCGCTGGCACTGCTTGGCGGGCTGGCGGGCGGCGGCCTTGGCGGTGGTCTTGGCCCCTCAATCTCCCCCCAGCAATCGCCGCAGGTCAATCGCCAGACCGGTACCAATGGCAAGATGGACGAGATGCGCGAGTTCATGGAAGTTGTAAAGGCTTCCACCGAGGATGTGTGGACCGACATTTTCCGCGCCTATGGCAAGCAATACCGGCCACCGCAGCTCAATCTCTTTGAGGGACAGGTGCGCTCGGCCTGCGGACTGGCGTCATCGGCAGCGGGACCGTTCTACTGCCCGGGCGACAATCAGGTTTATATCGATCTTTCCTTCTATGACACGCTATCGCGCCAGTTTGGTGCCAAGGGCGACTTTGCCCAGGCTTACGTCCTTGCCCATGAAGTGGGGCACCATGTGCAGAACGTGATCGGCGTGCTTCCGCAGTTCAACCGGATGCGCCAGTCAATGGGCAAACTGGAGGTCAACCAGATGTCGGTTCGCGTTGAATTGCAGGCTGACTGCTTTGCCGGCGTTTGGGGCCACTATGTGGAAAAGGAAGGCTGGCTGGAGCGCGGCGACCTGGAAGAGGCGCTGGTTGCCGCCAACCAGATCGGGGATGATGCGATCCAGAAGCGCACCCAAGGCTATGTGGTACCAGAATCATTCAACCATGGTACGTCCGAACAAAGGCGGACCTGGTTCACAAGAGGGTTTGAATCGGGCCGGATAGAGAGCTGTGACACCTTTAACGCGCGCTCTCTTTAAGTCAGTCAGAGGGGCCGTTCTTTAAAGGGCTTGCTTGTTACAAGGCGCACCCATTGCGGGGTCGGCGCTCATTTGTGATTCCGTGCGTTTCAGGATCAGGCAAAGCGTGAGCGGTTGCGCCAGGGCGAAAACAGTCCGGCTTCGGCCGCATCATGGGCGCGCGTCAGCAATTGCCTGCAGCGCTCGGACGGCTTGCCATCATTCTTGAAGCCGTTCTTCCTTGGTTGTTCGGACTTCTTGCGGTCCGGGATGCTCTTTTCTTTCGATGGGGTCTGCATTTCACAGGCTCCGTTGGTTGAATCGTGTCGAGGCTTTCGGGGCTACACGGAACAAGAAACAAGGGCCGCGTTCGGTGACACTGCCGCTTTGGTAATCCGTTACCCCGGCTTGATGTCACCTGCGTGAATTGTGTTGCCCAAATGCGGCGGAAAGTCGAAAACAATGGTGCAATTTCTTGATTTTCGCGATGGCGCATTGTGCCCATGCCCCACTTTGCTAGATTGACCTTCCAGAACCGGTAACAGGGCGCGCAGATGCGGACAGACAGGGTAGACCTGCCTTATCCTAGGCGGCGAGTATTGCGGGCCTTTTTGCGCTTCCTTGCCGGGGTGGCCTTTCGCCTTGTTGCCAGGGTTGAAGTGCGTGGCATAGAGAATATTCCCCCTACCGGCCCGGCTATCCTTGCCGCCAACCACTTCCATTTCGCCGATCCGGTCGCGCTATTGTGGATTTCAAAACGGCAGGTGGAGTTTGTCGGCGGGTTCCGCTTTCCCAATGCACCAACAATCGTGAAATTCCTGCCGGCCATGTGGGGTTATTTTCCTGTCCGCCGCGGTGCCTATTCGCGCTCCTCGCTGGACTACTCAGTTGCAACGCTGGCAAAAGGCGGCCTGATCGGGATTTTCCCTGAAGGCGGTGCCTGGGCTCAGGTACTGCGTTATCCGCGATCGGGAATCGGTTTCATAGCAGCTGAAAGTGGCGCGCCGGTAGTGCCTGTTGCCCTGTCTGGCTTTCCCGGTCTCTTTCACAGCCTGCGGCCCGTCCTGACGATTACGGTCGGGGAACCGATCGGGCCTTTTCCTGTCCAGGTCGATGACGATATAGCCAAGGTGAAGCGCAAGCAATCGCTTGAAGGGATCGGGGACAAGGTCATGCGGGCGATTGCCGAATTGCTGCCTGTGGATCAGCGCGGGGTTTATTCGGACGATGCAAAAATCAGGGTGGAGGCTGAAGCCGTGGCCGCATACCCCTTTGACCAGAAGCATATGCGGGGTATGTAAGGCTGATGAGCGGGGATGATGACATTCGGCACAAAGAGGCCGGCCTTGTCGGGGGCAATAATCCTGTCGGTGGCAGAGCCGGTAGTACGGTTCGCGCTCGCCTGAAGGTCCCGACAGGCTGGTTCAGGAGCGAACGCGGCAGGCGCGTAGCCTGGTATCTGTATGATTTTGGCAATTCGGCCTATGCCTCCGTGGTGCTGCTGGCCATTTACTCGGCCTATTTCAAGCAGGGCGTGGTTGGCGGCGCAGAAGGCTCGCGGCTCTGGGGTTATTCCATTGCAATTGCCATGCTGGTGGTTGCGGTGATTTCTCCCGTGCTGGGTACGCTTGCGGACCATTTTGCTGTCAAGAAGCGCATGCTGACCATCTTCACGCTGATGTCTGCCGGATTTACAGGTTGTCTCTTCTTTGTCCAGAAGGGTGACGTGTTCACCGGAATGCTCTTCTTCATCCTGGCGGAAATCGGATATCGCGCGGCCCAGGTCTATTACGATGCGCTGTTGCCGGAAATCGCCGAGCGCAAGGAATACAGCCGTGTATCGGGTATGGGATGGGCCGTTGGGTCATTTGGCGGGATTGTCTGTCTGCTCATCGTGCTGCCGCTGGTCATAATTTACGACAGCAATTTCGTATTGCGCCTGACGCTGGTGATCACCGCGGCTTTCTACCTGATCTTTACCCTGCCGCTGCTTCTCTTTGTCGAGGAACGGGCCGAGCGCGCGCCACTTCCCAGGGGGGAGAACGTGCTGACGCTGGGCTTCAAGCGCCTGTGGCGGACCGCCCGCCAGATTGGCCGTTTCCGCGATTATTTCAAGTTCATGATTGCCTTCATCCTGTACAATGATGCGGTTATGATTGCGCTCAACTTTGCAGCGATAATCGGTGCTGTCCTTTATGGCTACGGCCAACAGGAACTGATCATCCTCATCATCATCGTTGGCCTGATGAACACGGCCGGGGCGTATATTTTCGGCGAGATGAGCCAGCGCAATACTGCCAGATACGCGCTTTTTGCCTCGATGGGCGTGATGGCGATCGCGATAGTCTGGCTGCAGCTGAATACGGTTGGCTGGTTGTTCTTTGTTATCGGTTCGCTGGCCGGCTTTGCCATGGGCGGGCTGCAATCGGTCAGCCGGACCATGGTGGCCAAACTGGCGCCGGCCGGACAAAGTGCCGAATTTTTCGGGCTGTTCGCAGTTGCCGGACGCTCATCCTCGGTGGTTGGGCCAGCCCTGTTCGGATGGCTTATCGCGGAAAATACCGCCAGCTATGTCACGCAGGGCATGAATGCGCTGGAAGCGGAACAACTCGCAACACGTGTCGCGCTAATGATCGTGCTGATATTCCTGGCGCTTGGAGGACTCATGCTGGTGCTGGTGCGCGAGGAAGCTCCATACCCGTTGCCGGGCGAGGCTGAGGCGGTTGGCTGACAATCCGTTTGCCAGGAGGTGCAACCGCCCGGCTGCTCCCGATCAGGCGCTTTCCTTGAGAAGCTCCATGCCCTTGCGTTCGCGCATCAGGTTGATGAAGCGGCGGAAGAGGTAGTGGCTGTCCTGCGGCCCCGGTGATGCCTCGGGGTGATGCTGAACCGAAAAGACCGGCTTGCCCGTCATCATCAATCCGCAATTGGTGCCGTCGAACAGTGACACATGGGTCGCCTCGACGCCTTCAGGCAGGCTGTCGGCATTGACGGCAAAGCCGTGGTTCATCGAGACAATCTCGACCTTCCCAGTGGTGTGATCCTTGACAGGATGGTTTGCACCATGGTGGCCCTGATGCATTTTCAGCGTTTTTGCGCCCAGCGCCAGTGCCAGCATCTGGTGGCCGAGGCAAATGCCGAAGACGGGAATATCAGCCTTCAGGACGCCGCGAATGGTCTCGAGCGCATATTTGCCTGTTGCCTCTGGATCGCCCGGGCCATTGGAAAGAAAAACGCCATCCGGGTTGTGTCCCAGAACGTCGTCTGCGCTTGCCGTTGCGGGCAGGATTGTCAGCTTGCAGCCCAGGCCGGCAAGCAGGCGCAGAATGTTGCGCTTGATGCCATAGTCAAGAACCACGACGTTGAATTCGCCATTGTCGTTGTCGCTGTAACCGCCAGACCATTTCCAGGGTGCCTGTGACCAGCTCCCGCGGTCAGGGCCGGAGACATCCTTGGCAAGGTCCAATCCTTCGAGGCCATGCCAGGCAGCGGCGCGTTTCTTGAGCGCTTCCACGTCGAAATTGCCTTCGGGGTTATGGGCGATAACCGCATTGGCAAGGCCGTTTTCGCGAATATGGGCAGTCAGGGCCCTTGTATCGATACCACTGATTGCAATGATGTTGCGTGATTTCAGCCAGTCGTCGAAATGGGACGCCGAGCGGTAATTGGATGGCTGGGTGACCGGGGCCTTGAAGACCGCACCGACAACACCCGCGCCGCTTCCCTCGAAATAGGTTTCCAGATCCTCGTCATTGGTTCCGGTATTTCCAATATGGGGAAAGGTGAAGGTGACGATCTGTCCGGCGTAGGAGGGGTCTGTCAGGATTTCCTGATATCCGGTGATTGCGGTGTTGAAACACACTTCCGCTTCTGCCATGCCTGTGGCACCGGCGCCGATACCCTCGATCACTGTACCATCAGCAAGTACAAGAATAGCGGTTGGTGTTGTCCGGGTCCATGGCGGAGTGGTTGTTGCGACGGGAGGGGTCTGTGACAAGTCTCTGGCTCCATTGGTTCCGGCAGGCAGCATGCGCGCAGGTAAATGCGGGCCGAAAATATACGAATTGCTGGCTGAAACGCACCCATAGAGACAAGCATTGCGCAGGTCAACCTGCGGTCAAGCGGTTTGAAGACCGCAGGGCTGTCTTCAACAGTTTGTGTTACACTTGGCAAGATTTGTGTTCGGCCTTATGTATGCGCAAGTTGCCAGGGATATTTGGCGACTGATTGTGGCGAAAGGTAACGACATGCTTCGCGATCAATTGGCAGATGCACTCAAGTTCTCACAGAAAGAGGGAGCTAAGCGCAGGGTTTCAACGCTGCGCCTGATCAATGCTGCAATCATAGACCGCGATATATCGCTTCGTGGCCATGGCAAGGACAAGGCCGATGACGAGGAAGTCATGGATATCCTGGCAAAAATGGTCAAGCAGAGGGAGGAATCTGCCCAGATCTACAAGGACGGTGCGCGCCAGGAACTGGCTGATCAGGAACTCGAAGAGATTGAAATCATTCGTGAATTCATGCCCGAGCAGATGGATGATGATGAGGTCGAGGTGATGGTGGGCGAGTTGATTGAAGAAACGGGCGCTGAATCCCTGCGCGACATGGGCAAGGTGATGGGATTGATCAAGGAGCGTTATCGCGGCAGGGTCGACATGGGCAAGGCGGGCGCGATGATCAAAAAGAGGCTTGGCTGACAGCCGTTCGACCGACCAACTTTTTTCACCATTCACGGTAACAACAAAAAACCCGCCGATCAGGTCGACTGGCCAGACAGATCGTCGAGTCCGCAAGCAAGTGTTGTATACTTGTGGGATTTGCTGTCCGGTCCGACCCACTCAGACCGGACAGCATATACGGATACTGTAAAATCGAACCCACTTCGAGACTAACAGCAACTTCCGTATGGTAGTATTCAGCCCTCGATTCCTTTTTTCTGCAATCCCCTCAAATTGGGGGGAATAGATGCGGTTATTTCAATTAGGTGATGAACGAAGGCAATTGCACAACCTGCCCCGACAACTTCGAAGCGAGATTGATCACAAGGCGGCGTAGATCAAACGGCTAAACTCATCAAAAATTGATGAGACGCCGTTTGGTGGCAAGGTGAATTGCCTGGGCAATTGTCCGGCATCCCAGCTTCAGCCTGGCCGATTTGAGATAGTCCCGGGCAGTGTGGTCGGAGATGGCAAGTATCTGCGCCACAGTGCCCACATCCTTGCCCTGCGCGGTCCAGTAAAGGCATTCGATTTCCCGCGGCGAAAGGCTTGGCCCCTCATTGGAGCCGTACAGTTCGAGGATGGCCTTGCGGTGCAACACATCGCCGATCTGGACCAGCACCTTTCCCTCGGTCTGGATTTTCAGGCGCCAGTCGGCTTCCGCCAGATTTGAGGTGACCGAAAAGGTCGCCCTGCGATTGGCCTTGTCGACCAGCGGAATGGAGTAGCCATTTCGCCCGGCGCCAAATTGTTCTGCGTCCGAGAAAAAGGCTTCGACGCGGGGATTGTCGGTAGTCAATTCCGACCAGAAGAACGGTTCAGTCCTTTCGAAAGCCTGAAGCAGTACAGGGTCGATGTCCTGATACTGCTTCATCACATAGCGTCCTATCCATTCGGGTGAATAGGTGGAGCGGATGAAGGGCATGTCGTTGCCTGTATCGGTACGAAAAGCCATATGATAGGTCGCATTTGCATACTGCCCGACATCACGCACCAACTTCAAAGCGGTTTCGATGTCATGCTCATCCACAATGCGCAGAAGCAAGTCACGCTTGTATCCGGATTCGTTTTGCAAAGTTCACCTTCCCCACTTCCATTGCCGAATCTCTTCGGCCTGGGGAAGTACTTGCACACCGTCGAACTCCCGCATGCGTATGCACGCGGTTGCGTCGACTCCACTGCAAGGTAAGGATCAGCCCCACTGACCTGCGATCCCACTCATCGCGTTACCTGATAAACGTACCCCAGTCCGTATCAGAAGATATTTCGGCACTTCACGAGAAAAAGCAAGGCTTTGTAAGAATATAAGAGCCTTGGCCGGACGTTTTGCGCCTGTTTGGCGAACAAAGTAACGCAACTTTGATCGCTTCTGGCGTAATTGCCAACGCAGAAAAAACCGGTGAAGCCGTGCGCTGAATGTGTATAACACCCCAATGCGATTTCCTGACCGTTTTCTTGATGACATCCGCGACCGCCTGCCGATCTCCGAGGTGATTGGCAAGCGCGTGACGTTTGACAAGAAGAAAACCAACCAGGCACGCGGAGATTACTGGGCCTGCTGCCCGTTCCACGGGGAAAAATCCCCCAGTTTTCACTGTGAGGACCGCAAGGGTCGCTATCACTGTTTCGGCTGCGGCGTCAGTGGTGATCATTTCCGCTTCCTTGTCGAACTGGATGGTTTGAGCTTTCCAGAGGCGGTGGAAAGGCTGGCCGACCAGGCAGGCTTGCCGATGCCGGTCATGGACAAGCGCGAGCAGGAACGTGAGGAAAAGCGAGCCAGCCTCTATGATGTCATGGAAATGGCTTCCCGCTTCTTCCAGGAACAGCTGCAGGCGCCGGGCGGGGCGCGGGCGCGGGCCTATCTTCGCGAGCGGGGCCTCTCGCCTTCTGTCCAGTCCGAATTCGGGATCGGCTTTGCGCCTGACAGCCGAAATGCGCTGAAGGAGTATCTCGCCGGCAAGGGCGTGAAAGCTGACCAGATGGAAGCCTGCGGACTGGTCGTCCATGGCGAGGAAATCGCAGTTTCCTATGACCGGTTCCGCGACAGGGTGATGTTTCCCATTCCTGATTCACGCGAACGGATAATCGCTTTTGGCGGGCGGGCTCTCAGTGCCGATATTCCGGCAAAATATCTCAATTCCCCGGAAACCGACCTCTTTCACAAATCCAATGTCCTGTACAATTTTGCCAAGGCGCGCCGGTCCGTTCATGACAAGGGCCAGGTGATCGTTGCCGAAGGGTATATGGACGTCATCGCGCTTCATGCAGCAGGCTACACCAATGCGGTCGCACCGCTTGGTACTGCTTTGACTGAACGCCAAATGCTGCTTCTGTGGCGGCTCAACAATGAACCTGTGCTGTGCTTTGATGGTGACAACGCGGGATTGAAGGCCGCCTACCGCTCAATCGACATGCTGCTGCCAGGCCTTGAACCGGGACGTTCGGCGCGCTTTGCCATGCTGCCGGAAGGCCTGGACCCGGACGACCTGATCAGGGCCGAAGGGCCCCAGGCCATGGGCGAAGTGCTCGGTTCAGCCTTGCCGCTGGCCGACATGATCTGGAACAGGGAAACCTCAAGCGGGGTTTTCGATACGCCGGAACGAAAGGCGGAACTAGAATCGCGCTTGCGCGGCGTGGTTGGCCTGATCCGAAATGAAAATGTACGCCGCCATTATGAACAGGATACCCGCGAACGACTGCAATCCTTTTTCGGCAATGTAAGCCGGTTCGACCCTCAGCGTGGCGAAACCTCAGGCCGTTTCGGGCAGGGTGGGGTAAACCGGCCAGGCGGAGTTGACCAACGCGGCGGAAGGCGCGCAGGCGGCGGGATGCGGCCCAAGCTCGGCGTATCTGCAGGGCTGCTCAATTCATCAATGATGAAGCGCGGTGGCGCTCGCGTACCCTTGCGAGAGGCTGCGCTGGTCATTGGCGTGCTCAATCATCCGGCCATACTGCAGCGCTTTTTCGAGGAGTTTGCCGACCTGCCGCTGTCCGCCACGGCTGCGGAAGAATTGCGCCGGGGGATTGTCGATCAGTTTGCCGAACATGCACAAAGCGAGGAACCCGTCGGTGCCATCGCTTTGCGCAAGCATCTGGCGACGCGAGGCCTGGGGGAAAGTTTTGAACGGCTCGAGGCGCAACTGGTGCAGAACCGGATATGGCAGTGCAGTCTTGAGGCGGCTTTCGAGGATGCGATTGAGGGTTGGCGGCAGGCCTATGCCTTGCAACTTCGCTTCCACGGCTTACATAGGGAGTTGAGGGCAGCAGAGCAGGCACTTGCGCAGGAAGACAGCGAAGAAAACCTGGAACGGCTGCTGCACATACAAGCTGAAATCGCAAAGGATGACGGCATCGAAGCCCTTATTGACGGGTTTGGCGTTTCCTCCGGACGGCCAAACCGCGGCTTCTAGGCTCCTTTGTCTGCGCAGAAAGATTGCGGTCCGGCATGAATCAACTTGACGAAAGCGGATTGAAAGGGAATCACACCCATTGGCAGGATTTTCCCCGCAAGCGCGATATGCGCACCAGTCGGCCAAAGTGCGCGATGAACACAATTGCCGGCGGAAACAGGCCTTTGAATCAAGTGCTTAATAGGCGGTTAACCACGACGTGGCTAAACCGGAAACTTACGTGCGCAAAAGTGATTCGTTTCAGGATGCGGTAGGTGTGACTTGAATTTGCCGTCAAACACCAGAAATCAGGTGTTCGACGGTGTGATCCGAATTGAACCGATGAGGCGCCTCTCTGGCGCGAACCGGCAAAAGAGCAAACGGGAATTCGACCCTGATGGCGACCAAGACCAAAGAACCGGCCAAGGCCAAAAAATCCGCGAAGAGTGTGGAAGAAGCCGAAGAGACCAAGACCAGAAAATCGGCCGCAGCGGCCAAGCGCAATGCCAAGGCTGCTGACACCAACGGCAAGGACGAGCCGGACAACAATGAAAGTTCGCTTCTTGACCTGTCTGCTGACGCCGTCAAGAAAATGATCAAGTCCGCCAAGAAGCGCGGCTATGTGACCATGGACGAACTCAACGCCGTCCTTCCCTCCGATGAGGTGACCTCCGAGCAGATCGAGGACACGATGTCGACCCTGTCCGACATGGGCATCAACGTTGTCGAGGAAGAGGAGATCGAGGACGACGGGGAATCCACCGAACTTGCCACAACCACCGGCACCGCTGTTGCGGCATCCAAGAAAAAGGAACCCTCCGACCGTACCGATGATCCGGTGCGCATGTATCTGCGCGAAATGGGAACGGTGGAACTTCTGTCCCGCGAGGGCGAAATCGCCATTGCCAAACGGATAGAGGCCGGCCGCGAAACCATGATTGCGGGCCTGTGCGAAAGCCCGCTGACCTTCCAGGCCATCATCATCTGGCGCGATGAACTGAACGAGGGCAACATTCTGCTTCGTGACATCATCGATCTTGAGGCAACCTATGCGGGTCCGGAAGCCAAACAGGCACCGACCATCCAGCGCCCGGCTGATGGTGCCGAGATCCGGAAGCAGGAAGAGCCAAAGGCGCCTGTCAAGGCTGACGGCGAGGACGAAGAAGGAGAAGAGGGCGAAGGCACGCCCGAGGAAGAAGACGACGAGGATGATGATGAGAACGCGCTCTCGCTCGCCGCGATGGAGGCCGAACTCAAGCCCCAGGTCATCGAAACCTTCGACACGATTGCCGACACGTACAAGAAGCTGCGCCGCCTGCAGGACCAGCTGGTCGAGAAGGCACTCGACAACAAGTCGCTGTCGCCGGCACAGGAGCGCCGCTACAAGGAATTGCACGAGACGCTGGTCCAGGCAGTCAAATCCCTCTCGCTCAACAACAACCGTATCGAAAGCCTTGTCGAACAGCTTTACGCAATCAACAAGAAGCTGGTGAGCCTTGAAGGCAAACTCCTGCGCCTTGCCGAATCCCATGGCGTGGGCCGCGAGGATTTCCTGCAGGAATATTACGGTTCGGAACTGGATCCCAACTGGAACCGCCGCATTTCCAACCTTTCCGCCAAGGGCTGGAAAGCCTTCTACAAGGCAGAGAGCAAGTCCATCAAGGAAATCCGCGGGGAGATCCAGACGCTTGCTGCCGAAACCGGCCTTGAGCCCTCCGCCTTCCGCCGGATCGTGCACAAGGTGCAGAAGGGTGAACGCGAGGCCCGCCAGGCCAAGAAGGAAATGGTGGAAGCCAACCTGCGCCTCGTTATTTCGATCGCCAAGAAATACACCAATCGCGGCCTGCAGTTCCTGGACCTCATCCAGGAAGGCAATATCGGCCTGATGAAGGCGGTGGACAAGTTCGAATACCGCCGCGGCTACAAGTTCTCCACCTATGCAACCTGGTGGATCAGGCAGGCGATCACCCGCTCGATTGCCGACCAGGCCCGCACGATCCGCATTCCGGTCCACATGATCGAGACGATCAACAAGATTGTCCGCACCTCGCGCCAGATGTTACACGAGATCGGTCGCGAACCGACGCCGGAGGAACTTTCGGAGAAGCTCGCCATGCCACTGGAGAAAGTGCGCAAGGTGCTCAAGATCGCCAAGGAACCGATTTCGCTTGAAACGCCGATTGGCGACGAGGAAGATTCGCATCTGGGCGATTTCATCGAGGACAAGAA
>CAZIPH010000063.1:0-13424 GCA_964541115.1 uncultured Salaquimonas sp.
TGATCGCGCAAAGGAGAGGACGTATGAACACAAGCGCACAAAAGCGTGAGGGGCGAAGTCCGCTGTTCAAATGTCGGCAGGACAACTGGCAGAGACAATCCCCTGAGCTGCTGTATGGCGGTATTGTGGGGCGAATCATTGTAAGGAGAGGGCCATGGTTTACCGGCAACCGGGAACGGAGGCAGCAAGGTGCAGCAATATCACGACTTGATGGCAAAGGTTCTGAGGGAGGGAACCGACCGCGGTGATCGCACTGGAACAGGCACGCGCTCGATATTCGGCCATCAGA
Source organism: uncultured Salaquimonas sp. (assembly GCA_964541115.1). Taxonomy (GTDB): domain Bacteria; phylum Pseudomonadota; class Alphaproteobacteria; order Rhizobiales; family Rhizobiaceae; genus Salaquimonas. The sequence continues at coordinate 290 of CAZIPH010000063.1, forward strand.
TGCGCTTTGACCTTTCAGAAGGCTATCCGGCTCTTACCACCAAGAAACTGCACCTTCGTTCGATCATCATCGAACTGCTGTGGTTCCTGCGCGGCGAGACAAATATCGGCTGGCTGAAGGAGAACGGCGTTTCCATCTGGGATGAATGGGCCGACGAAAACGGCGACCTAGGTCCGGTATATGGCTATCAGTGGCGCTCCTGGCCGTCACCCGACGGGCGGGCTGTGGATCAGATCAGCAATCTGGTTGAACAGATACGTACCAACCCGAATTCGCGCAGGCTGATCGTTTCGGCGTGGAACCCGGCGCTGGTGGATGAAATGGCGCTGCCGCCCTGCCATTGCCTGTTCCAGTTTTATGTTGCCGAAGGCAAGTTGTCCTGCCAGCTCTACCAACGCTCTGCCGACATCTTTCTGGGCGTACCGTTCAATATCGCTTCATACGCGCTGCTCACCATGATGATCGCGCAGGTTTGCGACCTCGAGCCAGGAGAGTTCATTCATGCCTTCGGGGATGCCCATCTTTATCACAACCACTTCGAACAGGCGGAACTGCAATTGTCTCGCGAGCCGAAGACATTGCCGACCATGTGGATCAATCCTGAAGTAAAGGACATTTTTGCCTTCACCCATGATGATTTCCGCCTCGAAGGCTATGAAGCCGATCCGCACATCAAGGCACCGGTTGCGGTATGAGCCCTCCTGAATCCTGCCGCGACGCTTGTGGAGCCCGCCCCGGAGGGTGAAACCTTACCCTGACAGGGGCGTTGATCCTTTGCCGAAACTGGCGAGGAAAACCGATGCGAATCCGGGAAGTGATCGATGAACTGAAGAATCTGCCCGACAGGGAAGAGGTCAGTCTGGGTGAAGTGATGAAACGTCTGGAGGGGCGCTCGCTTGGTGTTGTCCTTGTCCTGCTGGCCCTTTTCAACCTCATTCCGCTGATCGGCGGTGTTCCGGGCATGCCCGGTCTGACTGCGCTCCTGATTATCCTGGTTTCGCTTCAATCGCTTTTCGCCCGGAAGTCCTCTATCTGGCTGCCCAAACGGGCCAGTTCCATCACGTTCAATCGCGAGAAGTTTCAAAACGGGGTGGAAACCGTAAAGCCATGGTTTGGCTGGCTTGATGTTATCATTTCCGCGCGCCTCCAGTGGCTGGTCAACCGCCATGTCATTGCAATATGCGCCATTTTTCTGGCGCTGACATTTTTTCCCCTCGGGGTTATTCCCTGGGGTGTCGTCGTCCCGGCAATGGCGATCATTTTCCTTGGTCTGTCGCTAATCGGCAGGGACGGGATCGCTGCTGGACTTGGCTACCTGTTCACGCTTGGCAGCCTTTGGTTCGTCTGGACCTTTACACCAGTTGCGCTGGATACGATCAGGGGGTGGCTGTCATGGTAATCTGCCTGCACCCTGCTGGCATCATGTTACTTTTTCAGTATGCGAAACTGGCCAGGGCATATAACCGGCCTATCTGACGCTTTTCCTGAAAGCTGACAGTTCCCCCGAATTCTGTTTCTCGCGCCACATGGTTACAGGGGTTCCGTCTGCCAGCCTACCCGTGAAATAGTGAATTCCCTCGCGGGTCATGGTTGCGGAGACGGATTTCCTGTTGCTGAATTCCATCTTGACTCCATATCCGGTAAAGGAATGCCCGAGGTTCCAGCTTGCCGAGCCTGCCAGGACAGGATTTGAACAATCGCGCATAAGGGTCTTGCCCTTCATTGCAAGGGATCCGTTGATTGATACAGGTGCATCAAGGGCGATCTGGCAACCGCAACCGGGTGATCCGTCGGTTATCGTCCATATGCCCCGAACTTCCTGTTCAGGTCGAACCGAATTGGCAGCGACGTCGCCGACCAGGGCGCCGATCTGGCCACCGACGCTTGCGCCGAGGATCCTCAGGGCACCGCGCTTGGCACCCTTTCCCACATTGCTTGCAACAGCCTCGCCAAAATCGGCGCCACGGGGCGGAATGGGTGGCGGGCCGCCTGCAAGACTTATGCTGCACTGCGCAGCGGGCGCAGCTGCAAGCTGTATGGCACTATCACCAGCAGGTTGGTCGACCGGTTCAGTTGAAGCTGCTTCAGCCAAAACTGTCGCGGTCGGCTCTTGTTCCTGCGAGGCTGCGGCGGCAAGTACATCTTCACTTGCAGGCTGCGATGTTTGTGGTGAGGTAGACTGACATGCGGTGACTGCGCTAAGCATGACAATGGCAAGCGCTGCCCTGCACACCGATGAACACGGCAGGCGAAAGCCGAATGGCGGTTTTTTCAACTCGGTACCCCGAACTTGTTACGTCGTCTTTTAATTGCCCCGACAGGATTTTTATTCCCGTTGTCAATGATGACAAGCCGGAATTATTCACAAAGGAGCTGGAAAATTGAACAACGACAAGCCGCTACTTTCCCTGGTGGTTGCCATCGCAAGCAACAATGTGATCGGCGCGAAAGGGGGGTTGCCCTGGCGCCTGTCGGCAGATCTCAAACGCTTCAAGCGCGACACGATGGGCAAGCCGATCATCATGGGCCGCAAGACCTGGGAGTCGATCGGGCGGGCCCTGCCGGGAAGGCCGAATATCGTTGTGACGCGCCAGGCGGATTTTGATGCTCCGGGGGCTGATATTGCCGGTGACCTGGATGAGGCGATCAACCTTGCAGTACGAAAGGTCAGCGAACAGGAATTGGAGAAAGAAATCTGCATCATTGGCGGCGGCGAACTTTATCGTCAGGCGCTGGAGAGGGCCGACCGTCTCTACGTTACCCATGTTCTGGCAGAGCCGGAGGGCGATACATTCTTCCCGCAGATAAACCCGGCAGATTGGGTTCCTGTCCGCAGGGAATCATTTGCTGCGGGCGAAAAGGACAGCGCCGAGACGCTCTATGCTGTATACGAACGGGTCTGAGCCTGAAAAACGGGCCGAAAGGTCGCCAGTAACCCCTGATTGCCGCGGCATATCAACCATTCTTGCAGATTTGGACGATTGTCGGTCGCTTGCCGTTGAAAGGCCCCCCTTGCATACATATAACATTCCCCAACCTAGTGATTTTCAACAAAGGACAGTAGATGCCCTGGAATAATCAGAGTGGAGGAGGCGGCGGCCCTTGGGGCGGCGGCGGTAACAATGGTGGGCAGGGCGGACCGGGTGGTCCGTGGGGCCAGGGGCCAGGCGGCCAGCGCCCGGGTGGCGGCAATCAGCCACCTGACCTTGAGGAGATCATCCGCAAGGGTCAGGAGCGCCTGAAGAATGCACTGCCCGGTGGCGGTGGAACAGGCGGATTCTCCCCGGCCATGTTCGGCATAATCCTGTTGGGTCTTCTGGCGCTGTATGCCTACAAATCCTTCTACACAATCCAGCCGGACCAGCTGGGCATAGAACTGCGGTTTGGCCAGCCGAAAGAGGAGGTGTCCGGCCCGGGCCTGCATTTCCATTGGTGGCCTATCGAAACCTATGAAGTTGCAAACATCCGCGAAAACCAGATCAATATCGGCAATGTTGGTGGCGGCGGCCAGGCCAGCGGCCTGATGCTGTCGGGCGACCAGAACATCGTCGATCTGGCCTTTTCGGTGCTATATCAGGTGACCGATCCCGAGGCATACCTGTTCAATACGCGTGAACCCGATGATCTGGTTCGCCAGATTGCAGAAAGCGCCATGCGCGAGGTTGTAGGCAGCCGTCCTGCACAGGATGTCTTCCGTGACGACCGTGCCGGCGTTGCCGCGCAGGTTCGCTCCATTGTGCAATCCACGCTGGATGATTACGGCACCGGCCTTGCGGTAAGTGCGGTCAACATCGAGGATGTGGCGCCTCCCGGACCTGTTGCCGATGCGTTTGACGAAGTGCAGCGCGCGGAACAGGACGAGGACCGGTTCATCGAGGAAGCCAACCGCTATTCAAACCGAATTCTGGGTGCTGCCCGCGGTGAAGCGGCGCAGATCCTGGAAGATGCAGCGGCCTACAAGAACCGCGTAGTGGAAGAGGCAAAGGGTGAGGCCCAGCGCTTTATCGCCGTTCATGATGAATATGCCAAAGCGCCCGAAGTAACGCGCAAGCGCCTGTTCCTTGAAACCATGGAACAGGTTCTGGGTGGATCCGACAAGGTGATCATCGAACAGGGTCAGGGTGGCCCGGGTGTCGTGCCGTACCTGCCATTGCCGGAAATCCAGAGACGCAGCCAGGCGAACAATCCCACCGATGAAGGAGCCACACAATGAGCAAGGGTCCTGTTATTCTCATAGTATTGGCGATACTCGCCTTTCTGGGTCTCAATTCGTTTTTCGTGGTCAATGAACGTGACCAGGCGATTGTGTTGCGCTTCGGCGAGATCAAGCGCGTGGAAACGGACCCTGGCATCTATTTCAAGCTGCCATTCACCATGTTCGAACTGGATACGGTCCAGATCGTCGAAGACCGGTTGCTGAAATTCGACCTGGACGACATTACCGTTCAGGTTTCAGGCGGCAAGTTCTATGAAGTGGATGCTTTTGTAACTTACAAGATCTCGGATGCTGCCCGCTTCCGCGGCCAGGTATCGGGCCGTATAGAACTGGCTGAACAACGCCTGCGTACCCGTCTCGACAACTCGCTTCGCCAGGTCTACGGCCTGCGCGGCTTCGAGGCTGCCCTTTCGGAAGAACGTGCCGCGATGATGCGGGAAGTCCGCGACCAGTTGCGCCCTGCAGCCAATGAACTGGGTATCCAGATCGAGGACGTGCGTATCCGCCGAACCGATTTGACGCAGGAAGTTTCCGAGCAGACCTTCAACCGGATGACAGCTGAACGTCTTGCCGAAGCCGAAAGGTTGCGTGCACGGGGCCAGGAGGCAGCTCGCCGTATTCGTGCACGTTCGGACCGTGAAGTGGTCGAGATCAAGGCTGCTGCCGACCGTGATGGCCAGATCCTTCGCGGTGAAGGCGATGCGGAACGCAACTCGATCTTCGCTGGCGCGTTTACCCGTGATCCGGAATTCTTTGAGTTTTACCGTTCGATGACTGCCTATCTGCAGGCATTGGAGAAGTCTGGAACCACAATGGTCCTGTCGCCGAATTCGGACTTTTTCCGCTATTTCGGAAATCCCGGCGGTCAAACCACCGGAAATGCCAACTAGCGGCAGTAGAAGTCATTGGGCCGGGGTGGCAAGCTGCCCCGGCCTTTTTGTGTCAGGCGCCCGGGGCTCATCACGAAAAACTGAGGGATTGCACGATTGCAGGAATTAATCATAGCGCTAGGTTTGTTTCTGGTACTTGAAGGTTTGATTTACGCGCTGTTTCCCGGCGGTGTAAAACGGATGGCAGAGCAACTACCGTTGATACCTGATCAGAGCCTCAGGGCAATTGGTGCGGTTGCGATTGCGGTCGGTGTATTTGTTGTCTGGCTGGTAAAAGGTTAAGCCACAAGGCAACCATAATCGCAGTTCAGATAACATTTGACCGCAGGACACCATGCAGAACTCAACAAGCCCCGGAGGATTGCCGGGCTTGGGAAACAAATAATCGGGCCGAGCCCGCTAGAGTATAAACGGGCCGCGCCCGCAACGGAGAGGAAGTCGTAGATGACGATGTTGAACCATGTCACCAGCAGGAAACCCGGCCGCCTGGCAGGCAGGATCATTGCGCTTGCCCTGGCAACGGCTCTTGTGTTGCCAACATCCACGGGCGGCTTCGTTCAACCGGCATTTGCGCAGAGCGCGGGACCGGTATCGGTAGCCGACCTCGCCGAGGGGCTACTCGGCGCCGTGGTCAACATCTCGACTTCCCAAAGGGTCGAACAGCGCCGCCCCAGCGCCCCGGTCCCGGAAGTTCCTGAAGGCAGTCCGTTCCAGGAATTTTTTGATGAGCTGTTTCCACGCGGAGACCGTGACAATGGCCCTTCCCGCAATCGGCAGTCACTTGGCTCGGGTTTCGTGATCAGTGAAGACGGACTGATCGTCACGAATAATCACGTGATTGCGGATGCCGACGAAATTGTTGCGAATTTTGCCGATGGCCGCAAACTGGTGGCAGAACTCATCGGTACGGATTCCAAGACAGATCTGGCGGTCTTGCGGGTCAAATCTGACGAGAAGCTGCAATTCGTCAAGCTTGGCGACTCGGAGAAATCGCGGATTGGCGACTGGGTGATGGCCATTGGCAACCCGTTCGGACTTGGCGGTTCGGTTTCCATCGGTATCGTCTCGGCGATTGGCCGCGACATCAATTCGGGCCCGTATGACAATTTCATCCAGACCGATGCTGCGATCAACAGGGGTAATTCCGGTGGCCCTCTGTTCAACATGGATGGCGAGGTCGTCGGCATCAATACTGCAATCATTTCGCCCTCGGGTGGCTCCATCGGCATCGGCTTTTCCATTCCGACATCGCTTGCCAAACCGGTAATCGATCAGTTGGTCGAGTTTGGTGAAACACGCCGGGGCTGGCTGGGTGTCCAGATCCAGTCCGTCAGCGAGGAGATTGCCGAGAGCCTTGGCATGGAGCGGGCTGGCGGTGCGCTTGTTGGCGATGTCTTTGCCGACGGACCTGCTGACAAGGCCGGCATTCAGTCCGGCGATGTTGTCCTGAGATTCGACGGCAAGGAAGTCGATTCCATGCGTGATCTGCCGCGTGTCGTTGCGGATACGCCTGTTGGCAAGGAAGTCGATGTGGTCGTTTTCCGCAAGGGCAAGGAGGAAACCGTCAAGGTAACCGTTGGTCGCCTCGAGGATGGTCAAAAAGCCATTGACGCTTCCGAGTCCACGGATGACGAAACCACACCGGAAGATGACACGCCCAAGCCGGTTCTCGGCATGGTGCTGTCGGAGATCACCGATGAGTTGCGCGATGCGGAAGATATCGGAAACGAGATCAATGGCGTCTATGTGATGGAAGTCGAGGAAGGCAGCAATGCGCAGGACAAGGGCATCACTGCCGGTGACGTGGTGGTTGAAGTCAACCAGGAGGCGGTCTCCACTGCTGACGATGTTCGCGCCCGAATCGAGGAACTCTCAGGAGATGGCCGCAAGAATGCATTGCTGATGGTGTCAAACAAGGATGGTGATATCCGCTTTGTTGTGGTGCGCATTGACGGCTGACAAAGCCGGAATACAGACAATCATTTCAGAGCGGCCCGCATGAGAGTGCTGGCCGCTTTTCATTGCCTGTCACGAATTTTGACTGAGCCAGTCATCGCGCTCGACGGTGTAAACGACATGACGCTTCAAACGGGGGTGAGTGTCGGGCACGGCGGGATGGTCGAAATCAAGGTGCGGCCGCGCAGTCATTCCGATCCGCCGCATAACGGCTGTTGAGCGGTGGTTGGTGTCGACCGCAAATGAAACTACTTCCTTCAGTTTCAAGGTGTTAAAGGCGTATTCAAGTAATCTGATTCCGGCTTCGGTTGCATATCCGTGTCCAATGTAACGGGGTGCCAGCCGCCAGCCGATTTCCACCGTTCCGGTAGGAAAGACATCGGAAAGGTTCAGCACATGCAGGCCGCACATGCCGATGCATTCTCCACCGGCCTTTTCCTCCATCGCTGCAAACGAGAAGCCGTTTTCATCGATCAGCCGGTTGAGATCATCCATCATCGCATCGGATTGTTCTGGCGTACGGCGAAACGGGAAAAAGGCCATGACTTCTTCATCATTGTTGATCAGGTGAAATAGCTCCCGGTCACTTTTCGTCCATTTCCTAAGGATCAGCCGCGTGGTTTCAAGTGGCCTGAAAGGCACGTTAGCCATGGATGAACTCGTCACGTGGATAACCCTGGAGATACAAGAGGGCCGTCAGATCGCCATGATCGATGCGGATTTGAGCCTGTGCCGCCACTGTAGGCTTGGCATGAAGGGCTACGCCGGTGCCGGCCATCTGCAGCATCGGCAGATCGTTCGCCCCATCACCAACTGCTATGAAATCGGATGGTTCGATACCCTGTTCGAGCGCAATCCTCTTCATGGCGGCGACTTTCGCATCGGCGCCCAAAATCGGCTCGCGGACCTTTCCGGTGAGATGCCCGTTCGCGGTTTCGAGGATATTTGCATGGTTCTCGTCAAAGCCGATCATTGCCGCTATTGCACTGGTGAAAAGAGTAAAGCCACCCGAAACGAGTGCGGTGCGAGCACCCTTGGCCCTCATGGTGGCAAGAAGCGTGCGCCCGCCTCCCGCAAGGGTGATCCGGTTGGCGATTACACTGTCGGCAATGGAAGCGGGCAGGCCCTCGAGCAGCGCAACCCTTTCGCGAAGTGCAGGTTCAAAGGCGATTTCGCCATTCATGGCGCGCGCGGTAATGGCCGCGACGTGTTCCTTTACCCCCACTTCGGCGGCCAGTTCATCAATGCATTCCTGGTTGATCATGGTGGAATCCATGTCGGCAATCAGTGCCTTCTTGCGGCGGCCCGCAGCAGGCTGCAGTGCCAGGTCAACACGCTTTCCTGCCAGCAAGTCTATTGCCTGTTCGTGAAGAGCATGAGGCAGCGCTGCTGCAAGGGTAATCTCGGCAGCCTCGCTTTCAGCAAGCCATCGGCAGTTTTTGGCGACAAGGATGGCCGCCACCTTGTCCAGGAGGGCCTTGTCCAATAGGCAGGAACCGGGCGGTGCAATCAGTGTTGCGATCCATTCGCCGTCTGCCGGTATTGCCATATTTGACGCAAGGGTGATTGGCTGGTTCATATCGCAGGAATTCTCATGGATTCTTGTGGTTTCTGGCGAGAGGAAAACGGATTGAAACGCTTGGATGCCATTTTGATAGCCGGGCCAACCGCCAGCGGCAAGAGCGCGTTGGCCGTTGATGTGGCAAGGGAATATGGCGGGGCAGTCGTCAATGCCGATTCAATGCAGGTGTATGACATCCTCCGTGTTCTCACCGCCCGCCCGCAACCGCAGGAAATGAAGGGCGTTGATCACTTCCTGTTCGGGCATGTCGACCCTTCCATCACCTATTCCGTTGCCCGTTACCTCGAGGATGTCAGGCCTGTTCTGCACCAACTGAAGGCAGAAGGAAGTCTGCCGGTAATTACCGGGGGAACCGGTTTGTATTTCAAGGCCTTGCTAGAGGGTTTGAGCGCCGTTCCGCCGATCGATCCGGCTCTGCGCGCGGAAATCCGAGAGCGCGCATCCCACGATCTGGAAGAAGTTTACCGGGAACTGGCCTTGCTCGATGTTGAGGGTGCAGCACAGCTCAAGCCGGGCGACAGTCAACGCATCTGCCGGTTACTGGAAGTGGTACGAAGTACCGGCAAGCCACTTTCCTGGTGGCAGGCGCGAGAACGAACCAGACCGATCCTGGACAGCGGTTCCTGCCTAAAGATCGTTCTGGCTCCCGATCGCAAGGCGCTGCGCCACAAGATCGCTGCGCGTTTTGGCAGCATGATCGAGAACGGCGCGCTTGAGGAGGTGGAGCAACTGCTGGCAATGCGTCTTTCGCCGGATCTTCCCTCGATGCGGGCCATAGGTGTCTCGCAATTGCGGGATTACCTGAGCGGGAAGACCGGAAGGGAGGAGGCCGTACGCCTTGCGGTTACCGCCACCGGGCAATACGCAAAACGCCAGTCGACCTGGTTCAGGAACCAGTTCTGCGGGGCAGATACCTCCTGGCATAGGGAGGAGAACCCTGAACGCGCAAAAATCCTGATCGCACAATTACTTGGGATGCATCCGTAACACTTCATTCAGCATAAGAGTTAAGCCGGTTTTCATCGATTTGGCATATCGTTAGGTCAGATGAGCAGTCATCACCTTCCAGTCGCCCCGGAGGACAGCAGGATAAATGACACGAAACAATACCAACAAGCTTGAGGGTAGTCTTGCCCTGCTCAATACCGCGCTGTTTGCGGTTGCGGCGCTTCTGCTTGTGTTCGGATTGTACATGTCATTGTTCAACTGGGAGGCATTCACGCTGAAAGCCGCCGGTTCCCTCTCCCAGGGCGAAAAGATCATGATCCTGGCACTCGGCACTACCCTGGGTGGTATTGTCTTTTCCCTCGCTGTGGTTTCACCCGTCATGAAGCGTTCCAAGCAGGAGCGTTTTCAGATGGATCGCAGGGCGGAAAGCCTGCAGAAACAGGCAACAACCGATCCACTGACCGGCATGAACAACCGCCGTTACTTCGAGGAAGCGCTGAGCGGTTATCTGACCGAATTCAACAAGATCGGTGCTACTTTGGGCCTCCTCATACTCGATCTGGACCATTTCAAGAGCGTAAACGACAATTACGGCCATGATGTCGGCGACCTTGTACTGAAGGAAGTGGCTCTTCGCATGCGTGCCATTTGCCGTGAGCATGATGTGGTTGCGCGACTTGGCGGTGAGGAATTTGCTGTAATCACACCTTATGCTAACCGCGAACAATTGCTGGGTGTGGCCGAGCGCTACCGCGAAATGGTGGAAAAGCTGCAAATCAAGTCCGGCAAGGTGATCATCCGCCCGACCATTTCCATTGGCGTTGCGACTAATGAGGGAATGGTTGACAATGTGGATGATCTCTTCAAGGCTGCTGACAAGAAACTTTATCAGGCCAAGAATGAAGGCCGCAACCGCGTTGCAGCCTGAACCTTCATCGATCTGAAATCTTTTCCCTATCCCCTGCCCAGTCCCTTCCTTGTAACAAATCTGTCATACACCCACTGTACGAGCGCCACTCGACAGGAGGGTTGCGGACATGAAGAATGTACTTGTCTTGTGCACAGGCAATTCGGCGCGTTCGATCATGGCGGAAGCCCTGATCAACAAGCTGGGTGAAGGACGCTTGCAGGCATATTCCGCCGGCTCCCGGCCCAAGGGCGAACCGCATCCGGCCGCGCTCAAACTGCTGGCCGCCAATGGTCATGATGTTTCTGCCTTCAGTTCGAAATCATGGGATGTTTTCTCGGGCGAGAATGCTCCCGAAATGGATATTGTCATTACAGTATGCGATTCTGCGGAAGGCGAGGCCTGCCCGATCTGGCCCGGTGCACCGGTGAAAGCGCATTGGGGGATAGCTGACCCGGCAGCCGTTGAGGGCGAAGGGCAGGATGAGGCGTTTCTTTTGGGCCATGAGCGACTTGCCCAACGCGTTACCGCAATGCTTGAACTCGAACTGGAAAACCTGCCTGCGAACACGCTACAAGCAGCCTTGCAGGAAATTGGTGCCGAGGGCGAGGGTGCCAGTGAGCGCGCAATCAGGCTGAGCGCCAATACGGGGAAAAAATGATTCATTCAACATCAAGCAGGCTGCAGGCGGAATTCATCGGAACACTGTTTCTGCTGGCGACCGTCATTGGTTCGGGTATCATGGGGGACACTCTTTCGCCGGACAATACGGCAGTTGCGCTTCTGGGCAACACGATCCCGACCGGGGCCATTCTGTTCGTGCTGATTACCGCGCTTGGGCCCGTATCGGGTGCTCACTTCAACCCTGCGGTCACCCTGGTTTTCTGGCTCCGCAAGGAAATTGCCACAGGTGATGCGGCGCTCTATGTGCTCATGCAAGTGGCCGGTGGCGTGGCGGGCGTACTGCTCGCCAACGTGATGTTCGACCTTCATGCGCTCCAGATCAGCGAAAAGGTTCGCTCCTCCGCGGGGCAATGGGTTTCCGAGGCTGTGGCTACCTTCGGGCTGGTTTTTGCGATCCTGGGCACGCTTCGTGCCAGACCGGACGCTGTTCCGGCAGTGGTTGGGCTGTATATCACGGCCGCCTACTGGTTCACGGCGTCGACATCCTTTGCCAATCCGGCTGTGACGATTGCACGGCAGTTTTCCAACACTTTTGCCGGCATTGAGCCCGGCAGTGTGATCATGTTCATCATCTGCCAGTTGATCGGGGCAGCACTCGCCCTCTTCGTCATTCGTACTGTTTATGGCAGCCCGGATCCGGCCATTGCCAAAAAGGCTGATTAACGGGGAACAGTATTGACTGATACGGGGCCAGCAAGTAGGGTCCCGCAGCTATTAAGGGAAATACACTTTCCAGGAAAAATACGATGTCGAGACTTATTGTGGTGGTGGGATGCGCATACGCGTGACGGGTTGGTAAACCTGTCGCTTCTGCAGCGTATGCGCAAAACAGGCTCCGGAAGGGGCCTTTTTTATTGCCCGGTTTCTGGAAAGGCAGCAAGATCTGCTTTTGGTCCAAAAGCAGGGTTTTCAACCGGAGGGAATGGGATTACCAGCCTTCCTGAGGAAAAAGACAGGCAATGAGACAACTGCCTGATATGGTGAAGAGAAACTGGAGCCATGGCTGACAACATGCACGCTAAATCGCGCGAAATGACCGGTGCGGAGATGGTCCTTGAAGCGCTCAAGGACAATAATGTCGATACGCTTTTCGGATATCCTGGCGGTGCCGTGCTGCCGATTTACGACGAAATCTTCCAGCAGGACCAGATACGCCATATTCTGGTGCGTCACGAACAGGGCGCTGGTCATGCCGCCGAAGGCTATGCCCGCTCAACCGGCAAACCCGGCGTCATGCTGGTCACCTCCGGTCCCGGCGCAACCAATGCCGTCACCCCGCTCCAGGATGCGCTGATGGACTCCATCCCGCTGGTTTGCATCACCGGTCAGGTTCCTACAGGGCTGATCGGGTCGGATGCCTTTCAGGAGGCCGATACCGTCGGGATCACGCGGCCCTGCACCAAGCATAACTGGCTGGTTTCCTCGGTTACCGAATTGCCGCGCATACTGCACGAGGCGTTCTACGTAGCCACCAATGGCAGGCCCGGCCCGGTTCTGATCGACATCCCGAAAGATATCCAGTTCGCGACGGGTACCTACCATCCACCGGAACATTATCAGCTCAAGAGCTACCAGCCGAAGCTGCATGGCGATGCCGATGCGATAGGCGAGGCCATCCGGCTGATGGCTTCAGCCCGACAGCCGATCCTTTATACCGGCGGCGGCGTCATCAATTCGGGACCCGAGGCGAGCCGCCTGTTGCGCGAACTGGTGGCACTGACGGGCTTCCCGATCACCTCGACGCTGATGGGCCTCGGTGCCTATCCGGCCAGCGGAGAAAACTGGCTCGGTATGCTTGGGATGCATGGCACATATGAAGCCAACATGGCCATGCATGATTGCGATGTCATGGTCTGTATCGGCGCGCGATTCGACGATCGAATCACCGGCCGCCTTGATGCGTTCTCGCCGAACTCCAAGAAGATCCACATCGATATCGATCCGTCATCGAT
>CAZIPH010000064.1:0-12913 GCA_964541115.1 uncultured Salaquimonas sp.
CAGGCGGCAACCGACGTGCCGCTCGTCAAGTAACCTTCAGAGCCGGTAGACCGTGACAAGAAGAGCTCAATATGAGGCCCGCCAGAGACGGCGGGCCTTGATCATTGCATCGGCCAGTACGCTGATGGTGGCACTGGCCGTATTCGTGTTGGTACCGATGGCGCCGGGTTGGGTGGCCGTTCAGAAGAGCTTTTTTTCCTGGGAAATCTTCCTGCGAACCTTTCCCGAGATGCTGGAAGCATTTTCCCTCAACATCGCGATCTTCCTCTGGTCGGCACCCCTCGTCGCCCTCATGGGCTTGCTGATCGCCCTTGCCCGGTCGGTCACCGCTCCCGCCCTGTTTCCGCTTCGGATTTTCGGTGCCGCCTATGTGGATATCTTTCGCGGGCTTCCGGTCGTGCTGGTCATCTACCTTGTCGGTTTCGGCATCCCTGGCCTTGGACTGCCGCGCCCGTGGAACTCACCCTATATCTGGGGCACGGTTGCCCTCGTTCTTACCTATTCGGCCTATGTGGCAGAGATTCTGCGCTCAGGCATTGAAAGCGTCCACCAGAGCCAGCGCGCAGCCGGCCTTTCGCTCGGCATGGGTGAGCGCGACGTCATGCGCTACATCGTCCTGCCCCAGGCGATCCGCCGCGTTGTGCCAGCCAACATGAACATGCTGATCGCCCTGCAGAAGGACGTTGCCCTCCTCTCCTTCATCGGCCCGGTGGAGGTGCTGCGCCAGGCCGGCATTTACAAGAGCCTGTTCGCCAATTTCACGCCCTATGTGGTGGCTGCCGTCATCTTCCTTGCCGTCACCATTCCAGCGACGCGATACGCCGACTACCTGATGAACAAGCAGCGTCAGGAGCGTAGCTAGCTATGAGGGCAACCAAGCTGAAAGTGTCCGGCGTCACCAAATCCTTTGGCGACAACCAGGTTCTGACGGGCATTGATCTTGATGTGCATGAGGGTGAGATGATCTGCCTGATCGGCGCTTCGGGTTCGGGCAAATCAACCCTGCTGCGCTGCATGAACGGGCTGGAGCCGGTCGATGACGGGCAGATCTGGCTCGACGGACTGGACATAGCCGAACCGGGCATTGACTTGCGGCCCGTTCGCCGGCGCATCGGCATCGTTTTCCAGTCCTTCAATCTCTTTCCGCACATGAATGCGATGGAGAATGTACTGCTGGCCCCGCGCCGGGCGCTCGCCAAGTCACGCGATGAAATGCGCCCCTTGGCCGAGGAACTGTTCTCCCGCTTCGGCCTTGCAGCCCATATGCACAAATATCCGGACCAGTTGTCCGGCGGTCAGCAGCAGCGGGTTGCCGTCATCCGTGCGCTCGCCATGAAACCCGAAATCATGCTGTTCGACGAGATCACCTCGGCGCTCGACCCGGTCCTGGTCGGCGAGGTGCTCGACCTGCTGCGCAAGTTACGCGACGAGGGCATGACAATGGTACTGGCAACCCACGAGATGAACTTTGCAAGGGAACTCGCAGACCGCATCTGCTTCATGGAGGGCGGTGTGATTGTCGAAGCCGGTCCACCTTCGCAGATATTCGCAAACCCGCGGGATGAACGCACGCGAACCTTCCTGAAAACCGTGCTCAACTGAGTATCGCCGAAAGCTGTCGGGATACACAGGAAGCCTGATAACCATGCCTGATGGCCACCATCAACCATCGCCGTTGCGGCGCAATTTCGCGTGTACCCCCAACAGCAACTTGTTGAAATCACCCTTGTTCTGCCGAGTCAGCCACAGAAGGTATGGCGCGAACACCAGCATGCCCAGCGATCCCGCAAGGACACCCAGGACAATGGACAGGCCGGAAAAGCCGCTCCGCCACATGATCCAAAGCGCTGACAGCAGCAGATACATGCCGAAATCAAGGTTGAACTGCCCCTGCCAGGTGCCGCTGAGAAGAGCCTCGAAAAACGGCGTGAGAAAATCAACGCCATTGACCATCATCACGAAAAAGGTCGAGCCATAGATTACCAGGCAGAGAAAAATCATGACCAAGCGAAACAGCTGCATTTTTCAGTCTCCTTTTTCGCAAGACTGAACCGCGCTGGTGAGCAAAACAATTACCTGAGAGGTAAATGCAATCTGGATTTCCCATGCTATCATGAGGCATGAGCGAATTTTCCGATATTTTGCGAAACTGGCGCAGGGCCCGCCGCTTCAGCCAACTTGATCTGGCTATGGAAGCTGACGTTTCCTCACGTCATATATCCTTCCTTGAAACCGGTCGCGCCCGTCCAAGTCCGCAAATGATCTCTCGTCTGTGCGAGGCATTGAAATTGCCGATGACAGCCCGCAACCAGATGCTGACCCATGCAGGCTTTGCCGCTCGCTATCCATCCCGCAAATGGGAAGAGGAGGCAATGGAACCCGTCCGTTCGGCTATTGAGCACATGCTGCAGAACCACGCGCCTTATCCCGCATTGGCGATCGACCGAATGTGGACCATACTCAAACTCAACGGGCCGGCACGCAAACTGTTTGAACACTTCGGTGTGGGTGCAGGCGACAGTCTGCTCGACTTGTTGCAGGACCCGGCAACACCGGCCAGGATAGAAAACTGGGCGGAAGTGGCCCAGAACGTTTCAAACAGGCTTCACACGGAAAGTGCCGCAATGGGCGGATGCGAAGCATTTGACACGGTCGCGGCATACCTGTCCGGGTTTGCTGAACCGCGGTCCGGTGCGCCTGGCCCGGTCATTCCCACCATCATTGTGATGGGCGATATTCGGCTTTCACTGTTTGCAACGGTCGCACAATTCGGCACTCCCGAAGACCTGCTGCTGGACGATCTGAAGATCGAATTCTATTTTCCTGCCGACTCGCAAAGCCGACAGCTGCTCGCCGCGCTGGCTGCATGATTTTGAACACTTCGCCAAAACCTGTCGCCTGGGCACAGTACAATTCTTTGCCAGTCGGTTACTTTGCCGGCTCCGGCGCTGGCGCCACAACCCGCTGATACAGATGCCAGGTCGTATGGCCCAGGATCGGCAGCGTTATGATAAGGCCGAGGAATGCAGGCAGAAGCGAAAGGAGCATGACGACCGAGATGATCCATCCCCAGATCACCATGACCACCGGGTTTTCAGCAACCGCACGGATGGAAGTGATCATCGCGGTAACAAAATCCGTCTCCCGGTCGAGCAGCAGCGGCATGGCGACTACGGTCACCGTGAACAGCACTGTCGAGAGGAATGCACCCACCAGCGTTCCAACTCCCAGGAAAATAAAGCCGTTATAGGTCGTGAAGATCGTCGTCAGGAAACCATCAAAGGTGGAGAAGGACTGGTTCTGCAGGATGATCGCCAGCAGCAGCCGCACCTGATAGATCCATACCCAGAAGATGAACAGGGTCACAAATGCCATCCAGCCCATTTCACGCCTGCGCTGGCTTTGCATGACCAGGAAGATGTCGGACCAACCGAAGCTTTCGCCCTTTTGCAGCCTGCGGCTGATTTCATAAAGACCGGCAGCGGCAAAGGGAGCAATTAGCGGAAAGCCGACGGCAGCCGGGATGATCATCCAGATCTTGTCCAGCCAGACCAGCCCGGCAATGAAGAAGATCCCGAAGGCGGCATAGAAAAGGCCGAAAAATCCGCTCATCACGGGCCGCTTGAGAAAGTCGGAAACTCCAGCCTTCAGGGAGGCGGTAATGTCATCCACCGTGATGGTGTTGATGACAGGCATTGCCCTTTGTTGCGGGGTCTGCATTTTCGGACCGGGGCTTCCACCCTTGTCCGCACTGGTCGTATTGACTGCATCGGATGCCATGACACGCTCCTCCAAAGCATGAACGCCCGCCCGGCTTTTTTGCCGCAACGGATGAAATTGACATCCCTCCTCCATCAGCAAGTGTGCATCAGGAAAGTTTGCGCGTCAAACGGCAAACGGCTTGTCGATCGACAGGAAACACAAGGAAAAAGCCACCGGTTTCCCGGTGACTTTCATCATTCCTGATCCTTGCCGCCAGAAGCGGCAGGGGCACGTAACCTATTTGAACTTCCTGATTTCGCCTGACTTCAGCCGGGCAAGATAGCTGTTCATCTCTCTCTTGACGATCGGCATCAGCAGGTACAGAGCCATAATGTTTACCACTGCCATGGCGAAGATCATTGCATCGGAGAAATCAATGACCGGTCCCAGATTTGCTGATGCACCAATTACGACAAAGATACAGAAAATCACCTTGAAGACGATTTCCGTGGTCTTGCCTTCGCCAAACAGGAAGGTCCAGGCTTTCAGGCCGTAATAGGACCAGCTGATCATGGTCGAAAAGGCGAACAGGATCACTGCGATTGCAAGTATGTACTTGAACCATCCAAATGCAGACGAGAAAGCGGCAGATGTAAGAGCCACACCCGAATTGCCATCTATGGTCTGGATGGTCGTGCCGTTCTCATTCAGCAGATACAGGCCTGTCTGGGGATCAGAGATCAGCTGGCCGGTAATGATGATCACAAGCGCCGTCATGGTGCAGATAACCACCGTATCGATGAAAGGTTCGAGCAACGACACAAAGCCCTCGGTGATCGGTTCCTTTGTACGAACCGCCGAGTGCGCGATAGCTGCCGAACCAACACCCGCTTCGTTTGAGAATGCCGCACGCTTGAAGCCCTGGATAAGGGCACCGACCATGCCTCCGGCAACACCAAGCCCTGTAAAGGCGCCGGCAAATATCTGACCAAATGCCCAGCCAATCATGTCGGCATTCATCACGATGATCACAAGCGCCGTTGTGACATACAAAACAGCCATCAACGGCACTATTTTCTCGGTGACACTCGCAATGGACTTCAGGCCACCTACAATCACCGCAAACACGATCAGTGCAAAAACAACGCCGGTGATCCATCCTGGATAAACACCCAGCACATTGGTGATTTGCGCATGGGCCTGATTTGCCTGGAACATGTTTCCACCACCCAGCGCGCCAAGAACGCAGAAGATGGAAAACAGGATCGCCATAAACTTTCCGCCAGGCAGTCCACGCTCGGCAAAGCCCTTGGTCATGTAGTACATCGGACCGCCGGAAACCGTGCCATCAGCATATTCATTGCGGTATTTCACACCCAGCGTACACTCGGTGAACTTCGATGCCATGCCCATCAGTCCGGCCAGGATCATCCAGAAGGTTGCTCCTGGCCCCCCGATGCCAATGGCAACGGCAACACCGGCTATATTGCCGAGACCTACCGTACCGGAAAGAGCGGTGGCGAGTGCCTGAAAATGGCTGACCTCACCGGCATCTTCCGGATCGGAGTAATCGCCCTTCACCAGCGAGATCGAATGGGGGAAGGCACGAAACTGGATCAACCCGAAATAGAAGGTGAATATGGTTGCTGCAAGTACCAGCCATGCAACAATCCAGGGAAACGCTGTTCCGGGGAACGGGCTGAAAATGAAATTGACGAACCAGCCGGTCGCGCTAGCAAAACTGTCATTGATCTGCTGATCCAGTGTCTGGGACATCGCCGGAACAGAAACTGCCAGCAATACGGGGGCAGCCAAAGCTGCTGCCTTGAATAACTTGGTCATGATTTTCCTACCCTTGTCTTTATGGAACGATTGTGACTGGCACAGGCGAAGCCTGGGCGAGACTGCCGGCTACCGATCCAAACAGCCTTGCGGAAAGGCCGGAATGGCCCGTCCTTCCAATGACGATCTGGCTCGCGCCCTGATCCTTGGTGATGGTAGTCAGGGTCTCGGCAATGTGGCCGTATTTGAGCGCAGTGATTGCCTCCACCCCGCTATCCTTCAGGCTTTCCATTACCGGTGCCAGCACCGCTTTTTCCGCACGCTCCAGTTCTTCCCTGCGGCGCTTGTGTCGCTCCTCCAACTCGTTTGGTGTGAGGAATGAGTACGGCGACCATTCCAGAACGTGGGCAACAATAATGCTTCCCCCCTGCCCCCTGGCCATTTCTACTGCAAAATCCAATGCGGCCTGCGCACCTTTGCTGCCGTCATATCCGACGACGATCTTGTGGGACATGATATCCTCCCTTCCCGATTACTTGCTTGCTGCAAGACAGGATAAAATTAACCCAAGGGCCACAAGAAAGATTCTCTAATTTGTTGTACTTTGGGAAATTATCTGAAAATGTTATCAGCATTGAGCAAATAGCAGGAAATTTTCGCGTGGATCGGCTCGATATAAGAATTCTTTCTATACTTCAGAAAGATGGTCAAACATCAATGGCGAAGCTCTCCGAGCAGGTGGGCCTGTCGCTTTCGGCCTGCCACCGGCGGGTTAAACTGCTGGAGAGCGAAGGCAAGATTTCCCACTATGCCGCCCGCCTCAACCGCAAGTCTGTTGGGCTGGAAATCCAGGTCTTTATTGAGGCCAAACTGACCAGCCAGCGCAGGGAGGACATTGAGGCATTCGAGGAGGCAATTCTGGGAATGCCGGAGGTTCTGGAATGCCATCTGATTTCGGGAGAGTTTGATTTCCTGATCAGGGTGGCTGCACGAAATACCGCCGACTATGAGGCTCTCTACCGCAAACGCCTGACGCTGATACCCTCGGTGGCACAGATGAAAACCCTCCTTTGCCTGTCAACAGTCAAGGAGTTCCGCGGCTTCCATCTGGTCGAGTGAATCTGGCATAACGCCCTTGCATTGCATCACTCCCAATAGCGGTTTGCCGGGGTTTAATTCGCTGATGACCGGTCTGCCGACTTTACCCGTTCGCGCGCGCTGGCATTTGCCGAGGGGCGGAACGGCACATCAACCACCTCGGCGGCAACGGAGCAGCCCGGCACTTCGGCATATTCGTCCGGCAGAGCGACCTGCAGTGGTGTGCCGACTTCGCTCAGTTCGGGCGGCACGAAACCAAGCGCGATATTCGTCCCCAACTCCGGCGACCACCAGGGCGAGGTAACATAGCCTGCAGGCATGTCATCCTTGTCATTGATCAGCCAGAAGTCCGGGGCATAGTCCGTGATCGGATGTCCGCCAAGGGCAAGGCCGACAAGTTTCTGTTTGAAGGGGCATCTTCCCGCCTCGATCTCGGCCCGCTGAGCCTCAAGCGCTTGGCGCCCGATATAGTCAGCCAGCTTCTTGCGGGGAACCTGGTAGGCAAGATTCAACTGCAGCGGCGAGGTTTCGTGGTCCATGTCCTGACCCCAGGAAAGGATTCCTGCCGCAATCCTCCTGTGATGCCCCGGCGCGATCACCTCCAGCCCTTGCGGTTTTCCTTTTTCGAGAAATTCGGTCCAGACAGCCTCGGCATTGCACATTGCGTCATGCACATAGACCTCAAAACCCTCCTCGCCTGAAAAGCCCGTCTGGCTGATCAGCACAGGGCAGCCTGCCACCTCGCCTTCGCGCAATCCGTAATAGGGCATTTCACGCACGCACTCCCCGAACACATCCACCATCAGGTCAACCGAAAGCGGTCCCTGTATCTGAAGCGGGCAAACATCAATCTCGTCGATTTCAACATCATGACGAAGTCCAATATTGACGCCCTGAAGCCAGAACAGCACGTCACTGTCGGAAAGCGAGAACCAGAATTCATCCTTGCCGGGCCGCAGCAAGACCGGGTCATTCAATATGCCGCCCTTTTCATTGCAAAGGATCACATATTTGCCGTGCATCACTTTGATCCTGGTCGCATCGCGGGTGATGACGCGGTTGACGAAGGCCTCTGCATCGGGCCCGCGGACCCTGATCTGGCGCTCGACAGCGACGTTCCACAGCGTGACGCGGTTAACCAGCGCGTCATATTCGGCCATCATGCCACCAGCCTCGGGCCTGGCATATCCACGGGGATGGTACATTCGATTGTAGACAGTGGCCCGCCAGCAGCCAGCCTCGACGGACAGATGCCAGAACGGCGATTTGCGCACCCGCGTCGAGATGAGCATCTCCACCGGGGTCGGGCCGGTCTGGCGAAGATTGACCGGCACGATGCGGTCGGATTGATCAATGCGTGAATTGTGGTTTGCGGCCTGGTTGGGCATTTTCGCACCTCCGTATGCGGGAATTGCGTCTCAATCCCTCAACGCATACGGGGCCGATCACGTTCCGCCCTACAATTCCCGTTCGATCGCGCTTAGCAACTGAAAGCGCAATTTGCCGGTCCGTCCGGGCAGGGCAATCACGAAACGCACCACGCCATGGCTGGTCGTCTGTGCAAAACCGGCCAGCGTGCTCACATCATCAAGCGTGCCGGTCTTGTAGCGCGAACCGCGCTTGCTGCGTGTCATCAGTTCCGCATGCGGGGCAAAGGCATTTAGCACCTGCCCAAGACCCCTGGCGGTGAAGCTGTTCTGGCGGCTTATGCCCGATCCCTCCACCAGTGTCATTGCCCCGTCAACGCCATGGCGCTTCATGAGACGGCCGGCAACAGCCAGCGACTTTTCAAGGCTGACGGGCGCGCCCTTGCGGTTGGCCCCGACTTCGAGAAATATCTGGTTGGCGATGTAATTGTTCGATCCGATCAGTAGCAGTTTTACAAGTTCGGACAAGGGCCGCGACTGGTGGTGCACGTAAACCGGCTTCAGGCCTGCCGGAACTGGTCCAAGCGTTATCCCGCCCTCGATCTTTCCGCCTTCCTTTTCAACAAAGGCCCGGATCAGCTCGCCTGCGTACAGCGCGCCAAGAGTCGGATCCTGCTGTGCCAGGCTGATCCGGCCGCGCCCGTTCGGCCCGCGCATGCGAAACTGGCTGATCGCCAGAGGTGTGATCGGTGTCTGCTTCTCCGCCGACGTTACCGTGCTTCCATTCCTGCGGGCATGGATCGTGTTGAAATTGGCAGCCAGCGCCGAATTCAGCGCGTTGTAAGCCTCATCATCATTCTTGATGCCGGGAATGGAAAGCGTATCCGGGAAATAGCTCGTATCGATCACCATTGCTCTGAAGGTTTCCTTGCCCGTCGCCTCAAGCAAGGCAGGCGCCAGAAGCGCCAATTCCTCCGAGACCAGAAACGGGTCACCGCCGCCGCGCACATGCAGGACACGGTTTTCATCGAGGTAGAAGCTGGTTCGGAAACGATAGTCGGGGCCCAGCACCTCCATCGCCATCCATGCAGTCACGATCTTGGCGACGGATGCGGGCACGAAAGGCTTTGAGGCATTGCGCGAGACAAGCTCCCTGCCATTTTCATCCAGCACATATACGAGCCCGTTTGGCGCGAGGGAACGTATTTTGGCGTTGATGTCGGCATGTGCCGGGTAGGCTGGAAGGAAAAGCAGGCAGATCAGGACGAAAAGTGCGGGTCTCATGGCATCTCCATTGCGAACAGCTTTCCCTGCCCGCAAATCATTCGAACGCCCCATTGCCATATTAACAGGTTTTGGAGCTTTGGCACACCGCCTGCCATGCCAAGACCTGCCGCAAAAACATGAAAGCCGGCTTCCGTCTGCGGATACCGGCCTTGCTTGTTGCCTGATTCTGCCGTCTTGATTGTTTCTTGCGAAAACGAGACCTGCCGGTCAGCCAATCATCATTCGCCGTTCTACCATCTGGTCCACAACAGTCTCGGTAATGTCCGAGGCACCGCCATCGCGGGCTTCCTTCAGCTCGGCCTTGCGAAGCTCTTCTTCAGCTTCCTTGAGCGCTTCGACTGCAGGCTCGCGTTTTTCCTGAAGATCACGAATGGAAACAGCCAGATTATCCACCCGGCCGCGTGCGGCCTTGGCAAAGGTTGGATAGGCGAAATGGGAAGCGTCGGTAATGCCCGCCTTTTTCTCTTCAACCTCGATCTGGGCTTTCAGATCATTGGACATCTTCTCGAACTCGCCCAGCATCATGTCGATCTGTGCAAGCTGGCGGGTCTTTTCCTGTACCTGGAAATGCTTCAGGCGAAGCAGGTTGTCACGCGATTTCATACTCAATACTCCTTGAAATCCCTTGAACTCCACTCGGCCATCCAAACAAACGGAACGAATGGACGGCCCTGATCAGCAAAAACGCGCTGACTGGCCAAATGGTTGCGAGGGATGAACCTCCACCTTCAAAATCTGGGTGGAAAGCCCGGCTATCCGGCAGAAGGCAGTCACACATGCTAACCTTCTGTTTACTCGCAATCTTAAGCATACGTGTTAGGCATTAAGAGGGGGTAAACCGGGTCAGTCGGGAACGCAAAAAGATTCGTTTTTTACCTGGCAAGGGTTCCAAAATGGTTTTGCACAGACAAGTTAATGATTTTTCACATTTTTGGCATTCTGGATTCCTTCAATTTTTCAACGGCTTGCATCATTTTTCTGCTATTAACATTTATCACTTGCCCCAAAGAATCACAATTTGTTAACCAATTAACGTCAGTATTCTGAAACCAATTCAGATGCGGACGGCATTTGGACAACGAGGCAAAAAGTTCGAATGCCGTTTGATGCGGCCACTAAGAAGGGGATCCGGAATGCGAGTTCTGTTGATTGAGGATGATAGCGCAACGGCTCAAAGCATTGAGCTCATGCTTAAGTCCGAGAGTTTCAATGTTTATACCACCGATCTTGGGGAAGAAGGTGTCGATCTGGGCAAGCTGTATGATTATGACATCATCCTGCTCGACCTGAACCTGCCGGACATGTCCGGCTATGAAGTTCTGCGTACACTGCGCCTTTCCAAGGTCAAGACGCCCATCCTCATCCTTTCCGGCCTTGCAGGCATTGAGGACAAGGTTCGCGGCCTCGGCTTCGGTGCCGATGACTACATGACAAAGCCGTTCCACAAGGATGAGCTTGTTGCCCGCATCCATGCGATCGTCCGCCGCTCCAAGGGCCATGCCCAGTCTGTCATCACCACCGGCGACCTGGTCGTCAACCTGGATGCCAAGACGGTTGAAGTGGCCGGTACCCGCGTTCACCTGACCGGCAAGGAATACCAGATGCTGGAACTCCTTTCCCTGCGCAAGGGTACCACGCTCACCAAGGAAATGTTCCTCAACCACCTTTACGGCGGCATGGATGAGCCTGAACTCAAGATCATCGACGTTTTCATCTGCAAGCTGCGCAAGAAGCTGGCAGCTGCAGCCGGTGGCCTCAACTATATCGAGACCGTCTGGGGACGTGGCTATGTGCTGCGCGAGCCGGACGCCAGCGAGCTGGCCGAAGCGGTATAGACCGCCACGCTTTTGGCGAATTCAAAAACCCCGTTGCTTCCGCCGCGGGGTTTTTTGTTGTCTTCCAGTCCCGTTGAACATTTTCCCGGGTGCATCGTTGTTTCGCCAATGGTTCTGGCGAACCCTGACATGCAAGGCGTTATTCGGCGACCTGATGCACCGACTCCGGGAAATGGTATGTTCTTTGATAACGAAATTGCCGACCTGTTTGCGCGCGGTCTGTTGCTGGCCACAATCGGCCTCGTATGGATTGTCATGTTGGTCCGCATGGTCGGGCTGCGGTCGTTTTCGAAAATGACCAGTGTTGATTTTGTCATGACCGTCGCCATGGGTTCCCTGCTGGCTGGCGCCACCCAGTCGGAAAGCTGGGAATCATACGTCCAGACACTGCTTGCAATGCTGGCACTGTTCATGATCCAGATGGTTTTTGCGCAACTCCGCAGACAATCGGAGCGGGTTGATGAATTTGTCCAGAACCAGCCCATACTGCTGATGCGCGATGGCCGGATAATCGAAAGCGCGCTGCGCGAGTCCCGCGTTTCGCGCAATGAGCTGATCGCCAAGCTGCGCCAGGCCAATATCCTGGAAATGTCACAAGTGCGCGCTGCGATTCTCGAAACCACCGGCGATGTCAGCATCCTGCATGGTGACCATCTGAAGGAGGAACTGCTGAAAGGCGGCCAGTTGGACAGCCCCTACAAGAACCTGATTTGATCGGATCGGGAAGCCTGGATCAAGCTCTGACCGGATCAGGCCACCGCCATATCGCGTTCAATCAGGCCGACTTCCCTGAATTTCATTTCTATCATCGCCCGGTTGAAGGGCTTTAGCAGGAAACCATGGGCACCGGCCCGCTTTGCCTTGGTCATGACGGGTACCAGAACCTGCGAGGTGCAGAACAGCATTTTGAGCCGGTCGGCATCGGGATGCCGTGCCAGCCACTCCACCAGTTCAAGGCCGTTCATGCCCGGCATGTCCCAGTCGATCAGGATGCCGTCCGGCATGCTCTCATGGCACAGTGTTGCTGCTTTTTCACCGTCTTCAGCTTCAACGACCACAAATCCCATGTCCTCGATGATGCGGCGGGCTACCTTGCGGATCACCGGGCTGTCATCTGCAATCATGAAAATCTTCATCACTTCTCACGCTTTCCCGCGATGTATGCGGATTTCCTGCTGAAATTTGCCTTATCCTAAACGTTGACCCAAAACATTCGGTAAATTTCCGTCTGAAACGGACAATCGGCCCTGCGGACCTTTCGTCAGGGTAAATGTGCGGTTAACGCGAGCAGATTGCGCGGCAGGAAAAAAGGGACGGAGACAAAGAGATGACACCGGAAGAAATGATAACCGTTAGCGGCGCTGTCTATGGAAAATCACTGGCAGGTATCGGACTTAACCTGCTGACCCGGAATGTGGAACAGACCGCCGCATTTTTGCGTGACGTGCTTGAATGCCGGATCATCCGCGCCGACCGGGATTTTGCAATTATCGGCTATCACGGCCAGCAATTCATGCTGCACCAGGATGCCACCTATCGGCAGAACGAACTCCTCTCGATCCTGCCCGAAGCGGGCGCACGCGGCGCCGGGATCGAACTTCGCTTCTACCATACCGACCCCGATAGCGCCCTCAAACTCGCCAGGGAGCATGCAATTGATTACCATTGCAGCGTGCTGCGCGAATGTTCAGACCGGCCCCACGGCTTGCGCGAATGCTACATACTCAACGCTGATGGTTATTGTTTTGTCCCGAGTCGGAATCTAAGTTACTGATACAATTGTCAATTTTCACCGAGTGACGAAATGCACATCCGCGCTTGCGGCTTTCTCCTATTGTTCAT
>CAZIPH010000065.1:0-5514 GCA_964541115.1 uncultured Salaquimonas sp.
CAAGCTGGCATCAAACCCCTCTGCGCCGCAAACCGTGGCCGAAATCATCTGGGAGGCCGCGCATGAAGCCGGAGGCCGTTTGCGCTTTCGTGCAGGAGAAGACGCTGAGCGTTTGCTGAGCGAACGCAAGACCCAGGATGACGCAACCTTTATTGGTGGTATCAAGAAGCTGATGAGCGAATGAAGCAAAAGCATTTTGGTCCGAAATGCTGACCTTTATGCGCATGCCGAGTACATCAAGGCGGGCAGGGCGCGCATGGGTGAAAACCGCGCGACCAGTAACCCGATGAGAAGAAACCATATCGCGAACGCAGGCGATACTCCCCGATACAGCTGATGGCAGAGATGTCACGCAAGGCGTAATTGTTGGTTGAATGGCACGCCACCGCTTGCGCAGGGCCGCGCCTTTCTTTAGTCGGGGTTTCAAAAGTTGCAGCTGTTGTATTTCAGGGCTGCAGCGGTCTGTCTGGAGATGTTTCATGCGTGTTGTAATGATCGGCACCGGCTATGTCGGCCTTGTTTCGGGGGCATGTTTTGCCGATTTCGGTCACGATGTTGTCTGCATCGACAACAATGCCGACAAGATCGAAGCACTCAATCGCGGCGAGATCCCGATTTTCGAACCCGGTCTTGATGCGCTGGTCGAAGTCAATGCGAGGTCCGGCCGGCTGGTCTTCAGCACCGACGCCTCCGAAGTCGTTGGCAATGCCGATGTCGTCTTCATCGCGGTGGGCACGCCCACAAGGCGCGGCAGCGGCCATGCCGACCTGCAATATGTCTATGCGGTGGCAGAAGAACTCGCGCCGCTTCTCAGCGGCTACACGGTAGTGGTGACCAAGTCCACTGTGCCGGTTGGAACGGGCGACGAGGTCGAGGAGATCATCCGCCGGCTCGCGCCTGAGGCAGACTTCGATGTCGCCTCCAATCCGGAATTCCTGCGCGAGGGTGCGGCAATCAACGACTTCAAGCGACCTGACCGTGTTGTGGTTGGAGCCGAAAGTGCCCGCGCTGCCGATACGCTGAAAAAGCTGTACCGGCCGCTCTTTCTCAATGAAACGCCGGTTGTCGTTACAAGGCGGCGGACGGCGGAACTGATCAAGTATGCTGCCAATGCGTTCCTCGCGATCAAGATTGGCTTCATCAACGAGATTTCGGACCTGTGCGACGTGGTTGGCGCTGATGTTCAGGAAGTGGCGCGCGGCATTGGCCTCGACAAGCGCATCGGCTCGAAGTTCCTGCATGCCGGACCGGGCTATGGTGGCTCGTGCTTTCCCAAGGATACGCTGGCGCTTTCCAAGACCGCAAAAGATGCCGGCACGCCCGTCACCATCGTCGATACGGTGGTGCGTTCCAACGCTAAGCGCAAGAAGTCCATGGTTGAGCGGATCGTGAAAGCCTGTGGCGGCTCGGTAAAGGGCAAGACGATCGCCATACTCGGCCTGACCTTCAAGCCCAATACCGATGACATGCGCGATTCGCCAAGCCTGGTGATCATCCCCGAACTGCAGAAGCTGGGCGCGACCATCCGTGCCTATGACCCCGAGGGCATGGAAGAGGCCGGCGGCCTTCTCAAAAAGGTCACCTATTGCAGCGATGCCTATGATTGCATGAAAGGTGCCAATGCAGCCGTGATCGTGACGGAATGGGACCAGTTCAGGGCGCTGGATCTCGGCAAGGTCGAGAAATTGCTTTCGGACAGGGTCTTTGTTGACCTGCGCAACATCTACCGCCCGGACGAAGTCGCAACAACAAGGCTCCACTATTCATCAATCGGGCGGCCCGGAAACAATTGAATGCGCGCTCGTTGAAGCGCTACTCTTGTTTGTGCCACATTCGCGATTATGTTGCGGGTTGGATGGCATTCTCGACATGATGAAAAGGGCGGGGCGCCGAATTGAACATGCCAATATCAGGCAAAACAGCGGTTTCCCGACTGGCACAAACGGGTGTGCTGGGATTGTTGCTGACCGGCTGTACGCTCGGATCGACGCTGGATGACACGACACCTTCGCACACGTCCGGTTTCGTTCGCGCCGATTCCGCTGAAGCAGAGATCGGCGAGCGCGAACACCCGATAGTCGTCAGCAAATATGGCGGTGAGTACCGCAATGCGGAGGCCGAAAAGGTTCTGGCGCTGATCGTTGGAAGGCTGGTGGCGGCTTCTCCCGACAAGGCGCAGATTTTCAAGATCACGATTCTCAACACGCCAAAGGTCAATGCCTTTGCGCTGCCAGGCGGCTATCTCTATGTGACCAGGGGGTTGATGGCTCTTGCCAATGACTCCTCTGAACTGGCTGCGGTGATTGCGCATGAAATGGCGCATGTGTCCTCGAACCATGCGATCCTGCGCAACCGCAAGCAGGCCGACAATGAAGTGGGCGATGAAGTGGTCGCCGAGGTTCTCGGAAATTCGGTGGCCGCGAAGGTGGCCCTCGCTGCAAACCGGATGCGGCTGGCTGAATTTTCCCAGGAACAGGAATTGCAGGCCGATGCCGTGGGCATACGCACACTTGGCAATGCAGGCTTTGATGCGCACGGCGCACCGCGCTTCCTGCAAACCATGCAGGCCTACCAGTCGCTGGCAAGCGGGCGGGGCGGGGCGTTCAGCGATATCACCTTCATGTCCAGTCATCCCAGCACGCCGCGGCGCGTGGAACTGGCGCGAAACCATGCCCGGTTCTTCGGCGCGCCGGGCACGTTGCCCAATGAGCGGGAGCGTTACCTGAAGGGTATTGAAGGCATGCTGTTCGGCGATTCTGCCGAAGAGGGTTTCGTGCGCGGCAACCGCTTCTCGCATCTGGGTCTTGGGGTCACATTCTCTGCGCCGGCGGGCAATCGCATGGAGAACCAGTCTACGGCGGTTGTCATCAATGGACCGGACGACCTGGCCACGCGGTTTGATGCGGCCATCCTGCCGCGCGGACAGAATCTTGAGACCTATCTGAAAAGTGGCTGGGTGAAAGGGCTTGACGAGAGTTCGATACGCACGACCACGGTCAATGGCCTGCCGGCGGCAGTGGCCACGGCCTCGCGCGCCAACTGGCAGTTCGTCATCCGGGTGGTACAGATTGACCGCCAGGTTTACCGGTTCATCACGGCAGGGCCGCTCAATTCGACCAATGTCGAAGCTTCGTCAGCTGCAATTGCCAACAGCTTCCGCCAGATGAGTGAAGCGGAGAAGTCCGAACTCCAGCCGCTGAAGGTGCGGATTGTCGAGGTTGGCCCGGGTGACACGCTGGCATCACTGGCCGCCCGCATGAAAACCGGAACCAATGACCTGCGCTGGTTCCAGGTGCTCAACGGGCTGGCACCGGGTGAATTACCGGTAGTCGGCTCGAGGGTGAAACTGGTTTCCTACTAGTTGCCGTACCGATGGGGCCGGTTGAAGCCTAGCTCCGCGCGTATTCTATGAATTCGGGATTGAGATCGAGCAGGGCCACTTTCAGCTTCTCGAGTGCCTTTGCCTCGATCTGACGGACGCGTTCCTTGGAAATTCCGAGTTCCTCGCCCAACTGCTCAAGCGTGGCCCCGTCTTCCGACAGGCGGCGGGCATCAATTATGCGGCGCTCGCGCTCATTGAGAACTCCGACGGCTTCATAAAGCCAGTTGTTCTCGCGCTCCACGTCGATGATGGCACTGACATTTTCCTCAGGCAGAGCCTCCTCGCTGACAAGGAAATCCTGGCGCTGGGACTGGCCCTCGCTGTCATCACCAATGGGCGCGTTCAGCGAAAAATCGGGACCTGAAAAGCGCGCATCCATATTGGCCACGTCCTTTTCGGACACTTTCAGGGCACGGGCCAGTTCGGCATACAGTTCCTGGTTGTTGGTTATCTGGTCGTTGCGGCCGATCTGGGCGCGCAGGCGACGCAGGTTGAAGAAAAGCGACTTCTGGTTGGAGCTGGTACCACCGCGCACGATCGACCAGTTGCGCAGGATATAATCCTGCATGGATGCGCGGATCCACCAGGTGGCGTAAGTGGAGAAGCGGACTTCTCGCGCCGGCTCGAACCGGGCTGCAGCCTCCAGGAGCCCTATATGGCCCTCCTGGATCAGGTCGGCGGTTGGCAGGCCGTAGCGCTTGAACTTGAATGCCAGGGAAATAACCAGGCGCATATGGGCCTGTGTCAGGCGATGCAGCGCCTGCTGGTCCTTTTCCTCGGCCCAGCGGATGGCGAGTTCCATTTCTTCATCGCGCTCCAGATAGGGGGCGTTTGAGGCAGCCTTGATGATGAGTTGGTTGGGGTATTCCTGGTAAGCCATTGTTCTCTTCCCTTCGTGAACACCGCAGCCCTGCGCTGCAACTTGCGTCATTCAAGCGAATAATTGTGCCAGACGGACTTTCCCCGACCCGCCTGAAAACCGGTCAGAGTACCTGTCAGGATTACCCCTCGTCACAATGTAAACGGAAAAAGGCCCGGAAAAGTTTCCGGGCCTTCAGATTTTTCACTTGTTTGTGATCACTCAGTCGATTTGGCCGTCACGAAGTCGGGCCGGAACGGCTGTTTCAGGCAGCCTGTTCCTCGGCACCCTCGGCAGCGGCAGCGCCGCGGCGCGGACCCTTGGCGAGGTTCTTCTCGATCAGGACAACCGCTTCGGTCGTCGAAATCTTGTTGACTGCGGAGATCTCGCGAGCCATCCGGTCGAGGGCTGCTTCGTATAGCTGGCGCTCGGAATAGGACTGCTCTGGCTGGTTTTCGGAACGGAACAGGTCACGGACCACTTCGGCGATCTGGATCAGGTCGCCGGAATTGATCTTTGCCTCATATTCCTGGGCACGCCGGCTCCACATGGTGCGCTTGATGCGGGCGCGGCCCTGGACTGTCTTGAGGGACTTCTCGACCAGGGTTGGTTCGGCGAGCTTGCGCATTCCTGCAGAGGTAACCTTGGCAACAGGAACGCGAAGGATGAGCTTGTCCTGCTGGAAGCTGATGACAAACAGTTCCAGCTTGTGACCGGCAACTTCCTGCTCTTCGATCGACGTGATCTGACCTACACCATGGGCAGGATAGACGACGAATTCATTGGTCTTGAAACCTTGACGCTGAGTGGCTTTTTTGGCGGTGGCCATTCTTGTTACTCCCTCATTGGTTTGCACCGATCAACCGGGTGATGGACGCAAAACGGGTTTTTGAACCGGAAAAAACGCAACCGGCCGGAAGGCGGGAATAACTTCCCCGCCTCAATGTTTCAGTCGTGCCTGGGGAGACCTGTTCACGCGTCGCCTCGCCGCATGATTTCCTGGCTGCTGATGGAGCCGTCATTTTTGGGCGACAAATGATGAACAATGGTCCTGATGGAGTACGAAATTTCCATCCTTTTCCAAAGAAAGCTTATGGGAAAGGCGGGAAATCTCGCTGTTTTTTCGACTGTTAACCAATGGGTAGCACAAAAACCGCCAAAAATCAACGGTTTCGCATCAATGGGTCAGCATTGTTGTCCAGCTTGCGTTAAACATGATTAACATGCGGGGATCCGGCAAATTGCCATCCCTTGCCAAACCCCTTGCCAAACC
>CAZIPH010000065.1:5614-12744 GCA_964541115.1 uncultured Salaquimonas sp.
AACCAATCTCCTGACCTTTTCAAACGCCCGAAAACTCAAGGCCAAGACCCGCAATCACGGTGAAAATATACGAATCCTGGCTTGAATGGGTGCTGCGGTGGCCTTTGGGCAGGCGCCAGCGGGCAGATCGATCAATCACCCTGGCCAGGTTCGGGCGAAAAGAACTTCTCGAACTTGCCTTCCATCCCGTCATATTCGGCCGCATCTGCCGGCTGTTCGCGCTTGATCGTGATGTTCGGCCATTTTTCTGCGTATTCGGCATTGAGTTGCAGCCATTTATCAAGGCCCGGCTCCGTATCGGGCTGAATGGCTTCAGCGGGGCATTCGGGTTCGCAAACGCCGCAATCAATGCATTCGTCGGGATGAATGACGAGCATGTTCTCGCCCTCATAGAAGCAATCCACCGGACAGACTTCCACGCAGTCCATGTATTTGCACTTGATGCATTTGTCGTTGACGATATAGGTCATTCTCGGTCCCGTTGGCGCATAGGTGTTTTGCTGGTTCCTACAGGCTTTGGCCAACTGCATCAAGCGGGCGGAAATGTCGCGTCGGCCTGATTTGCCAGAGCGTGGCAGCCTGCCGAACCGCCTGCGACTATCGCCCGTAATCGCCGCCTTGCCAAGCTGCGCACACGAACCGGTTTTGCGTTTTTTTCCGCTTCACTGGTATTTCATTCCTTGCCGTTCAACCGTCTTGCCAGTTTTCTTTCACGGCTGTCGGGGCGGGCCGGCAATTCGGGCAGTCCCTGTTCTGCCTTCGTAAGCTGTTGCGCAGCCTCTGGCGGCGGTGAGAGGTCTTCATAGAGCATGCGGGCCTCCTCAAACGAACCGCGCCGCTTGCCGCAATCGACAATTTTCAGCACGCGTACACCCGCTGCCAGTGTCAGCGTCAAGACATCACCCGGTCCAACCATCTTGCTGGGAGAGGCGATCTTGTTGGCGTTAAGGCGCACACCCCCGCCATTTACCAGTTTCTGGGCGAGAGAACGGGACTTGGTCTGGCGGGCAAACCACAGCCATTTGTCGATACGGATCTGGAGCGGTTCTGACGGGACGCTGTTCAACGTTTTTTCGTATCTGCCTTCATTTCGGCCTTGAGGGCAGCGAGCTTTGCAAAAGGCGAATCGGGATCGATTTCCTTCTCCCTTTGCGGTGGCCTGGAAGAGATTTCGCGCTGTTGGTCGCCACGGTCCGATTTGTCCGGTTTCCTTGGTCCTTTTCCATGGGGTCCTTTTCCATGGGGTCCCTTTCCATAGGCCCCCTTGCTGTGAGGTCCTGTTCCCGGGCCGCGCTTGTGCCGTCTGCCGCCAGGCCGTGCATCGCCGCCCCTGTCAGCATGTTCGCCCCTTGAACCGCTGTCGGACTGTTCGGCACGTGCGCCCTGTTCAACCTGTTTGCCCTGGTCCCTTGTGTGGGTATGCGAGCCCCTTGCATTGTCAGGCCGCTTGCCGGGCTGGCGGTTCTGCTTGCCGACAGGGCGCCAGACGAGAATGGTCCTGGGGCCTTCTTCTCCTGTAGCCTCAGTTGGTGCTTCAGCTGGAGCGCCGCCCTCCGCCATGGCGTCCATGGCCGGCGCTTCAGCTGTGGCTTCAGGAGAAACACCGCTTGCGACGGGCTGTGCGTCCTGGGATGTTTCGTCAGTCGTGCCAGCGTCGGTGCCTGCAGTTGTCTCGGCAGCTCTCTCAGGTGCGGCGGTACTTCCGCCTGAATCAATTCCGGCCGAATCGGGGCTTGCAGCTTCGGGGTTCACCACTTCAGGTGTCGGCCCGGCTGCGACTGTTTCAGCGGCCGGAACACCGGCCTTTGCGGCCTCGGGTGCAGCTGTTTCGGTGGCCTGTTGCGGCTTGATCTCGGATTCGGGGCGCGGCTCACCGCGATAACCCAGTCCTTTCAGGATAAGTTCCATGTCCTCATGGGTGGCGCCGAGGATCGACATCATGGCTGGCGTCACATAAAAGCCGCGGCCGTCAATTGCCCCTTCCGGCTTTGGCGCGCTGCCGGCGTTGTCGCCCTTCCAGTAGAGGGCAGGGCGGATGAGGTCTGCGAGGCGCTCGAGGATGTCGATGCGAACCGCCTTCTGGCCGAGTGGCTTGTAGCCGCACAGGCGGTAGATATCGGTCTCGAATTCGCTGTTATAGGCAGTGGAGGTGCGGCCCGATGCAAGAATCAGCGGTATTTCATCCATGCCCGGCGCTTCGAGCTTGTCATTCCTGAGGCCCCAGAGCAGGCAGAGCAGTTCGGCGGGCGCGGGCTTCAGCAAGGCAGGAATGAAGATCGTATAGGCACCGAAGCGCACACCGTGGCGGCGCAGGCCCGCCCGCATGTCCTGGTCGAGACCCTGGACATCAGAAGCGATCTCGCGCCGGTCAATGCTGCCGGAAGCCTCGATCAGGCGGAAGGCAATGCCACGCGCCATACCCTCAAGGGTCTGGTCGCCGCCCATCTCGGCAAGCGGCTTCAGAATATTGGCAACATGGTTCGCGATCCAGCGATCGAGGCGGTTGGCAACGCTGTCGCGGGCAGGGCCGGTCAGCTGTTCATCCGCCAGGAGAATGACCCGCGGCTTGAGCATTTCCTCGCCTGCAGCCAGCTTGGCAACGGGATCGCCCTGCCAGCGGATAACGGCATCGCGCGACAGGATG
This sequence comes from uncultured Salaquimonas sp., assembly GCA_964541115.1. Taxonomy (GTDB): domain Bacteria; phylum Pseudomonadota; class Alphaproteobacteria; order Rhizobiales; family Rhizobiaceae; genus Salaquimonas. Next base: position 8,259 of record CAZIPH010000065.1, read on the forward strand.
AAATCGGTATTGGCGGAAGCTGCAAGGCGCCCCGCGCGCTTCTCGATCTCGCTCGCCAGGATCCTGGCGGCGGCTGCATTGGCAGCCTTTGCCTCGGGGCTCTCGCCGGTCGTGTCCGGCTTGAACCTGAACCCGTTCAGCTGGCCGACCAGATGGCCTTCCACCATGACATCGCCATTCGGCTTGATTTCGGCTTCCATGTATGCGTTTTCCCGCAGTTTTTTCATCAGCACGCTTGTCCTGCGATCAATAAAGCGTTTCGTCAAGGCTTCATGCAGGGCGTCGGAAAGCCGGTCCTCGGTCGCCCGTGTTTTTTCCTGCCAGTGTGTCGAATTTTCAAGCCATTCGGCCCTGTGGCTGAGATAGGTCCAGGTACGTATCCGGGCGATGCGGGCGGACAGGTCATCGATATCGCCCGCGACATTGTCGGCCAGCCTGATCTGGCGGTCAAACCAGTCGGTATCAATCCTGCCCCTGCGGATGATCTGCTCGAAAATCGTTTGCAACAGGTGCGCATGATCGCCCGGTGAAATCTTGCGGTAATCGGGAATGCAGCAAATGTCCCAAAGCAGGCGCAGTTCATCGCCCTTGTGGGCCGTGTCCTGGATCCAAGGATCGCGCGCGAGGAAATCCAGCGCCACAATGTCGGAGGCGGGCAGGGCCTTGATCAGCATGCGGTTGGCGGACGGCACCTCAAGCGAGGCCCTCAAATCCTCCAGTGTTGAAAACTCGAGATCCCGGTTGCGCCAGGAAAGGACCTTGGCAGGTTCGAATTCATGAGTGATCAGCCGCTCCACGAGTTCATCCTCGAAGGGCTGGACCTGGCCCGTGACGCCGAAGGTTCCATTGCGGGTATGGCGGCCGGCACGCCCTGCAATCTGGCCCATTTCGGCCGGTGTCAGGCGGCGGTGGGAAAATCCGTCAAACTTGCGGTCCTGCGCAAAGGCCACGTGATCGAGATCGAGGTTGAGACCCATGCCGATTGCGTCAGTTGCGACGAGGAAATCCACATCGCCGGACTGGTAAAGGGCAACCTGCGCATTTCGCGTGCGCGGACTCAATGAGCCCAGTACAACTGCGGCCCCGCCGCGCTGGCGGCGGATCAGTTCGGCAATGGCGTAAACCTCATTGGCTGAAAAGGCGACAATGGCCGAACGCGGCGGCTGGCGGGTGATCTTTTTCGAGCCGGCATAATCCAGCATGGACATGCGCGGGCGCGAAATCACGTGAATGCCGGGCAGCAACTTGCGCAGGATCGGCTCCACCGTGGCCGCGCCCAGCAGCATGGTTTCCTCGCGGCCGCGCAAATTCATCAGCCTGTCGGTGAAGATGTGGCCGCGTTCCATGTCCGAGGCGATCTGCACCTCATCGATGGCGACGAAGGCCGCATTGGTTTCAGCAGGCATGGCCTCAACCGTGCAGACCTGGAAGCGCGCCTTTTCGGTATTGACCCGCTCCTCACCGGTGACCAGCGCCACATTGCCCGCGCCGACCTTTTCACACAGGCGATTATAGACCTCGCGCGCCAGGAGGCGGAGCGGCAGGCCGATCAGACCGGTGGAGTGCGCGGCCATGCGCTCGATCGCCAGATGCGTCTTGCCGGTATTGGTCGGACCAAGGACCGCAGTTACGCCCCGCCCGGAAGCGATTGGGTTGATCGGTTGTTTGACTGGCATGGGAATTTACCGGCTGGAGAAAACAAAGGCACAAGCGTGAGCCGTTTGGTGCCATATAGACCTCACAGCCCCTTAATGCCAGTTCCCACGAGCAGTCCGCGACCGGTTCTTCATAAGGGTCCGGCGGTCAGGATTTTGCCGGGCCGAAATATTCAGGCTCGGCGCTGAAGGTGCCGATCCAGGTCGGGACAAGGATGCGGATGGCGGTAAAGACGCTCTGGTCCTTCGTGCCGCCATTGATCGGGGCGAGCCAGATTTCCATGTCGTTGTTTTCGGCCATGCGCTCGACGCTCTTGTGCTTGCGCTTGTGGCCGGAGACCGGAATGTATTTCAGCTTGCAGACATAGGCATTGCCTTCATAGCCGGCAGTCCTGACCGGCTTGTTGGTCTTGTAGCTGAGCTTCATGTCGAAGCGGGTATCCCCGTCATAGACGCGGAAAGTGTGGCCGCAAACGGCCTTGGGATCGTTCGCCTTTTCAAGCGGAACGGGAACGATCATGGTGCTGGCCGGATCGACCACGCTCCTGAGATGCTCCGGCTCGATCAGCACATATTTGGATGCCTTCTTTTTCTTGCGCTTGTCGGGCTTCAGCGAAACATTGCGCACCGCACCATCGGCGAATGCCATTTCAAGGACAGCGGTCTTCCTGTTTTCGGTGACGGAAAGGTAATGACTGGCAGCGTTCAGCTGGTTGCCGGCAAGGGCGCCCTCGCTTCTTATGACCGCCTTGCCCGGCGCAAACCAGTCGGCAAGCCCCTGGGTCCTGCCATTGCCGGTAAAGGTATAGTCGTTGCCGTCAAGGGTTACGCCGAAGGTAACCTTGCCCACGGTCACGGCGCCAAACTTGACCGCAAAACGCGTTTCATGGCCTGGACTGTGGCTGTGATTGTCGGCCATAACCGCCTGGCCGGGCATCGCAACGCCCATTGAGCATACAACGAGAAAAGGCAGAATTTTTCTTTTGAGTACTGGCATTGAGGTCGGATCCCCTTCCGGTCACTGATTGACGCAAGGATATACGGGCTGGATGAATGCCGGATGAACCGCATGATCTTGCCCAAATGATGGCCTGCACCGCCGGATTTCCCGCAGGCGGGCGGCGAATCCGGTCTTGACGCTCGGCGCGTTCGCGACTATAGACAGCCCGACTTTCCCCGAGACTTGCGTCATTTCCGGCGCTCGGCAAGCAATAGCTGGGCGGTACAAGGATTGTTTGAAGCGGCAAACGCTTCACAAGGACAGGCGCAGTATAGGGCGAACCCGAAATTTCAAAGGAATGTTCCAATGTCCAGAACCTGTGAACTGACCGGCAAATCTGTGATGTATGGCAACAATGTCAGCCATGCCAACAACAAGAGCCGCCGCCGCTTTCTGCCAAACCTCGTCAATGTGACGCTGATGAGTGAAGCACTGAACCAGCGGGTCCGCCTGCGCGTTTCAGCTGCAGCGCTGCGCACTGTCGAGCATCGCGGCGGCCTTGACGCCTTCCTGGCGAAATCAAAAGAGGGTGAGCTTTCTGTAAAGGCACGCCTGCTCAAGCGCCAGATTGCGAAAAAGTCTTCCGAAGCTGCTGCAGCCTGAGCCAGCTTTTCCCGGGCAAGGCCCTGAATGAGTGAACTGGCCCCTCGCCCGCGGGGGGCTTTTTTGATGGGGACAGCCGCAATCGGCCGCCCCGTTTCAACCCAGGTCAGGCGCATTGCCGATAGTCTGTGCGCAAGGACCCCCGGTGCCATCTCCCGGGCGATCAAAAATGGATAAGAAATGACCAGACTTGCGCCTTTCGTGGCTGCCATGGCAATTGTTGTCCTGGCCTCCAATATTCTCGTTCAATACCCTTTTGAGCCCTTCGGGCTGGGTGAACTGCTCACCTGGGGTGCCTTCACCTATCCCTTTGCCTTTCTCGTCAATGACCTTGCCAATCGCTGGTTTGGTGCTGCCGCCGCGCGCCGGGTCGTGCTGGCAGGCTTCGTGATTGCGGTCGTGCTTTCGGTCTGGCTGGCGACACCGCGTATCGCAATCGCATCGGGCAGTGCCTTCCTGGTTGCCCAGTTGGCCGATACGGGCATTTTCTCGATACTGCGCAACCGCAGCTGGTGGCAGGCACCGCTCTTGTCGACCTTTATCGGTTCGGCGCTCGATACGGTGATTTTCTTCACCCTCGCCTTTGCCCCGGCCTTTGGCGGCATCGACCTGGCCCTTGGCATGGAAGACGGTTCACTGGGCTTTCCCGCTTCAATCTTCGGCGTCGCCATGCCGCTCTACGCATCCCTGGCAATCGGTGACTTTCTCGTGAAACTGGTTATCGGGCTGGTGGCGCTGATCCCCTATGCCGGTGTGCTTAAAGCAAGTGGCGTGAAGCTGAACGCTGCCTGACCTTTCCGTCCCCGGGCAGGCTTGTGGAAAAGGGACTGGCCTTCTCCCCGCCCCCTTCTTTTTGGGAGGGGGAGAATGAAGTTTCCTGGAGTTCGCCAAGAGCAGCGAAGGCTGAACCCTGGAAACTTCAAGAGGGGGATTAGTCTTACCTGCGACCCAGTGGTTTCCTACGCGCGAAGCGCGTCTCCTTGAACCGACAGGTGATTGCCCTGCAATCACCGAGAGGCCGGTTGCCATCCAAAACCGGGGTCCATTGAACTCATGGCCTGGCTCGCTACCCTCTCCCCTTGTGGGAGAGGGAGGAGAGTCCAAAAAAACTTATCCCCGCCGTTTCTCCCTCCCCTATCATCCCCGCACTGTCTCCCGCGCAAACATTGGTCTGATCGATCGCCAATCGGAACAAGGAGAGGCAGCGGCGGAGCGCCGGGGTGAGAGG
>CAZIPH010000066.1:0-1157 GCA_964541115.1 uncultured Salaquimonas sp.
CCTAAGGTCGGGTTCGGGAACCAGAAAACCAATCGGAGCTGCGCCAACCCACTGTCTGACGAGGATGAGCGCCGAAATCAGATATTGAAAATGAAAACCTCGACCGGCCCATGCTCCATGCCGTGTCTTGCTCCAGTGCTCAATGCCGTCATCGTTTTGTTCGTGCATGTTTTTCTTGTTTGCTTTCCAAAGCCCGCATTTTACGTCAGTTGAGCGGAGATAGTATGCGCCCGACAACGTGCTATTCGGAAGCCTAAACCTTCTTGCGGCTGCCAAGTAGAATCCAGCAGCTTTCACCTACATTTTGGACAAAAACCGTTCAGTCCGCGTTTAGCTCCGCTGATGAAATTCGGGTGTCCAATTTTCTGTGCGCAATTTTGTGGCCCACCAGTTGATCGCATGATTGCACGTTGCTTGGAATAGGCACCTATCCACAACTTTTCCCTCCATTTGCTATCCAGTTGCTATCCAGCGCAACGGATACAAGTGGGGCGTGGCGCCAGTACGGTCCTAACCAACTGAAATGATGAGGGAATTTTGGAGCGGGTAGCGGGAATCGAACCCGCATATTCAGCTTGGAAGGCTGCTGCTCTACCATTGAGCTATACCCGCGGAACCGTGAGACTCGTCTTACGGAATGTTCCGGCCCGCCGATGGTGGAGGAGGCTGGATTCGAACCAGCGTACGCTAAGCGAACGGATTTACAGTCCGTCTCCTTTAACCACTCGGACACTCCTCCAAAAACCATCGGCGGTGCCAGACTTTGGCGCCGGGCAAAACCCGGAGCGGGCTGGAAATGGTCACTTCCAACCTGCGGCGGGTTATGCCGCTACGCCCTGTTTCTGTCAACACGACAATTGGTTTTCATCGGCAAATTCATTGCCTTGCTCGCATATCGCTACCCCGGTTGCACTATCGCCTCGCACTTTGTCCTTGACCGCGCGGGTATCGGGTCTTTACTGCGCACCATGACCTCAAAATCCGACAAGCCTGCGCGCCAGATGAGCGAAGCTCACAACACCCATCATGCCGAACTGCGCCGCAAGCGCCGCGAGGAAGCCCATGAAAAAAGGGCCAAATCCGGCCATGGGGCAAACAAGGGCGCCGGCAAGGACTTTGGAAAGGGACAAGGCCAAGGACAAGGCGGAGGACAAGGC
>CAZIPH010000066.1:1257-11441 GCA_964541115.1 uncultured Salaquimonas sp.
AGGACAAGGCGGAGGACAAGGCCAAGGACGGGGAAAGCGGTTTGGCAAGGGGTTCGCAGGAGGTTCATCCGGCGGTCCTGCCCGCAACCGGCCGCAATTTGGTCCCGATGATCCATCGCGGCTTTTCGTTTACGGACTTCACACCGTCCGCAGCGCCCTGACGAACCCCAACCGGGTAAGGATTGCCCTCCATGTCACGCCCAATGCGCTCGCAAGGCTTGACCTTCCCGCTGAGGCGCTTGAGGGCCTGACCGTGATTGATACCATGCCGCGCGATCTTGATCGCATGGTAGGGTCCGACGCCGTGCACCAGGGCTGTGTCCTCGAAGTAAGGCCCCTTTCGTCCCGGCCGCTTTCCGAAATTGCCGCCTCGCCGCTCCTGCTCGTGCTTGACCAGGTGACCGACCCGCACAATGTGGGCGCCATCATGCGCTCGGCTGTGGCGATGAGTGCAGGTGCTCTCATCACTACTTCCCGGCATTCACCCGTCGAAACCGGTGTACTTGCCAAGTCCGCATCCGGCGCGCTCGATCTCATCGACCATATCGAGGTGCGCAACCTTGCCGATGCACTCGCGGAACTGCATTCCCTGGGCTACCAGACGATCGGACTTGACAGCGAGGGGCCCGAACCCCTGGAAAACAGCGTCCTTGGCGAGAAAGTTGCGCTGGTCCTGGGAGCGGAAGGAAAGGGCCTGCGCCAGAAAACCCGCGAAACCTGCACAACACTGGCCCGCATCGACATGCCGGGCGAAATCAAATCGCTCAATGTCTCCAACGCAGCCGCGCTTTCGCTCTATATCGTTCATTCCAGGATCGGCCGTTGAAGGCAAATTCGGCAATGAAAAACCCCGCCCGCAAAATCGAATTTGCGGACGGGGCTTTACAGGTTCAAAAGTGAAGCAAAACCTACTTTGAACCGTATTTCTTCATGTATTCCTCTTCGCTCATCCCATCGACCAGCTCACCGTCAACGACATCGGCAACATCGTTATAGGTAATGATCTTCGGACCGCCGAGGTCGATGGTGCAGTAGCTGCCATAGGCGCAGTCTGCCGCACCGCTGCCATTGCCGGCAATTTCATGCATTCCGCCGGCATGGCCATCAACGATGGTGATGATCAGGGCTCCCGAGCCGTGAAAGCCGCGGGCAACCTTGTGGCCCCCGTACTTTCCATGGCCATATTTCCCGTGGCCGTATTTCCCGTGGCCGTATTTGTTGTGACCGTATCTTGCATGGGGCTTGTGCGGATCGTGAAGGCGTGTCTTCGTCACCACCTTGCGGTTCGGCGAAACCTTGTGGCTGGAAGGGCCACTGTAGACCTTCACCGAATGGCTGCGGTACTTGACGCCGCTGCGGTATTCACCCTCGCGTTTTTTGGCGTAGTGATCGCGACCATGCTTGTACTTCTTGCCAACAGAACGGACATGATAGCCGCTTTTATGGCCACTGGAACGTTTGGCTCCCGAACTGCGGTGACCCATACGGATCGATTTGCTGGCACTGCCATTCTGTCCTGCCTCGGCGCTCCCAAGGCCGATACCGGCAAGCGGAGCAACCGGCATTGCCAGGGCCACGATGGCCAACACTGTCGCGATGCGCAGCATGATGTGTTGAAGCAGGCGTGAAGCGAAATTCGGCACGACAGACATGCGAGTATCCTTGCTTGCCGGAAAACCCCGTGAAATTCCGTCCGATTTTGCGGCAGTGCCGCAGGATCCGCATCCGTCCCCATCCTAAATGCGATGGCAGGTGGCGCGCAAGGCAGGCAGGTCTGGTTAAGAAAAAACCAACAAACATGGTTAACAGAAGGTTAACGGACGGCCCGGCGGCGGTCCGGCGAAGGGCAGCGGAGAGAGCAGCTTCAGCGCGTGGCTTCGATCACCTTGTAGCCGTCGCATTCCTCCAGCACGACAAAGCGCCGGAATGCATTCTCCAGCGTCCGCTCATAGGCGAGATTGCGATTGGCAACCATGATCAGCCTGCCGCCCTGGACCAGTGTTGACGCGGCGATGGCAATGAAGTTGCGGCCAAGGTCGGGATCAGGTTTTCGCTCGCCATGCAGGCCATGATGAAAGGGCGGGTTCATGATGACCCAGTCGAGGGGCTTCTTCCTGTATTCGCGCAAGATATCGATCCAGTGAAAGGCTAGCGGAGCCTGCGCACCGCCGAGCGAGGCGCGGGCCAGTTCGAGCGCATTCCATTCAGCTTCGATGAGGTCGACCGAGGTTACCCGCCCCGAAGCGGCGAGCAGGCGGCGGGTCAGATATCCCTCGCCTGCGCCAAAGTCGGCCACCTTGCCGGATATCCGCGCGCTGAAATGTTCGGCCAGGATTTGCGAACCCCTGTCGGGTTCACCGGAAGAAAATACCGGGCCGGTACCACCGGCAGTATCTGCGGGCAGGGACGGCTGGCGGGCCTCATTCTTGACGCACCAGAAGCATACCGCGTGATGTTTGGAAAAACTGTCGGCAATCCCTGCCTGTTCATCGACCCATCTGCGCAGCGAGGTGATGCCTGCGGTCTTGTCGCCGGAAACAAGGATTGTGCCGCCGGTCTTCGTTGCCTGCCAGGCCCGTCCGAAATTGGCTTCGTTCACCGCCCGCACCCGCCCGGCAAAAATCACTGAATGATCGCATGCCATTTCCGGGCCGAAAACCGGCACGACCCTTGTGCCACCCGCCCCCGGATCAGGGACATCCTGATCAAGCGCCGCAAGGTCAAGAAAGGTCGGCCTGAAACCCTGCTCGAAACGAAAATCGGCAAGGTCTGTCAGTGCAGCGGGAAGCGGGTGGGCATTGAAAACCATCCACTTCTCACTGGCCTGTGGCCCCGGCAGCATGCCGCGCTCGATGGCGAGCACGAGTGTATCTCGAAAATCAGCTTTCATGACCGGAGCCAAGCCATGCCGGCCGCATTGAGGCAAGGACTAATTGTACAGCCTTGATGCGTTCGGGTTCTCGCGGAAGATGTCGATGCGCCGCTGGATTGCCGACAACTCGCCCTCGGCGCGGCCAAGAGCGCGATTGGCGTCCCTGATATCATCCTCAATATCACGGATCTGCCTGCGGCCGTCCCGGCCTTCGATTTTCTTGTCGGAAATCTGCTTCCTGATATCGCGGATCTCGGCTTCCTTGCGGCTGATCGTGTTTTCATGGCCACGAATGTCAGCCTTTTTGCGCGATTCTTCCAGTCCGAGCTGGTAGCCCGAAAGGAAGCCGGCTTCCAGCGCCGGGGGGCACACATTGCTGTAGGTCTGGCCGGCCTGGCCATGCGAAAGCCCGCGCAGTGGCGTACAGAAATTGAACAGTCCCTGCTGATATCCCTCATTCCACAGGGTCTGGTTCGGGATGATGCCTGCCCGTTCGCAGGCCTTCACATGCTGGCCGAAACGGTTCTGCGGCTCCCGGCCTTCCGAACCATCCTGTTCGCCGATCACGCGCCAGTCGGCAGCAATACATTCATCCTTGGAAAGCGACTGGCAGGACGCCAACACAAGCAGGGCGCCAGAAAATGCAAGCCCTTGTACAAAACGGTTCATCAAATTCCCCAGATCAGTTTTTTGTCATTGCCCCGCCCGTTTTTTACATGCTGAACCAGGTCAGACAACAAAAAAGGCCGGGTAGACCCGGCCTTTTATCATTCCTGTGGAAGGTTTCGACAGCTTAGTCGTCGTCGCCTTCGTCCTCATCTGGCGCATCGGCGGTGATTTCCTCACCGGTCTCCTGGTCAACAACCTTCATCGACAGGCGAACCTTGCCGCGGTCATCAAAGCCCATCAGTTTGACCCAGACCTTGTCGCCTTCGCTGACAACATCAGTGGTCTTGGCAACGCGGCCATCGGTCAGTTGGGAGATGTGCACAAGGCCGTCGCGGGCGCCGAAGAAGTTGACGAACGCGCCGAAGTCGACTGTCTTGACGACAGTGCCCTGGTAGATCTCACCCACTTCCGGATCGTCGGTGATCGAGCGGATCCACTTGACCGCGGCATCGATTTCCTTGGCGGAAGAGGAGGCAACCTTGACGGTGCCATCGTCCTCGATGGAGACCTTCGCACCGGTCTTTTCGACGATCTCGCGGATCACCTTGCCGCCGGAGCCAATCACTTCACGGATCTTGTCGGTCGGGATCTTGAAGCTTTCGATGCGGGGTGCGAATTCGCCCAGTTCGGAGCGGCCCTCGGACAGCGCCTTGTTCATTTCGCCCAGAATGTGCTCGCGCCCACCCTTGGCCTGGTCGAGCGCAATCTTCATGATTTCTTCGGTGATACCGGTGATTTTGATGTCCATCTGCAGCGAGGTGATACCCTCGGCGGTGCCGGCAACCTTGAAGTCCATGTCGCCGAGGTGGTCCTCGTCGCCGAGAATGTCCGACAGAACGGCGAAATCATCGCCTTCCTTGATCAGGCCCATGGCGATACCGGCAACAGGGGCTTTCAGCGGAACACCCGCATCCATGAAGGCGAGCGAAGTGCCGCAAACGGTTGCCATCGAGGACGAACCGTTTGATTCGGTGATCTCTGAAACCGCCCGCAGCGTGTAGGGAAACTCGTCATGGCTTGGCAGAACAGCGCGAACCGCGCGCCAGGCCAGCTTGCCATGGCCGATTTCACGGCGTGAGGTAAAGCCGATGCGGCCGGTCTCACCCACGGAATAGGGCGGGAAGTTGTAATGCAGCAGGAAGTGCTCCTTGTAGGTCCCTGTCAGCGCATCGATGAACTGTTCATCATCGGCGGTGCCGAGCGTGGCAACGACCAGTGCCTGTGTTTCGCCGCGGGTGAACAGGGCTGAACCATGGGCGCGTGGCAGGATGCCGACTTCCGATACGATGGAACGCACGGTCGAGAGGTCACGCCCGTCGATACGCTTGCCGGTCTTGATGATCGAGCCGCGCACCACGTCTGCCTGCAGTTCCTTGAAGATACCCTTGAGCTGTTCGGGGGTCCACTTCGGATCTTCCGCACCTTCAGGATGGAGCGTTTCGAAAACCTTCTTCATCGCCGCATCAATCGCGCCATAGCGCTGCTGCTTGTCGGAGATCTGGTAGGCTGCATCGATCTCGTCGGCGATCAGGCCGCGCATCGTGTCCTTGAGTTCTGAAAGGTCTTCGGCCTGGAATTCGCGGGCCGGCTTGGCAGCCTTGGAAGCCAGTTCCCTGACCGCTTCGATGACAGGCTGGAATTCGGCATGGCCGAACATGACTGCGCCGAGCATGATTTCCTCGGAAAGCTGGTTGGCTTCCGATTCAACCATCAGCACGGCATCGCTTGTGCCGGCAACGACGAGATCGAGGCTGGACTCGGGCATTTCATCGATATTCGGGTTGAGGATGTAATCGCCGTCAATATAGCCAACGCGTGCAGCGCCGATCGGGCCCTGGAAGGGCAGGCCGGCGATTGCGAGGGCTGCTGAAGTGGCAACCATGGCTACCACGTCCGGGTTGTTTTCAAGGTCATGGCTGATGACCATGCAGGTAACCTGCGTGTCGTTCTTGTAGCCATCGGCAAACAGCGGGCGGATCGGGCGGTCGATCAGGCGTGAAACCAGTGTTTCGTTTTCAGACGGGCGCGCCTCGCGCTTGAAGAAGCCGCCAGGGATCTTGCCCGCAGCATAGGCTTTTTCGATGTAATTGACTGTCAACGGGAAGAAGTCGAGGCCCGGCTTGGGGGACTTCTCGGAAACAACAGCGCACATGACGGTTGTTTCGCCATATGTGGCCAATACGCAGGCATCAGCCTGGCGTGCAATCTTGCCGGTTTCGATGGTCAGGGGACGGCCGCCCCATTCGATTTCTACGGTATGTACGTCGAACATGTCTTGTCCTTTTGCGGAACGGATTCCGGGCGTCGCCGGAAATGCCGCTCATCATCTGCCATGCTGTGGATGGACTTCGCGGGCAAGACAACGGGAAACCTGCATGCCTCGAAAGGCCGATCTTCAGGTGTCCGGTAATCCTGCCCCGATAACGAAGGCCGGTTGATCGCATTCCGGCGGGCATGGCTTTGCCGCCAGAATGTGAAAACGGCGGGCCACGGTGGCGGCCCGCCGGCAAAGTCTTGTTTCGCCTTAGCGGCGCAGGCCCAGACGCTTGATCAGGGACTGGTAGCGCTCTTCATCGACGCCCTTGACATAGTCGAGGAGACGGCGGCGCTGGGAAACCATCTTCAACAGGCCACGGCGGGAATGGTTATCCTTCTTGTGGTCCTTGAAGTGTTCGGTGAGATTGGCAATGCGCTCGGAAAGAATGGCAACCTGGACTTCCGGAGAACCGGTATCGCCTTCCTTGGTGGCGTATTCATTCATGAGCTCGGTTTTGCGCTCGGCAGTAATCGACATCGGCTTTTCCTTGTGTTGTACGGGGAGCGTTTGCAGCGTGTCACCTTGTACACGCCGGCCCCGCCGGGAGGGTCTGGGTCGCCAGTGCCGGGATGTCGTCCAGCAAAGGCCGCTTGTTCAGGGCTTGCGCCCCAAAAAACAGCGGGCCCTGATAAAAGGACCCGCCTGTTTGGGTGCATATAGTTGATTTTGGTCCGCTTTACCAGTGTTTTCTGGCCCGTCTGCCTCAGCAGCCATTCTTCACATAGGCGTCCGGCACAGCCTCCTTCCAGGCAATGCTCAAGGCCTGGGCACGGCTGGCATAGGGTCCATCAACCGCGCAGAACCAGCCATTGCGAAAGTTCGGAAACTGGTTGGTGTCAACGACCTTTGAGCCGGCTCCACCGCCAGCCATGGGGCCGCCGAGCCAGTTCAGCCTTTCAAAGGCCTGGTTGGCATTCTTGAAACAGCCGAGCACGACATAATGGCCGCACATCTGTGCGGCTGCGGGAAGGGGCGCGGCAAGGGTGAAGCTGGAAAGCACCAGCGCGCGAAGAATGCGAGAGAACATGGACGCTCCGGATAACAAATGCCCCATAGGAAGGTTAGCGGGGATCGGAGGCGGGGGCAATGCGCAATCGCCAGACAAATGAACGAACGCCCCCGCAAGACCTTGCAATATCAAACCCCAGCTGAGAAGTTTGCCCAATGTGTTGCGGCGATCAGTTGAATCCACCGCCCAAAGCGGACGTTCGGACAAGCGGTTGCGAAGGCCTATTGTGGGGTCGGCGACGCCGTTACCATACATCCAATGAAAACGGTTTCAGACGCGCAGATCAGGAATGATATCCAGGATGCTCATCCCCTGCATGTCGTCCTTCTTGAAACGGTTTGCCGTCAGCAGTTGCGAATAGCCGTGCACGAGGCTCCAGACAAACATCTGCTGTTTCGCCTCAATGTTGGCTGCGTCACCATGAAATCTTCCAAAGTCTTTCGAGAGGTTCGCCAGGATCACAAAGCACCCCCTGACATGACGCAGCAATTCCGGATCGCTTGAAGACACCCGGTCACGCGCAAACATCAATTCATAGAGAGCCGGATGATCCTGCGCGAAGGCCACGTAGCCAAGCAGTGCAGCCCTGCGTTGCTCATCTCGATTTGATGCATCGTCGATACCTTTTCGCATATAAGTTTCCAATTCGGCGTATCCCTGCGCGGCAAGGGCCGTCAGAAGACCCGCTTTGTTCGCGAAATGGTTCTGTGGCGCGGTCGCACTTACACCGACCGCCTCTGCACACTTTCGCAGAGACAAATTGCTGTGGCCTTCAGCCTCCAAAAGGCGTCGCGCCGCGTCAAGCAGTTCATCCCTCAGATTGCCGTGATGATAGGGCTTTGCCGGTTTAGTGTCTGATCTCATGTGTGCACTGTAAACTTTTCCTTGACACCAGTGCAAGGCTGAACATACAGATATGTTCACTGTAAATATGCACTGTAAATTTAGAGGTAAGAATGAGGAAGTTCATGCTCTACGCTCTCGGAAGCATCGCTGGAATTGCCGTCCTGGCCGCAGTCTTCTGGTTCGCGAATCCGATGGGAATTCGGGATACACTTCTGACAAACCAGATTGTCAAAATGAGGGTTGCACCCAGCCGGTTGGGCAATCCCAAAACGCCAAGCGACTACGGCATGGCTTATAGCGATGTTGACATCATGACAGATGACAATGTGCGTCTCAGTGCTTGGGAAATTCCGGCAGTGGCTCCGTCGGAGCGGACGGTCATCCTCAACCATCCCTTGACGACAACCCGATACGGTTCAGAGTCCGGACTTGACGGCGTTCCGGCGGAGTTTCTCCCTATGGTCAAGCATTTGCATGACGCTGGGTACAACGTTGTAATGTACGACCATCGCGGCCAGGGCGACAGCGATGGGGGCGTGGGCAGCAAAACCAAGGGTACCGAAGCGCCTGTGGGGGCTGGTGTGACGGAGTGGCAAGACGTTGTCGCATCGCTCAAATACGTTCTGGTTCACTCGGATTTCGGAAATGACGACATCATTTTCATGTCGCAGTGTATGGGGGCGAACGCAACATTCCTTGCATGGCAGAAGGAGCCGGAACTGTTTGCCAGTCCGCAAATCAAGGCCCTTGTCGCCAACCAGCCGACCTTGTCTTACAAAATGACCGACCGGCTCATTCGGGCAAAGACAGGTCTCGATCTGGTGGATCGCGTTCTGCAGACGCAACGAGAGAAGTATGGATTTGGCTTTGCAAACGCTTTGGAGACAGTTCCGAGCGTCACGGTGCCGATCCTGTTCTCGCAGGTTGAGAAAGACCAATATACTTTCAACACCGAAACCGGGCAGAACGACATACAGGAGATCATCGACGCGTCCACGACCGAAAACGAGGTTATCTGGATCGGGCGGGAGCATCCAAACGCATTCGGTTCCGACATGCGGTTTGACGGATACCAATATTTCAACAAGCACCCCGAACAATTGTTGGATTTTATGTCCAGACACTTCAGCTGAAAACAGGGCGGGGCATCACTTCCGCCTTGATGAAGTGGAAGGGATCTTCGGGCAAACAACCCGTTGGGTCGCTTCCAGTTCCCATATCCTGCTCAAATCGAACATGCTGAATTCAAGACGATCTCCTGTCTTGAATTCGCAATAATGGCTAGCCCCCGGAGCATCTTACATGCGTTTCTTGAAATGGACATCGATTGGGTTGATCAGTGTCACTTTGATTTTGACTGGATTGATCGCTGGCATTGGCTGGCTCCTGAGCGTCCCCGTTAACGAAGAGACCAGTGACAGGATCGGTAAATCTGATCAGCATGCCGGTGGCCGTTTCGTTAACGAGGAACCCGAAGCAGGACTGAAGATCACGCCGGGACGGGTGGCTGAACTGGTCAGAAGCTATCCCCGCCAGTCGCCAATCGGTGCAATTCCGGTCGTGTCAATTGGATCGCAAATACTGGAATCCCCTCCATCTGAGGAATTGCAGGTAGCGTGGCTTGGCCATGCCGGTGTGTTGATAGAGGTTGACGGCAAGCGAATTCTGATCGATCCGATCGTTTCAGAACGCGCCTCGCCCGTTGGCTTTGCCGGGCCGAGGCGTTTTCATGATTCACCGCTATCATTGGAAGATATTGTGGGGGTCGATGCTGCCTTCATCACCCATAACCACTACGATCATCTCGACAAGGCAACCCTGCTTCGGCTGGCCGCACAAGGAGCCAGGATCATTGTTCCACTGGGTAACAGGCCGTTATTGTTGACCTGGGGCATACCTGAAAGCCAGGTAACCGAATTGGACTGGTGGCAAGACATTGAAATTGGAGATGTCAGGATTGTGGCAACACCTGCGCGACATTATTCCAATCGTGGAATTTTTGATTTCAAGAAGACACTTTGGGTGTCGTGGTCAATCATCGGAAGCAATGAACGGATCTTTGTGAGTGGTGATAGTGGCTACACGGCAGCGTTCTCGACGATTGGGGCAGCGCTTGGACCATTCGATCTGACGATAGTAAAGGTTGGTGCATACGGACCGGGACAGAACTGGCGCGACATCCATATGCCTCCGGAAGAATCCATCCAGACACACCTCGATGTAAAGGGCCGGATCATGCTGCCGGTGCACTGGGGAACCTTCGACTTGGGTAATCATGAATGGGATGAGCCGATCAAGCGCACACTGGCAGCAGCGGACAGCGCCGGGGTCAGGTTATTGACACCCAAGGTCGGGGAGTTTGTCTTGCCATCTATCTACAACAGCACGCAATGGTGGGCCGGAATCGAATGACAGTTTTTGCCTATTTGAGACCTTAGAGCCCATTTTATGTTCTGTCACTTTGTCCGAAT
>CAZIPH010000067.1:0-10118 GCA_964541115.1 uncultured Salaquimonas sp.
TCGTCGGATGCAGCAATATCGGCCCCGGTAGCCCCGGCCAGGGCCGATACTGCGCTCGCCCCACGAGTACCTTCAGCAAAATTGCAGCCGTAAATCAGGATATCGGCCGTATCAGACAAGGCGCCACGAATGACAGACATTTCGTCCGCATGTTCGCCAGCGATACTGAGCGCGGTCAATTCCGCACTGCCCAGTTCAAGCGTTCCCGGCCTGCCATGGGAGATAATGTGAATGGCCTCTATGTCCGTGCGGCCATCGAGATAGTCGGCTATCTGTGTAACGCCATCCGTGTCGGCCTCAAGGAGTACCACTTCCATGTCTGGTGGCAGCGCGGCCAGCAGACTGTCGATATCTTCAACACGGCTGTCTATGAAGGTTATGGAGTTCGGTGAGGCTGTCAGTGTATCGCCAGCGTCAGCGGTGTCATGTTCAAGGGCGACCGCCGATTCCCGGATTGCGACCCAATTACCAGTCGTGTTCCCCGTCTCATTCAACGGGTCGCCTTCTTGCGGCGGGACTTCTTGCAACGTTGCGAAGTAGTCGCGGGCATTGGCCTCGGCGACCGTATGCATGGCGGTTTCCGCAGTCTCCAAACCGGCTGCGTCCAGCAATATCCGCTGTTCGAGGGCGCGCTCTGAATTCACCGCACCAAGCGGCACACCCAGATATGCTTCGTTCAGGTTTTCCGCCGTCTTTGTGCATGTGCCTGAATATTCAATACCGGAATTCGCTCGCAGGCGTACCCTGTCCCCGTAGCCGCTTTGTTTGCTCATAGATGCCTCGTGTCATGTGGTAAAAACCACCGAATTGCATCCGCCCGTATTCTGCTTCTACTGGTTGTATGTTAATTTTCTTTTACTAGTCAAGGTTGTATTTCGTAGTATGCAGGTTCTGGTCGGATTTTTGATACCATCCAGAACCAATACCAACTATTTGAAAAATATAGAATTTTCGCTCAGACCCGCCCCGGCGGCACGGAATAGGTTGCGGTTGCATGGGCAACGAGACGATTTTCAGGCGAATCATATGCGCCTGAAACCGGACCCGTTTCGCCGGATGGGCAGTAGATGCGAATCTCGCAAACGCTCAGCCTTTTTCCCAGTTTGATCATTTCTGCCTCTGCGATCAGTTTTCCCGGTTCGGGCTTGGAAAGGAAATTGATGGACAGGTTGGTCGTGACCGCAAGGGGCTGCCTGCCCACATGGGCAAGCGTGATGATATAGGCGGCGATATCGGCAAGGGCGAACATGGTGGGGCCTGACACAGTGCCGCCCGGTCGAATGTCCTTCGGGCCGGTCTGCATTGAAACGGTAGCCCCGCCCGGCCGGATATCATCAACCCGCCAATTGTACACATCGGCTTCGGCGAACACTTCCTTGACATAGTTGCCCACTTCGAGGGCTGTCAGAATTGGCTTGTACAAGAATTTCTCCCGGGAAAACCGGCCGTTGCGGCCTCTACCAAGTCATGCGGCAAATCAGGACCGCAAGGAAATGGCAAATTCT
This sequence comes from uncultured Salaquimonas sp., assembly GCA_964541115.1. Lineage (GTDB taxonomy): Bacteria > Pseudomonadota > Alphaproteobacteria > Rhizobiales > Rhizobiaceae > Salaquimonas. The sequence continues at coordinate 1,506 of CAZIPH010000067.1, forward strand.
GCCGCCACTGCAAGCCTTTGGCGGTCAATGCCTGTTGAAAACCCCTTTGCCTCGACCAGTTCGACCACCCTGGCGGTATCGACGTTTCCGGCGGCGCCCGGCGCGTAGGGACAGCCACCCAGCCCGCCAACGGAGGCATCATAGGTTCGCAGGCCCTTTTCAAGGCTCACGGCAATATTCTCCAGGGCCCTGCCCAGGGTGTCGTGATAATGGCCTGCCAGTTTTTCCGCCGGCATTTCCTCAAGGACAGCATCGAGCATTGCCGCAATGGATTCAGGCGTGCCGTGACCGATGGTTTCACCCAGCGAAACCTCGTAACAGCCGGCATCGCGCAGGAAACCGACCGAACGCGCGACCATTTCAGGCGGGGTCGGGCCATCGAACGGGCAATTGGTGACACAGGAAACATAGCCGCGAACCGGAATGCCATCGACCTTGGCGGCTTCGACAATTGGCGCGAAACGCTCCAGCGATTCAGCGATCGTGCAATTCACATTGGCCCTGGAAAACCCCTCCGAGGCAGAGGCAAAAATGGCGACCTCGTCGGCGCGGGCTGCCCTGGCCGCCTCATAGCCCTTCAAATTTGGCGTCAGCACCGCATAATTTATGCCAGGCTGGCGATTGATCCCGGCCATGACCTCGGCATTGTCCGCCATCTGGGGAACCCATTTGGGAGAAACAAACGCCGTAACCTCGATCTTCTCAAAGCCGCAGCCCGACAGCATGTCGACCAGGCGGATCTTGTCCTGCGTTGCGATCAGCCTTTTTTCGTTCTGAAGGCCGTCGCGCGGTCCTACTTCGAACAGGCGGATATGGTTCGGTTTGTGCTCAGGCATTGGGCAACTCGTAGAAGTCTTTTCGGTAGATGGATGGCTCCTGCGGAAGCGCTCTTGCAAATGCTGGTCGCACGGTCAGCCGGTGGTAATATGCGTTTACATTGGGGAACTGCGCCAGCGGCGTGAAAAACCGGGAAATGTAAACCGAATAGCCGACATTGGTATCAATCGCTGAAAAGCCCGATGCAAGCAGGTGGTGGCGGCCTTCGAGGTGGTGGTCGAGCACTTCCAGCGTCTTTTCCAGCCTACGGCGCTCTAGCTTCATGATGAGGGGCGAGCGGTCGGCATCTTCGCGGATGACGAGATGCTGCTGGGTCAGCGACGCGCCGTGTACGCCCATGGTCTCTGCATAATGCAGCCATTGCAGCCACTCGGCGCGCTCCGGGTCGCCGGGCATCCGGCCCAGTCCTGCATCCGGATAGAGTTCGCACAGCCATTCGGCGATTGCGCCGGTTTCAAACAGCACACCGCCATCATGTTCCAGCGCGGGCACACGGCCCAATGGGTGCACCGCAAGGTATTCGGGTTCGCGCAGGGCCGGACCAAAGGGGTGGACCACCAGTTCGAATTCGGCTCCCAGTTCATGAAGCAGCCAGAGCGAGCGCATGGAGCGCGCCTCATGACAATGATGCAGGCGCAACATCATTCAGCCTCCTCCTCAAGTGCAATCAAGAGGCTGCCATCCTCCACCTGGGCACCTTCGACCACCAGAACCTCCCCCAGGATGCCATCGCGCGGGGCGTTTAGCGTGTGTTCCATCTTCATCGCTTCGAGGACCAGCAGCGGCTCACCCTTCTTCACGGCGTTACCTGCCTTTGCGATCAGCTTCTTCACAAGGCCGGGCATGGGCGCAATAATCCGATCGGAACCAACATCTTCGCCTGCTGCCACCTCCAGCGGATCAAGGATTTTGAATTCGAAGGCCCCCGGCTCTTGCCAATCCGTCCGGAAAACCGCGATATGCCCCGGCCATGCTGCGAAGCCCACATGTATTTCCTTTTCCGAAGAAATTATTTTAACCGCGCCTTTCGAACGAACTATGCCGCAGTGCGGCATTGCGGCATTTCCCAGCCGGGTGCGGCATGAATAGCTGCCATCCTGGGCGCGGGAGATGGTCACTTCATGGAGTTCGTCTTCATGTTCAAGCAGGATGGTGCGCTGCTGGCTTCCCCAGAGCGAAAAGCTGCCAATCGTGTCAAAAGGATCATTGCCGCCCTGCCCCTCTATTTCAAGAAAGTCGATTAGTGCTGCAACTCCAATGGTTTGCGCATCCAGTTGCGGCTTGCTGGAAAGCGCCTCGCGGTTCCGGTCAATCAGACCGGTATCGACAATACCAGCCTTGAAATCCTCGTTCCGGCTCAGTTTTTCAAGAAAGGCCAGATTGGTTGCGGTCCCACCAATCTGTGTATGCCGCAACGCGGCATTCAAATTGTTCAATGCTGATTCGCGTGTCTCTCCATGGCAGATTACCTTGGCAATCATCGGATCATACCAGGGAGAAATAACGCTTCCTTTCCGCACTCCAGTATCGATCCGCGCGATATCGGCGAATTCGGCATGTTTCAGCGTGCCTGTCGCCGGCAAAAAACCCCTGGGCACATCCTCTGCATAAAGTCGTGCCTCGAAAGCGTGGCCATCAAGGGTGATTTCATCCTGCTGCAGGGGCAGGCTTTGCCCGGATGCCACCCGAATCTGCCACTCAACCAGGTCAAGTCCGGTCACCATCTCTGTGACAGGATGCTCGACCTGCAGGCGGGTATTCATCTCCATGAACCAGAAGCCGTCCGGCCTCAGGCCATTGGAGCCGTCGACGATGAACTCGATAGTGCCCGCACCACTGTAATTGATCGCCTTTGCCGCAGTCACGGCCGCATCGGTCATGGCCTTCCGCATTTCAGGGGTCATTCCGGGCGCTGGCGCTTCCTCGATTACCTTCTGGTGGCGGCGCTGAAGCGAACAGTCGCGCTCGAAGAGGTGAACCACATTGCCATGATTGTCGCCAAAGACCTGCACCTCGATATGGCGGGGCGAGGATACGAATTTCTCGATCAGAACATGCGGATCGCCGAAACTCGCCTGTCCCTCGCGCTGTGCGCCCTCAAGCGCTGCGGCAAAGTCCGATTCGCATTCAACAAGCCGCATTCCCTTGCCGCCGCCGCCGGCGCGCGCCTTGATGAGCACGGGATAGCCGATAATTGCAGCTTCCGCTGCGAGGAATGCCGGATCCTGATTGTCTCCGTGATAGCCGGGCACCACCGGAACGCCGGCCTTTTCCATCAGCTTCTTGGCGGCATCCTTCAGTCCCATGGCACGTACAGCGTCAGCCGAGGGGCCGATGAATATCAGTCCCGCCTTCTCCACTGCATCTATGAAAGAAGGGTTTTCCGAAAGGAACCCGTAACCGGGATGGATGGCGTCGGCACCGTTCGCTAGCGCGGCTGCAATTATCCTTTCCCCTTGCAAGTAACTCTCTGCCACGGCAGGCGGACCGATGTGGACGGCTTCATCAGCCATTTCCACATGCATGGCGTTCCGGTCGGCGTCCGAGTAGACCGCGATGGTGGCGATGTTCATCCACCGCGCGGTCGCAATCACGCGGCACGCTATTTCCCCGCGATTGGCAATCAGGATTTTCCCAATGGTAGCAGTCATTCAATCCTTGCCTCCGAGAGATTCGATCATCAAATTTGCGCGCATCATCACATCCTGAACAGGCCGAAGCGGGTTTCCTCGATCGGCGCGTTGAGTGCTGCCGACAGTGAAAGCGCCAGCACCTGGCGCGTCTTGCGCGGATCAATAATCCCGTCATCCCAAAGCCTGGCCGAGGCAAAGAGCGGATGAGCCTGCTCCTCGAACATGTCGAGTGTCGGCTGCTTGAAGGCTGCCTCTTCCTCGCGCGACCAGGAACCGCCCTTGCGCTCAATGGTCTCGCGCTTGACGGTTGCCAAAACACCTGCGGCCTGTTCGCCGCCCATGACGGAGATGCGGGAATTGGGCCAGGTCCAGAGGAAACGCGGCGAATAGGCCCGCCCTGCCATGCCATAATTGCCTGCACCAAAGGAACCCCCGACCAGCATGGTGATCTTGGGGACCTTCGTCGTCGCAACGGCGGTCACCAGCTTTGCGCCATCCTTGGCAATGCCGCCCTGCTCGTATTTCTGGCCGACCATGAAACCGGTAATATTCTGCAGGAAGACCAGCGGTATTTTCCGCTGGGAACAAAGTTCGACGAAATGGGCGCCCTTGACCGCGCTTTCGGAGAAGAGCACGCCATTATTGGCGATGATGCCGACCGGCATGCCCATGACATGGGCAAAACCGCAGACCAGTGTCGCGCCATAGCGGGATTTGAACTCGTCGAAACGCGAACCATCGACGACCCGTGCGATTACCTCGCGGATATCATAAGGCGTCTTGAGGTCTCCTGGCACGACACCGAGAATTTCGTCGGGGTCGAGTGCAGGTTCCTCTGGCGTCTGGAGGGCAATTTTCGGCTTCTTCTGCCGGTTGAGATTGGCGATGGCGCGGCGGGCAAGCGCGAGAGCGTGGGTATCGTTCTCGGCCAGATGATCGGCAACGCCCGAAAGGCGCGTGTGAACGTCGCCGCCCCCCAAATCTTCCGCGGTGACGATTTCCCCCGTTGCGGCTTTCACCAGTGGCGGGCCGGCCAGAAAGATCGTTCCCTGTTCCTTGACGATGATCGCCTCGTCGCTCATCGCCGGCACATAGGCGCCGCCTGCCGTGCACGATCCCATGACCACCGCTATCTGGGGGATGTTCTTTGCTGACATATTGGCCTGGTTGAAGAAAATGCGCCCGAAATGTTCGCGGTCGGCAAATCCCTCGGCCTGGTTGGGCAGGTTTGCACCGCCGGAATCGACGAGATAAACGCAAGGCAGGTGGTTCTGCTCGGCAATTTCCTGGGCGCGCAGATGCTTCTTCACGCTCATGGGATAGTAGGTGCCGCCCTTCACGGTCGCATCATTGCAGACGACCATGACCTCCTGACCCTCGACCCGGCCAATACCGGTGATCAGGCTGGCGCAGGGTGAGGCGCCGTCATACATGCCATGGGCTGCTGTCGCGCCGATTTCAAGGAAGGGAGTATTGGGATCAAGCAGGTTCTGAACCCTGTCGCGCGGCAGAAGTTTTCCGCGGGAAAGATGTCGCTCGCGGGAGGTTTCTCCACCGCCCAGCTGGGCCGCAAGCGCTGCTTCCTCGGCGACAGCCAGGGCGGCCAGATTGGAATGACGATTCTTGTGGTACTGGTCCGAGGCGGTCGAGACAGCCGATTTCAATTGTGCCACGTATCAGGCCTCCTGCTTGTTGTCTGCGGCTTCTTCAATCGCGCGCTGGCGCAATTGGCGGCGGATGATCTTTCCGGTCACGGTCATGGGCAATTCGCCCAGGAATTCGACTTCGCGCGGGTATTCATGGGCGGCAAGGCGCGAACGGACATGGTTCTGCAGGTCAAGCCGAAGCGTCTCATCGGGCGAAAAGCCCGGCTTCAGCACCACATAAGCCTTGATGATCTGGGTGCGCACCGGGTCGGGCTTGCCAACAACGGCTGCAGCTGAAACCGCCTCGTGGCGGATCAGGCAATCCTCGATCTCGCCGGGGCCAATGCGGTAGCCGGCAGAGGTGATCACGTCATCATCGCGCCCGACAAAGCGGATGAAACCGCCCTCGCGCACCCCGCGGTCTCCCGTCAGCAGCCATTTGCGGCCTGCCTGATCGGTTCGGAACTTGGCAGCGGTTACCTCCGGGTTGCTCCAGTATTCCAGCATCATGACCGGCGTCCCCTCGAGAATGGCGATGTCGCCCTCGCCTGCCACCGGATTGGCGCTCTCATCGATGACTTCGACCACATGGCCGGGAACAGGCTTGCCAATGGCGCCGGGCAAGGGATCAAACAGGCTGGCGGCGGAAGATACCACCATGTTGCATTCGGTCTGGCCGTAAAACTCGTTGATGGTGACGCCCAGCGCCTTCCTGCCCCATTCCAGCATTTCCTCGCCAAGGGGTTCACCGCCGGATGCAACACTGCGAAGACCGCTGATCGAGACATTTTCCGCCTTGAGCATTTTGAGGGCGGTCGGAGGGAAGAAAATATTGCGTACTTTCGCGCTTTTGATGATGCGAAGGCATTCCGCGCCGCTGAACTTTGCCATTCTTGCAGCAACCACCGGTATGCCGTGGTAAAGACCCGGCATCAGCACGTCGAACAGACCGCCAATCCAGGCCCAGTCGGCGGGAGTCCACAAGACATCACCCTCATGCGGCAGGCAGTCATGGCTCATTTCAACGCCCGGCAAATGGCCGGGCAGGATCCGGTGCCCGTGCAAGGCACCCTTGGGCGCGCCTGTCGTACCGGATGTATAGATGATCACGGCCGGATCATCGGGACCAGTATCGGCGATCACAAAACCGGATACCGGCGGAAGGGAAACATCCTCCGCAACAATCACGAATTTCAGATCCGGCAGGCGCAGCTGCATCGAACCGAGGATATCGGCCCCATCCACATCGGTGACAACGGCCCTGGCACCCGAATCCATCAGGCGCGTTTCCAGCGCCTCCTCGCCAAACAGCTTGAAGAGGGGAATGGAAATCGCGCCCAGTTTCCAGACTGCTATATGAGCAACTGCCGTCCAGAGCGACTGGCTGCGGTAAATTCCCACCCTGTCACCTCGCGCGATACCGAGGCTGCCAAGATGAACCGCGAAGGCATCCGACAGGGCCTTGAGTTCACCGAAACCGATGTCGCGGCGCTTTCCATCGGTCAGGTCGATGATGGCGAGGCGGTCCGGCTCGATCTCCGCCCACTTGTCGCAGACGTCGAAAGCCATGTTGTAGCGCGTTGGCAAATCCCAGCGGAAATGCTGACAGATCGCTTCATATGTGGCGGCGGCCGGGAGCATTACCCCGTGACCTTCATCAGTTCGCGGCCCACCAGCATCCGGCGGATCTCGGACGTACCGGCACCGATTTCCATCAGCTTGGCATCGCGGAAAATGCGCGAAACCGGGCTGTCATCGAGATAGCCGGCACCGCCCATGGCCTGAACCGCCTGCACTGCCTGGTTCATCGCCTGTTCGGAAGCATAGAGCACGCAGGCAGCGGCATCCTGCCTGGTCACCTCGCCACGGTCGCAGGACTGGGCAACTGCGTAGACATAGGCGCGCGCTGAATTCATTGCCGCATACATGTCGGCGATCTTGCCTTGCATAAGCTGGAAATTGCCGATCGGCTCGCCAAACTGCTTGCGCTCATGCATGTAGGGCATGACGTGGTCGAGGCAGGCATGCATGACGCCGATGCCAATGCCGGACAGGACAACGCGCTCATAATCGAGGCCCGACATGAGGACGTTGACGCCCTTGCCCTCTTCGCCGAGCACGTTTTCAAACGGCACTTCACAATCCTCGAAGATCAGTTCGCCGGTATTGGAGCCCTTCATGCCGAGCTTCCTGAACGGTTCTGAAGTGGAAAAGCCCTTCATTTCCTTTTCGATCAGGAAGGCTGTGATACCGCGCGGGCCGCCATCGGGGTCGGTCTTGGCATAGACAACCAGCGTGTCGGCATCGGGGCCGTTGGTGATCCAGTATTTCGAACCGTTGAGGCGGTAGTGATCGTTACGTTTTTCCGCCTTCAGTTTCATGCTGACAACATCAGACCCGGCGCCAGGCTCGGACATGGCAAGCGCGCCGACATGTTCGCCTGAAATCAGGCGCGGCAGGTATTTGCGCTTCTGCTCCGGCGTTCCGTTGAGGTTGATCTGGTTGACGCACAGATTGGAATGCGCGCCATAGGACAACGAAACGGAAGCTGAAGCGCGCGCAATCTCCTCAACAGCGACGGTATGTGCGAGATAGCCCATGCCTGCCCCGCCATATTCCTCGCCAACCGTCACGCCCAGCAGGCCGAGACCCCCCATTTCCTTCCACAGTTCGGAAGGAAACACGTTCGACTTGTCGATATCTGCGGCCATCGGGGCGACGCGTTCCTGGGCCCATTTGTGGACCATTTCGCGCAAAGCCTCGATATCCTCGCCCAAAGCGAAATTCATGGATGCGGTAAACATGCTTCCTCCCGTGATGGCCTATTGTGCCGCGATCATCTGCGCAGCATCTTTTCCTGCCGATTGCGTGTTGTGATCCTGTTCGACGCCGAGACTGCCCAGCGCCATCGAAATGTAGATTTCCTCCACCTGCGCGGCGGTCAGCCTGCCGGCGGAGCGAAACCAGGTATTGAGACCCGTCAGCATTGCGATGACCGCCATGGCCGCCACGGGAACATCGAAAACCCGAAAACCGCCATTTTCCTTGCCAAGAGAAATTATCTTGCGCAGATAGCCCTCATAGACACGGCGCAGCGCCTCGATCCGCCTGAAATTGTCGGGCTCCAGATTGCGCAATTCCATGTAGGAAATGAAGACTTCATCCTGCTTGTCGATGTGGTAGCGGATGTGGAAGCGCACAAACCCCTCCAGTGCCATCCTCGGGCTGGTGAATCGGCCGCTTTCTGTTTCCCATGCCGAATTGAGTTCCAGCATATGGGTTTCCAGAAGATCGAAGAGGATCGCCTGCTTGGTGGGGAAATGATTGTAGAGCGCGCCCGCCTGCAGGCCTACCTCGGCAGCGATGGCACGCATGGATACGGCAGCATAGCCCTCGGCGGCAAACAGGCGCAGCGCGGCCTTGCGCACCCGCACCGCCGTAACGTCACCAGAGGAACCGATCTTTCTTGCCATGGACTAATTAAATGAATGTTTGTT
>CAZIPH010000068.1:0-5066 GCA_964541115.1 uncultured Salaquimonas sp.
TCCGAATGGGTGCAATATGCCCGCGTGGTGCGCGGTGCGGTCATGGTGGAAAAATCCAAGGAATATGTCCAGGCCGCTCGTGTCATTGGCGTCCACCCGATACGGATAGTCCTCCGGCACATCCTGCCAAACGTGATGGGGCCGGTCCTTGTCATCGCCACGATTGGCCTGGCGCTTGCCATCATCGCGGAGGCGACGCTCTCCTTCCTGGGTGTCGGTGTGCCGCCGACGCAGCCAAGCCTTGGCACGCTGATCCGGATCGGCCAGCAATACCTGTTCTCTGGCGAATGGTGGATCCTGCTCTTCCCGTCGATTGCGTTGCTGTTGCTTGCCCTTTCGGTCAACCTTCTGGGCGACTGGCTCCGCGATGCCCTGAACCCGAGGCTAAGGTAAGACATGAGCGAGGCCCTGCTATCAGTACGCAATCTGCGTGTAGAATTTCCCACCCGTCGCGGCATACTGACCGCGATTGATGATATTTCCTTCGATATCATGCCGGGCGAAGTGCTGGGCGTGGTCGGTGAATCGGGTGCCGGTAAATCGCTGACCGGAGCGGCTATCATCGGCCTGCTGGAGCCGCCTGGCAGAATTGCCGGCGGGCAGGTTTTCCTCAAGGGCCAGCGCATCGACAATCTCGGCCAGGAGGAAATGCGCCGCATTCGCGGAAAGCGGATCGGCATGGTGTTCCAGGATCCGCTGACCAGCCTGAACCCGCTCTATACGGTGGCACAACAGCTGACCGAAACGATCCGCACCCACATGAACATCTCCGAAGCAGAGGCGCGAAAGCGCGCCATCGCGCTTCTCGACCGTGTCGGCATTCCCGCAGCCGCGCGGCGGATCGATGATTATCCGCATCATTTCTCGGGCGGCATGCGCCAGCGCGTCGTGATCGCGCTTGCGCTGTGCGCAGAACCCGAGCTCGTCATTGCTGATGAACCCACCACCGCGCTGGACGTATCAGTGCAAAGCCAGATCATCGACCTTATCAAGGAGATCTGCAGTGAGCGCGGCGCGGCTGTCATGCTGATCACCCACGACATGGGCGTGATCGCAGAGACGGCAGACCGCGTGGCCGTTCTGTATGCCGGTCGGCTAGCCGAAGTCGGGCCTGTCCGTGAAGTCATCACCGCAGCCGAACATCCCTATACGGCAGGGCTGATGGGCTCGATCCCGACGCTGACGCAGGACCATACACGGCTTGTGCAAATTCCAGGCGCCATGCCCCGCCTTAATGCCATCCCTCAGGGATGCGCCTTCAACCCGCGTTGCGAAAAGGCCTTCGAGCGTTGCTTCATCGAGCGACCCGATCCGATCGAGAGAGGCAATGGCAGAAAAGTGGCCTGCTGGCTTTACGATGAAGCCGATATGAAGCTGAGGGAGAAGGCGGATGCCTGACGCACTTCTCAAGGTCGAGAACCTGACGCGCTATTTCGATGTTTCCAAACCCTGGCTCAACCGGGTGCTCGAACGCGAGGAAAAGCAGTACCTGACCGCTGTTGCCGATGTCAGCTTCAAGATAAATCGCGGCGAAACCTTTGCGCTGGTCGGCGAAAGCGGTTCGGGCAAGTCGACCATTGCAAAGATGGTGGTTGGCCTGCTTGGCGCATCGCAAGGCAAGATAGAATTTGACGGGCACAACATGGCCGGAACGGATGGTGCGGCGATGCGCGAATTGCGCAAGCGGTTCCAGATGATTTTTCAGGACCCGTTTGCAAGCCTCAACCCGCGCTGGCGCGTCGGCGAAATCGTCGCCGAGCCTATCCATACCTTCGGCCTTCTCAAGGGAGCCGACGTCTCCAAGCGGGTGAACGAGTTGCTCGATACTGTGGGCCTGTCAGCGAACTACGCCGACAAGTTCCCGCATGAATTTTCCGGAGGGCAGCGCCAGCGTATCGCAATTGCACGTGCGCTTTCCTCGAATCCCGAATTCATTGTCTGTGACGAGCCGACTTCGGCGCTCGATGTTTCGGTACAGGCCCAGATACTCAACCTGATGAAGGACCTGCAGGATGAAATGGGTCTGACCTACCTCTTCATCAGCCATGACCTGTCGGTGGTTCGCCACATGGCGAACCGGATCGGCGTTCTCTATCTGGGGCGCCTGGTGGAGGTGGCAGACGGCAAGAAACTGTTCACCGATCCTCAGCATCCCTATACGCGAATGCTGCTCGATGCCGTGCCTGACCTTGCTCTTTCCGGGCGGCGGCGCAAACCGGTTGAAGGCGAAATACCGAACCCCATCAACCCGCCACCTGGCTGTGCCTTTCATCCGCGCTGTCCACTGGCAATGCCGCGCTGCAAGGTGGACGCGCCCCAAGCGGTCGATACGGCAACCGGCTATGCGGCCTGTTTCGCGCTGGAAAAAGAACCCGCCTGAACCTTTGCCCATGGCTGGGACCGAAAATCGGACATGGCCCCAAGCGATAGATGAAATCACGCAATAAACCGGCTAAAGCCGAATCAGCGCCATTGCTTGTGACATCAAGCGCCAGGACGGAGGCCGCGAAGGTGGAGATCTTTGACTGGATACGGCAGATCCTGTGGTATCTCTTCGAGTTTGCCATCGTGGGAGGTATGCTGTGTTTCATATACAAGCGGCATGCCGTCAACTGGGACGGGCTTGCCGAGGTGTATTATCGTGCATGGGCTCCTCCGGTTGAGAAAAGGATGTTTCAGCACCTTGTCCTGTACGGAAACAGGCTCCCGGCGCGATCCAATAACGGTCTGCTTACAGTCGGTCTTTACAAGGATGGTGTCGGCCTTGCCTTTCCGTAGTTTTTTGCATTCTTTCACGAACCCCTTTTCATCCCCTATTCGCATATCAGCGGGTCGAAGCAGATCTGGTATGTGAACTCCAAATCTGCCGAAATCAGATTACGGGATGCACCGGGTTTCGGGCTGATCATGCCGCAAGACCAGTTCCAGTGGATCAGTGATGCTGCTGAGGGGCGTATTTCCTATTCCCCGGTTCGTCCGTCGAGCAGGGACTGGCCGTATGTAACTTACGCACTGGCTGTCCTTTCCGGGATAATTGCACTCGCGACGGCGCTTTTGGCGTTATTCGTTTTCTGGCCGCAACTACTGCCCGCGACCGGTAACATACTTCGGTTCAACTCCATTTTGAAAATGAATGTAGCGTCACTCGGCGGATCCCGGATCCTGCCTTCCATCCATTTTGCTGTGCCTGATGGTGTCTTGTGCCGGTAGACCGACACTCACCATGCCGACATTCCCGCACCGGCAAGCACGCCCGGAGATTGACAGGCACCTTGTTAATGTATACATATTGTATACGAAAGGATGTCACATGAAACCCAACAAGAAACAGGCCTGCCAGAACGATCTAATCAAGCGCATCCTGTCGCTGGATATCCAGCCGGGTTTCATACTCGACGAGATCGCCATAGCCGAACACTACGATATCTCGCGGACTCCGCTGCGGGAGGTCTTCCAGCGTCTGTCGGGGGAAGGCTACATATCGCTGGAGGAAAACAAGGGCGCAAAAGTCGCCTCCATGGACTTCGAGAACATGCGCCAGTTCTTCCTGTCGGCGCCGATGATCTATGCCGCGATCGCCCGCCTTGCCGCAGAAAATGCAAGTTCCGAACAAGTGGCGCGCCTCAAGAGCATCCAGCGCGATTTCAGGCGCAATGGCGAAGCCGGGGAGGCCCAGGAAATGGCCATTCAGAATCATCGCTTTCACCGGCTGATCGGTGGGATGGCCGCAAATCCATACCTTTGGCCGAGCCTGAACCGGCTTTTGATCGACCACACCAGGATGAGCCAGAAATTCTACCGTCCTTCCAATGCCCGTGAGCGCGAAGTGGTCTGGCTTGCCTGTGACCAGCATGACCAGATGATCGAGGCGATCGAGAACCGCCAGCCGGCAAAGGCCGTGCAATTGACCCTCGATCACTGGGAACTCTCGCGCAACGAAATAGAAAAGTATGTATCACCCGATCCCCTGCCGATGACCCTGGACACGGAGGACAATACTGTTGCGGGGCGCAGGGCGAGTGGGAGCAGGAAACATGCAGTTTGAAGGCATCTACACGCCGGTCGTTACACCCTATCATAACGACTACTCGATCAACCGGCAGGCGTTCGAGGCGGTAATAGAGTTTTTGATCGCCTCGGGGGTGCATGGCATCATCATTGCCGGAACGACCGGCGAATACTATGCCCAGACCACCGGGGAGCGGGTCGAACTCATGAGGCTTGCCCGCGATATCATCGACAAACGCCTGCCAATGATCGTTGGCACGGGCGCGATCCGCACCGAGGACAGCGTTCATTTTGCCGAACAGGCAAAGGCCATCGGTGCTGACGCACTGCTGGTCGCAACGCCGCCTTATGCCTACCCCACTGGCCGGGAGATTGCACTGCACGCATTGGCCATTGACCGCGCAGCCAACCTTCCGGTGATGCTCTACAACTATCCAGGACGCATGTCGGTGAACATGGATGAGGAGACTCTGGACCGATTGGGCCGCTCTGCCAATTTCTGCGCGATCAAGGAAAGCTCTGGCGATCCCAACCGCCTGCACATGCTGGCCCGAGACTACCCTCATATACAATTGTCTTGCGGGATGGATGACCAGGCGCTGGAGTTCTTTGCATGGGGCGCGCGATCATGGGTCTGCGCAGGCTCCAATTTTGCGCCTGACGCACATGTCGCGCTTTATCGCGCCTGCGCTCTGGAAGGAAATTTTACCAAAGGCCGAGCGATCATGTCCGCCATGTTGCCGCTCATGCGGGTACTCGAACAGGGCGGCAAGTTCGTCCAGTGCATCAAGCACGGAGTGAGCCTTCGCGGCATCGAGTGCGGCCCGCCGCGCAAGCCGCTGCAGCCCCTAGAAGAGGATGACAAGCGCGAGCTTGGCGAAGTCATAGAGGCCATGAACACCGCCATTGCAACCATCGAACGGCAGGCAAACCGATGAGCGATCCAGAACCAGGAGATCGCATATCTTGAACGAAATTGTTGCGACCACTCGCGAGAATCTTGGCAAGGTCAGGCGTGGCGGACGGGAGGCAAGGCGCGAATTGCGCACTGACCGAAC
>CAZIPH010000068.1:5076-9825 GCA_964541115.1 uncultured Salaquimonas sp.
CGAACCACCCACATGTTGCCGGCGCTCAAGCGCAAGCTCCCGGTGATTGAACCGATGTCGCCGGAGCAGGTCGCGAAGATCGACAATGCATCCATGGACATTCTCGAAGAGGTCGGTGTTGTCTTTCGCGATCCAATTGCTCTTGAAGACTGGCGCAAGGCCGGGGCGGATGTGCGCGGCGAGAGGGTTCATCTTGACCGGAACTTGGTACGCGAACTGATATCCACCATCCCATCGAGCTTCACCTATCACGCGCGCAATCCCGCCAACAATTTGCCATTCGGAAACGACCACTCGATCTTCGTACCCATGACCGGAGCGCCCTACCTGCGGGATCTTGATGATGTGCGCCGCGGGCCGACGCTGATCGACCTCGCCAATTTCCACAAGCTTTCGCATGTATGCCCGGCGATCCACTCTTCCGCCCATCACATCGTCGAGCCGATGGACCATGTTGTCGCCCACCGGCATTTGCGTATCACCTATTCCTCGATGAAATACTCCGACAAGACTTTCATGGGGATGACGACCAGTCCGAAGAATGCCGAGGACGTCATGGAGATGTGCGCGATCCTCTTTGGCGAGGAGTTCATGGAGACCCATGCCGTAGTGACTGGCAACTGCAATGGCAACTCACCGCTTGTCTGGGATGAGACCATGCTCGGGGCCATGCGGGCCTTTTGCCGGCGCAACCAGCCGATCCTGTGCTCGCCCTTTGTTCTGGGCGGTGCGAACACCCCGGCTTCGACCGCGGCTGCCGTGGCACAGCTCAACGCAGAAGCCCTGTCTGCCCTCGCCTATACACAGGTCATTCGCAAGGGCTGCCCAGCCATCTACGGCCATTATCTTTCGACCGTCTCCATGAAGTCTGGCGCACCGATGGCGGGTACACCGGAAATCAGCCTGATGAACTTCATGATCGGGCAGATGGCGCGCTTTTATGATGTTCCCTGGCGGACCTCCAATACTTTGGGTGGTGCCAAGACATTCGACGCGCAGGCCGGATATGAAAGTGCCTCCACCATGATGGCAGTAATGCTGGCGGGCGCCAATTACCTGTGGCATTCGGCAGGCTGGAACGAGGCTGGCATGCATTGCTCGATGGCAAAGTTCGTTGTGGATGCCGAACAATGCGAAATGGCTTATCGCATGGCCTCGGGCATCCAGTGGGATGATTTCGAGGAAGCGCTGGAAGCGGTGCGCGATGTGGGTCCTGGCGGCCACTATCTCGGTCACCCGCACACGCAGACGCGTTTCCAGAGTGCCTTCTTCATGCCGAAACTCTTCAACAATGACTCCATCGAACAGTGGCAGGCCGACGGTTCGCAGGAAATCACGGAGCGCGCGCTGAATGAGGCAAGGGCCATGCTTGATGCCTACGTGGAACCCAAATTGCCAAACGATGTGGACGACGCGCTGGTTGATTATGTCAAACGGCGAGAACGCGAGATCCCGGCTGTCGACGCACTCAACCAGGAGTATTGAGGGTGGCGCATCTGAAGGCGGATCGCCTGCCGTTTGACCCGGGGCCCGCGGCATGGAACGAATTGCTGCCGCCGCCGGGCACCTTTCCGGAACTGGCAGAGAACAGGACCTCTGACTGGCTGGTGATCGGGGCTGGCTTTGCCGGGCTTTCGGCTGCGCGGCGCCTGCAGCAGCTGCATCCGGGCGACACGGTCACACTTCTTGAAGCGCGCAGGGTAGGTGAAGGTCCGGCCGGGCGCAATTCCGGTTTTATGATTGACCTGCCACACAACCTCGCCTCCGATGATTATGCAGGCAGCCTTGCGGCGGACCGGATCCAAACGGCAATGAACCGCGCCGCGATCACCTTTGCCCGGCAGGCCCAGGATGAGTTTTCCATGCCCGCCGAAGCGCTCATGCCATCTGGCAAGTTCAATGCGGCGGCGACGCAAAAAGGGCGCCAGCACAATCTCGATTATGCCCGCCACCTTACAGCACTTGGCGAAGAATGCGAATTGCTCGACGCGCAACAGATGCGCGGGATTTGCGGTTCCTCCCATTACATTCACGGCCTTTACACACCCGGCACAGCCATGCTGCAACCAGCCCTCTACATACGCGGGCTGGCTTCGGGAATTGTCAGCGCCGGAGCAAAGGTCTTCGAGAATACGCCCGTGCTGTCGTTGGATAGAAAGTTCGGGAACTGGATTGCCGGCACCCCTTCAGGCAGCATAGAGGCGCCGAGGGTTATCCTCGCCGTCAATGGCCATGCAGAGAGTTTCGGGCTGTACAGGCGGCGCCTCATGCACATCTACCTCTATGCCTCGATGACCCGCGCCCTTACTGGCGACGAGATCAGCGCGCTGGGCGGGCAAGAGCGCTGGGCCTTCACACCAGCTGATCCGATGGGCACAACCGTGCGCAAGATATCGGGAACAAGCGGAACTCGGATCATAGTGCGAAACCGCTTCACCTGGGCACCCTCGCGCAATGTAAATCCCGAAAAGCTCAACGCCATTGGCGCAGTGCATGACAGGTCGTTCCGGGCCCGGTTTCCCCGGTTGGCCAGTGTGGCAATGGAGTATCGCTGGGGCGGTCTATTGTGCCTGAGCCTCAATGGCGTATCCGCCTTCGGGGAGGTCGGGGAAGGTCTGACAAGTGCCTGCTGCCAGAACGGCCTGGGCGCGGCGAAAGGCACCTCGAACGGCATGCTGGCTGCGGAATTGGCGAGCGGCATCACATCGCCGCACCTTCAATCCCTGCTGGGCGAAGCTGCGCCCAGAAAGTTGCCGCCCGAACCGTTCTCCAGCCTCGGAGCAAACGCATACATGCGCTGGGCCGAATACAGGGCCGGCCCCGAGTTCTAGGCATGGGCGAATAATTGGCGCGAAACGCCAACCGCACCTCACTCCCATTCGATTGTTTGTAATCAGGCAAACGATTGATTTATTGTAGCTATTGCCTCCAAAATCCGTGCCCACCGCCACAGATACCGTCAACAAGCTAAATCTTGAAAACTATGACTTAATAATTGGAGCGTCATTCAGAGTTTGCTCAAAATGGTCAATTTGCAGTGGAATTGATCGTTACAACGCCAGACTCGCCATGAGCGGTGAGAACCTCACAACCGAAGATGTGGCCGACTGTTCGGCAACCTCACAGCCGGCTCATCAATTGCAACTGACAGTTACGCCTGCAGATGTTCAAACAGCCGGGCAACGGCTTCAGCTCCCGGATCCCTGTGTCCCTCGAGTTGCTGGGCATTGATATAGGATGCTCGGCCGGCATTGGCCTTCAGCATTGTCGCCGTATGATCAGCACCGGCGCGCGCAGCCTTTGCGGCCATTTCCCAGCTTTCCTCCAAAGCCTGCAGCGCTGGATGAAGTGCATCCACCATCGTCCTGTCACCAAGGTCTGCCCCGCCGATCTCCTGCATTCGGGCAAGGCCCGCCTTCAGTGACTCCCGCATTGAAAGCCCGCTCGAAGCCGCGTCTCCGGCTGCAGCGAAAAAGATGGCGAGCAGGACCCCGGACGAGCCGCCCATGGTCTGGCTGAGTTCCTGCCCAAGGGCGCGGTACAATTGTGTATGGTCTGCCAGGGGCAGCGTGTCCATGGACGCCATCAGGGCACGCGCGGCCCCTGCCAGTGTTGATCCGGTGTCACCATCGCCTGACTTGGCGTCGAGGGCGTTGAGATCGCTTTCACTTTGTATGAGGACTTCACAGCATCTGACAAGGAACTCTCGCGTCGCCCTGTGCTCGGACGGGAGGGGCTTGATTGGCGCAAGTCCATCCGGAAGGTTGAGAACCGTGACGGGGAGGATTTGTGAAACCCCCGGCCATGCAGAAACCGGCGTTTCGTCAGACAGGGCCGCGAGATCTTCCGGATCGGGCGGATAGACCGACACTGAGAATCCGTGCATATCCAGTGAGGTAACCATGGTGGCGGGGCCAACGATCCATTTGAGGTTTTTGGCGATCGCGGATTCTGCCAGTTCCTTGGCCAGTACCGACATCTCAAGGACGGATGAGCCGCCAAGGTTGTTCAGCAGGACGACATGATCCTTTTCGCCCATATGTTTGGCAAGCTTCGAGACGACTGCAGCCATGGCCTGTTTTGCATCGCTGTAGCTGACCTGCTCGATGCCTGCCTCGCCATGGATACCGAGGCCAAGTTCTGCCTTGCCGCTGGGTATGCGGAATTCCTTGGGCGAACCGGGCACAGTGCAGGTATCAAGTGACATGCCAATCGTTTTCGTTCCAGCGATCACTTTCTCGACGCGCTCGGTTATTTCCGCCAGCGAGGCTCCGCTCTCGGCCATCGATCCTGCAATCTTGTGAACAAAGAGCGTACCAGCAACGCCCCGCGCCTGCGGCAGGTCCGGCAGGGCAATATCGTCGTCGACGATGGCCATGCTGACATCAAGGCCGAATGCCTTGGCGCGCTCGGCAGCAAGGCCAAAGTTCAGGCGGTCGCCCGTATAGTTCTTGACGATCAGAAGGCATCCGGCCGGACCGGTAACCGCAAGGATACCGGCAAGCACGGCATCGACTGATGGCGATGCAAACACATCGCCGCAAACGGCGGCAGTAAGCATCCCCTTCCCGACAAACCCGACATGGGCAGGCTCGTGACCTGATCCGCCACCGCAGACCAGGGCGACCCGGGACTTGTCCCAGTCATTGCGCACGACGATGCGAAAATGCGGATACCCATCCAGCCTGGCGAGCTTTCCGCCGGAAACCGCTACGGCCCCATCGACAGCATCCGTGACGATATCTTCTT
>CAZIPH010000069.1:0-9820 GCA_964541115.1 uncultured Salaquimonas sp.
GATTATTGGTGAAGTTCAGCCCCAGATGGCAGTGATAGCACTCCAGCCGATGGTCTGCAAGGGATGGAAACCAACCGGCCGAAACCCAGCATCGTCAGATGTGCAGGGTTCGGTTCATGACAGCCCGGTCCGGCGACAGCCGGATGCGCCCATCCCCTTCAACACCCAAAACCACACCTGCAATTCCGGGTTTGCAACTGGCGCTACCGGAACACCGGATGTTCAAGGATCTGCTTCAGCCCGCCGACCGCCTCGCCATCCTCGGTCCAGCTCATCAGCTCGTAGATTAGGTGACCGAGAAGCACCGGCACGATGCCGAACTGTTCGAGCCGCCTAAAACTTGCCCGCCGTCCGGACCGGTCGCGCGAAAAGGTCAAGATCACCTTCGCAGCGAGCACGGAACTCAACCGGCTACTAGAGGCTTACGCAAGAGCCTATGAAGCAGAATACGGCCATAAGGAAACCGTGCCGGACCTGATCCCGCACATGCTGGAGGCCTTCATCAAGGCGGATAGGGGGTTTCGGAAGGGCTACACAACGAGCGTCTCGTCGCTCGAATCCGGCAGGTAGCGGCGCAAGGCGAAAACAATAATCAAACGATAGTCGCCCGGTCAGGCATAGCAGCGATTCATCATACCCAAAATTATGCAAAGGCAATCTCAAATTACTTCGATTAACTCTTCCGGTCTCTTTCTGGGAAACGCACGAGGCAATTCTTTCGAGGTTCCAATAGCGACGAAACCCACAAGGTGCTCATTGTCCAGTAACCGAAAGAACCGGCGAAGAGCGGCTGATTGAACCCGCTTTCCACTGACGACCTTTGCCGCAAATCCCAAAGAAGAAATGGCCAGCATCAGGTTTTGCAGGGAGGCCCCCACGGCAATCCATTGTTCATGGACCGGTATCGTGTTCTGATCATCGATATTTGCCACAACGGCAAGAAGAGATGGGCCGGCCATGGCCCTGTCGCGTGCGGCTACCTTTTGTGCCGGGTCTGCATCTGGATCGGCCTCCATTGCCGCTTCCGCAAACGTATCCGCTAAACGGGAGCGGCTTTCGGGAGCAACATAGATGAACCGGGTAGGCGCCAACCGGCCGTGATCAATTCCAGCACAGGCTGCGCGTATCACTTCGGTAATCTGTTCCGGCGTCAGACCAGGCTCGCGCAGGTGTTTGGGCGACACGGAGCGTCGGCAGCAAATTGCATCGATCAGACCGCTCAAAAGTCGACAAGCTCCATAGAGATCATGTCGCCAGGGTCGATCTGGCTGACATCGGGCGGGATAACGGCGATCGCTTTTGCCAAGGCAAACGGATGAAGGCTAGCCGAGGCGGCTCTGCCCAGCCGCTCCACAATCGGGCTACCACATTCATCCTGTTGATCCCATGCTACCGGAAGATATTCAGTTCGTCCCGGTTTCCGTGAATAGTGGAAACCGGCAACAGCCTTGATCCAATTGTCCTGCAAGGGACCAAGCCCGCCCGCCTTGCGAATCGCGGGCCAAGCAATCTGCTTGAATGTAATCGCACAGGCATAAGGATTGCCGGGCAAGCCGAAATACAGGACTGATCCGAGGCGTCCGACGGTCACAGGTTTGCCCGGGCGCATCGCGACCTTGAGCACTTCTATTTCGGCCTGTTCCTGCTTCAACACGTCAAGCATGTGGTCTTCTTCGCCAGCGGACACTCCGCCGGTTGAAATCACAACATCGCATCGGGCAGCCGCATGACGCAATGTTCTGCGGATGTCTTCGGAGTTGTCGCCCAGGATGCCGAAATCGAATATCTCGATCCATGGCCTGTCGAGACGTGCTCTCAGATATGTCCTGTTCGAATTGTAGATCTGGCCTGCTGCCAACGGGCTTCCAGGTTCAACCAGCTCGGATCCGGTCGAAAGCAGGCCTATCCGGACCCTGCGCTTGACTTTGACTTCCGAAATACCGCAGGCGGCGAGCAATGCGAGATGCCGCGGTGTCAAAAGTGTACCGGCCGCTGCAAGCGTTGATCCTGCTCCAACATCCTCGCCCGCTTCGCGGATGTGCTTCCCCAAAGCCGGTCTTTCATGAATCAAGATGGCATTGCCCTGCCGTTCGCAATGCTCCTGCATGACGACGCAGTCGGCACCAGCCGGTACAGGCGCGCCTGTCATGATCCGTGCCGCGGTGCCCGGTGCCAGGCTTGAAACGTTATGGTCACCTGCAACGATCCTGGCGGAGACCGGCAAGCGCCAAGGCGTGGCACCAGACAGAAATTGCCGATTGATGGCGTAGCCATCCATCGCGGAATTGGCAAAGGGTGGCAGGTTGATCCGGCTTGTCAGTGGAGCGCCACAAACCCGGCCGTTTGCATTCAGCAATAGTAAGACTTCAAGATCGGTAACCGCCTTCGCGGCTCCGATTGCCTTTTGGCCTGCAATGTTCACTGCAAGGACATCGCCGGATTTTCCTGCTGAACACTCCTGCTCGAACTGGTGTTGTTGTCTGGCTTCCATCATGATGCTGCCCCTCCCGGCGAAAAGGCCCGCCGCGACTTCACGCGACGGGCCAGATTTGAAGCATCGATCAGGCCGAGCGGTATTCCTTCGATTTGAAAGAAACGGCCTTCACCCGGGGGGTCGCATTCGCGATTTTGCGGATATTGCCCCAGGTGTGCTTGTAGTCCGGCAACACCAGTTCATTGACGCCCGGATTGACAACGTTGCCCTGGCTGCCCGCAGGGGATCCGAACACCATCGCCACATGGCCACGCTTGGCCGTGTCGGTCGGATAGGCCATGCCCTGGGTGGCGCCATTGTCATTACTGATCTCGATCAGATCCCCGGCACCAATCCCAAGTTCGGCCATGTCGTCGCCATTCATTTCGATGAACGGATAGGGGAAGCGGTCCTGGACAAAGTCATTGTCCTGGTCGAGGAACTGGTTCTGCCAGAAGATGTTGGCGCGAACATTGTTGATCCAGAACTTGTGGTTCGCCTTTTCCCGCGCCTTGCCGGCTGCCTGCCAGCCCCGCCACCCGGCGGCACAAAACAGCGCCTTCTTGTCCTCCCGGCCATGGCGCGTGAACTGGCCGTCGGTATAAAGACGCTCGGTACCGATCAGCTTGCCATCGGCAAATCCGGTGACTGGCTCCTGCACGCCATTGTTGCCCATCGCGCGCAATCGCTCATAGGTGACCTCGGGATTGCCCTTGTTGTAGCCATCCATGAAGGCGTCTTCCTCGGTCTGCCAGTCATAACCCTTGAACTGGTCCGCATAGGCATCGTTGCCCATTTCCCTGAGAACTGTCTCCATATGCTGTGCGATGCCAGCGGCGATCAGGCAGTCCGGTTTGGAGTTGCCGTACGGATCCATGTACTTCTCGGACAGACGCAGACGGCGTTCTCCGTTCATGGAGGTGAGGTTCATCTCATTGGCTTCGCAGGCCGGTAGCAACACATGAGCATTGTGGCCGATCTGGCTGTGAATGATGTCCGCCACGACGACAAACAGGCCACCTGCATTGACGGCAGAAACGATGGCATCGACGAGTTGCTCACGCGTTCCGCCTGCGGCAGCATCCATGGCTTCTTTCACCATGTCAGCGCGCCGCTTGTGAACCCGCTTGAATTGCGAGGCATTGAGCGTGGTCTTGTGGTGGTCGCAAGCCCAGACATGGTGAATTTTGCCGCCGCCGCGGATCAGTAGCTGGTCGACATATTCAGACGGACGGCCGACATGGGCTTCGGACGGACGGTAGTAGCCTTCCTGGTGACCGCCAAGACGGCAGACACCACCGCCTTCGCGGCCGATATTGCCGGTGGCCAGCGCAATGTTCACCAGCGCACCGATGGTGCGATAGTTGTCATTGCCCCAGATGATGCCTTTCTCATAGGCGGTCACGCACTTGCGGCGCGACCCATCATCCTTCGGCTTTGCAATCCACTCGGCTGCCTTGACAATATCGGCAGCAGAAACACCGCAGATTGATGCCCCTTCTTCAGCTGATGTGCGGCATTCCTGCATCGCATAGTCGAGGCTGCCGAGGCCAGCAGGATGTGCATCGTCCTGTGCAACAGCTTCCCCGCTCGCAAATGTCGAGTTGGCGATGAAGTCATTATCAACCCATCCGTTGTCCACGATATGCGTGAAGATGGCATTGAACAGCACCATGTCAGTGCCTTCGTTGATTGCCAGATGCAGGACATTGTCCTTGCCGGCAACTTCTTCGGCGGCATTGATGGTTACAGTGCGGCGCGGATCGACAGAAATGAACCGTGCACCGTTGCGCATGCCAGGGACCATGTGGTTGAGGAACAGGTTGGTTTGGGTTTCGAGCGAGTTGGCGCCGATCATGAAGATCGTGTCAGTGACCTGATAATCCTTGTAGGCATAGTTCAATTCATCGACACCCATGTCGCGGGTCGAATGAACTTCCGAGTTATAGGCCGGGCGGTTGTGGATCCGGCAATTCTTGACCTTCATGCTCTCGAAATAGAGCTTGCCGGTCGCCCAAGTGTTTTCGTAGCCGCCAGCTGAACCGCCATGGTCAAACATGGAGACAACGAGATCGTCTTCCGATCCCTGCGTCACGACTTTCGCAGTGACGCGCGCCACCAGATCCAGGGCATCATCCCAGGATGTCGGCTGCCAAACGCCATTGCGCCACATGAGCGGATCGCTGAGACGTTGCTGCTGAGTGCCCGTGACATAGGAGGGTCGATTTTCCGCCATCCGCGCTCCGCGAATGGAACCGAGACCCGAGTTCACCACGCAATCATGGTCGGGAATGACTGCAAGGTGCACGTCTTTTCCATCCTGACGGACCACATTGTACATTGACGGTGCAATCCATGTGCCATCGGCACCTTGTTGTTCACTCAGATCGATACCAAGTGCGTTTTCCTGCAAGGTACCTTGCTTGTTGCGAGGCCATGTATAGGCCTTGTATCCGCAACCGACGATGCAATAGTGACAGGTGACATTGTGAACCTTCGCATCCTTCGGAGGAATGGGCAGGCGGTCGATTTGTCTCTTGTAAGCCATGTTGTATCCTCCCTTAGAGCACGTTGGACGGGCGGCCGAAGATCAAGTCGCTCGCGCCTTCGGCATAGATGTCGCCCTTGTCATCCACGGTCAGCGTGAACTGAGGGACGTTCTGAGTTGCGTGGCCCCAGATCTGCTGGCCCCCAGCCTCGCAGTCAAATCGCGAAAAGTGGCCGGGGCAATTCAGCGTCATGTCGTCAGCCCGGTAGGACATGAACCAACCCTTATGCGGACAAAGAACCGAATAGGCGACGATGTCGTTATCTGGCCCTACGCCTCCTTCGACCGCCTTGCCGATTTTCAACAGAATTCCGGGACTGTCCTCATCGGGAAAGTTGATATCGACCGGCTCGTTCACGACCAGATCTGCAATGTTGCCAAGCCTTGTGGATGGATAGTCCAGAATGGCACCAGCCTGTGCTGCCCTCGCTTCACCTGCAGGCAATACGGATGCGGTTGCGGCCCCGGCAGCAGCGATTGCGCCGCCCCTTAGAAATTGACGACGGCCGACATCGACCAACTTGTCGCATCGAGACATGCTTTCCTCCCAAACGGTTGTTTACCCTGATAGATAAGCAAGGTCTGTGCCAAGTTGTTATATAATTGATTTATATTTACTATTTTGCGCGAAGAGATTCCGCCTGACCTCACTTGTTCGGAATTTCGAACATGCCGCACTGCGGAAAGTTCAGTTATCCGAACGCGGGCCCGGAATACCGAGGCGACTCATCTTTTCCCAGAGGGTCGTGCGCGAAATACCGAGGAGCCGGGCTGCTTCTGCAACCTGGCCGTCGGTCTCGGCGAAAGCTCTTTCAATGTGGCGGCGTTCTGCATCTTCACGAATTTCTGCCAGGGGTTCAAATCCGGTTGCCTGTTTGCCAGAATCACTTCGGTCGGGAAACATGTCTTGCGGCATGATCCAGTCCTGCTGTCCTACCGCGACGGCTCGCTCCACCCGGTTTCGGAGCTCCCGAACATTGCCGCGCCACGCATGACCCATGGCGACTTCTTCCGTAAGGCTGGAGAATCCCTTGAAGGCCTTTCTCTGGCGTTGTGATGCTTCTGCAAGAAACAGCTTCATCAGATTGATGATATCTGCAGGCCGCTCGCGAAGAGGCGCAAGCTTCATGGGCAACACTGAAAGCCGGTAGTACAGGTCTTCACGAAAGCTCCCCTTCGTGCTTTCCACCAAGAGATCGTGGTGCGTGGCGGCAATAATTCTGCCTTCAAATGGAATTGCCTTTTCTCCACCGACCCGGAAGAAACTCCGCTCTTCAACAAGTCTGAGGATTTTGCCCTGAAGCATGATTGGCATATCGCCAATCTCGTCGAGAAACAGGGTTCCACGTCCGGTTCGCTCGGCATAACCAAGATGCTGCTTTTCGGCACCGGTAAATGCGCCGCGCTCATGGCCAAATATCTCGCTTTCCAGCAAATCGGCTGGAATAGCCGCACAATTAACCGCCATGAATGGGCCGGAAGCAAACGGCGAACGCTTGTGCAGCATTCGAGCTGACACTTCCTTTCCTGCGCCCGTTTCGCCAGTGATCAGCACTGGAAGGTCGCTGGGCGCATAGCGGGCCAGCAGGTCTTCGGCATCACGCATCTGCGGAGAGACACCCAGACTGGGGGCAGTCAGCGCATCATCGTGGTTCCGGCTGCGCAGATTCTGTTTGAGCCGGAGATGAAACTCTTCAAATGCGAACGGCTTGAGCAAATAGTCGCTTGCGCCCATCCGCATAAGCCGAACCGCCTGATCGATTTCGCCATAACCGGTTATAAATAGGAATGGTGGCACATCACCCTTTTCGATCTTGTGCCGGTAGATGTCTTCCCCGCTCATGTCTGGCAACCGGATGTCGCAGACAACGATATCGGCATGGTCGAGTTTCGATGAGCGTAGCGCATCGCGACCGCTCCTGAACCAATTGACCTGCCAGCCCTCGATCTCAAGACGCTGGACAATTGATTCACCCATAATCAGATCATCCTCGATCAGGGCAACGCTGTTGTTTTCAGGCTGCATTCGTGACCTCCGATGCCCGATGAAGGCCAAGTTTCATTCGAACCACGCTTCCCCCGCCCGGCCTTTCGACGCTCTCCAGCTGACCACCGATTTCGTCTGCAATCTGCCGCACCACCCAAAGTCCCATCCCCTTGCTATCAGGCAAGGCGTATTGGCTGGGACCCGTCAAAAGCTCGATTTGTTCGCGGGAAAGGCCATCGCCACGATCACCAATCTCTATTTCCAAGACCTGATCTTGTTTTGATGCCCTGAGAAAGATGTTCGCGCCTTCCGGCGATGCGGCGCTGGCATTCAACAAAAGGTTTGTAATGGCTTGTCGCACGGGACCCGCGGGGCACTGGCAGTTAAAATCCTTCCCGACATCAAGTTGCAGATCCAGATTCTGTCGCCTGCGTCGAAGTTCAGGTGAGAGCAGCAGCTTGGCGTCATGGAAATCATCCGCTGACAGAGGCCTGGCCTGGCGTTCAGGCCGGTAGGTTGCAAGTGCTGCACGAACCACGTCGCCAATTCCCTGCAATCCCCGCTCCAGCAGGTCAAGCGAGGCATTCCTGATTTTTGTATCCGAACCATGCTTCTTGAGGGTGTCGATCGCATTCAGCAATCCGCCAAGCGGATTGTTGATTTCATGCGCCATGACTGACGAAAGGCGCCCGAGACTCGCCAGTTTTTCTTCTTCGGAAAGGCGACGAGTCAATTCGCGTCGTTCCTCATCAGCATCCAGAAACGAATTGTAGGCCGCAAAAAGACGGCGCGTTTCGGCGTTTCCCGAAACATGGCCCGAAACGTCGATCCGCCGCGCCATTCCCTCCGCGGCTTCAATCATGTGACTTTCCAGCGTCTGGACCGGCCTGATCATCCAGCGAACCGTGATGAAGCCAATAAATGTCAGGAAGAGGGTCAGCGCAGCATTCGTCAGGATGAGAGTGTTCAACACATCTGTCCGTTCGGAAAGAAGGAGGCGTGCATCAAAAATGGTGAAGATCCTGCCGATGGTGGTATCCTGATAGACAATATCGCGTTCGACATAGGCCAGGCTGTCTTCGCGTTCGATCCGGATCTGTTGTTGTGGAAAGAGCTCGATCCTGGACGCATCCATCTGTTCAAGACTCGGGTAGCGTGTGGGATCTGTCGCCGCCAGTATTTTGCCGCCCGGTGTCGTCACAATGGTTTCCACCGGAACGATTGCCGGATTGACTGGTTTCAACCGTTCCAGCGCATCAAAGATCTCCCAATTATCTTCACGCAGAACAGAAGGTGATATCGAGGCAGTTACGCCATCGAGATAGGAATCGGCGATGCTCTGCAGATAGGTTTCCTGAATCTCGCCAAGGCGATCAAGCACCCGTTCGGTGATCACTGCTGAAACCAGAAACATCAAAATGATCACGGCGAGCGGTACGCGCCATATTAACGGGATGCGGAAACGGGAAACACGGTTTGTCACAGCACACCTCGCAGGCGGGTGACCATGTTGGCGATTCCGTCGAAGATTTCCGATTGTGGCTTCTGGAATCCGGTGAGTTTCAGCATACCAAGAATTTCGCGCCCTGCAGCGTTGTCCGGCATTGCGATGAGTGCTTGCCGCAGGGTATTGGTCTTTTCCGTTTGAGCCAGTTTGCGACTGGTGGCAATCGGAGGAAACCCGAACCAATCCGACCGGTGAAGCACCCTGGTTCGCGATACCAGCCCAGGCTCGAGTTCCAGCATGACTTCCCAGACATATCCGTCCACGCTGCCAGACTGCGCCAAACCGGAAGCGACAGCGCGAATGACATTTCGATGACCGTAAGTGAAAAGCGTCCTGCGAAAGAATGTTTCCGGATCCAGTCCTTGTTCAAACATCAAGCTGCGCGTGGCCAGGAAGCCCGAATTTGAATCAGGATCGGAAAAGGCGTGAATGCCGCCGCCCAACTCCGTCAGTGTTCGAACGTTGTGATCAGCTGCCACAATCAGGTAGGACTGATAAAGTGGCTTTCCATTCCATTCCGGGATGGCGACAAGTTCCAGTGCACTGCGAAACTGAATGTACGGGTATCCGCAAATCCAGGCGGCATCCAGCTGGCCGGAGACGAGCAATGTGGTCACTTCCTGATAGGTGCGACGTGTCACCAACTCGACAGAAAGCCCGGTTTCCTGTTGAAGGTAGCTTCGCAAAAGATCCAGCAATTGAATATCGTTGTTCAGGAAGACAGGGGTCAGTCCGAATCGGACAGGCGCGGGTCCGGCGGCCAAGCCGGTTGTACTTCCAAGTGCAGATACAAGACTTGCCCCGCCAACAACAAACTGTCTGCGGGACAGCGCAGTCAATAAACTGAACCGGCGGTCATCTGCCATCACTCCTCCCGAGCTTCATTCTAACCCTTCACCTTCCATTCTTCCAACGAAAAGATAGAAGGCCACGAAAAGCGGTCGATTGACAATACCCGTTAATGCGTTTATGCGCATAAGCAATAGGAGACAATCATGGATACCGTTTCAATCCTTGGCGCGCTTGCGGAACCGACGCGGTTGAGCGCCATGCGAATCCTTGGCGATGAGGGTGAGCATTGTGTCTGCGAACTGATGGCAAAGCTGAACGCCACCCAGAGCCGCATGTCGCGACACATGCAAGTGCTCAAACAGGCGGGACTTGTTACCGACCGGCGAGATGCTCAATGGGTACGTTACCGATTGAATACAGATATGGATGATGCAGCCAGAGCCCTGGTGGATGCAGCGTTGCAAATGGAAAAAACACGAGGCGTTGAAAGGCGTGCAGCATGACCGCCAACAC
>CAZIPH010000070.1:0-9641 GCA_964541115.1 uncultured Salaquimonas sp.
ATGGTGGCGGAAAAAGGTGCCGATCTCATTCTTGCTGATCACGGCTTCATATAAAATGCTGGAGTATCACAAGAAACTCGGTGCGGGGCAAATTCAGCCAGGCATTGGGTGTGTGGTATCGGTCAACAACTTGAAACGGTTCATGGCCAAGGTGCAGCAAGGCATGGGACCTATTGTGGGCGGGAATCCATGACTTTCATCAAAATATTGAAATATATATGAAAATTGTAGAAAATGGCGGACAGACAGGGATTCGAACCCTGGAGACGTTGCCGCCTACACGCTTTCCAAGCGTGCGCCATCGACCACTCGGCCACCTGTCCTAATTCACAACCACACACAGCGAGCGAGTGGCCAATGGCTTCATGGCAAAAGCCATGAGGGCCTGTATTTCATACTTGTCAGGCCAGGCCTGACGGGCACTCGGCCACCTGTCCCAATTCACAACCACACACAGCGAGCGAGTGGCCAATGGCTTCATGGCAAAAGCCATGAGGGCCTGTATTTCATACTTGTCAGGCCAGGCCTGACGGGCTGTATTGTCAGGTCTGGCCTGACAGGCACTCACCCCGTCAAGAAGCGGGCCGGTCCACAGCGCAAACCGCCAGAGTGAACCGGCGCACTTATACAATGATCCGCTCGCCTTTCAAGCGGCAATGCGGCATTTTTCGGCGAATCTCGTCAATGAGGACCAAAGGGCAAATGTTGCATCCCGCTTGCTGAAAGCCTATCTAGTGACGATGCCAGAGTGCCGATCCGGCAACACTCGCCATAATTTCCCACACGGAGCCACACGGACGAAATAGCAATGTTCAAGTCCATTCTTCGCATACTGGCACTGTTTGCCCTTGCCATGGCCCTGATAACTGCCGTGCTCGACATGACGCGGTCAATTGCCGATTCCAGCGTTATCATGACCCCGCTTGGCGTCGACTGGTTCAACCTGTCACCTTCAACGCTCAACCTGGCGCAGGCAACGGTCCAGCGTTACGTTCATCCCTACCTTTGGGATCCGGTGATCCAGACAATCCTGCAGGCGCCAAGCTGGTTTGTCTTCGGCGTGTTATGGTTCCTGCTAGCCCTCGCCGGACGCAGGCGCAAAAGAAGCTGGCAGGACCGGTAGCGCGCCGAGGGGATTTCCGACTGATTGCGGATGTGCGTTCTGAACTATCTCCGGTTCACCATGTTCACATTGACATAATTATCCTTGCCAAGCGGGCACCGACGACCCATCCTTTGGCAGGAGAAGGCAAGAGGAATTAATTCGATGTTTCTGATCAACATGCTCAAGAACAAGCTGCAGTTGCCGAGCGCTTCCGATGCCCTGCCCGGCCGGCCCGATGCCATCCCCACTGCCGAGCGGCATTTCGTCAACGGCAACTCCCTGCATGATTTTCCGGACCACCTCGAAAAGGCAATGTTCGGTCTTGGCTGCTTCTGGGGAGCCGAGCGGATTTTCTGGGAAACCGACGGCGTCTGGTCTACTGCGGTTGGTTATGCCGCCGGGATCACCCCAAACCCGACCTACCAGGAGACCTGCACCGGCCTTACCGGGCACAATGAGGTAGTGCTCGTGGCATTTGACCCTTCGGTCATTTCCTATGAGCAATTGCTGAAAATCTTCTGGGAAGCCCATGACCCGACACAGGGCATGCGCCAGGGCAATGACAAGGGTACGCAATACCGTTCGGGCATCTACGCTTTTTCAAACGACCAAAGAGTGGCTGCCGAAGCGAGCCGCAGGCTCTATCAGCAGGCGCTTGATGCCGCGGGCAAGGGCACAAAAATCACCACCGAAATCCTCGAAGCACCAAAATTCTACTATGCCGAGGAATACCACCAGCAATATCTGGCGAAAAACCCATCTGGCTATTGTGGCATTGGCGGAACCGGTGTTGCCTGTCCGATCGGCACGGTCGTCAGCGCCTAGGGCAAACTGCCTGTCCAGATTATCGAAGTTCATAGCCGGCATTTGCGTTTCTGCCACCGCATGAGCTTTTGAACATCCATGTGCGGGAGAACGCGAAAAAGTCTTGCAAAAATTAATATATCAATTATTCATGATTTATGGATATAATTGAAAGCACATTTGCCTTTTCTGCACTGAGCCAGCAAACCCGGCTTGAAGTTTTGCGCCTGCTGATCAAGGCCGGCAATGGGGGAATGTGCGCGGGCGATATTGGAGAGGCCCTTGGCGTGCGCCAGAACACAATGTCTGCCAATCTTGCGATTCTTCACCGCGCCGGGCTGGTACGCAATGAAAGGGAAGGACGCTCCATCCGCTATTTCGCCGATTTTGAGGGAATACGGGGTGTTCTTGCATTCCTGATGCAGGACTGTTGCGGTGGACAGCCCGAACTCTGCCAGCCTGTTCTCGATGCCATTACCTGTGAATGCTGAACCCTGACTATTGAGGTTTCTCATGACGACAAGAAAATACAATGTACTCTTCCTGTGCACCGGAAATTCGGCACGCTCGATCATTGCCGAGGCAGTTCTCACCCGCGAAGGGATCGGTCGTTTCAACGCCTTCTCGGCAGGGTCGCGCCCCAAGGGTGAAGTGCATCCCCAGGCAATCGCCATCCTCAAGCGAATGAACCACGACACAGGTTTTGCCCGGTCCAAGGACTGGAGCGAATTCGCCGAACCCGGCGCACCTGAAATGGACTTTGTTTTCACGGTTTGTGACAATGCCGCCAGCGAAACCTGCCCGGTCTGGCCCGGCCAGCCGGTTTCTGCCCATTGGGGCGTCCCCGACCCGGCGGCGGTGGAAGGCAGCGACACCCAGATTGCACTGGCCTTTGCAGATACCTACCGCATGCTCAATCAGCGGATCTCTATATTCTGCTCTCTGCCGCTCGCCAGCATTGACAGACTGGCCCTGCAGAAGCGGCTGGATGAGATCGGCAAATCCACCGAATCCGCCTGAGCGGGAGACTGGTCGGGCAAGCTGGCTATTGTTGATGCGTTGACGGGCTGAGGGGTTGAAGGAATAGGCCAGGCCCGTGGGGGGGCGGGACCTTGCCGGTCAACGCTCCGTTGCGCCCTTGCCCGAAAGTATTTTGTCCCTGAATTTATCTATACGGGCGATGCGCGTTGCCGCCGTCTTCGCTGATGCCAAATTGATGACATAGCTGCGCTGGCGGCCCGGCGTCAGTGCAGAAAATGCCTCCGCCATGGCGGGATCCGCATCCAGCGCATCGACCAGTTCATCGGGCAGGACAATCTCCCTCGGGGGACGTTCGGATTTGATACCCGCTTGCGCATAACCAATCGCCTCTTGCAGATAGGCTTCGATAACCGGGCGCAGTTTGTCGGGCTCGGCATCGTCTACAAAACGGATCAGGTCGGCAGTTTGCGAATTGGGTCCCGATTTTTCAAGAATATTCCCCGGGTCTTTCATCAGGGCCGCATTGAAGAAACTCAGGCGAAAATCGCCGCGAAAGGCGCCGATAATCGCTATGTTGCGCTCACCGTGCATGTAGCAGGGATGGCCCCATTTCACGGTTTCTGTGAGCCCTGTCGCAAGGCATATGCTGCGCAGTTCCGCCACGCCTGACGCCCAAAGGCGTGTTGAACAATCGGGTGTGGCAAACCGGTCGCAACGTCCGCAACCATTTTTGAAATAGTCTTCGGTTTGCGTGATCATCGGTATTTCAACACGGCTCGTGAAAAAGCAAATGCCAGAAGCGGGCGAACGGTTCGACAGGCAGTCAGGCCTGCCGCTTCGCCCTTAACCGGACGACCACGTCAACGCTGGCGATTTCGAAACCTTCCGGCGGCTCAGGCAGGTTGGCGACGGCAATGGCGTCATTGGGCATGTCGATCACTTCCTCGCTGTCCTCGATGAAGAAGTGGTGGTGATCGCCGGTATTGGTATCGAAATAGGTGCGGGCGGAATCAATCGAGATGGCCTTAAGGAGGCCTGCGCGGGAAAACTGCTGCAGCGTGTTGTAGACGGTTGCGAGCGACAGGGAGATACCCGAGCCTTTTACCTCCTCAAAAAGAACTTCTGCAGAAATGTGCCTGTCACCCTTGCCGAACATCAGTTCAGCGAGTGCCATGCGCTGGCGCGTCGGGCGAAGACCGGCTTCGCGCAGCATCTTGCAATAACTTTCGCAACCGCCACAGGCTGTTTCCACCTGGCAAAAGCCGCCGAAGGAAAAACCGGGATCGGTCCTGTCTTCAGGGATGTGCTGAATCTCATCGAGTTTCATCGAGATTTCCCGGTGATGGGTACGTACCAAGACAGCCTGTGCAGACAGGCAAATGCTGATTGAATATAATTGTCTTGCAAAGGGTTCGCAATAGGCGGATGCAAAGGGGGGGGCTTCTGCGTCAAAATCACCCGAAACCGTCTACCGGGACAGATAGTTTGGCACGGTCATGATTATGGCAATCCGCGGCAAGATGGGCGTTACTTTCCGGGTTGCAGGGCGTTGAACCTTTTAAAAAGGTGCGGATTTCCATCGACTTCGCATTGGCCCGGTCAAGCTGCCTGTGTTAAGAGGCGAAAATGTTCAAAAGCAGATCAACAGCCAGCGGGGCATTATGACGGAACGCAAATCTAGCTACACCTATGAAGAGCTCCTTGCCTGCGGGCGCGGCGAACTGTTCGGGCCGGGCAATGCCCAGCTTCCCGCACCGCCCATGCTGATGTTTGACCGCATCACGGAAGTCTCCGAAACCGGTGGCGAGAACGGCAAGGGCTGCATCCGCGCCGAACTGGACGTGAAGCCGGATCTGTGGTTTTTCCCCTGTCACTTCATCGGCAACGAGATCATGCCCGGCTGTCTCGGCCTTGATGCCATGTGGCAGCTCACCGGTTTTTATCTGGGATGGCTCGGCCTGCCCGGCTACGGCATGGCACTTTCCACCGGCGAGGTGAAGTTCAAGGGCATGGTAACGCCAAAGACGCAGCTGGTTGAGTATGGTATCGACTTCAAGCGGGTGATGTCAGGCCGCCTCAATCTTGGCATTGCCGATGGCTGGCTGAAGGCAGATGGCGAGCAGATCTATACGGCTAAAGACCTGAAAGTCGGTCTCTCAAGCCAGAAGGCCTCCCAGGCCTGAAACCGGCAGAAATGAAACAGCCGGCCCGTTTCGCAACGGCCTGGCGCGTTTAGAGTAAGAAGGAATTTTCGATGAAACGTGTTGTTGTTACCGGCATGGGCATCATCTCCTCCATCGGCAGTAATACCCAGCAAGTGCTGGGCTCACTGCGTGAAGCCAAATCCGGCATAACGGCTTCGGAGGATTTTGCCAAATACGGTTTTCGCTGCCAGGTACAGGGTGATCCGGGCATTGATCCCTTTGAAGTGCTGGACCGGCGCACGGCGCGTTTCATGTCCAAGGGAACCGCCTGGAACTACATTGCCATGGAACAGGCAATTGCCGATTCAGGCCTCGAGGAGAGCGATGTCATTAACCCTGCCACGGGCATCATCATGGGTTCGGGCGGACCGTCCACGCGGACCATTGTCGAAGCTGCGGCGGTCACTGTCGAAAAAGGTCCCAAGCGCATCGGGCCGACAGCTGTCCCCAAGGCCATGAGTTCTACCGCTTCCGCAGTCCTGGGCACCCAGTTCCAGATCAAGGGCGTCAACTATTCGATCACCTCTGCCTGTGCGACATCCAACCATTGCGTCGGCAATGCGTATGAACTCATCCAGATGGGCAAGCAGGACATCATCTTTGCAGGCGGCTCGGAAGATCTCGACTGGACCATGTCGAACCTGTTTGATGCGATGGGCGCCATGTCATCCAAGTTCAACGACCGGCCTTCGGTGGCCTCACGGGCCTATGACGTCAACCGCGACGGCTTCGTTATCGCAGGCGGCGCGGGAGTCCTGGTTCTTGAAGAACTCGAACACGCCAAGGCGCGCGGCGCGAAGATCCATGGCGAGATCATCGGCTATGGCGCCACATCCGATGGCTATGACATGGTTGCCCCGTCAGGCGAAGGCGCGGTGCGCTGCATGCAGATGGCGCTCAAGACGGTGCATGAACCGATCGACTACATCAACCCGCATGGCACTTCGACACCGGTTGGCGATGCCAAGGAAATCGAGGCTATCCGTGAGGTATTCGGCGGCAAGTGTCCACCGATTTCCGGCACCAAGTCCCTGACAGGCCACTCGCTCGGTGCGACGGGCGTGCAGGAAGCGATCTATTCACTGTTGATGATGAACAACGGCTTCATCTGCGAGAGCGCGCATATAGAGGAACTCGATCCCGCCTTTGCCGACATGGACATTGTCCGCAAGCGCCGCGACGGGGTGGAGCTCAACACGGTGATTTCCAATTCGTTCGGCTTTGGCGGCACAAATGCCACCCTCGCCCTGCAGCGATATAACGGCTAGCACAGCCGGGGCATACAAGAGGGAGCTGACCGGCATGGACGGTTTGATGAAGGGCAAGCGCGGGCTGATCATGGGGGTCGCCAATGATCACTCCATCGCATGGGGTATCGCTTCGAAACTTGCCGAACATGGCGCCGAACTGGCTTTCACCTATCAGGGCGATGCTTTTGGCCGCCGCGTGAAGCCGCTGGCCGAAAGCGTGGGCTCGAAACTGCTGCTGCCATGCGACGTGGAAGATATTGAAAGCGTCGACAAGGTATTCGAGACCCTGAAAAAGAAATGGGGCGAACTCGACTTCCTGGTTCACGCCATCGGCTTTTCCGACAAGGGCGAACTGAAAGGCAAATATGCCGATACCAGCCGCGAGAACTTTTCGCGCACCATGGTTATCTCCTGCTTCTCCTTTACCGAAGTCAGCAAGCGCGCGGCCAAGCTCATGCATAATGGCGGGTCAATCCTGACGCTGACTTATGGCGGGTCCACCAGGGTGATGCCAAACTACAATGTGATGGGTGTCGCCAAGGCCGCGCTCGAGGCGAGCGTACGGTACCTGGCGTCCGACTATGGTCCGCAACAGATCAGGGTGAATGCGATCTCCGCCGGTACGGTGCGCACGCTGGCTGGTGCGGGCATTGCCGATGCGCGCATGATGTTCAACTATCAGCACGAGAATTCGCCGCTGCGCCGCACTGTTTCGATCGAGGAACTGGGCGGCTCCGCCCTTTACCTCCTGTCGGACCTTGCGACCGGCGTGACGGGCGAGATTCACTTCGTCGATACAGGCTATTCGACCATCTCCATGCCGCCAATCGACAATCTAAAGAAGCTGGAAAGCTGAGTGTCCTTATTGATGGACGATTGATTCAGATCAATTCAACTTGCGGTAAAGCGCAATAGGTTCATCCTCACGGAATACCGGAGGAAGTACAGATGGGTTTTCTTTCAAGATTCGGCGGACGCCTCGACATGATGCAGGCCATGTTTGTCCAGACGGGCGCCATGGATGCTGACGGCATGCTTTCTGCCTCACCCTCCTCCCTTCGGCAGGCTTCCGCACGCTGCCTGACTTGCAGCGAAACGGAGGCTTGCCGAAAATGGCTCGATACCGGGTTCGAGAAGGAACTCGAGAACCGCGAACCGCCTCAATTCTGTCCCAACCAGGACACGCAGAAGCGTATGATACTGGGCAAGTCCAGGTAATATATTGAACTTTGGCGAATATTGCGGCTCAGCATGCAAACCGTATCGGGTTCTTGCCAAATGCATGCCTGGTGTTGAAAAATGATGTTCGGGGCAGGCATTCTGCCGGTCGACCCAGGGAGGAAACGACATGATTATCTCCAAACTCCACAAGCCCCTTGCGACTGCAATTCTTGCATCTGGTCTTGGCATGATGAGCATTGCTGCGATGGCGCAGGACCTGTCCGATGGTTTCATGATCGTGAAGACCCAGAGCGATTATGCTGGTGCGGTTCAGGATCTTGAAAATGCGATCATCAATCAGGGGCTTGTGATCGATTACCAGGGCCAGGTCGGCGCCATGCTCCAGCGGACACAGGATGATGTGGGCGCAAAAACACCTTACACCAATGCCAGCTATCTGCAGTTCTGTTCAGCGCCATTGACCCATGCGGCAGTCGCTGCTGATCCGCGCAACATGGCAATCTGCCCCTATGTGGTATTCGTTTACGAAGTTGCCGGTGAAGAGGGGGCCATGATCGGTTATCGGCGGCCTGTCGGGGCCGAGGGCGAAGCAAGCCGGGCCGCCATCGTGCAGATAGAGGCCATGCTTGAGGCAATCGTCAGCGAGGCTGCCGAGGGGTTGTAGCTGCCCGGCAAGGCCAGGGTTTTCCTCAACAAAACCCCTTTTCTTCCATTTGAAGCGGGTCTACAACCCGTTTCATGAAGACCTTTCCGAAGAAATTGCTGTCGGGCTATCGCAGCTTCATGGCCACGCGTTATGTGGGCGAGCGCGAACGCTATACACAGCTTGCCGATAGCGGCCAGAAGCCGGACACGCTTGTCATTGCCTGTTGCGATTCGCGCGCTGCGCCAGAGACCGTATTCAACAGCGGGCCGGGCGAATTGTTCGTAATTCGCAATGTCGCCAATCTCGTGCCGCCCTATACGCCGGATGGCGAATTTCACGCCACGTCCGCAGCGCTCGAATTTGCGGTGCAGGCGCTTCGCGTCAAGCATATCGTGGTGATGGGACATGGCAGGTGCGGCGGAATTTCGGCTGCCCTGCAAAAGGGTGAACCGCTTTCGCCAGGCGATTTCATCGGCAAATGGATCAGCATGCTGGAGCCGCTGGCCGACCAGCTTCGCGGCAACAAGGTGATGACAGCCAGCGAGTGCCAGACAGCACTGGAACGAGTATCGGTCCGCAACTCGCTGGCCAATCTGCTGACCTTTCCATGCGTGAAAATCCTGCATGAAAGAGGCAAGCTGACCCTGCACGGCGCATGGTTCGACATTTCGACCGGCGAATTATGGGTGATGGAAACATCCACAGGGGACTTCGGTCGGCCAGTGGATCATCTAAAGCTGGTTGATCCCGCAGGTTGACACGCAGCCACAGTATACCCAAAGCCCGCATCTGCCCTGTCACATTTGCCGTTTACCACCCCGCCAAAGGCAGGCGCAGCGTGCAGCAGGAATTTATTGACGTAACGTTAATCCACGACTAAACAGCAACGCTTAAAGCGTATCGGGTACAGGGGCAGGGACGACAATGAGCATCACGGCACAATCATTTTTCGCAAAACTGGCGGCGCTCGTCGGCATTGCTGCCATGCTGGCATTTTCAACGGTACTTTCCCTCTCGAAGGACCCGCTGGCGATGCCGGTTGCCCAGTGGTTTACTGCTCTTGAAACTGGCGGCAAGGCTGCCTTCGAAACGCTGATCGACGACGAGGCGGTAATAGAATTGAAGGTTCTGGGCATCACCCAGAGCAAGGCCGAATTCATCGAGAGTCTCGACCAGTGGGTGGAACTCAACAAGGGTGCGAGCATTCTGACACGCCAGGTCAGCACCAGTGATACCAGTGTAGTTGTCGAGGTATGCTACCGCTTTGCCTCCAACGAGGTCCATAATCTCGAGACTTATCTTATCTCCGGCGAGAAAATTGCCGGATCGGTACAGGAACAGATCGGCGAAACCTGCGAGGGCTTCTAGCCAGCGTTACCCCAAACCGGCCTGAATGGGCAATTTCCGGATTCGCCTTGAACTTGCCGGGAAAAATACAGGCCGCCAATCGCGGACCTTGGGGCGTTAGG
>CAZIPH010000071.1:0-9606 GCA_964541115.1 uncultured Salaquimonas sp.
GCGGGTCGTGCACATAAGGCCCAGAGGATCGGCATCCGGGTCTCACGTTTGCTTTTCTCGCTCACGCCAATGGCCCCAAGTTTTATGGGCCAAGGCTGCGCGGGCGCGAGGCATAAGCCTCGGCGGGCTCTTCGCCCGCTTGGGAAGTCCCTCGCTAGTTCTTTGACATAACACGGTTGGAAATCCAGCGCGTGAACGGACAGGTGCGCGCAGGTCCCACCCTCCCCCCTGAAACCATGGGGTGGGAGAGGGTGGAGGCGGTCACCCAAACGCTTCCAGCAGACGCTCGAAATCCTCCGGTACAGGCGCCTCGAAGCGTACGGTTTCGCCCGTCACCGGGTGTTCGAAACCGAGCACGGCCGCATGCAGCGCCTGGCGGTTGAACGCCTTCACCGCTGAGCGCGCCGGTTCTTCCAGCGCATTGGCCTTGGTCATGAAGTGTTTGCCATATTCCTGGTCGCCAATCAGCGGATGGCCGATATGGGCCATGTGCACGCGAATCTGGTGGGTGCGGCCGGTTTCCAGCCGACACTCGACAAGCGAGGCATTTGCCTCGCCTCCGCTCATTTTCCCCTTGGGCCGATCAAGATGGCGGATCACGGAATAATGCGTGATCGCCTCTCTGGCATCGGGCTGGCTGATGTTGACCACGGCGCGCTTGAGACGGTTGGCCGAGGAGCGGCCTAGCGGCGCATCGATTGTGCCCTTGTTATTGGGCAGGGTGCCCCAGACAAAGGCGAGATAGGCGCGCTCCAGCGGGCCCGAGCGGCCATGATCGGCGAATTGGGCGGCAAGGCCCGCCAGTGCCTCTTCGGTCTTGGCAACCACCATGATGCCCGAGGTTTCCTTGTCGAGGCGGTGGACAATGCCGGGCCGCTTGACACCACCAATGCCGGAAAAACCCTTGCCGCAATGGTGCAGCAGGGCATTGACCAGCGTGCCGGACCAGTTGCCCGGGGCCGGGTGGACCACCATGCCTGCGGGCTTGTTGATGACGATGAGGTGTTCATCCTCGAACAATATGTCGAGGGGAATGGCTTCGGGCTCGGGCAGGGGGTCTTCGGGTTCGGGGATCACCAGGGTTATCTCGTCATCCGCAGCGAGCTTGCGCTTTGCCTCGCTGACGGGCTTGCCATTGAGCGCCACCGCACCCTCGCCGATCAACTGCTGGACGCGGGTGCGCGAGACATGGACCGGCATCTGGCCCGCCAGCCATGCATCGAGGCGCAAGCCGGCATCGGTCTCGTCAACCGTGAAGGCTTTTGTTGCGCCTGCATCTTTCACTGGATGGTTATCTGGGCTATCGGACATTCAAATTCTCGAACCTCACCGGAGCCGCTGGTCATGAACGCGCCCAATCCAAAGATCGAACCGTCAGACGAAGACAAGCCGCTGGACCCTGCAACGGAAAAGGTCCGCAAGAAACTGGTCAAATTCAGCGCTGTCTTCATGGGCCTCAACATGCTGGCGCTTATGGCTGTGTTGGCCGCGATTGTCTACAAGATCAGCGGTAGCGGCGACGAAGCTGCCGCCGTTGCAAATGCGCCAGCTCTCCAGAATTTTGAACGTTCCATCACTGTGGGTCCATCGGCCGAGGTGATTTCCGCCACCCGCAACGGCAACGAGGTTGCGCTGACGCTGCGCCAGAGCGACGGCACGGTAGAGATATGGTTCTACAATCTTGCGGTTGAAGGCGGCGATGGCGCGCTTTCCCCGTCTGGCAAGATTACGGTAAAATAAGGCGTCAGGCAATCCGGCTGGCAGACAGGACTGAAGGGTCCGCTCACGCTTCCCTGATGCGGGCCGATTCCTGCAGCGCGCGGACGCGGTCGGCAAGGGTGGTGGCTTGTGTCTCGCTGCCGGTGCCTTTCGATGCGGATTTTTCGGCAGCAGCGATGATGTCATTTATCGGTGAGCCGGGGCCTTCAAGGGCAGCGGTCATGGCGGTAACCTGCGCTGCAAGATCATTCATGCGCTCGCGAAGGACCGCGTTTTCCTTGCGCTCGGTTTCCCATTCGAGGCCCGAATTGTGCTGGTAGTCATTGAGCTGTCTTTGCAGCGTGTCGCGTTCGGCGGTGATTTCCTTCAGTTTGTTGCGAAGACCGGTCTTTTCCGCGTTGAGGGTGTCAACAGCCTTTGAGACATTTTCGTTGGAGGCGTCCGACAGCAATGCCTCCATGTGCAGGCTCGACTTGGCGATCTGCGCTTCCAGATTGTTGACCTTCTTGCGCTCCTCCATGAGGAGGCGGGTCAGTTCATTGGCCGAATCGGCTTCCGATTGCCCTGTTTCGCGCATTTCGGAAATGTCACGCTCGCGGCGCTGGAGTTTTTCCTCAAGGTCGGCATTGGCCTTTTGCAGGCGCGCAATGCGGTCATTGGCGTCCTCGCCCATTGTCTGGGCCGAAGCCAATTGGGCAGCCAGTCTGCGGTTCTCATCCTGCAGCCTGTTGCGCTCGTCGTTTAACTGGCGCAACCGGTCGCTGGTATCGTCGAGCGTGGTCTGCTTGGCGACCAGTTCGATGCGGCGTGAATCGGCTTCCGAGCGGGCATCGTTTGCGGCACGCTGGAGTTTTTCCAGTTCGAGTGCCTTTTCCTCAAGCTGTTCGCGGGTCCGGTTCAACTGGATGGAAACCTTTTCAAGATCCTCGCCGCGTTCGGACAGGCGGGCGCGCATTTCGGCGCTGCGGCCTTCAAGTTCCTCGACGGAGCGGATCTTCTCGCGGCTCTCAGCTGCCAGCTTCGCCAGTTCATCGCGCTTGCGGTTGATCTCGATCACCTGGCGTGCGGCCTTTTCCTGCAATTCCTCGATGGAGAGTTCGAGACGCCGCGTGCTCATGGCAAATTCGGCCCTCAATTGGTCCTTGTCGGCCTGGACCTCGTTTAGGGTCAGCGGTACCGAGCTTTCGATGCGGCGCTTGGTGAGCACGACTGCGCGGTTCCAGATGGCAGGAGAGACCATCAGCGCGATCAGTGCCGAAGCCAGGAAACCCAGTACGAAATACAATACACCTTCAAACACGCTACCTGCCTCTTTTGCCCTTGCGGGTCTGCGGGGACCAGCCGACTGCTCCCGATGCTCAATCCATCTGTACCAACAAGATGTGGAAGCAAACAGGAAGGATAATGCCGGGAGCGCCACCTATCATGCCACGTTCGCCAATCGCTTTCCACGGCAAGGAAGTCTTAACCATGAAAAAAGCGAAATTGCGTTAACGCCGCTATTTGGGCAAACAAAAAAAGGGGAGGCGCGATGCCTCCCCTTGCAATTTTGTTGTCAGCGGCAAATCTTCGGGGCTTGAAGGCCTC
This sequence comes from uncultured Salaquimonas sp., assembly GCA_964541115.1. Classification (GTDB taxonomy): domain Bacteria; phylum Pseudomonadota; class Alphaproteobacteria; order Rhizobiales; family Rhizobiaceae; genus Salaquimonas. The sequence goes on from CAZIPH010000071.1 coordinate 3,307, forward strand.
AGAATGGATTGACGCGCGGGCGGTCGGTAATCTTCAGGTAGCCGACATTGGCGCCAAGGCGCACGCCAACGCCGGTGCGGATCGGAATGACATGTACGCCCCGGTTCGTCAGCGCTGTCACGCCGACACCGCCAACCAGATAGGCCGAGCCGCTGACGCCGTAATAACGGCGGTAAATGGTCGGAATGTCCGGCAGATTGTAGACGAGCATCATGGTGCGGTTGCCATCAAGGCCGTAGTCCCAGCCGATTGACGGACCCTGCCAGTAGACGCGGTGGTCGCCCGCGTTCTTGGTGAAGATCGTGCCCTCGCCATAACGAAGCCCGCCGATAAAGGCACCGCCGGCCTCCTCGCCGAGAATATAGCCATTGGGCATGCCGCGCTCGGCAAAGACCCGCTCGATTGCCGCTGCAATGGAGCCGGATGTTTTGCCAAAGAAGTTATGGCCCGCATCGATCACTTCCTGCGCCGAATAATAGCCTGAACCGGCCGCCTGTGCGTTGGCCTTCTGCGCATGGGCGATCGACAGGGTAAAAATGGCGACAAACAGGGCCAACTGGATCAGCAGCGACACCGCTTTTTCCAGCAGATAGGTCTTAAAGGTCGGCTTCATCTGGTTTCTCCTGGCAGTATTTCCCGCTCTTGCCCAAAAAACTAGCCGGTTTCATGTCGGCCCAGGAATTGGTTCACGGGTGGCAGGCGGTATCGGCCCGCCTGCCTCTTTGGTTTGGTGAAGGAAGTATGAAGGCAATTGCTTGCCAGAAAGTGAATCAAATGTGTCAGCAAGGGGGCAAGGCGTTTACAAACGTCGCAGTTTTTTGCAACCTTTGACCTGTCGCGAGGTAAATTGGGGAATGATAACTTGTTCAGGGACTTCTACAGCAACCGGATCCGGCTGGGTCTGACCAGTTTTTCATTGTCAATCTTCCTGGCATTATTGTGTTCCGCGCCTTCCCAGGCGGCCGGGCATGACCAGTTGATCCGCCAGTTGCAGGGGATTGGCGGGGCCATCATCGGCAACGAGATCAGAAACCGCATCAATAACCAGCAGAGACGGGCGGCGCCTTCGCGACCTTCCAATCCCCATGCGGCCGCCGAACCACGCATGGCGCGCGGTGATGTAGTTGCCATCCAGCAGGCGCTCAATTCGATGGGCTACAATGTGGGCGCCGCTGATGGCGTGATTGGCGGGGGTACCCGTACCGGCATTCTCAACTACCAGTACTCGATCGGGGCCAATCCGACGGGTTACCTTACCAACTCCCAGATGAACACGCTGATCTCGATCGGCGTTGCCGGTGCCGGTGGTGCAGTCGGCGGCGGTAATACGCCCCTGGCAATGCCGCAATTGCCTGACAACGCTTCCGGCGGGCAACTTGCAGCAACTTCCGACGCACCCCTGAATGTCAACGAGATCCGGCTGCTGCAGCGCGCGCTCAACACATTGTCCTACAATGCCGGTGCCGTGGATGGCAAACTCGGCCGGGGTACCGGGCGGGCGGTATCGCGCTTCTTGACGGATCGGGGTTATGACCCCCAAACGACTCCGCCGCGCAAGGCGCTTGAACTGGCAGCCAATGCTGCCGGGCTTGACTACCTGCCCAGCCCTACCGAACGCGCCTTTGCCGCTGCCCAACCGAAAAATGGCGAGATCTCGGTTTTCGATATCCTGCCCGAAGATCTCAATAGTGCTGACTTCGAAGGAGCCCCGACTGATGTTGCGGGGACGCGCCGCAATGGGCTGGATTCCTTTAGCCGCGTTGAGATCGGTCGTCTTGACTCCAAAAGCACGGCACAGGGCGTGAAAGACCTGGTCGCGATGATCGTAGCCGCCAAACCGTCACTGCTCGATGACACAAATGCGCTCAGGCGTCTTTACGACTATGAGGGCGGCACCTTTGAATCGGTCTACCGGGTGGAGGAGACGCTTGCTGCTTTCCGTCAGGAAGTGCTCTCAAGAACGGCACCCGAAAGTGCGCGCCTTGCCCTGGTTTATACCGGTAACCTTGCAGTTGGGGCCTTTGATCGCAACACTGGCAAGTTCACTATCCGCTATGACCAGTTGTCCACACTGCCTGACAAGTTCGTCTCGCTTAGGGAGCATCTTTTCCAGGACTACAATCCTGTTGCGATCGAACTGCTAAATCTTCCCGATATTTCGGGCATCGACATGAACCTGGAGGAAGCTGAAGCCTTCGAGCGGCGGCTCCGCGATGAACAGTACAATTTCACCGAGACCCAGATATTCGTCGTCATCAACTCGCTTTCCTATGACCAGAACCGGGATCTCATTTCTGCCGATGCGAGCCTGGCGGGCGTGGTCCTGCAGGAAAAATTCGACCAGCGCCGATTCATTCATTCCTGGCAGGTGGGCAATGGGGCATTGGCGGGCCTAATTACGGAGGAACTGCGGGACGCAAACGACTTTGTCGACTTCATGGGTGATCTCAAGGTCATTCAGGATCATGTGGTTCTCGAGCGGGAAGCCAATTGGGGTCCCCTGTCCAGCGCACTGATGCTGGGGGTGAGGCCTGATGCGATGCGGGATGATGATACGGCCATCGCCGTGAGCAAGACATTGTTGCTGGAAGATGAGCAGAAGCTGTTGTGGCGCGGCAACCCGCCGCGCGAGAACTGGTACGTCAATGAATTCGACTGGCGCGATACGGCGGACAAGGTTCGCAATGCCTTTGGTGATGCGATACTCAAGCGGGCTGTGTCTGCGCCCTTCAAGATGGTCGAGGTGAGACCGCTGGATTTGGGGCGCTACGAGATCGACCAGGGTTATTATCCGCTGTCGTACAACCGGGACAAGGATTTGAGGTTTTCCTACAAGGGCGAGACCGCGGCGATTGCCCGGGCGAACCTTGGCAATACCTTCCTGCCTGAAAGCCTGTCCATTCCAATGGAAATGGCCCGCCAGCTCGACGGCGTCATGCGTGCAAAGGGTGATCGCAGGATGTATCTGGGCATTTTCTCGACAGTCAACAGCATTGGCGAACCTGTGCGTTCGTCGAGCCGCTCGGACGCTCTGCACTCCCTGCCAATGTCGATCGAAGTCAGCAGGATCGCTCTTTATGCCGATCCCGGGCTGACCAAGCTCGTATTTGACTATTACGGAGCCGAGGGTTCGGAACTGCAGCGCCTGCAAACGCGCCAACGCTCGGTATTCGAAGTTTTCGCAATACCGGCGGCTCCCTATGAAGGGCTTGCTCTTACCGTGCGCGATCTGACGGGTGATCCCGACTACATGGCTTTTCTCGTCAGAAGTGCCGACGAATACCAATCAGCAAATGAACTGGAAAAGGAAGATTTGTTCGCGCAGTTGTCAAACCAGCTGGAAGCGATGGATACGCCCGACGAGTTGTGGCTTTGGGGCGAGCTTAGGCTTGGGACTTACAATACGGATACCAATTCATTTCCTGTAGCTTCGGTCGGCGTGAGCGAACGTTACCCGGAGCTGGCGCGCTTCGACGGCGAATTCAGGCATGAGTTCGTCAATGAACTTGGCTCCATCGAAATGGATCGAGAGAAGGCAAAGGACCTCCTGAGCCGTTTTCCCGACCGCACTTTCGGTTTCCGCATGAGAACCAAACCCCTCAGCGCCACCTGGGAGGCGGACTCCTCCGATGATCCTGAAGCGACCATCGCCCATGAGGCGCGCGAAATGTATGTTCTTCTCGGGAACGAGCGGTCATCGGACAAGGACAAGGGCATCCTTGCCCATCTGCAATACGGGACTGACAGCATTGACCTGCCGCAAGCGGGAGGGGGTGAGGCCGCAACTGGTTTGCAGGGCGCCGGTGAAAGGCCGCTTCTTACCCATGACCTGGTCAATGCCATGGTTTACACAAGCCATGGCGGAGCAGTTTCCGAACGGTCCCTGCGTTGGATGATGGCTACCCAATGGCTGGCAGACAATGACCGGTTCCTGTCGCAGGAGCGCAGTTTCTTCCAGCCTGGCGCCAATCTTCCAACGCTTGCGACCATGCCACTGCTCGGCCCGCGCTACCAGGAATGGCTGGCGAACAGGGCAGCGGGCATTCCGCAGAAACTTCAAGTCACCGTCGTCAACACGGATGATGCGATGTATCTTTCGAGTGGTGGTATCACGGTGACCATCGACGGCGATATGCGCGGGCAGTTCTGCAATTTTGCAAAGCTTGGCTATTATGAAGATCTGGCAGGAGCGGCGGGGCTGGATGATCCCCGAAAACTTCAAGAGGACCAGAACAGCGAAATGTACCGCAATGGAAATGCGGCGACGATCAACAGGTCGCCGGCGCTCATGGCAATGTCGGATTCTCCATTCACCTGCACGAGCCGGGTTGGAGAAAACCTTGAGGAGGATTTCGTTGGTGGCAGCGACAGCTGGGAGCCGAGACTGCAGATCGTCTTCGACAAGCTTCCCCTGCCGCCTGTGACAGGCAGTCATTCAGCCATGATCATTGATGTGAATGTCGCAGTGGAGGAATTGCGGCTGGTTGACAACGGCAGCGATCTTCCCCACGCGGTCCTGCGCCTGCGCTTTGAGGAGGCAAAATACCACACATTTGACGACGGGCAGAAATCACTTGCGTTTGAAAGGGATGCTGAAAGCCTGCTGGAGGAGGAAAACCAGCAGGTGGGGCAGGATCTGGACGTGGTCGGCGTGAAGGTTGGCATGAGCCTTGAAGAGGCAGATGCTGTATTGCGCCAGCACTTTACCTCGCCTGTCGTGCTGACATCTGGAACAGTCATCACTCCCAAGACGGAGCCTTTCCAGACGGTTGTGATGTATCACAATGAGGAAAGAAGCGAGCGGGTCTCGCTCTATTACGAGGTCACCGATGAGGCACCGAGCGTCCTGGCGGTGGAAAGGGTGGTGAGCGCGCCGGGATGGGGGCTGCCAAGATTAGCTGTCTCGCAATCGGCCAACCAGAAATATGGCAAGCCGGAATACCAGGACATCAACGATTATTCGACGACGCTATTGTGGGGCAAGAATGTCGTTACCGATCATGGCAGCGGTCAATTCTATCCCTCGCAGTGCCAGACTAGTACGACCCAGAACCGGGTAGAGGACTGGATCGATCCGTCGGGCACAAGCCACAAGGTCTATGAGTATTTCAATTGGGACATGGCCCGCGATTCAGGAATGGGGCGTGTTCCCGATCTGGATTATGCCTACCAGCCGGAAGTGGAACGCTACAAGGATTGCGGGGCCTATCTGCGACTTTACCAGACCGAGGCAGGGCTTGCGACCCTGTTGCTGGATATCAAGCGATATGAGGCCGCCTACCAGGAAGCACGCAGAAAGGCGGAAGCCGCCTTTTCCTCGAGCGAGGAAGCAGAGGCCTTGCCCGAGATCAAGCTGTGAAAGTTGGCATGGCCGCTCCCTGCTGACCGTGACCGGCAGGTTTGAGGACGGGGAGGCAAATGCCTTCCCGTGCTTTCCCTCGTTTGCACCATTGTGTATCGAAGTCAGGCATAAATCGGGGTGATTCGGCTGAGGCAGTTTCGGCGCATCCCTGCCTTGAAACCGAACCCGGAGAACCGAGCCGGGTGGCCTCTGCGCCAAGTCAAATGGGGAACTTCATGCCAAAACTACCGGATATCTCGGCCATGGATCTTTCCGCGCTGCTGTGCAGCCGGGTTTGCCACGACATCATTTCGCCAGTAGGGGCCATTTCGAACGGGCTTGAACTGCTGGATGAAGAGGGAACGGATGAAGGCACCCGCGAAATTGCCATGGACCTGATCCGCTCTTCTGCCAGGAACGCTTCGGCAAGGCTGCAATTTGCCCGCATCGCCTTCGGTGCCGCCGGATCGGCCGGGGCCGATATCGATACGGGCGACGCGCAAAGCGTTGCGCAGGGCTATTTTGCCAATGAAAAGAAGACATCGCTGGAATGGTCCGGCGAGCGCTCGCTGATGCCCAAGAACAAGGTGAAGTTTCTCCTCAACATGCTGCTGGTCTCGCTCAATGCCATTCCGCGCGGCGGGGTTGTTTTGGCGAGTTTCGAGGATCCGAACGGTTCACCGACCTTCAGGGTGGTGGCAACCGGAACCAATGCGCGGGTGCCCCCGGTCTTTCTCGATTTCCTCAATGGCAGTTTCGAGGAAAATCTCGACGCCCATGCGGTCCAGCCGCTTTATACGCTGAAACTGGCGGAGGCTGCAGGCCTTGAAGTATCTGCTGTTCTCGAAGGTGAAAGCGTGGTTTTCACTGCCAGATCTGCTGCTGCCTGAATATTCGAAATTAGCAAACAAACACAAAAAAGCCCCGGTTTGACCGAGGCTTTTTCGTTTCCTCCCGCT
>CAZIPH010000072.1:0-9546 GCA_964541115.1 uncultured Salaquimonas sp.
CCTAGGGCGCGGCGGCAAGAAACGAACCCAGAACTTCTGCCAGACCATCCGGACCGATTGTGAAAACCACCGTTTCGCCCGACTTGGGAAACACCCCGGTCAGCGCCGTGATGTTCACCTGGTGGGTCACAAGGATGACTGGCCAGTCACCTTCGAGGCTCTGCAGCCAGTTTCGCAATTCATCCGTTTGTGGCCCGCCCCTTTCCCGGTTTGAGAAGAACGAGTTGAGCAGCGCCAGGTCTTCGACTTTTCCCGAATCGAGGAGTTCGGCGGTTTCACGGCAGCGGCACCACTGGCTGGTCATTACCCTCGCATCGCTGATTCCGGCAGCGCGAAAGACGCTGCCGATCTGCCGGGCTTGTTCGCGGCCTTCTTCGGACAGGTTTCGCTGGGTAGAGCAGTCGCCGATCACGAAGCCGGACGGGTCTCCGCCGCCGGGTGCCAGCGCATGGCGCATCATGGCAATCGCTTCGCCGCTCCTGACGAGTTCCAGCAACTGGGCGCTGCCCGTTTCAGCCCTTGCCTCGTCATTTATGGCAACCGCGCCCGCAAGGAGTAGTATTGCAATTGTGAAGAATCGAAGAAGCCGCATCATCCCCTCGCCCTTCCATGGAACATGGTTAGCCAGTTAGGACTGTGGCGGGCATTGGCAAGGGCAACTATGTCCCGGGATTTGCCATTCAGGTTGCGGCATTTTTCTCCTGATTGAAAATGTGCACATCCCTCTGGGGAAACGGGATGGAAAGCCCCGCCTCGTCAAAGGCGATCTTGCCCTGTTTCATCAGGTCACGGGTGGTGGTGAACCAGTCGGCGGATTTCGTCCAGAACCGCGCTGTCACCGAGACGGCACTGTCGCCAAGTGCGGAGACGAAGATCTCAGGCTCTGGTGTGTCGAGCACCCGCTCATCACCTGCAACGACTTTCGCAAGCACGTTCTGCGCTATGGTAATGTCGTCATCATAGGCAATGCCGATCACGAGTTCATAGCGTCTCGTTTCATTGCGGGAATAATTGGTGACGGGCACATTCCACAGCTGAGAATTGGGCGCCATGACGAACAACCCGTCAAAATTTTTCAACCTGGTGGCAAACAGTCCGATATCCTCGATCGTGCCGGCAACGCCACCGGCATCGATATATTCACCAACCTTGAAGGGCTTCAGCAAAAGCAGCATCACGCCCGCAGCTACATTCTGCAACGTGCCCTGCAAGGCTAGGCCGATGGCGAGGCCTGCCGCACCGAGCGCAGCGAGGATCGAGGCTGTCTGGATGCCGAACTGGCCCAGTACCATGACGCCGAAGACAACCAGCAAGCCGTAATAGACGAGGTTGGAGAGAAATCCTTCCAGCGTCGGGTCGACCCTCCCGGTCCTTGCCAGTATGCGGCTCACCCACCTGCTGGCTGCCCCTGCAAGGATGAAGCCGACAATCAGGATGATGAGCGCACCGACTACCGAAAGTGTGTAAGCGACCACCAGGTCGCCCGCATCGGCAATCAGCGCGTTCCAGGCATCGATCGACAGATAATTTTCCATTAATTCTCCCCTCTTTTGTCCTTGTGAGTAACTGATCCCGCTCGAGGCTAAGCGTTCGCGTCGCGACCGATCCTGGTACGCAGAAAGATCCACAGACAGGTTCGCAAACAGGAACGTGAACGCTTAACGCGGCAGAAGGCGGCAGGTTCCGTTGTTGTGTTCCTGCAATTGGCCTCAGCCGCGGCCAAGCCGCAGGCCGGGCGCAGGACGTTCGGCCACCACTTCGCGGCGGAACTTGAAGAGCGCCGCGGGGCGCCCACCGGTCGAGGTGGAAAGTTTGCCGGTCGGCTCCACCAGCTCATTGCTTTCGACTAGGCGGCGGAAATTCTGCTTGTGAACCGTATGGCCCATGATGCTTTCGACAGTCTGCTGCAGCGCCAGCAGGGTGAATTCGTCGGGCATCAACTCGAAAATGACAGGCCGGTATTTCAGCTTTGAGCGCAGACGCGCCAGCGCCGTGGCCAGGATACGCCTGTGGTCATGCAGCATGCGGTTGCCGATCGTATGGACAAGTCCGGTTTCGCTGATCCTGCCATCTGCCACCGCTTCCTCGACGATCCCGGCAGAATAGATCAGTTCGTAGCGCTCGAGCACCCGTTCCTCGTCCCACTGGACCCCCTCCAGCCCGAAGGCGATGCGGGCGCGGTTGCGATTGGTCTGGTCGATTGTCGCCAACCCGGCAGCTACCGACTTGTTGCCCCGCATGTTCACCCAGTCATCCACCCGTGGCAGGATGACATCGTCGAGGATGGCCGGGCGACCTTCGCGCCAGTCCTCCCAGGGCAGGAAATGATAGCAGTTTTTCCAGCTGGCGCCCGAAAGCCTCAGCTTGGCGACCTGTTCGGCCTTCACCTTGGTCAGGGCAAGGTAGCCGACTGAAACGACATGCGGACCGTCAGTCAGTTGGGCGCTGCGGCCCCGGTCGCCAAAAGTATAGAGTTGCTCGACATAGCCGAGCTTGAGGGCGGTCTGTTCTTCTACCCATTGGCGCAGGCCGCGTTCCATGGTGCGGTGCTGGGCCGGGTCGAACGGGCCGAAAGGCAGCGCGTCGAGTTCCCCTGTGTCGTCACCTGGAATGCGCAATATCGCGGGATTGTTCTCGACCATCGCGATAATTGCCGCATTCAGACCGATCTCGACCGAGTTTGCGGTAGACCTTGAGGGTTCATCCATTGGCATGTGCTCCGGCTGGTGATTTTTCAAGACGCCGTGCGTTTTCCAGCAGGGTGAAGCGCTTGAGAAAATTGGTCTGGGCCATCCGGGCAGGCCAGGGCGAAAGCGGCAGGCCATCCGGCGAAACACCTCGCGGTCTGCCGAAATAGCGCACCGCTTCCTTTTCCGAAAAACCGGCAAGGCAGGTCGCCTCGAAATAGGCAGCGACCGTGTCTGCCTTCTTGATGTCCTTCTTCAAGGCAGAAGAGGTTCGCACAGGCAGGGAGAAACGCAGGTGTATTGCTTCCTGCAAACGCTCCTCGACGCTCTTGTAATCGCCCCCCACGACGGCCTTGAACGGTGAAATCATGTCGCCAACCACATATTCCGGCGCGTCATGCAGAAGGCAGACCAAGCGATGCTCGGCGCTAAGGGATGGATTGAGTCTGCAGTGTATGTCGAGGACAAGGAGCGAGTGCTGCGCCACAGAAAATGCATGCTCGCCGCTGGTCTGGCCGTTCCAGCGCGCAACGCGCGACAGCCCCTGTGCGATGTCCTCGATCTCGATGTCGAGCGCCGAGGGTGCAAGCAGGTCAAGGCGCCGCCCGGACAACATGCGTTGCCAGGCCCGCATCTGGGTTGCAATTGTCGAATTCGATTCGGCCATGAACCTGGTTGGTCAACTTGTGTCACTTCTACTGTGACCTATGAACGCCCTTGAACGATCTATCAAGACCCGGCATGCCCCCGGACAGATCAAGGAAAGAATTTGCTGCGTTCCTTGTACTTACTCGGGCCAGGTGAAATTGCACCATGGGGCGATGGAAAGGCTTACGGGCTGCGAACCGGCCAGCGCCATGCCATCGTTTGCATGCGGCGCAGCCCTGTCGAGGCGCACCAGCCCAAGACCCTGCCGGTCAGCGACGCTGGTGATCGCGCCTACCGGCTTGCCATCGACCAGGATTTCGCATCCGCGAGAGGGCAGGGTGCTTTCGGAAGATACCTTGATGATCCGTTTGCGGGCCGTACCCCGGTGCTGCATGCGCGAGACCACTTCCTGACCGACATAGCATCCCTTGGCAAAATCGACGCCCTTGAACTGGTCCATCAGCGCCTCATGGGGAAAAGCATCGCCAAAGGTAAAATCAACGCCGCCTTCAGGCATGCCAAGATCAATGCGCATGGCATGCCAGTCCGCGAGAGTGGCACTTGCAGCGCCTTCCGGTATGCGGCGCAAATAGGCCCGCCCGCCCATCGCAGCAAGGCGGGGGTCAGGTGTTATAACACCATCAGCAATGATGGAAGACAATGTGTCTGTGTTGCCGGTAACGGCAAAGACGCTGGTCCGCTCATCCATGGGATCGATGGTGACCTTGGCGCGCAACTTGTAGAAGGTAAGGCGTCTCGCCAGGTCGTCGGCCATCGAACCATCCACGTCGATGAGATAGCCGTTTGTCGAAGCAAGCACGAAGAAATCGAAAAGTATCTTTCCCTGTGGTGACAGGAGCGCGCCGAAGGCCGGTTCCCCTGCCTTCAGGTGCTCGACGTCACAGGTTACAAGCCCCTGCAGGAATTTGGCCGCATCCTCGCCGTGGAGGCGTAGTAATTTTCGGTGAGGGAACGCAATGAATCGGTGATCGGACATGCTTCTCAAATAGGGGAACCTGTATTGAAAGCAACGACAAAAATGCGTCCATTCGCGGCATCGAATATATAGACAATTATTGCTTAGTCACCGGCGACAAAGAACTGCCAGCGCCCTTCTTCGGTAATGCCAAGCCGATAGAAGATATAGCTGCCGAATATGGCCATTTCCTCATAGTCACCATAGGTGATGATCCGGAAAAGCTGCACGCGCTGCTCCGGTGTCAGCTTGTCAAAGGGATAGGCGTAGAAATAGGGCCAGACAAAGATACTCGAACCATCCGGCTGTTCGATCCGGGTAAAGGGTGCCTCGAGTATTTCGGTCATGATGGCCAGTATCTCATGCCCCTCGGGATCGCCTGAAAGTGACTTGAGGAACTCGATCGGGTCCTCGTCATGTCCGCCAAGTGAAAGCATGGTAACATCATCACCATAGCCGATATAGCGCCGCAGTTTCTCAACATCTCCGGCCCGCGCGGCTTCCAGGATGAGTTCACGCATCTTGCGCGCGGGAAAGGGAATTTCGCTGAGATCGGTCAGTATTTCGGAAACCGGAGCCTGCGAAGTGGCATCTTCCTGGCTGTCTTCGGTCAGGGGCTCGAGGTCCCTGGAAATGACAGCATCATCATTCTCCGGTTGCGGCACTTCTTCGGGCGCGACTTCATTCGGGTCGGCACTGTTGCCTTCTTCATTCGGCGCGGGGATGATTTGTGCCTGGGCCATCTGCAGATGGGCAATCTGCGGTATCTGCCCGGATGCCATTGCGTCCCCAGGCGGGGAGAAAATGGCGATTACAAGCCCGACAAACGCGAGCCAACCCCTTGCCGCAACGTGGTGCTTCACGGCCATATGCGTTGAATGAAATTTATGCAGGGGCGCACCCATCGGTTGTCAATTTCCAGTTCCGATTTTTCTCGTCCCGATCATCCCAATGCTACGCGGAATATGGGAAAAGTCAAAAGGCGTTTGGTAAATTGCCGATGAAACGGGCTTACTGAAGTGTCTTTTGCGCGATGAAGTCGCCCGCTTCATTCTGCTCGGTCAATTCCGTCAGAAATTGTGTCGCGGCAAGCGGGCCAAACTCTTTCGTCAGCTTCTTGAGCAGCCGGTTGCCGAACGCCCGTGCAAGGATATCACGATCAATGCCGTCCTGTTCCGCCGCTTCCCATGCTTCAAGCAGGAGTTCTTCGGCAACAAGACGTTTTTCCTCGGCGATCAGTTCATCAAGGCTTTCGAGCGGCTCGGTATTCATTGGCAAACGTACTTTTGCGGGTTTTTCTGCGGATTCGACTGGCGCACTTATAGCGGCCTCGCAGACCGATTTCCTGCCAAAACCTTTTGAGTGGTTAACGCCCGTACCGGTTCGGGATTTCCGCAGCCAGGCGCACGCCCTGTGTCAGAAACTGGTTTGCTGCCTCGGAGGCGGGTTTTGTGCATTCGCGGTAGATTTCCGCATAGCCGCGAAAGCCCCTGTTGAAATGCGCGGTGAGCTGCGCGCGCCTCTCCGGACTGGGTTCCTCTGCATCGAGAAGCTTCTGCATTTCCTCGCGCCAAAGCTGCCCTTCATCGGCTCCGCAAAGCGCCCTAAGATAATGAAGTGCGCCCATCACCTCGGCAAGCCGCAACATCTGGCTTTCATAGGCGGGGGGAAGCGTCCGCACACGCGGTGCGGTTTCCGTGTCCGCTGCCGGTGTTTCAGTTGACGGCTCGGCCTCGGCGGTCTGGGCATAAGCGGCCCCGAAAACCGGTGCGCCGGGCATAATCTGTCCGCATGAGGCTGCAAAATACACGGACATCGCCAGCACCAGGAAAAGGCGTGGTCTTCTCGCACGGATTTCGGCAAACCTTTTCATCGGGCAGGGAGCACTCTGTGTCATCATTTGCAGACAGCTTTGCCCGCTCAACCGGGCAAAATCAAGGCTCGCTTCGCCTCGCCCTTACTGCTGAATTTTCAGTTCGGGATGAAAGGCCTTGGCAACAAAGGCAAAGGTCAGGTCATGCACGGCGTCCTCGGCCTTGCCGTCCACCATTTCGGTGACCACAAGGTTTCCGACATCCACGCCCTCGGCGATCCGGCTCTCGTCAAGCGCGGAGGCTCGCCCTGCACTCCACGAAAGTGTGAAGCCCTCCAGTTCCATCTTTCCTGCTTCGCGCACCTTGTCCAGCGTCAGGACGGATACAGCTTCGCCACCGCGCCGCAGGACGACAACGCGGGCCATCGGGTTGATGTCATCGGGCAATTCGCCCGTGAAAAGCGGATAGGGCGCTGCCCTGCTGTCATACTTCACATAGGGGTTGCGGCCATAGTCGCGAAGATTGGGGTCGTTTGGTACCAGTACCAAGCCATCGGGATGGCGTGCCTTGAAGCTGGCCATGCTTTCAAGGCGCGAAGGGACAATCTTCAGCTTGCGGCCGGTATAATCCCCGATCACGGCTTCACCGGAAAATTGTTGCCACCAGCTCTCGGTCTGGCGGTCATACATCAGGAGGTCCGAATTGCGCAGCCGACCGGTCGTGCCGAAATCATGCCGCTTTCCGTCGATCTCGGCATCGAACACGATTGCCGCGTTGCAAAGCGGGCAATAGGTAACGGCAAAGGGATGACCACCGACAATGTCATTGGCAATCTCGTGCCACATCAGTACCGACAGCGGGTAGGCCTTGGCCTCGCCCTTGTGGGAAAAGCCGATCACCGGCTCCAGGCCTTCATACTGCGCCTCACCGAGGGGAACGAATTCGGGTTCGTCAATTGCCGGAATGCCATCTTTTGAGGGACCGCCGGACAGCACTTCGCTCATGGAAATGTTCGTTTTGGAAAAATCGGTTTTCCAGTTTTCCCATGCGTGCGGGTTCGGGTCGGCACGCACGCTGGTGAAAAGGGTACCGGCAAGGAAGACTCCTGCCAAAAACACAACAAGAATGGTGGCAAGTACCATTGCGCCAAGGCGTTCCTGCCATTTGGCTGCCAGTCTTTCCTCAGTGTCCAGTACAATCGATTTGGCGGGCTTGTGGTGGGGCATGCTGGTCTCCCGGTGATGGTTTCCATGCAAAAAGGATAAGCAAACCTTGCCATTGCGCTGCCTCACCTTCCAGCAACACGTGATCATATTTTGGTGATCGAACCGACCCTGGTTCGCCGGTCCGGCTATTCACCCGGCAAGTGCTTCAGGAGAATCTCCAGTGAGGTCGGCGTAAACTCGAAATCATCCAGTTCACTGCGCGCCACCCAGCGCGCATCAGCTGCATCATCGCCCGCGCACAAATGCCCCGACAGGCTGCCAGCAATAAAGACACCGAGCACGTAATGGCTGAGCATCTTGCCGGCACCGTCAAGGCGCATGGGTTCGATGATTTGCAGCAATTCCATACTCGCTGCGATGAGTCCGGTTTCCTCGGTCAGTTCGCGCCTTGCTGCCTGTTCCAGCGTTTCGCCGAATTCCTGGCGTCCACCCGGCAGTGCCCAAAGCCCCTTCGAGGGTTCCTTGCCCCGTTGTACGACAAGTGCGCGTTTGCTGTCTATCGCAAGGATGGAGGCACCGGTTACGGGTCTCGTCAGTGGAGCGGCTTCAGCTTTCGGCGGCTTTGTCACGGCAGGGGTGGGGGGCATGGTCAGAATATCCGGCAATTCACACGTGCGTGCTGGCATGCCATAAAAGAACGAATATATACAAGCCGGGCACAGGCAGGACCCGTTGTTCTTTCAGATCAGCGGTAAAGAAGGGCACAAAAAGGACAAGCTATACCCATGTGTGGCAGATATTCCCTAACGGCGAGCCCACAGGAAGTGGCCGAATTATTCGATCTTGATGAGATCGACCCATTTCCCCCGCGTTACAACATCGCGCCGACCCAACCAATTCTCATGATTGGACAGGGACCTGCCGTTCGGCGCCAGGCAATTCTGGTGCGCTGGGGACTTGTGCCGTCCTGGGTGAAGGATCCTCAGGACTTCACGCTCCTTCTCAATGCCCGCTCTGAGACAGCAGCCGAGAAACCCTCTTTCCGAACGGCAATGCGCCACCGCCGCATGCTGGTACCTGCCTCGGGCTTCTATGAATGGCACCGCCCTGCAGACAGAAGCCTGCCCAGGCAAGCCTATTGGATACGCCCTGCCGATGGCAGCCTGGTTTGTTTTGGCGGCCTGATGGAAACCTGGTCGGACGCAAATGGCAGCGAGATCGATTCCGGCTGCATTCTCACTACCGCCGCAAACCGGCAGATCGGCGTGATCCACAACCGTATGCCGGTGGTCATCCGCCCCGGGGATTTCGACCGCTGGCTCGACTGCCGTACGCAGGAGCCGCGTGACGTGGGAGACCTGATGCAGCCGGTGGAGGACGGGTTTTTCGAGGCGATAGCCATCAGTGACAAGGTAAACAAGGTGGCCAATGCAGGCCCGGACATCCAGGAACCGCATCGCCAAGGCGACGGTGAAGAAAAGTCTTCCCAAAAATCTCCCGGCAATTCAAAAGGCAAGGCTGCGTCAGGCGGGAAGTCCCAGCTCGACCTGTTCTAGGGCGGGTTCAAATCCTTTGGAGTGAGAAAACATGCTCTCAGCTGCCCTTGCCGGGTTTCTCCTCGGCGGTTCCCTGATCATTGCGATTGGCGCGCAGAATGCCTACATTCTGCGCACGGGGTTGCTGCGGCACCATGTGTTCTGGCTCTGCCTGTTCTGCGCGGTCTCTGATGCCCTGCTCATAATGCTGGGTATTGCGGGCCTGGGCGCTGTCGTTCAGGCCAATCCGCGCCTGCTGTCAGCCCTCGCCCTGTTCGGCGGCGGTTTTCTCCTGGCCTATGCGGTAATCGCCGCGCGCCGCGTCTTCAACCCATCCGTTCTGGTTGCTGCCAATGTCGGCCAGCCCTCGCTCAAGCGGGCCATTGCAACAGTTGCAGGCTTTACTTGGCTTAACCCGCATGTCTATCTTGATACGGTAGTGCTGGTGGGAGCATTTTCCACCCGTTTCGAGGGCAATCTTCGCCTTGCCTTTGCCTCGGGTGCCGTGACGGCTTCCTTTTTCTGGTTCTTCTCGCTTGGTTATGGTGCAAGGCTGCTCAAGCCCGTTTTCAACAATCCACGGGCCTGGCAGGTGCTTGATGCCCTGATAGCGCTAATCATGGCAGGACTGGGCATTTCCCTGCTGCGCGAG
The DNA here is from genome assembly GCA_964541115.1 of uncultured Salaquimonas sp. GTDB lineage: Bacteria > Pseudomonadota > Alphaproteobacteria > Rhizobiales > Rhizobiaceae > Salaquimonas. Next base: position 9,479 of record CAZIPH010000072.1, read on the forward strand.
GCATTTGGCTAGGTACATTCGGCGACAAAAGCCGCCCGACACGAATGTCTGGCCCAAAACAAAAAAGC
>CAZIPH010000073.1:0-9155 GCA_964541115.1 uncultured Salaquimonas sp.
GTGAAGTTCAGCATCCAGGGCGTGCCGAACCGGTCGGTGAACATGGCGAAACGCTCGGCCCAGAAGGTTTCGCCGGGCGGCATCGGGATGTCGCGGGCACCTTCGGACAGCGCGGCGAAGACCCGGTCAAATTCGTCGGCGGAGGGCGTCTCGATCTGGATGCGGAAACCCTGCGGCCGTTCGTACATCTCGTCGGAATTGTCCGAGGCCATCATCAGTGTGTCGCCAAGCCGCATCGCGAGGTTCATCACAAGATCGCCATTGTCATGACCAGGCATTTGTTCCTCGGGAGCAGCATCCCTGTTCAGGAAAACGCCTTCGATGACTCCTCCCAGCGTGTCTGCATAATGGGTCATTGCTTCAAGGCAGTCACCATTGAAGAACAGGTAAAATTGCGGAGTCATCATGCGCCTTGCCTTTCGCAGGTATCTTCCGGACCATCTTCATTCCCTGGCGTTTGACACCGCGGAAATTGGAAGCCGGATTGATCTTTACATTTTATGTTGATATCAACCTATCATGAGTGAGTCCAGACAAAAAATACTCGACAGCAATGTCGTTACCCATGTCGCCCAGACCTGCCTTTGTTTGCACACGCAGCGGGCAGCTCGTGCGCTGGCACGCCTGTTCGATAATGCACTGCGGCCATTAGGCCTGAACAATGGACAGTTCTCGCTGCTGATGGCGCTCAACCGCCTCGAACCACCTGCCATTGGTGAGTTGGCACCTTTTCTGGCCATGGACCGGACATCCCTTACCGCCGCACTCAAGCCGCTGGAAAGGCGTGGACTCGTGCTGCTGGAGCCAGACAGGTCAGATCGCCGCAGCCGCCGTGTGCAGATAACGCCCGATGGAGTATTGCTGTTGGAGACCGCCCTGCCAACCTGGCGCGAGACACATGCCCGTCTTGACGCAGCATTGGGCGGCGATGCGCCAGGGCGGTTGCGAGGCGACCTGCGGCAGGTACCGGGGATCGCAGCAACCCTCTCAGGCTCGGACCCGAAACCCCAACAGATTCCCGAAGTCTGAAACCCGGTTTTATTTGGGCCCAAAGCCAACTTGTGGAGAGGCGTCGAATGAGGATCGAAAAAGTTGATGCGTCAAACGGTCGAGGCACGGCTGGACAACGCGGTCGAGCAGTTGGCAATCCTGCGCGCTCCCTGAACACTTTGCCGAACAAAGGTTCTTGTTGTTCAGATGTCTTGCTTACGTGATGCCAACAGCGTTTGTGCTGCTTACAGTTCCGTTCGCACATGCCACAATTCGGGAAAAAGCTCGATGTCCAGCATTCGTTTGAGATAGCTGACACCTGCCGTTCCGCCCGTACCGCGCTTGAAGCCGATCACCCGCTCAACGGTGGTGACATGGTTGAACCGCCAGCGCCGGAAATAGTCCTCGAAATCAACAAGCTTTTCGCCAAGCTCATAGAGCAGCCAGTAATCCTCTGGCACCGTGTAAACCGTTTTCCAGGCAGCAAGGACCGCCGGATCGGCCTGATGAGTTTGGGACAGATCGCGCTCCAGCAGTTCCGGTGGCAGGGAAATATAATGGCGGTCCATCAACTGCAGAACTTCGTCATAAAGGCTGGGCCGCGAGAGTTCCTGCTCTAGCTTTGCGACGATCAACTTGTCATGGGAATGCGGCTTTATCATCGCATGATTACGGTTGCCCAGCATGTATTCGATGAGTCGATATTGCCAGGACTGAAACCCGGAGGATTTGCCGAGTGTATCGCGAAAGCGCGTATAGTCGGAGGGCGTCATCGTGCGCAATACGTCCCATGCGGAGTTCAACTGCTCGAAGATACGTGAAACCCTGGCAAGCATCTTCATTGCAGGCTGCAGATTGTCTTCCCGAATGCATTTGCGGGCTGCGGTCAGTTCATGAATGGCAAGACGCATCCATAACTCGGTTGTCTGGTGCTGAATTATGAAAAGCAGTTCATCATGGGCATCGCTGATCGGCTTCTGTGCTTCAAGAACCTGATCAAGATGCAGATAGTCGCTGTAAGACATCCTGCGTTCGAAATCGGTCTCCGCCCCTTCCGTTGCGGAATCATCGTTTGTTCCGCTCATCAGGTTACCGCCTTCCTGATCTTGAATTCCTCGCGGTCCCACAGCCGGTTGTTCACGATGTCACACATTGCTGCTGCCGCCCCGATCACCTCGGATTCACTGTTGTAAAGCGGGCAGAATCCAAATCGCATGATGTCGGGTGCACGAAAGTCACCAATGATCCTGCGGGCAATCATTGCTTGCATGACCGCATAACCCTCGTCAAACCGGAATGAGACTTGAGAACCTCTATGGGCCGCGTCTCTCGGGCTGGCAAGCACGAGCTCTTCGCATCCTGTTTCAACTTCAGCAATAAAGCGTTCGCTCAGGGCAATCGAACGCTGTCTGAGATCAGCAAGATCAACTCCATCCCAGGCATCAAGTGCCGCATCAAGCATGACCATCTGTACAACAGGCGGCGTACCGACCCGCATGCGCTCGATACCCAGGCCAGGGCGATAGTCCAGATCGAAAGCGAAAGGTCTTTCGTGACCCAGCCAGCCGGAGAGCGCTGGCTTCACCTTTTCTATATGGTCTTCGCGCACATGGATAAACGCGGGCGCGCCCGGGCCGCCATTGAGATACTTATATGTGCACCCCACGGCAAAATCGGCACGGCATCCGGCAAGATCGACGGGAAAGGCACCGGCAGAATGGGCAAGGTCCCATATGATGATCGCGCCGGCCTGATGTGCGATACGGGTTATTTCAGCCATGTCATGCTTGCGCCCGGTACGGTAATCAACCTCGGTAATCATCACTACCGCCACATCGGAAGTGATCGCTTCAGCCACCTTCTCCGGCTCTGCCAGTTTCAGTTGATGCCCCTTGCCGAGCGAGCGAAGCAGGCCCTCGGCCATGTAAAGATCGGTGGGAAAATTGCCTGTGTCGGATAACACTACCCTGCGATCCGGATTGAGTTGCAATGCTGCATCAAGGGCCTGGTAGACCTTGATGGAAAGCGTGTCCCCCGCCACAGTGGTCGTCGGCGGAGCCCCAATCAACCTGCCGATCCGGTCACCAAGCCTTGTGGGCAACGCCATCCAGCCGGCCTCATTCCATCCGCCGATAAGGTGTTCACCCCATTCGTTTTCCACCGTGCGCCTGGCACGATCTACCGCCGCAATCGGGAGTGGCCCCAGCGAATTGCCATCAAGATAGATCATTCCCTCGGGTAAATGAAACAGTTTTCGGGTTTGTTCAAAGTCGGTCACGACGCACCAGCTTTCCCTGAAGATTTAGCGATCTCCGCTGTCGCCTCGATTTCAACAAGGGCTTCATCCTCGATCAGGCCGGCGACAACGATGACTGACATGGCCGGAAAGTGCTTGCCCATGACCTTGCGATAGGCGGCGCCGACTTCGCGCTGTTTTGCAAGATATTCCTGTTTGTCGGTGATAAACCAGGTCATGCGGACGATGTCACCCACCTCTCCCCCGGCTGCCCTGACGATGGCAACAATATTTTCAAGCGTTTGCTCGAACTGGCCGACAAAATCGTGGTGCTCGAACACCTTGTCACCATTCCAGCCGATCTGCCCGCCCGTATAAAGCCGCTGGCCATCAACCAGAATGCCATTGGCATAGCCCTTGGGTTGCGCCCATTCAGGCGGGTTCACTGTCTCGATCATGATCTACCTCAATCTTTTTCGCGCAATCGAAAGCGCTGGATCTTGCCGGTCTGTGTTTTCGGCAATTGCTCGACGAAAACGATGGATCTTGGATACTTGTAGGGCGCAATGACCGATTTCACGTGATCCTGGAGCGCCGTGACGGTCGCTTCACCAGGCCGCGAACCTGCTGCCAAAACCACATGCGCCTCGACAATCTGTCCGCGCGCCTCGTCGATTTTGCCCACCACTGCACACTCGCTAACGGCAGGGTGCGAAAGTAGCGCAGCCTCCACTTCCGGCCCGGCAATGTTGTAGCCAGAAGACAGGATCATGTCGTCATTGCGCGCGGCAAAGTGGAAATAGCCATCCTCGTCCTGGACAAAGCTGTCACCGGTAAGGTTCCAGCCATCGCGCACATAAGCCTTTTGGCGGTCATCAGCGAGGTAACGGCAGCCAGTCGGTCCGCGCACGGCAAGCTTGCCCACAGTACCGCGCGGCACCTCCTTCATGTCATCGTCAACTACCCTTGCCTCGTAGCCGGATACAGGCTTGCCGGTACATGCAGGATGGGAGTCGCCAAAACGGTTCGAGATGAAAATATGCAGGAGCTCGGTGGAACCAATGCCGTCCAGCATGGGTTTTCCGGTCTTCTTGATCCATTGCTCATAGACCGGCGCTGGCAGCGTTTCCCCCGCGGAGACAGCCGCACGCAGGGATGAAAGGTCAGCCCCCTCCTCCATTGCTGTCAGCATGGCCCGGTAGGCTGTCGGTGCCGTGAAACAGACCGTCGCCTTGTACGTCTGTATGATCTCGATCATGTTTGGCGGTGTTGCCTGTTCGAGCAGGGTTGCCGTAGCGCCGAAACGCAGCGGAAAAATCGCCAACCCGCCAAGGCCGAAAGTAAAGGCAAGTGGCGGCGAACCGACAAACACATCTTCAGGCGTCACGCTCAGCACTTCGCGTGCATAGCCATCGGCAACGATCAGCAGGTCGCGGTGAAAATGCATGGTCGCTTTTGGCTGGCCGGTTGTGCCAGAGGTGAAGCCCAGCAGAGCCACGTCATCCCGGCCAGTCTTCGCCGCTTCAAACCGCACCGGTTTTGAAAGTGCTAGCCGGTCGAGCTCGGCATCATGATTGGCTGTCCCGTCAAAGCCCACCACCTTGTCCAGCCATTTGCTGTCCTTGGCACAGGTAACGAGTTCCTCCATCAATCTTGTGTCGCAAAGTGCCAGCGAAATTTCGGCCTTTTCGACGATCTTGCCAAGTTCGCCGGCCCTTAGCATCGGCATGGTGTTCACAACGACCGCGCCCGCCTTTGTTGCCGCAATCCATACGGCAACCATGGCCGGATTGTTGGCCGAACGAATAAGGACGCGATTGCCGGGCTTTACGCCATAATCTTCGACTAGTACATGCGCCAACCTGTTGGTCCAGTCGGTCAGTTCCTTGTACGTGCGCTGTCGGCCATTGCCGATCAGCGCAGTATGGTCACCAAAGCCCTTTTTGACCATGGCATCGGTCAGTTCATACCCGGCGTTGAGCCAATCGGGATAATCGAAACCCTCGAGCAAAAAATCCGGCATCTGGTCCGCTGGTGGAAGGTTCTCCCGCGAGAAACTGTCAACATGACCGCTGGGTCCAAGCATCCTATCCTCCCTTTCCACCCGCCAGCGCCTGACGGGCGATAACAACTTTCTGAACATCCGAGGCACCCTCATAAATCCGCAAGGCCCGGATTTCGCGGTAAAGACTTTCGACAATACTGCCTTTGCGAACCCCGTCGCCGCCATGCAGCTGCACGGCCTTGTCGATCACCTCCTGTGCGCGGTCAGTGGCATAGAGTTTCGCCATGGCTGCTTCACGGGTAACGCGCGGCGCTCCGTTGTCCTTCAGCCATGCGGCCCGGTAGACAAGGAGCGCTGACGCATCAACATCCAGTGCCATCTCGGCAATGTGACCCTGCACCATTTGCAGGTCGAAAAGCGGTGCACCGAACAACTCGCGGTTCTGCACCCGCGCAATGGTTTCATCGAGCGCACGGCGCGAAAATCCGAGGGCAGCAGCGGCCACGGTGGAACGGAACACATCCAATACGGACATCGCAATCGCGAACCCCCCGCCTGCCTTGCCAATCAGGGCAGAAGCCGGAATACGACAGTCCTCGAAAGACAGCCGGGCAAGCGGATGAGGTGCGATGACTTCCAGCCTCTCGGCGATCTTCAAACCAGGCGTATCAGCTGGCACGAGAAAGGCTGATATGCCTTTTGCGCCACCAGCTTCGCCGGTGCGCGCGAAAACTGTGTAGACATCGGCAATACCACCATTCGAAATCCAGGTCTTTTCGCCGTTCAACACGAAACTGTCGACATCTTTCCTGGCTTCCATCGTCATGTTGGCAACATCAGAACCAGATGCCGGCTCACTGAGCGCAAAGGCTGATATTGCCCTGCCGTTGCGCGTCTCGGGCAACCATTGGCGCTTCTGTTCCTCGTTGCCGAAAAGCGAAATGGCACCGGTTCCAAGCCCCTGCATGGCAAAGCAGAAATCGGCGAGCCCGTCATGGCGCGCCAGTGTTTCGCGCATCAGGCAGAGGCTGCGGACATCGAGCCTTGGGTCAGGTGCATCTGGATCACTCGCGGTATGTTTCAGCCAGCCGACCTCTCCCATTATGCCGACAAGTTTGCGGCAGGCGTTGTCAGTGTCCGAATGATCGATAGCAGAAAGACTGGTACCCGCCCATTCATCGGCCTCTGCCGCCAATTCACGGTGGCGATCTTCGAAAAATGGCCAGTCAAGGAAACTGCGATCAGCCATCAATTGCCCTCGAAAACCGGTTTCTGCTTGTTTGCAAATGCTTCATAGGCGCGGTGGAAATCGCGGGTCTGCATGCAAATGGCCTGCGCCTGGGCTTCCGATTCAATTGCCTGTTCAAGGCTCATGTTCCATTCCTGAACCAGCATGGTCTTGGTGATGCCATTGGCAAAGGTGGGGCCGCTTGAAATGCGCTCGGCCAGTTGCATCGCTTCACTGTCAAGGTTAGCAGTCTCAACAATGCGGCTGTAGAAGCCCCAGCGTTCGCCTTCCTCGGCGCTCATTGTGCGACCGGAGTAGAGAAGTTCTGCTGCACGGCTGAGCCCTATGATGCGCGGAAGAATGGCGCAGGCGCCCATGTCGCATCCCGCAAGGCCGACCTTGTTGAACAGGAATGCAGTCTTCGCCTGCGGTGTTGCAAGGCGCATGTCGGAAGCCATGGCGATGATCGCACCTGCACCGACGCAAATCCCGTCGACCGCCGCGATGATCGGCTTGCCGCAATTGATCATCGCCCTGACAAGATCTCCGGTCATCCGGGTAAATTCAAGCAGGCCTTTCATGTCCTTTTTCAAGAGCGGCCCGATAATATCAAATACATCACCCCCCGAGCAGAAATTCCCGCCATTGGAGCCGAAAACGATAACGTGGATGTCGTCGCGATAGACCACGGCGCGGAACCAGTCGCGCAATTCGGCATAACTGTCGAAAGTCAGCGGGTTCTTGCGCTCCGGCCGGTCAAGGGTAATCCAGGCGACACTACCGGTGACTTCCAGATTGAAGTGTTCGGGTTGGAGTTTGCTCATGTTCACACCTCCCCGTGCGTAGCTGTTGGCATAGCCTGATCCAGCCGCTTCGAAAGGTCATCAATCGCCTTGTCGTCAAGATTGGCCAGCAAATCGTCGATCCACAGCTCATGACGCCCTGCCATTTCGCCAAATCGCTCACGCCCCTTGACGGTCAGGCGAACCGTAGTCGCACGGCGATCATTGTGAACAGGAATACGGACCACCTGGCCCTCTTCCACCAGCCGATCAACAATGCCGGTCACATTTCCGTTCGACACGCGCAACTCGCCGGACAATTCACTCATCTTCAGGCCCTCGGCGTTTCGGTAAAGGGCTGCCATCACGTCGAAGCGCGGCAGGGTGGTATCAAATTCCAGCCTCAGCTTTTCCCGAAGCTCCGCCTCGATCGATTTGGAAGTCTTGAGCAACTTGAGCCACAAGCGCAGTTTCTGCTTTGAAACCGAGTCAGTAGGCGCGCCCGGCCTTACCCGTTTTGCCGTTTCCATGCTCATGCATCTCCTCCCGAAATCTGCAGGCTCTGGCCGGAAACCCCGCCCGAACCCGGCCCGCATAAATAGAGGGCTGCCTGGGCCACTTCTTCAGTTTCGATCAGCCTTCCGCCCGGATTGGAACTTACTAGCGCCTGCAGCGCCTGCTCTTGATCGAGCCTGGTTTTCTCAACGATGTTGGCGACGCTGCGATCAATGATCGGCGTGCGGACATATCCCGGGCAAAGCGCATTTACCGTGATCCCTGACCCTGCAGTCTCTGCCGCAAGCGCGCGAACCAGACCGATCATTCCATGCTTGGACGCACAATAGGCGCTGCCCTTTGCCATGCCTCGTTGTCCGGCAATCGAGGCGATGGCAATGAGCCTGCCCCAGTCCCTGCCCTTCATGCCCATCAGGCCTGCCTGGAAAGTGAGAAAGGCCCCATCGAGATTGGTGGAAAGAATCCGGCGCCAGAAGGAAAGGTCCATCTTGTGGACCGGCAGCGTTTCAGCAAGGCCCGCATTTGCCACAACAATATCGATAGCTCCATGACTCTCTGCTGCACGCAGGAATACGTCACGCGTCGCCGCCTCGTCAGTGACGTCCAGCGTCACCGCGTGAATGTTGCCCGATGAATTCGCAACTGCTTCCAGAGCCTCCATGCGCCGGCCTGATATTGTGACGATACAACCTTCCGCGGCGAAGAGTTTCGCAATTGCAGCGCCTATACCGGTGCCGCCGCCCGTGATGAATGCGTGCCTCCCCTTCAGACTGTCTGTCATGCCTTGAACTCCGTTTCTGCTGCCCGCTCCGACAGGCGCCACAACTGGTCTCTGCCGGCCCTGTAGGGCGCAGGCCATGCCTCGTGGCGGTCGCCAATAGTGCTGGCCGCGTGTAGCGTCCAGTATGGGTCGGCAAGATGCGGCCGGGCAAGGCATACCAGGTCAGCCCGGCCCGCCATCAGGATCGAATTGACGTGGTCGGCTTCGTAGATATTGCCGACCGCCATGGTTGCCATGTGCACTTCGTTGCGGATCCTGTCCGAAAACGGCGTCTGGAACATGCGCCCATAGATCGGCTCAGCGCGGATCGAGGTCTGGCCAGCCGAGACGTCGCAAATATCAACACCCGCATCCTTGAGCATCCCGGCGATCTCGACTGCCTGCTCGGGCGTGATACCGTCCTCTCCAACCCAGTCATTGGCTGAAATACGGACAGCTATCGGCTTTTCACGCGGCCAGGCTTCGCGCACTGCGTGGTAGACTTCCAGAGGATATCGCATCCGGTTTTCCAGGCTTCCGCCATATTCGTCTTCGCGCCGGTTGGTCAGCGGCGTGATGAAAGATGACAGCAGGTAACCGTGAGCCATGTGAAGTTCGATCATGTCAAAATCGGCGCG
>CAZIPH010000074.1:0-8898 GCA_964541115.1 uncultured Salaquimonas sp.
CTGGTGGGGAATGAGGTCTTTCCAGTTTTCAATGCCTGGTGCCGACACCGGTGTCTCGACAATCTTGAAGTCCACCGCTCCTTGGGCGTTGGTCAGGATCAGGAAGCGCCCGTCCTGATGATCTACCGAATATTCAAGTCCGTTCTGGCGCGGCGTGACCAGTTCCGGTTCGGCCTCGGGATTGTCTGTCGGGATGAACCGGACCTCGTCCTGGTCATTCATTCCGGCATGAATGAAGATGTATTTGCCGGACCGGCTGCGTGAGACGCCACAGAAAAACCGTGGGTCCTTTTCCTCATAAACGAGGACGTCGCCTTGCGGATCGCTGCCGATCTTGTGCCGGAAGATCTTGCTTGGCCGGTGGTTCTCATCGACGCGGGAATAAAAGAGCCAGTCATCTGTCGCAAAGGCAAACGAGCCGACATCGGCAATACCTCCGGTATCTTCATCCTTTCCGATTACTCGAAACTTGAGTTGATAGTATTCCGAACCGCTGGTATCGCTGCTCCAGCTCAGCAGCTTGTGGTCCGGGCTGTGCTGAACCGATCCCAGTTCAAAATAGTCGTGGCCTTCGGCTTCCCTGTTTACATCGAGTAGCACTTCCTGCCCACCGCCGTCGCGGGGCGTTCGCACCCGGATCGGATGTTCACCGCCCTCGACATATTTCCATGAGTAGGCATATGGCCCTTCCTTGACGGGAATGGACACGTCATCTTCTTTTATGCGTCCACGCATCTCGGCAACCAGCTTTTCCTGGAGCGCATTGGTATCCGCCATTGCCGCCTCGTAATAGGCATTCTCTGCCGTGAGATAGGCCTTGATATCCTCTGGCAACTTGTCTGGTTCGCGCAGTGCCTCTTGCCAGTTTTCAGCTCGCAGCCAGAAATAATCATCGTCCAGAGTCACGCCGTGAAAGGTTTTGGACACGGGGCGCTTGTCTGCCACCGGCGCATTGGCGGCAGCCTTGAAGGAGTATGTCATGAAGTTTCTTGTTTCTCGTCGGGTTCAAAGGTCAGGGCGTGGCCGTTCATGCAATAGCGCAATCCGGTTGGCTGCGGCCCATCGGGAAAGACATGGCCAAGATGTGCATCGCAGTCTGCACAGCGGATTTCGGTACGAACCATGAAGAACTTGCGGTCCTTGAACTCGCTTACCGCATCCTCGCTGACCGGTTCATAAAAGCTTGGCCATCCCGTTCCAGAATCGAACTTGGCTCCGGTTTCGAACAGGTCCTTGCCGCAGCAAACGCATTTGAAGGTACCCGGGCGTTTTTCATCCTGATGGGGTCCGGTAAAGGCGCGCTCGGTGCCATGCTCCCGGGTAACATGGTACTGCTCGGGTGAGAGTTGCTGGCGCCACTCTGCATCGTTTTTCTCGATCTTTACCATTGCTGCCTCCGTTGCCGATCTCGACTGTCTGGATAGCAGCTAGATAGAGTGGAGCGGCAACTTTCTCAAGGCGGTTGCTCGCTCATCTGTTAGGCAAGTGGTTGGTTGAGCCGATCATCAATTGCATCGGTCACTTTGTCGCTTTTCTGTTGGCAGCTTCCGGTTCTTCTTGAACGGGCGCAATACAATGCCTAAAAGCAGCCCAGCGGTGATCTTCCATCCAAGCTTGTACGAGGTTCTGTGAACGCCACCATCTTGCTGATTCTGGCTCCTTTTCTGGGCGCACTCCTCTCTCCGGCCCTTGTGCGGTTGATGGGTGAAAAGGCAGCTTGGTTGCTGGCAGTAATTCCTGCTGCAATTTTCATCCACCTGTTCGGTTTTGTCGGTGCAGTGGCCGATGGCGAGAAATTCACGTTCGGCTTGCGCTGGGTTCCCTCGTTAGGGGCGAACCTTTCCTATTACATTGACGGCCTGAGCCTTGTATTTGGCCTGCTGATCAGTGGTATCGGCACCTTCATCATCCTGTATGCAGGCGGTTACCTGAAGGGCCATCCGCAACTTGGCCGTTTCATTGGTTTCCTGTTCCTGTTCATGGGCTCCATGCTTGGAGTTGTTCTGGCGGACAATTTGATTGCTCTTTTTGTCTATTGGGAACTGACTTCGATAACCTCCTTCCTGCTGATCGGCTTCGGACACAATCGCGCAGCTTCAAGGCGTGCGGCTATTCAGGCGCTTGTGGTAACCGGCGGCGGCGGCCTTTTGCTGCTGGGAGGCGTTATCGTCATGAACCTGATCACCGGCATGACGGAACTCTCGCTCATTCTCACCAGCGGTGACGTGGTTCGCGAAAGCCCCTTCTATCTTCTGGCGTTTTTCCTGTTTATCGGTGGGGCATTTACGAAGTCTGCCCAGTTCCCGTTTCATTTCTGGCTACCCAACGCGATGGAAGCACCGACGCCAGTTTCCGCATTTCTGCATTCGGCAACGATGGTCAAGGCAGGTGTTTACCTGCTGATGCGCATGAACCCGGTCCTCGGCGACACATGGGTCTGGGAGACCATACTGCCGGTCTTCGGAACGATCACACTTTTCATAGGGACGCTCCTTGCAGTTCGCCAGACAGACCTCAAGCTGATGCTGGCCTACACGACAGTTGCTTCGCTCGGCCTCCTCGTGATGCTGACCGGCTTTGGCACAGAGAAGGCAATCGAGGCTGCAGTCTATTACCTGTTCGCCCATGCGCTCTTCAAGGGTTCGCTCTTCATGGTGGCCGGCTTGATCGACCACGAGGCCGGAACCCGTGACGTGCGCAAACTTGGGGGTCTGCGCTCAGCCATGCCGATCACGTTTGCCGCGGCAGCCATTGCGGCGCTTTCCATGGCTGGCCTGCCTCCCTTTGTAGGTTTCATGGCCAAGGAGGAAATCTATTACGCCATCGCCAAACCTGATGCCTGGTCCATTGTCATCACGGTTCTGACTGTGATTGCAAATGCGCTCATGCTCGTCATCGGTGCCGCCGTGGCGGTCAGGCCATTTCTTGGCCTCAAGGTGGAAACGCCAAAGCACGCCCATGAAGGTCCGGTCCTGCTGTGGCTCGGGCCGCTTGTGCTGGCGGTTATAGGCCTCGCATCAGCAATTGCCGCCTCCTACACGAATACCAATTTCATTTCGCCGATGGCGAGCGCAATTGCCGGAGAAACAATCGTGTCCAAAGCGGCTGTCGTTTTTCACATCGGTGTGCCGCTGACGCTTTCCATCGTTACTATTGCGCTCGGCGTACTGCTTTTCTGGAAACTGGATGCATGCCGCTCGGCCATGGCAGGTGTGCTAAGGGCGATAGGTTGGGGCCCGGACAAGGGTTTCGACCAATTCATCAGCGGCCTTGTGCACTTCTCGGACCGGGTCACGAGACTTCTTCAGAACGGCCGCATGGAAGCCTATATGACGACCGTATTCCTGGTGTTCGGCATTTCCGTGTGGTCCGCCATGATCTGGTTCGATGAATTGCCGCATTGGCCTACCCCCGGCGCACTTTCCTTCTATGAGGGAGCCATTTTCCTTCTGGCACTGATCGGCCTGCTTGCCGTGATCTATGCGCAGGACCGTCTGACGGCAATCGTGTCGCTCGGCATACAGGGATTTTCGGTTGCGGTTATCTTCATCCTGTTTGGCGCCCCTGATCTGGCCTTTACACAGTTCATGGTTGAAACGCTTTCAGTTGTCATCCTTGCTCTGGTCATGACCCGCCTTACCCTGCACAAGACTGACCACCGGCCATTCCTGGAAAAGTCATTCGACTTCGCCGTTGCACTGATCGCAGCTTCCGCCTTCATGGTCCTGCTGATCGCTGTGGTCGAGGTGCCGTTCGATCAGCGCCTGTCCGAATTTTTCACCCAGTACAGCAAGGTGATTGCCCAGGGCCGCAACATCGTCAACGTCATCCTCGTGGACTACAGGGGTGTTGATACGCTTGGAGAGATTGCCGTGGTGATGATTGCCGGCCTCGGCATCATAGCCCTCATTCGCGTGAAAGCCCGTCAGCCTCGCCCAAAGCTCGAAGTCACCCGCATGCGGACCCTTGAACAGGTTCCGGCAGAAGAACGGAAGTTGGCATGAACACCATTATCTTCCGCACCTTTGCACCTTACCTGACTGCGCTGATGGTACTGTTTTCCATCTTCATCCTGCTGCGCGGCCACAATGATCCGGGCGGCGGTTTCATTGGCGGACTGATCGCGGCCTCGGCTTTTGCAATCTACGGCATTGCCAACGGGGTTACCCCGGTCCGGCGCGCCTTGTATTTTCATCCGATCACCCTGGCAGGTTTTGGCGTATTCGTTGGCGCATTGGCGGGCATTGTCTCGATGTTCTTCAAGGTCCCGTTCATGACAGGACTTTGGGTCTATCCGACGATCGGCGGAGCAGAACTGAAACTTTCCACCACCCTGGTATTCGATATCGGCGTCTATTTCGCTGTTGTCGGTACGGTTACGGCGATCGCACTGGCACTTGAGGAAAGGCACGAAGTCTGATGGAAATCTCTCTCGCCATTCTCGTCGGCTGCTTCTTCACCGTCAGCATTTATCTGCTGATGTCAAAATACATCATCCGCATCCTGCTTGGCGTTGCGATACTGGGTAATTCGGTGCACCTGCTCATTTTCACCTCCGGGCGACTTACCAGGCAGGTTCCTCCGATCATTCCCTATGAACTGGACGTGCCGGCTGTTGCCATCGCCAACCCCCTGCCGCAGGCGCTGATCCTTACTGCGATCGTGATTTCGTTTTCATTCTTTGCCTTCCTGCTCGTTCTCGGCTTTCGCGCATATCAGGATCTCAATACCGATGACACCGATAACATGCGCTTTGCCGAGCCCCTGGAGCAGCGCGCTCCCCCGCAGGGATATTGAGAAAATCGATGGCAGCTAAACCGGAACAAATGGATCTGACCGGCATCATGATTGATGCCAATGTCACGCTGTCCGATTACCTGATCGTTGCGCCGGTGATCATTCCCATGCTGTTTGGCGCGTTCTTGCTAATGTTGCGCAGGCAGCCGGAAATCCAGGCAAGGATTGCGGTTGCCGGAATGGGACTTCTTGTAATAGTGACCTTTGGCCTTCTGCAGAAGGTACTGGCAGAAGGTCCTGTCACCATGACGATGGGCCGCTGGCTGCCGCCCTTCGGCATCTCGTTTTCCGTTGACATTGCAGGTGCGCTCCTTGCCTTTACCAGCGCCGTGATCGCATTGGTGGGAAGCATTTACGCAAGCAGTGCAGCGACTTCCCTTGAGCGCCGCTACGGTTTTTATCCCTTCTTCATGCTGATGATGTCGGGTGTGTGCGGTGCTTTCCTGACGGGTGACATCTTTAACCTGTATGTCTGGTTTGAGGTCCTGCTGATTTCCTCGTTCGGCATGATTGTTCTTGGCAGCGAGAAAAGACAGCTCGACGGCACTATAAAATATGCCTTCCTGAACCTGGTGGCGACCACCATGTTCCTGATGACGACCGGCTTGTTGTATGGAATGTTCGGCACACTTAACATGGCTGACATCTGGACGAAGGTTAACACCGGCACTCCGAGCGGTCCCATTTACACGATAGCCGTGCTGTATCTGCTTGCATTCGCCATGAAGGCAGCAGCTTTTCCGATGAACTTCTGGCTCCCTGCCTCCTACCACACGCCGAAATTCCTCGTTTCCGCGCTGTTTGCCGGACTTTTGACGAAGGTTGGCGTTTATGCATTGCTGCGAATTTCTCTCATGTTGTTTGCGCCGCAACGCGATGAACTGGCGCAGGTTATCGCCTGGCTTGGCGCGCTGACCATGTTGGTGGGCGTCTTTGGCGCGCTTGCGCAAAGCGACATTCGTCGAATTTTTGGCTATCTGGTTATTTCCGGTATTGGTACCATGCTTGCAGGCATCGCAATCGGCTCGGTGACCGGCGTGGCAGGAGTCCTGGTCTACGCCGTCCATTCGATGATCGTTATGACCGCGCTCTATCTTGCTGCCGGCATTATCAGCCGTTTGATTGGAACGAACGAATTGCGTGAGGCCGGCGGCCTCTACGCCATTTCGCCGATGATTGCCGCCGGTTTTCTGGTATTGGCAATTTCTGTCTCCGGCCTGCCTCCGACCAGTGGCTTCTGGGGCAAGTTCATACTGGTAAAGGCGAGCCTTGAGGTTGGCGCATGGTGGCTCGCAGGTGTTATTCTCTTTTCAGGTCTGCTCACCAGCATCGCCATATTCAGAATATGGATATTCGCGTTCTGGCGCGGTGGCCCCGAGGGAACGCGCGATGGCGCGGAAAGCTGGACTTCCCAGACGCTGGATGAGAATTATCGCAAACAAGCATCGCTCGCATTGGGCGTTCTTGTGTTCGCGACCCTTGCCATCGGCCTTGCGCCTGAGCCACTGATCTCCATGGCAGGAGACGGTGCGAGGCAACTTCTTTATCCGACCGGCTATGTCGAGTCAGTGTTTGGAGGGTTGAAGCCATGAGCCTCTTGCTGATCAATCTTTTGCTGATGTTGTCATGGGGCGCCATGACAGGATCCTTTGCAGAGTTGAACCTGTTCTTCGGCTTCATTCTCGGCTTTTTTGCCATCTGGCTGATCCGTGAGCAGATCGGCACCGGCGGTTACTTTGGACGATTGACCCGTATCGCATCGCTCGCACTGCTCTTCCTGAAGGAATTGGCAATGTCGGCAATTCGGGTGGCAATACTAGTGTTGAAGCCGAACATGAATACCAAGCCCGGCATAATGGCTTTCGAATTGACAGTGGACCGGGACCTCGAAATTGCCCTTCTTGCCAATCTGATTACCCTTACTCCGGGAACGCTCTCGGTTGAGGTGTCGCGCGACCGAAAGTGGCTTTATGTCCACGCGATCGACTGTTCGGACCTCGAAAGCGCCAAACGGGAGATCGCCGAGGGGTTTGAGCGCAAGATCCTGGAGGCGTTCAGATGATGCCTGAAAGTTTCATTGATCTTGCTGTAACCACTTCAATGGTTCTGCTGACCATTTCGTTTTTCATCACGACCTACCGGGTCATCGCCGGGCCGACATTGCCGGACAGGATCGTCGGTCTGGACATGCTTGTCGGTGTGGTCATGGGTTTCCTCGCTGTGGTGGGTGTCAAGACGGGCTATTATCTTTATGTCGATATTGCCATTGCGCTCGGCCTGGTCGGATTTCTCGCCACAGTTGCATTTGCGCGTTTCGTGCTGGAGCGTGGCATGACGGAACAGGATCTCGCTGCCGAGCGGGAAAAGAAGAGGCTTGCAGAAAGCGAGGCTGAAAATGGTTGAGTGGATTGCAGGTACCTTGCTGATTATTGGTGCTTTTTTTGCGTTGGTTGCGTCAATCGGCATCATTCGACTGCCCGATGTCTATTCCAGAATGCACGCCGCCTCCAAGGCCGGCTCTGTGGGATCAGGCCTGATGTTGATCGCCCTGGCACTTGTGGCTTCGGATACGGCCACCGCCATCAGGGCAATAGCAGGGGTCTTCTTCTTCATCCTGACCGCACCGATTGCTGCCCATTTGCTGGCCCGAGCCGCCTACAAGGTGGGATACCCATTGTGGGAGCACTCTGTCGTTGACGAGATGCGTGACGGCCCCAAGTCGTAACGTGATATTCCGGCAATACGTCAACATTCAAGTAAAAGTTTCTTTTTCACCGATCTGGTATTTTAAAATTTATATAGCCGAAGTTTTAAACGAGATTTTTGAAAAGACACATCGGCAAAAAATTCCATCCAAGGTTTGTTGACTTTATTTTTGCCATGATTATTTAGGAGGTGTAAATAACCGGTGGGGTCGAGTTATTGCGTGCCAGATGAATGGAATTTCCAGGCGGAACTGCAATTGCCTGAAATCGCATGCAAATAAATGGGTGTCCGGTTGGCCAAAAATATCACCTCGGGTGAATCAACAAGAAAGAAAATACCCATGCCGGAAAATATTGAAAACGATCACAGCGACGAACATCTTATTGTCGAACTTACCTCTGAAGTTGTTGCGGCCTATGTAAGCAACAATCCTGTATCGGCCACGGATTTGCCAAACCTCATCGGCGAAGTTCATAAGGCACTGAGGGGAATCTCAACAAGGGAAGTGCACATCGAAGAGCCCGAGCTCATTCCTGCTGTAAACCCGAAGAAATCGGTTACACGCGACTACATCATCTGTCTCGAAGACGGCAAGAAGTTCAAGTCACTCAAACGCCACCTTCGCTCCCACTTCGACATGTCACCGGAAGAGTACAGGGAAAAATGGGGCCTGCCGGCTGACTACCCGATGGTCGCACCGAGTTATTCAGAGCGCCGCTCCAACCTGGCACGCGAAAAGGGCCTTGGCCGCAAGAAGGGCTACAGGAAGAACAGCTGATTTCAGCAGCTGTTATTCGGTTCAGGGGCCATCCTGCGAAATCGCGGGGTGGCCTCTTGCTTTTGCCAAATGCTCAAGCCCGCAGGGCGCGGTCTTGTTGTGCATTGCAAACCGCCCTGAAAGCACGGTCCAGCAAGATATGCCGGTTGGGGTCGTAGGCTGTATGGCCGGAGCGCGCCCAGCGCCGTTGGGCTGCTCTCATGCGTTTCAGGCGGCCCAGCGTCTCGCCAGACAGAAGATCGCAGGTGGACACCCGCAACAGGCCGCAAACGAGCCTCTCAAGCTCTTGTGCGGCACATTCGACTGATCGCAATCTCGACCTGAACAAGTGCGCTTCCTCCTTTAGCCGCTGCTCCAGCCGCGTCAGTTCATCAGCTTCGATACTCTGCATTTTTGCTCCTTTTTGTGGAGCGAACTTTCAGCCTACTTTGCGGGCGAGAGGATAAGTTTGTCGGCGCGGATGGCGCAATTCACGCAAGTGGTTGTAGGAATTGGTTTTTTTCAATTCCGCCTATAGGCAAGCCAAAGACTTATACATTTCAGGATTGCATTTCCCATAATAGGAAATTATTCCTTTACGAGTGGGAGATCCTTGACATGGTTCAGCGTATGACAGT
>CAZIPH010000075.1:0-8484 GCA_964541115.1 uncultured Salaquimonas sp.
ACTTTGATATCAGCTACTCCAAAGGAATGGCTGGCTTGATTTCAGCTATGAGCTGGGTCGACCACGACAAGCATCTGAATTTAATGGGATTAATGCTGCCCGGAAGGGCTGATTCGAGAACACTAACCCTTTAGCACGCTGCGGAAATAGTCTTGGCCCGGCTTTTGTTCTTCCCACAACTGAAAGGAATTGATCATGCCATCCATCGGCCAAGTCACCCTGCAGCCGGACGGTTCCTACAAGGGACGTCTTGCCACCCTGTCGATCCGGCGCAACATCGAACTGGTTCTCAACAAGAAGAAATCAGAAACCTCACCAGACTTCCGCGTCATGTCCGGCGAAGTCGAGATTGGCGCTGCCTGGAACCGCAAGGCGATTTCCACCGGCAAGGATTTTGTTTCCCTGTCTTTGGCAGCGCCGGAATTTGGCGACCGAACGCTTTATGCCAATCTTGGCCGAATGCCCGGATCAAAAGAAACCAAGGAGTTCGCAATCATCTGGAATCCGAGTAGTTGAAGCCATCAGGTTTCAATCGCTCGATTCAGTACCTTCAACCTGTCACGCGCCTGCTCCAACAATTGGGCAGGCGTTTTCTTCTCCCTGCCAATGCGCGCCCGAATGGTTCGGACGTGCCCAACAGGGAGAACAATCATGGCCGACCAGACTAAGAAAATTCGTGAACTGAACGACCAATTCCGAAAAGGTGAACCAGGTATTCTAGGTCAGGTTCTGATTACCAGCGGCGTTCAGGAACTGGCTGATCAAAGCGATGGCAATGGCCTTGCCGAAGTCATCGAAAGGGTGCGAAGTTTTGAGGATTTCAGCGAGGATAACGATCCCCATCACGAGCACGATTTCGGCGCATTCGAGTTTCTTGACAACAAGCTGTTCTGGAAAATCGACTACTATGCCCCGGATATGCTGCATGGGTCGGAAGACCCGGCTGATGTTGCCAAGACTGTACGGGTTCTAACCCTCATGCTTGCGAGTGAATACTGATGAGTGCAGCGAAAGAAAAACCGCTGACAGAGGCGGAGAAGGAATTGATTTTCAAACTGGCAACAGCTTCCCTTCCAAGGCGATATTCAGAGAAAATCAAGATCGGCATGAGCAACGAGGACTTGTCCAATGCCTTACAGGAAGTTCTTGGCATCTTTGGCGGCAGCGGCGGGCCTGGTCGTCCGTCGATTTCCTTTGCTGGATCAGGTCTTCGCATCTGGGGTGGTTGGCACATGGTCAACCATGTGACCGAGAAGCCTCTCTTCGCCGGAGCGGCCACTATTGATATGGCTCGGGGCATTTACAAAATTACTGATCCGAACAATCGGCAGCTGGATTTGTTCTGACCAAACTGCCCCTGACCTTGTCAGGGGTTTTCTTTCTTATCCCAGATATCCCAGATAAACAACGATATCGCGCACCCCCGATGTGTGATAGTCTATAATAATCAATATATTAGCGATGATGGGGCGGGGATATGGCGAGGAACGCGGCGGGTGAAGCTGAATTGGGGCCTGTTCGGTTGGAATTCGACCGCTCGGTGAAGGTGGAATTCCGGGGTTCGGCGATCAGTTCGGATGGCGGATTATTGCTGCACCGGGAACTGGACGACGCTCTTGGCCTCTCGGACATGGCAGCAGGTCTGCTTTGCGATACGTTCGATCTGGCTGCGTCACGATCTGGCCAACTTCAAGAAGCGGCTGAAGGCTCTGGAAGCCAAGGTCGCCAATGACAATGGTATTATCCTGACCGAGTCGCAGGTTCAGGCGTTGGAGCAGAAAAAGCATGATGATCAGGCCCATGGAGAGATCGAAACAGCACATCCGGGCTATCTTGGCAGTCAGGACACCTTCTATGTCGGTACGCTGAAAGGCGTGGGGCGAGTTTACCAGCAAACCTATATCGATACCTATTGCAAGGTTGCCCATGCCAAGCTCTACACAACCAAGACTCCGATCACCTCGGCCGACCTTCTCAATGATCAGGTGTTGCCATTCTACGAAGAAAATGAACTTCCGGTGCTGCGCATCTTGACCGACCGGGGAACGGAATTCTGCGGCAGACCCGACAAGCACGACTATCAGCTGTTCCTGGCCATCAACGACATTGACCACACAAAGACCAAGGTCAAACACCCACAAACCAACGGCATTTGCGAGCGGTTCCACAAGACCATATTGCAGGAATTTTATCAGGTCACGTTCCGCAAAAACCTCTACGAAACCATCGAGCAACTGCAGGCTGATCGCAAGCGTTTGGTCCGGACCACTAGGGTAGTCCGGTAAACATAGGTCTAAGCGTTGTTCTTAACGATGGACTTGAAAAGCACAGCAGCACAAAGCAAGATGGGCGCATCCTGGAATGGGATGCGCCCGCCTGTGATTATTGCAACACTTCGGTCCAGATCTGCGATTGCAGATCGTTGACCTCTTGCGAGCAGGCGGGGCTGAATCGGCCCGCCGCCATCAACTCGGGTGCCGCCATGATCTCGGGGGCCTCGCGCATCACCTCATCCATGAAGGCCTCGGACCCGGTCACACCATTGGCATAGCGCGCGAAGTTCGAGGTCATGGCTGCGTTCTCGGGCACAAGGACGAAATTGAGGAATTTCATCGCATTCTCCTTGTTCTGCGCATCGGCAAGAACCACAGCGCTGTCCATCCAGATTGGATAACCGGTGACCGGATAGCCATAGGCCAGATCCGCATTCAGCAACCGCGCCCGCATGGTAGCTCCGTTCCAGTAGATACCCGCCGAGAAATCGCCCGCGGCATGGGCATCGACCGTGCCGTAATCCAGTGCTTTCCAATGCGCCTTGGCCGAGACCAGCGTGTCACGAACCTTGCGCATTACATCCATGTCAGTGGTACAGGCTTCGCCCCCCACGTAATAGACCGCGATGGCCATCACGTCGGACATTTCGGGGACGACGTTGATCTTGCCCTTCAACTCGTCTGGCGGATTGAAGATCAGACCGGCGTCATTGATGTCACCCTTATAGACGCTGGTGTTCACGATCACGCCTGTCGTGCCCCACTGCCATGGCACCGAATATTCACGACCCGGATCGAAATCCACATCCACCCATTTCGGCTCGATATTGCCGTGATTGGTGACGATGGACTTGTCCAGCGGGATCACCAGACCTTCGGAAATCCATGTTTGCATATAACTGTTGGACGGGACCACGATGTCGAACCCGTGGCCACCCTGCCGGATTCGGGCAAGGGCGGTATCGTTGCTGTCATAATCGGTGACATTGACCTTGATCCCGGTCTCGGCCTCGAATTTGGCCAGCATATCCGGGTTGGTGTAATTTCCCCAGTTGTAAAGGTTCACTATGCCTTCAGCGCTTACAAGGCCGGTGCTGCAAAGCAAAGCTGCAAGGCCTAATGTGAGATGTCTTTTCATTGGTCGTCTCCTTGTGGTTATGGTTGCGGCTATCCCCGTTTACGGGTGATGAGGAAAAAAAGGCTGACCACCACCAGCGACAGCCCCAGGAAGAGGGTGGCGATGGCGTTCATCTCGGGAGTGACGCTGCGGCGCAACTGGCCCAGCATATAGGTGGGCAGGGTGTCCTGCCCGGCGGATTTGACGAACTCGGTAATCACGACTGTATCCAGCGAGACAACGAAACCCAGCATGAACCCCGCCACGATGCCCGGCACCAGAAGCGGTAGAGTGATATAGGTGAAGGCCTTCACAGGCGTGGCATAAAGATCGGCCGCTGCGCGCTCCAGCGTGATATCCATCGTCTCAAGTCTTGCCCGGATCGGCAGATAGGCAAAGGGGATGCAGAACGCCGTATGCGCCACCACCAGGTAGCCCATGCCCGCATAGCCGGTCTGTGTCTTGAGAAAGGCCACAAAGATCAGCAATGCGATGCCGGTCACGATCTCGGGTACCATCAGGGGCTGGTTGATGAGTGCATAGATCATGGTCTGGCCGGGAAAGCGGCTAACCCGCGTGGTGGCCAGAACTGCCAATGTCGCCAGCACTGTGGCAATCCCTGCAGCCGCAAGTGCCAACCAGAGAGAGCGGATCGATACGTCGATCACCTGAGAGTTGTTGAACGCCGCCACATACCATTTCAGCGAAAACCCGCCCCATGAGGATTGAGACTGCGCCTCGTTGAACGAAAAGATCACCAGAATGAAAATCGGCAGATATAGCATCACCAGCGTAAAGATCGCCACGGCGCCAAAGCCGGGCAGGGTGCGGACATCGAATTTACGCGCTGCCATCGCGTCCTCCCGTGTTGCGGGTCGTGATCCGCAGATAAAAGACGAGCGCTACCACCACGATCACCAGAAGCACCATCGCCAATGCCGATCCAAGCGGCCAGTTGCGCCCCTGTCCGAATTGCAGGCCGATCAGGTTGCCCATCATCATTGAGCGCCCGCCGCCAAGCACACGAGGTGTGACGTAAGCTCCGATCGAGGGAATGAAAACCAGGATCGATCCTGCGATGAAGCCTGGTTTGACAAGCGGCAGGATCACGTGGCGCAGCACCTGAATCCGGCTTGCGTAAAGGTCATACCCCGCCTCAACCAACCGGAAATCCAGCTTATCCATCGCGGCATAAAGTGGCAGCACCATCAGCGGCAGAAAAACATAGCTCATCCCCAGAAGGACCGCGAAATCCGTATACATCATCTCGATAGGTTCACGGATCATGCCCAGCCACAGGAACGCCGTGTTCAGCGTGCCCGTGTTGCGGATCATCTCCTGGATCGCGAAAGTGCGGATCAAGAGGTTCGTCCAGAAGGGCACCGTGATCAGAAACAGCCAGATCATGCGCCGGTTGGGCGTGCGCGTGGCAATGAACCAGGCCGTGGGAAAGCCCAGTACTGCGCAGATCACCGTTGTCTGGAGCGAAAGCCAGATCGTGCGCTGGAACACTGCCAGATGATCAGCGTTCAGGGCCACGTTCTCGGGCTCGAAAATGTCGCGTTTAAAGAACACGCGAAACCACGCATCGGTAGAGAACTGCCACGACACTCCACCCATATTGCCCGGGCTGAGGAAGGAATAGACCGCCACGATCAGAAGCGGGCCCGAGGCCGCAAGGATCAGAACCAGCAGTGCGGGGCTGACAAGTATCCATTTCCAGCGGTGCGAGTCCCGGTTCATCGCTATCCCCTCAGCACCTGAAGTGCGCCTGGGGTCAGTGACAGGCCTACCGTCCCGCCCCTGGCGGGGTCTGCCTGACCGTCACTGTTCTGACGCCGTACCGTGAACGGCTGACCATCGCCAAGGCGCAAGTGGATATGCGTGTCGGTCCCGAAAAAGACCGCGCCTTCAACCGTAGCGGACAGATCGCCCGCACCCGCCGCGACAATGGAGGCCTGTTCCGGGCGGATCACGGCGGAAACCGTCGTGCCTACCACCGGCGACACACCCTCCGCCACCCGCGAAGCAATGGTCTGGCCACCAGGCAGTGCCAGATCGGCGCCGCGCCCTTCGGCCGCAACAACCTTCAGCATCAGGAAATTCGTCTCACCAATGAAATCGGCTACGAAACGCTCGGTTGGCGCGTGATAGATTTCGTGCGGGCTGCCCAGTTGCAGGATGCGACTCTGACTCATTACCGCGATGCGGTCCGACATGGTCAGGGCTTCTTCCTGATCATGGGTCACGAAAACAAAGGTGATGCCGGTTTCCACCTGCAGGCGTTTCAACTCGATCTGCATTTCCTTGCGCAGTTTGAGGTCCAGCGCGCTCAGTGGCTCGTCCAGCAACAGCACGCGCGGGCGCGGTGCAAGGGCTCGGGCTAGCGCCACCCGCTGTTGCTGACCGCCCGACAGTTCGGCAGGTTTGCGTGTGGCCATGGCCTCCATCTTGACCAGCTGCATCATCTCATCGGTGGTGGCCGCGATCTCGGCGCTGGGGCGGCCCTGCATCTTGAGGCCAAAGCCGATATTTTGGGCCACCGTCATATGCGGAAACAGCGCATAGTTCTGGAAGACCGTGTTGACCAGCCGCTGGTTCGGGGCCTGATCCACGACATCCAGACCCTTGATCCGTAATCGACCGCTGGTGGGATGCTCGAACCCCGCAATCACCCGCAGCAAGGTTGTCTTGCCACAGCCCGAGGGACCAAGAAGTGTGAAGAATTCTCCGGTACGAATGGTCAGATCGATACTGCTCAGGGCCTGGAAGGCGTTTGCACCTTGGCCAAAGACCTTGCTGACCGCTTCGATCTCGATCTCGATCTCGTTGCCGCTTTGTCCGCCACATTCAGCCAATGGTGCATCCCCTTTACACTCATTCGTCCGCCTGCGGCCTTGTGTTTCAAAAGTCTTCGTCACATCAACCGGAATTGGTCGCTGTATCCCAGACAATCTGCCCGCCACAGATGGTTTTTTCAACGCTCAGCGTGGCGATCTGATCGGCGGGCACCGCTTCGATATCGCCGGACAGAATTACCAGATCGGCCAGATAGCCAGGCCGCAGCATCCCCTTGCGATCCTCACTATGCTCGGCATAAGCGCCGCCGATAGTATAGGCGGCTAATGCGTCGCGCAAGGTAACCGTCTCATCCTGCGCCCCCTCATAGGGCTGCCGCGTTATCGCCGCCTGTATTGAACGCAACGGGTTCACATCGGCCACCGGCCAATCAGAGGCAAAGACGATATGTACTCCAGCATCCCTTAGCGTGCGGGTCAGATAGGCGTCGCGCCAACGTTCCTGCCCGATCTTGTCCAGCGTCGGGAAAAATGGGAAATCCAGCGCTCCCGGCGGGTGCGAGGGCTGCACCGAGGCGACCACCTTCATTTTAGCCATGCGTGGAATATCGGCGCGGTCAATCAGTTCAATATGCTCGATCCGGTGGCGCGCATCGCGCGCGCCATTGGTGTCGCGCGCCGCCTCATAGCCGTTCAGCACGCGGCGCACAGCTCCGTCCCCTATAGCATGAACGGCAATCTGAAGACCGCGTCGATCCGCCTCAATGCAGATCTCGGCAAACCGCTCCGCCTCGTGCAGCGGTTCGCCGCGCCACCCCGGTTGATCGGGATAGTCGTTCAGCATTACCGCCGTGCCGCTGTCCACCACCCCATCCATGAACATCTTTACGAAGCCCGACGACAGCCAATCATCGTTGTAATCGACGCTCAGGGCGCTGGCCGTTTCAAGGTCCGACAACGCATGGTCATTGCGGAAATGATAGGGCACACGCACCCGCGCTGTCAGCCGCCCGTTGCGGCGCAAATGATCAAGTACCTGCAGCGTGTAGCGGTTGCCGTCCATGTTCACGAGGCTGGTGAACCCGTGTCGCGCGCAATGCCGCAACCCACGCTCCATCGCGGGCAAGTCGCTCATCATCTCATCGCGCGTAGGCGGTGGCACCGGGTCCCGCCCGGTTGCAATTCCGGCCGTGATCCGATGCTCGCCCGCCAGCCGCAGAACCGGGGCCTTGGCCTCGAACTCACGTAGCTCGCCAGTGGCCATGCCATTTTCCATCACGATCTCGTTGCCCGGACCGATGGGCGCCCCGTTCAGGATACCCGCCTGCTCAAGCGCCATCGTATTGGCCCATGCCGTATGATGGTCTGCGGCCAGCACGCAGACGGGACGGTCTGGCAGAATGGCATCCAGATCATGCCGTGTCAGCGACCTGCCATAGATCCCGTAGGCGCAACCCTGTCCAGTGATGAGTTTTCGATCGGGATTTGCGGCGGCATAGGTGTGTATGGCCTTGGCCAAGGCATCAGGCCCCTTGACGCCCAAAAGCTGCAGATGCGCCAGTTCAGAGCCGCCCATGAACAGATGCAGATGGCTTTCGATGAAGCCGGGCAGCACCGTCGCGCCCCTTGCGTCGATGGTGGGGCAGTCAGGTCCGGCCATGCCAATGGCGAGAGCGCCGAGGGCCGCGACCCGGTCGCCGGACAGGGCCACGGCATCCGATTCTGGAGCCTGGGGATCCATTGTCAGAACCTTTGCATTGACGATCAAGAGCGTGGCTGACATCCTGAACCAACCCCATGTTGCTTTATCTGACGGTATCAGGGACATTTTCATGGGTCAATTTTTTATCAAACGCCATGCGGCTCCAGGTTTTGTTGAAGTTGGCCAACGACATCCAACGCATTAGAAGGCAACCTGTTCTTGCGTTGGATCATTTCTACGCCGCTTAATCCGAAATTGAGAGCCTTAAGTTTAGGCCGACGTTTCCAGGGGTGAGGCATGTCAATCCGGATGATCAACTAGGTTGAGGACTCATTTAACACCATGCGATTACGATTGAAACCAGCGCCAGCGCTGCGAGATAGTTTCGTGCCAGTTTGTCGTATCGTGTTGCGATGCGTCGCCAATTTTTGAGCTTCCCGAACATCCGTTCAATCACGTTTCGACGTTTGTAGGCTATGCGATCCAACGGATACGGCGTTCGCCGGGTTGCGCTGGATGGAATGACAGCCTCAATACGCCTTTGTTTGAGCCAGTTGCGGAGTTTGTCCGCATCATAAGCCTTGTCTGCCAGCA
>CAZIPH010000076.1:0-8088 GCA_964541115.1 uncultured Salaquimonas sp.
CGGACCTGCGCAACCCGATTGAAATGCAGGATGTTTCCGAGCATTTCCGCGGTTCTGGCTTCAAGGTGTTCGCCGGGATTCTCGATGCCGACTCGAAAAACCAGGTCTGGGCGATCCCTGTGAAAGGTGCGGGCAGCCGCAAGCACTGCGACCGCATGAATTCATGGGCGCAGTCCGAAGGTCAGCCCGGCATGGGTTATATTTTCTGGCGCGAGGTTGATCCTTCTGGCGGAGGCGATGGTGAAGGGGGTGGTCACGGCTTTGGCGTGGCGGCAAAGAATGATCCGTCGGAACTCGATGCATTGCGTAAGGATGGCGTCTTTTTCGACAAAGCGAAAGATCAATTTCTAGAGGCTGCTGGCCCTATTGCTAAGAATATTGGACCTGAAAGAACCGAGGCAATCCGCACCCAGTTGGGCCTCGAAATCGGCGATGCCGTCTTCTTTGCTGCCGGTGACCCCGCGAAATTTGCGTCTTTTGCCGGCGCCGCCCGCCAGAAGGCCGCCGAGGAGGGCGGGCTGGTCGACGAGAACCGCTTCGAACTGTGCTGGATTGTCGACTTCCCGTTCTACGAATGGGACGAGGAGAACAAGAAGGTCGAATTCGCCCACAATCCGTTCTCCATGCCCCAGGGCGGCAAGGACGCGCTCGACGCTGCCGACACGGAAGAAAAGCAGTTGGCACTGAAGGCTTTCCAGTACGATCTCGTCTGCAACGGTTACGAGATCGCCTCTGGCGGTATCCGCAACCATCTGCCCGACACGATGGTCAAGGCGTTCGAACTCGCCGGCCTGGACAAGGCAACGGTCGAGGATCGCTTCGGCGGTCTTTACCGCGCCTTCCAGTATGGCGCGCCGCCCCATGGCGGCATGGCTGCTGGTGTCGACCGCATCGTCATGCTGCTCGTCGGTGTGAAGAACCTGCGTGAAATCACCATGTTCCCGATGAACCAGCAGGCGCAGGACCTCCTGATGGGTGCCCCCTCGAATGTGACCGCTGCCCAGTTGCGCGATCTCAACATCCGGGTGAATCCTAAGTCGAAAGACGATTAGGCCCGCCCGCTGCACCTACTTGCCTACGGTTTGGCGATTGATTATCGTGAGGCCGGGCGCGAGGAGTGCATGGCATGCTGTATTCGCAGGATTGCCCGAACGATAATCTCATCGTGGAGGAGCCTCGCTGGGACTGGCTTACCGAGGAGCAGAGACTGCGCTTTGGCAATGGTGTCGGTCCATCGTGGTTTCCCGAATGGCTGCGCATTGCCATAACCGGCTATGCTTCCTTTTATTTCGTTTCGGCATCCTGGAAGCATCATGATTTCGGCTATGCCAAGGGCCATCGTGTTGACCATCGCAGGGAATATGACGGCAAGTTCCTCGATGCGATGAAACTTGATGCCAGCCGGCTTGGCATTGCCAAGCGCACAACAGCATACCTGATTAGTTATGCCTTTTATGCGGCAGTGCGCATTGGCGGGCGGGGATCATTCTTCCATTGCCATCGCTACCGCTCGCTGGATGAAGTGATAGCAGCCAGCCGCCTTGAAATGCGTGAAGGTATGACGGTGTTGCCGGATGGCCTTCCGCCAGACAAATCATCGTGAAGCTGGCCTCTGCGTCCAAACTGCCCCTTGAGTTTTTCGACCGGCTCGGCGATAGCTTGCAGGGGGTGCCAGACAATCAGGTTGTATTATGCCTTTCGCCAATCGCGCTCTTGCCGCGCTGATCATCATATTTTCTGCTGTTATCTTCGCCGCCACTGTCCAGGCGCAGGAACTGAAAGCCAACATACCTGTAGGCGGCGGACAGTTCGTGAACGTGCATGTTCCCGATTCTGCAAAACCCAGGGGGATATTCCAGATCCGCAAGCAGGCGCCTGTCCTGCTTTACGTTCATGGCGGGGGTTGGGTAAAGGGCGACAGAACACGCATCTACAATCTGGCTGCCTATGCCAATTCGCGCGGCTACATGCTGGTTTCCGTGAGCTACCGCCCGGTGCCGCAAACCAATATCGATGGACAGGTCGCCGACGTTGTTCGCGCGATCAATTGGACCCGCTCCAATATCAAGCGTTATGGCGGGGACCCGCGCAAGATCGTCATCATGGGCCATTCTGCTGGAGCGCATCTGGTCTCCATGGTCGAGGCAAAGAAGCTGGGTGGCTCCCTGCGCGGCGTCGTTGCCAATGATGTGCAGGCCTATGACATGGTGGCCTATGCCTCGATCCGCGGCGGCATTGACGGCGTCTATCTCCAGGCTTTTGGTTCCGAGCCGTCCAACTGGATCAAGTGGTCGCCGGTCACATATGTGAAGCAGAATTCAGGCTTCGCACCTTTCCTGGTGATGTACTCCAACTCCCATCGCCCGCGCCGGGCAGTGGTCTCTGTTGCCTTTGCAAAGGAACTTCAGCGGCGCGGCGCCCGTGTAACCCTTTTCAATGGTCAGGCCTATTCCCACGGATCGATCATGCGCGGCATAGGCTCGAGCCCGACAGTTACCGCCGCGCTCGACCAGTTTCTCTCAAGAGCATATCGCTGAGGCGCATGCTGTTGAGCGTCAGTTTCCGCTGATCGTCAGGTTGAACCGGTCAATCACTTCCTGTGGTTTGACATTGCCCGCCTGGACGCCGGCGCCGATTCCCATGATTTCGGCGAAGGATACAGGCTCGTCAGGATTGGCCTTGACAACGATGGAGCCCTTGTTGTCGAGCGCCGACTGGAGGAATGCCGATACGGCTGATGAAACGCTGGCTGCAAATTCGGGAATTTCCAGTTGTGAAAGCATCGCGCCTGCCATGAAGGGCAGGGCGCCTGCCATGTCCTCGGCGCTCTGACCTGAAGCTTTGGCCTGCATGTCCATTATGCGGCGGGTCAGGGAGTCGTCATCAACACGTATTCCGATTTCCTCGACAGAAAGGCCTGACAACAGCGCCAGAATCTGCATGGACAGCGCCTGTTGCATCTCATTGTCGGACGCAGCATTCATCTTGGCGGACACTTCCTGGATTTTTTGTGCAAGCTCAACAGTATAGCCGCCCAGTTTCAGGCTTATATCGAGCGCGCCCATGTCCTCAATATCGAACTTGTATGTGTCGAGGCTCAAAAGGCCCGAACCAATGTTCCAGCCTCCGTCCATGGCAATGTCCATCTGGACGCGATCATAGCCCAATTCCTTCATTTGGGCCTGGAACTTCGCATTTGAAGGTTCAGGCGGCAGCACATCGATATTGAAGGTCAGATCGTTCATTTTCGCAACGGCGCTGTACATCTGCGTCGCGGCCTCGAACCGGGCGGTCGATTCACCGCCGGCCATGGAAAACACCTCATTTCCGTCAAATGATAGGGCCATCGAACCGAACGAAGCAAATGCCGGTTCTTCGGGGAAATTTGCGGGCTCTATCGAGCTGTAATCGGGTGAGTAAATATTGTTCGAAGACATGCCGCTGAATGTGAATGCAATGGCACGGTTCTTCTCGTCGGTGCCGGTAAGCGACATCGCTCCGACCTGCGCGTCGCCGATCCGGAAGCCGGATTCGCCGATGCGATCGGCATCTTCAATTGAAATCTCGCCGAGAGTGAACGAACCGCTTGCGCCCTTGTCATCTGCGAAACTGCCTGTGCTGCCTGCCAGCAAAAAAGACTCGAGGCTGAAACTCTTGCCATCGCCATGCTTCAATTCGCCAATTGTAACGGTAGGAACATTCCACGAGAAATTGCCCATGCCGGTGCCAACCACCTGAACACGCTCAAAGCGCCC
Source organism: uncultured Salaquimonas sp. (assembly GCA_964541115.1). Lineage (GTDB taxonomy): Bacteria > Pseudomonadota > Alphaproteobacteria > Rhizobiales > Rhizobiaceae > Salaquimonas. Next base: position 3,756 of record CAZIPH010000076.1, read on the forward strand.
GCTGACTATGTTCAAAGGCCAGAACGGATTTGAGCGTTCCTCCGCCTTGAGCACTTCAAAGCCCTCTGCCGAAACCTGGCCGATTGTCAGGGTTGATGTTCGCTCATCCCTGGCGTTGATGAACCTGAAATTGCTCGCATCCATTTTCTCAAAGGAAAAACTGTCATCGCCATTGACCGCGGTGCCTGACAGGAACATCTCCGCGATCGTCACCCGGTTGCCCTCGGTTTCATCGATGATTTCAACGCCGATGGCGCGCGCGCCGTCCGAACCAACCGAATCGAGGCTCTCGAAGGTCATGGTATTGCCGTCCTTTTCCACTTCGGCCTGGATGGCCCTGAAGAAGGAAACGGGATCCATGGCGAAAGCGGGACTTGAAAGGGAAGGGCTTGCAAGGGCAATCGCCGTACATGCGCCGAGAGCCAGCGTTGTCTGTTTGATCGTGCGATGGAGTGGAAGAGTCATTATCTGATCCTTGTTGCCTGAACTGCCCCGTACAAGTGTATTCTACTTGGATTAGTGTGTCTGAAAAAAGACACAACCTGATCCATCTGTTTTTACCATGCTTCCTTCTTGCAGCCGGTAAAACAATGGTGACCGCTGTTTGCGGCGCATGTTGATGGCGTTCCTGAAATCCTGGCAGGTCTTGCCTCGAATCGCCTGCTTGGTTAAGCCGCAGGACGAGAAAGCAGAGCGGCGAAGCGAAAATGGGAAAAGATCTCCTGCCACCGCGCGGTGGCGATGATGAGGGTATTGAAGGCATCGACCTGAAATCGGCGCTGGAAGAGCGCTACCTTGCCTATGCCCTTTCAACGATCATGGGACGCGCCCTGCCGGACGTGCGCGACGGGCTGAAGCCTGTTCACCGGCGAATACTTCATGCCATGCGGGTATTGAAGCTCGACCCCAATACCGGCTTCAAGAAGTGCGCCCGAATCGTGGGTGACGTGATCGGTAAGTTCCACCCCCATGGCGACCAGGCGGTTTATGATGCGCTGGTGCGCCTCGCACAGGATTTTGCCCAGCGCTATCCGCTGATCGATGGCCAGGGCAATTTTGGCAATATCGATGGCGATAACGCAGCCGCATACCGCTATACCGAAGCCCGCATGACCGAAGTGGCAACGCTGCTGCTTGAAGGCATTGACGAGGACGCGGTCGATTTCCGCCTGACTTATAATGAGGAAGACAAGGAGCCTGTCGTCCTGCCGGGTTCCTTCCCCAACCTTCTGGCCAATGGCTCGTCCGGTATTGCCGTTGGCATGGCAACCAATATCCCGCCGCATAATGCCGCCGAACTCTGCGAGGCTGCCCAGCACCTCATCAAGACGCCCAATGCCCGCGTCGAAACTCTGGTGGAAATGGTGCAAGGGCCCGATTTCCCGACAGGTGGCGTGATCATCGAGGATCGCGAAACGATCATCGAAGCCTATCGCACGGGCAGGGGTTCCTTCCGTGTGCGGGCCAAATGGGAAAAGGAGGATACAGGGCGCGGCGGTTACCGGATTGTCATTACGGAAATTCCGTATCAGGTCCAGAAATCACGCTTGATTGAGAAGATCGCCGAACTCCTTATGAACCGCAAACTGCCGATGCTTGAGGATATTCGCGACGAAAGCGCCGAGGATATCCGCATAGTGCTTGAGCCGAAAAGCCGCACTGTCGATCCCGAAGTCCTGATGGAATCGCTTTTCAAGGTCACTGATCTTGAAAGCCGCTTCGCCATGAACATGAACGTCCTTTCCGGCGGCAAGGTGCCAAAGGTGATGGGTCTTCGCGAATTGCTGCGCGAGTGGCTCGATCACCGCCGCGAAGTGCTGGTGCGCCGTTCGAATTTCCGTCTTGCGCAAATCGAACGCCGTCTTGAGGTGCTTGGCGGCCTGTTGATTGCCTATCTCAACATTGACGAGGTGATCCGCATCATCCGTTTCGAGGATGAGCCCAAGCAGAAGCTGATCACGAAATACGACCTGACCGAAGTGCAGGTCGAGGCCATACTCAACATGCGCCTGCGTGCTTTGGCCAAGCTGCAGGAAATCGAGATTCGCCGCGAACATGACGAACTGTCTGCCGAAAAGGCCCAGATCGAGGCACTGCTCGGCTCCGAGGATGCCCAGTGGAAAGTGCTCCACGCAGATATTGGCGACATCCGCAAGAAGTTCGGCAAGGATACGGTACTCGGTGCCCGTCGCACCCAGTTTGCCGAGGCCCGCGAGATCGATCTGGAAGCCGTGCAACAGGCGATGATCGAAAAAGAGCCGATTACCGTGGTGATTTCCGACAAGGGCTGGATCCGCGGCCTCAAGGGCCACTTGACTGACTTCAAGACGCTGACCTTCAAGGAGGGTGACAAGCTGAAAATCGCCTTCCATGCCGACAGTCATGACAAGATCGTCCTGTTCACGACCAACGGAAAGTTCTTCACCCTTGCCGGCGACAAGCTGCCGGGGGGCAGGGGCCATGGCGAGCCGGTGCGCGTGATGATCGAAATGGAAAACGACGCTGATATTGTCGCTGCCTTCAAGCACGATTCCGCCCGCAAGCTTGTGCTGGTCTCAAGGGTCGGCAATGGCTTCACCATCAGCGAAAGCGACACCATCGCCAATACCCGCAAGGGCAAGCAGGTGATGAATGTGAAACTACCTGACGAGGCGCTGTTGTGCTCGGCTATCGATAGTGAGCATGACCACGTGGCGATCGTCGGTGAAAACAGAAAACTGCTCGTCTTCCCGCTCGACCAGTTGCCGGAAATGACGAGGGGCAAGGGCGTTCGCCTTCAGAAATACAAGGATGGCGGCGCCATTGATGCCCGCACCTTCAAACTGGAGGACGGCCTGACCTGGGAAGATTCAGCCGGCCGTACCTTCACCAAAACGAAGGACGAACTCCTTGAATGGATGGGCGAACGCGCCCAGGTCGGCCGCATGGTGCCAAAAGGCTTTCCAAGGAACGGGAAGTTTGGGGGGTGATGAGCGGAGACGGGAAGTCTCCTTCATTTGTCCAAACTGTTTCGAATGACGGCTTTGCGGACTTTTTGACCATTTTGGCCATGTCGCAAAAACGGTTCTTTTTGCAACTTGACCCTTGACACTTTGCCCCCCATTCTCGCCGAAGGGCAGGGCTTCAGGTGAACCAGAACCCCAAAGGACGATTTGGGTTCACTGTAATTTTTTGGTATCGCCACCGCCGATTGGGTTGGTTACGCTATTAGGGGGTGACGAACAAGATATTCCCAATTGACAAAAACGAGGCCTAGCCTTTTGTATTTTAGTGCTAATCCCTATTGGTTTCACCAAACAATTTTTCATACTCTTTTTGCGACTTTTCATATTCTAATCGAGTCCGTTCAACTTCACTTTGCAGTTCTTCTGAACTCATTCTGGCAAGTTTTTTCCCATATTCGCTATTCAAAATATGAGCGTTATCTTTCGCAAATTTTCGATGCTCACGAGCATTCGGGTCAAAATAATCAATTACCAATAACAATAGATAGCCAACGGGAATAAGCGCCAAAACTCCCACAACGGCATACCCAATGATTTGTATTGGCTCTAAATCGAAAGTGATACTTGCATAAACAAGCGCGACAAATGCAACGATGAAACCGAGCACCATGCCGAGCGCTCCCAGAACTGCTGAGCTACCGAAAAGCAAAACGGCCAATATCAGAAACAGAATGAGATAGAACATGACAACTAGGTATCGCTAAACAAAAATCCGATCAACATATATTAGGGCTGGGGCAAGCAAGCAGAGCCATCAAAAGCGGTGCAAGATGTTGATTGTTGCGATAATCGCAAAACCCATCCTTTTTGCGACGACATTTAGGGGTTGTCATCGTTCATGGTCGAATCCAAAAAATTAGAGTGTGAAAATTAGCAAATCCATATGAAAGAGAATTGATATGAGAATAATGTTGGTCTTCCTCTTAATATTATTACCATTGACGATTTTGTCATCTTGCGATGCGCCGCCACAAGTCAAAAGTGGAAAATTCTCTACAATGAAGATATGCTTAGAATCAATTGAGAAAACAACTGGCTTAAATTTGGAAATATTGAGAGATAATTCTGATACATTCTCTGGTTATTTAGGAAATACTAAACGTAATTTTGCTTGTCAAAGAAAAAATTCAGGAAGTTCTGGTGTGTATATTGAAGGCTGGTTTGAAGAATAGCGTACTTAATTGATCGTTTTTGCAGTTAAAACATCTTGTCGCGAAATGACCCTTCGTCAAAGGACGGCATGTCCAACTTGGGCTCCAGGCAGCCATTTTAATATCGAGAATTGATTCGCTACAAAACGAATTTGATTGATACTCCGTACATAATAA
>CAZIPH010000077.1:0-3858 GCA_964541115.1 uncultured Salaquimonas sp.
CTATCAGCAATAGGCGCTGTCTTGCAGAAGCAGTTCGGCGGCCCCCGATTGGGGGGCCGCTCGAGCGGCGAGTTCGACTACCGGGCAGAATCCAGATTAAATTGAAGATAGTGATCGTCATTCTTCTCTGACGATTTCACATCTGGCGGAACAGGTGCAGGTAGCTGCGACTGACTGGCAGCATCTCCTTGCGACCCTTCAAGTGGATAAATCCGGTCTCGTTTTCATTGCGGCTGACGTGGCTGACCGAACGAAGGTTGACCACGACCGAGCGATGCACCTGCACGAATTGCTCCTGATCGAGTTGAGCGAGCAGCTCCTTCAGGGGTACACCTCTGCGACGAGTCCATGGTTCACCCTCGAATAGGCGCAGGGCCGCGTCACCGTCAAAGGGGAGTTGCAGGCGCTCGCGCAAAGAGGGGAAATCCCCGGCTTGTCGAAACGACCCTAGGTTCAGACTTTCACAGGACAGATAGAGAAGTTGGTGCAAGGGTAACTGCCTTCATGGCAGGCGACCACGTCTTTGGAATGTCTCTCAGTACTATCAGCCCTGCGACTGTCGCCACTCATCGGGGATAATCGTAAGTCATACCGCTGGCCTCGTGGTTTATCGATAACACCGTGATGGTGCGCAAAACATCATCCATGCTGCCCGACCTGTCCTACTGACTGGTGCGGGTAGATGCCAAGCAAGACCAACTACAAAATCCTGATGGAAAACATAGAGCCGCATTCCTGCGGCGAGGTCGCTTTAACCCCGGCTAGATTATCGCATTTTGCGCCGGTTAACTTCCCGGGCCTGATCTCATGCTCATGACCATGCACATTGCTGCCGGAAGCATCAGCCTGGCTGCAGGTGCCGTTGCGCTTTCTACACGAAAGGGTAGCAACCCGCATAGAGGAGCCGGCCTGCTGTTTGCCGCAGCTATGCTGACCATGTCGGCAAGTGCCATTCCTCTTGCCATCATTGAGCAGGAGCCGACATCGGTCATGGGGGGCGCGCTGACCTTTTATCTGGTCATGACTTCCTTGCTCACGATCCGCCGTCCATTTAAGCGGTTCGATTGGGTCAGCAGCAGCGCTGCTCTGGCTGGTCTCTCAATTGCGTTTGTATTTTTTTCGATGGGCTTCGAGGCGCTGGGCAGTGCCGATGGCACGATCGATGGATTGACGCCTGCACCTATGTTCGTCTTTGGTTCGGTAGCATTGCTGGCCGCACTGGGTGACCTGCGCGTGAGCCTGGTCCGGGCGGTGTCCCGTTCTTATCGCATCGTCAGGCATCTCTGGCGCATGTGCTTTGCGATGTTTATGGCCGTAGCGTCTTTCTTTGTCGGTCAGGCCCAAGTGCTTCCCGAGTTGCTCAGGAACTCCCCGCTGCCGAGTTTCGCCCCGCTGGTGGTGGTCATCCTGATGTTCTACTGGATCACGCGTATTTGGTTAGGTAAAGGCTATCGGTGAGCTTGCGCACGCTTTCGCCGGCGGAGGGCAAATGGGTTAGCATCATCAAATGAAATTTGCGGGTTCTTTTATTCAACTGGTAATGGCGGGGACATTCGGATGGCGCAGGCTGCGGATAACGCTCATCGCCTCGCTCACCTGGGGGTTGTTGCTGAGCCTGGTTTTCCAAAGTTCCACGCTGTCAGTTTTGGCTCGTACCTTGGCTGTTGGTCTGATTGCACTTTCGGTATTCGGGCTTTTCGAGCAGTGGCCTCGGCGGCTGCCACCCCGCCTGGCCCGCTGGGTGCTGCAGGTGCTGGCCGTGGCTTTCTCGGTGCCGATGACAGTATCGGTGTATTACCTGGCCACGAGTGAGACAGGTGTCCTGCCATTCTGGGAAGGTGGCACCCGTCTTACTGGGTTCGTGATTTTGACAGTTACCGGGGTTTTGATCGCGCCGTGGTTTGCCATGTCGGCCTTGTTGCGCCAACGTGATGAGTCGGTGCGCAGCCAGGCACAGGCTCTCGAGCGCGAACGCGGTAAGCTGGAACGTGCGGCTAATGATGCCCGACTGCATGTCCTGCAGGCGCAGGTGCAACCGCATTTCCTGTTCAATACCTTGGCCAATGTGCGTGAATTGGTAGAGTCCCGCTCTACGCAAGCCCCGGTTGTGCTGGATCGATTGATCACTTACCTGCGCGCGGCGATACCGCGGCTCGATGAAACGGTAATCACGCTGGATCAGGAACTGCAACTGGTTCGCGCTTACCTGGAACTGATGCAGATGCGCATGCCCGATCGGCTGCAATTTTCGATCAAGACAGCGGCCAACAACGAGTCAGTTTGTTGCCCGCCGATGACCATCCTTACGCTGGTTGAAAATGCCGTGCGCCACGGCATCGATCCCAGCGAGGAAGGGGGCCGGATCAAAGTCGATGTGCAAGTGCATGAACAGAAGTGTCATATCACGGTCGGCGACACCGGGGTTGGCCTCGGTACGGAGGTCGGCGGTATGGGCACTGGTCTGGCGACTTTACGCGAACGTCTGCAGCTGGCATACGGCGCGGATGCTACGTTGCAGCTGCGCGAGCGCACACCGCACGGACTGGTTGCAGAGCTGGAGTTTCCTGCCCGGAGACGTCTTGCATGAGCGCCACCGAACCGACAGCCTTGATCGCCGATGATGAGCCGCTTCTTCGCCGGGCACTCATCCGGGAACTGGCTGAGATCTGGCCCGAGTTGGAAGTGATCACGCAGGCACGCAGTGGCATGGATGCAGTGGCCCAGTTTGAAGCAAATCCGGCTGATGTCTGTTTCCTGGATATTCATATGCCCGGTCTTTCGGGTGTCGAGGCCGCCCGCCGCATCGGGCGGCGCGCCCACGTGGTGTTTGTAACTGCATTCGATTCCTATGCCGTGGAAGCCTTTGATCACGGCGCACTGGATTACCTGGTCAAGCCGGTTGAACCCGCACGCTTAGCCGAAACCGTGGCGCGCCTGAAGGAAAGGCTGAGTTCAGCCCAGCCGGCGGCCGGCACAAAGGCCCTGCTGGATGAGTTGGCGGCCCGGCTGAAGACGGGGACCGGACCGGGGAAGTTGCGCTGGATTAACGCTCGCGTTGGACAGGAACTGCGCCTGATCCCGGTTGAGTCAATAGATTTTATGCGCGCCGACCAAAAGTACACCCGGGTTGCCTGGTGCGAGGATTCAGGAAAACAATCAGAGGCGCTGATCAGTATACCCCTGAAACAGCTGCTTGCCCGGCTGGATGAAGAACAGTTTGTGCGAGTGCATCGCTCGGTCGTTGTTAACCGACGCAAAGTCAGCCATTTCATTCGTAACGAAAACGAAACCGGCAATATCCATTTGAAGGACCGGGACGAAGTGCTACCGGTCAGCCGCAGCTTCCTGCACCTGTTCCGGCAGATGTGAAATCCAGCGGTTGCTTCGTGCATCGGTGGAGAGCTCCATCCAACCACGACAGTTGCTGTTTTGGCACGTTCCTCGGCGTATTCCGCAGCTCACGCACCTGATTCAGCATTCCGTCGCAAAAGGCTTTGTCGCCCTTTCAGTGACGAATACGCTCGATCCCATGACAACTCCAATTGATTCCACCACAGCCCTGAAGAGGGCCGCGCAATTCTGGTATCTGGCCACCGCGCTCGGCATGTGGCTGTTCGTCTATTACATCGTGGCCTTCTACTATGCTCCGACCTTGAGTGGCGACTTCGAGGCCTGGAGCGAACACCCCATGCTGACCCATGCCTATGTTCCCGGTGATACGGCGGGGAACCTGATGTTCGCCTCTCATGTTCTGCTGGCGGCCGTGCTCACCCTGGGCGGCACTATTCAGCTTGTTCCGCAGTTGCGACGGCACGCGCTGGCGCTGCACCGGTGGAACGGCCGGGTGTTCATGGCCAC
>CAZIPH010000077.1:3868-7294 GCA_964541115.1 uncultured Salaquimonas sp.
TTCGGGGCATTGACGAAGATGGTGGCTCGTGGCCTTCGGCCATCGATTTCAATGGCCTGTTGATTTTGATTTTCGCGACCGTGGCCTGGATGTTCGTGTGGCGCGGTCAGATCGCTGCGCACCGGCAATGGGCCTTGCGAACGTTCATGGTAGTCAGCGGCGTCTGGTTTCTGCGCCTGGGTGCGTCGATCTGGGTACTGGGGACGGCCACGTTATACGGACAAACCAGGTTCGTAGGCGAGTTCTTCTCGGTCTGGACGTGGGGCTGCTTTTTGTTCCCGCTCGCCGTTCTTGAGCTATACCTGTGGACCCAGAAGAGGGGCACCGCGACAGTCCGTTATCTTGTCGCAGCATTGCTGGTGACTTTAACGCTCCTGACCACAGCCGGAATTTTCGGGGCCTACAAAGTGTTCTGGGAGCCATTGCTTTGATGTCGTCGCACCTTCGCTGCAACTTCCACAAGCTGACGCGCAATTAATGACCCAGCCATAAATCATGATTACAACGCAAAAGGAAAGATCATGAAACTCGTAAACGTATGTGCCATTTTTCTTATATGGCTCTTCTCAATGAATGCGGCCTCAAGTTCAGGTGTTGATCGCCAGGCTCTTAAAGAAGAAATTCATTCAACCTTCGAAGCAAGCCTGGAACTGCATCAGAGCAGGGATCTCGATGGACTTGTAAACCGTTTTACCCCGGACGGCACAATCAAAATGCCCGGCCAGCCAATGATTGTCGGCCATGATGCTCTGCGAAAGCACTATGAACGATCACTGCAGACAGAATTACTTTCTTTCGATTACTCTATTCTCAACCTTGATTTCTCTGAACACGGGGACATGGCTGTTCTCACCGTGGAGTTTGAGGCAACCTTGGCAACCCCGGATGGGTCAGCAAACAGTAAGGCAACCGTTCTTATGGTGAAGAAGAAAGTGGATGACGCATGGAAGGTCGTTGCTGAAAGCCTGATCCCCGGTCCGGCTTTCTGATGCTACCCGGCGCAACGGCAATCTCCTTCAGGCAGGCAGGCCTTAGCGAGGCCGGCGAGATGCGGTCGGGCAAACGGCACGTTCGAGATGTCCACAGCCTGAAGCAGCCCGTCGGCATTGATCACGAATACGCCCGGCTCGGCGAAGGGACGGTCGGTCTCCTTCTCGGAGCGCGGCTCCGAGACATAAAGGCCGAGTGCCCTGTGGTGGTAAAAGGCTGGGAAACGTCTCACGAACCAACAGGAATTCTCCTCTTGCTATCGCTGTCGTCCAATTTTCCATCAACCGTGTGGTTTAAATGCACCAATCAGAAACATAAAAACAGGACAGCCACCATCTGATCTGAACCATCGGACCACACGAAAAAACAGCAGATCTGCTATCCAAACATTGCCGGCGGTTGACGCGTCGTGCAAGCCGATTGCGACCAGTTGCGGACTGGGGGTAATCAGCCGTAGCAGTGCGCGCCGAGTGGCTTGGAATAATGGCGCTGCTCGTTTTGACCGCGGACCGCGTTCAGGGATTCGCCACACAGCGGATGGATTATCAGCTTTCCTCGCTTCTGTCGGTTGCTGGCGCCAGCGCGGGCAACAATCCGGTCAGGCTGGCCCAAAGTTCTTCCCTTTCTCGAATGTCGAGGGCGGCAAGACCCTCGGCCAGTTGCTCTGGCGTTCTTGTGCCGATCAGCGGCGCGGTGACCGAAGGATGGGACGCCGCCCATGCAATGGCAAGGCTTGCCGGACTGAGTCCAAAATTGCGCGCGAGCGCATTGAAATTTGACACCGCGTCCCTGATTAAATTGCCTGCATAGCGGTCTTGATATTCTTCACTGTCGTTGAAGCGCCCCACAGTGGGCCGTCCGGCGCGATACTTTCCTGTCAGAAGGCCGCCCGCGAGTGGTCCGTATGTGAGAACGCCGAGGTCTTCATGGGACGCCATCGGGAGAAGTTCCACCTCCGCCTGGCGCTTTAGAAGGTTGTACATGGGCTGAATGCAATGCACTGCGGAACCCAGCAAGTTCGCGGTATTGATCGTCTTCATAACCTGCCAGGCCGCAAAGTTGCTTACGCCGATATAGAGGATCTTTCCCTGTTGAACGAAGCCGTGCACAGCCGCGATGCTTTCTTCCAGAGGCGTCGTGGCATCGTACGCATGGAGAAAATAGATATCGATATATTCCGTTTTCAGGCGCTTGAGGCTGGCGTCCAGGCTGTGTGCGAGGTGCTTGCGACTCAAGCCCCGGTCATTAGGCTTATCGCTCATCGGGTAACAGGCTTTCGTGGTGAGGATAATTTCATCGCGGTGCCCGTGTACGAGGCGGCCAAGAATCCGTTCGGACTGGCCCCCGGCATATACATCAGCGCAGTCGAAAAGATTGACGCCGCAATCGCGTGCCAGCGCGTAGATTGCTTGGCACGCGGCCTCATCCGCGCCGTCGCCGAAAGTCATTGTCCCCAGGCCAAGGGCGGAGACGTTCAAGCCCGTTTTTCCAAGCCGTTTATAGTCCATGGCTATCTGGTCCTGTTACTTGCTGGTTATTTGCGGAAAGGTCCTTCGATCTATGGAGCGCGATGCCAGCCATCACAAGGGCTATGCCGGTCATGTCTTTTGGTGACGGGATCTGTGCCAGGACTACTGCGCCAATGATCGCGGCCGTCGCAGGAAGCAAAGCCAGAAGGAGCGCGAAACTTGACCGCGGCAGGCGCGACATGGCGAGCTGATCGCAGACATAAGGCACGACAGACGAGCAGAAGCCGACGCCAATGCCGGCGAGGACAAGCTTGATGGCGTCGAACGCCTTTAATGCTTCAAGGAACCCAATCGGTATGACGAAGACGAAGGCGATCGCCATCGCCGTGCCAAGCTGCGCGACTCCGCCGCTCGCGCCACGCTGGGAGACCTTGTGTGCGAGGATAATGTAGCCAACAAACAGCGTGCCGTTGAGAAAGGCCCAAAACAATCCGAGCGGATCGCTTGCCCATCTTACGTCGATGAGGATAAAGATACCGAGAACGGCAAGTGCCAGCGCCAGCATATTTCGGCTTGTCCGCAAGCCATAAAGCGCGACCCCGATCGTACCGATGAACTCGATGGCTGCCACCAGGCTCATGGGAAGACGGTCGAGCGCCAGGTAGAAAGACGTGTTCATCACGGCCAGGCAGGCGCCGAGCCCTGTCAGAAGCAGCCGTGTCCGACCGTCTGCCGCGCGGAGGGTACGCCACGCCCGCGTCCAGGGTGCGAAGATCGCGGCGGCCGACGCAATCCGCATCCAGGCGACGCCAAGCACGCCTACCGCCGGGAACAGGAGAACAGCGAAGGACGGGCCGAGATAGTGGAATATGGCACTGACGCCGAACCACGCGTGTGGCGGGACGGCCTCGGCGGCCTTTGTGAAGGGCGGTCGGGGCAAGGACGAGGGTCTCCTACTTCTACAGTA
>CAZIPH010000078.1:0-7122 GCA_964541115.1 uncultured Salaquimonas sp.
GTTCACAAACTGCGTCATGAAACCTTCTCCTGTTTGATCCTTGCGCCATTGGCGTTGAAGTAGAATGGCCTTTGCGGCTGGATTTTAACGATGTCGCCCTCGTCGAGGCTGGTATGGGCATCGGTCACGGTAATGAGATCGTGATTCCTGAAGGACAGGTGCAGGCGGGGCTGGTCACCCAGATGCTCTACCCGCGTCAGCAGGCTGTCTTCGCCGGAGCCCTGAATGATCTGCTCGGGCCGCATGCCTATCGTCACTGCATTGGCTGGCGCTCCGGGAAAAAGATCGGCGGGCAACAAGTTGATGCGCGGCTGGCCGAGGCGGCTGGCGGCATAGACGCTTACCGGGTCTACATAGACTTCGCGCGGGCTACCGAACTGGATCAGCTTGCCCTGGTAAAGAACGCCCACATGCGTCGCCATTGTCATCGCCTCGATCTGGTCGTGGGTGACATAAAGCAGGGTCGCACCGGAAGATGCCTGAATGCGCTTCAGCTCAATACGCAGGTCCGCACGCAGCTTGGCATCGAGCGAACTGAGCGGCTCATCCATCAGATAGATTGACGGGTTGCGGACAAGCGCACGGCCAATCGAGACCCGCTGCATTTCGCCCCCGGACAAGGCAGTCGCCTTGTTATCGAGTTTATGGGCAATCTGCAGGATCTCGGCGACTTCGCTGACTTTCCTGGCAACCAGATCGGGCGGGGTTCTCAAGAGGGGTGACTTGAGAGGAAAGGCCAGGTTCTCGCGCACTGTAAGATGCGGATAAAGCGAGTATTGCTGGAAGACCATAGCGACATTGCGCTGGGCGGGCGTCAGACCGGCCATCGAACGCCCGCCAATCAGGATCTCGCCTGCGTCCGGCTTGTCCAGCCCCGATATCATGCGCAGTGTTGTGGTCTTTCCCGCACCTGTAGGGCCAAGCAGGACCACGAAGGCACCATCGGGAATGGTCAGGGATATATCGTCAAGCGCGATATCAGCGCCGAAGCGTTTGGTCACATTCTTCAGGACGACTTCAGCCATGACGCAGCACCCCCTTGTTGGCCTGCGACAAAAGCGCTTTTCCGGTCTCGACATTGAAAACGCTGATGGTGCGCGGATCGAATGTTAGTCCTACCAGTTCCCCCACGCAGACCGATCGTTCGGAACCGGTTCGAACCTTGATATCGCCATTGGGCGTGGCGACGGTGACGATCTGGGTTGTGCCAAGATACTCGGTGGCAAGCACCTTGCCCTTGTAGCTGCTGTTATCGCCAAAGTGCACATGTTCTGGGCGAACCCCCAGGGCGAGCCTGCCATGAGCGCCCTCAAGGGAAGGCGGAATCATGAAATCCACACCGCTCATACTTACGCTGTTCTGGCTATTGCCGAGCATGCCCTCGAAGTGGAGAAAGTTCATCGAAGGAGAACCGAGGAACCCGCCAACGAACATGGTGGCCGGCCAATCATAAATTTCCTGCGGTTTGCCAAACTGCTCAACCACACCGTGATTCATGACGACGATCTTGTCGCCCATCTGCATCGCCTCAAGCTGGTCATGGGTGACGTAAACAGTAGTTGCGTTCATCCTGTCATGCAGAGCCCGCAACTCCTGGGACATGTGTTCGCGAAACTCAGCATCAAGTGCGCCCAGTGGTTCGTCCATGAGAAAGGCCTTCGGATTGCGGACGATCGCGCGGCCAAGGGCGACGCGCTGGCGGTCTCCGCCCGACAGACCGCCGACAGGACGGTCAAGAATGGAAGTTATCCCGAGGATTTCGGCAACTTCCCCGACCTTGCGTTTAACCTCATGCCTCGCCATGCCCTGGCTCTTGAGCGGGTAGGAAATATTGTTCCTCACATTCATGTGCGGATAGAGCGCGAACATCTGGAAGACGAAAGCAATGTCCCGCTGGCTCGCCGGCTTCATGCCGACTTCTTCACCATCGATGAAAATCTCGCCACTGGTCGGAAGTTCCAGGCCCGCCATCATTCGAAGCGTTGTCGTCTTGCCGCAGCCGGAAGGGCCCAGAAGCATGAAGAATTCACCATCCTCGACGGTGAACGTCGATGACTTCACCGCATTGAACGCCCCGAAATCCTTGCGCACATTCCTGATCATGATCTGTGCCATCGGCCTACTCCGGAAAATGGCTGACGATGATGAACATCACCGTGCCGACAAGCGTTACCAGGAAGGAGTAGCTGAACAGCCAGAGCACAAAGGGCTGCATCAGCATGACAACGCCGAGCGCGATCAGCACGGATGCAAGCATCTCCCAGGGCCCTCTTCTGAAATGCGCCAGTCCGTCGAGAAATCCCATCATTTGCGCACCGCCCCGAATGTGATCCCGCGCAACAGATGTTTGCGAAGAAGGATGGTAAATACCATGACGGGCACCAGGAAGATGGTTGCCCCGGCTGCGACCGCCGGCCAGTCCTGACCGCCTACGCCGATGATGGTGGGAATGAAGGGCGGCGCAGTCTGGGCGGTGCCGGATGTGAGAAGCACTGCCAGCGCATATTCATTCCAGGCGAAGATGAGGCAGAAGATCGCGGTCGAGGCGATGCCGGTTGCGGCCTGAGGGAGCACGACCTTGTAGAAGGCCTGAAAACGGGTGTAGCCATCGATCAGCGCCGCTTCCTCGTATTCCACAGGGATCTCATCGATGAAGCCATTTATCAGCCAGACGGCGAGAGAAAGATTGATGGCGGTGTAAAGCAGGATCATGCCTGCATGGGTGTCATTGAGACCGAGATTGCGGAACATCAGGAAGATGGGGATGGCAACGGCTATGGGCGGCATCATGCGAGTGGAGAGGATGAAGAACAGAAGATCGTCCTTCAGCGGGATCCTGAAACGCGAGAACGCATAGGCTGCCGCCGTTCCCAGGACTATCGCGAAAAAAGTCGAGCCAAAGCCGATGATGATGGAATTGAAGAACCGCTCGGAATACCGCGATGGACCGACGATCGTATTGCCCTTTTCACGGACGAGTTGCTCATACCAAGGCAAATCATCGCGCGGTTCGGCGGTTGCTTCCGCGCTCAAGCGGGTCTGGGTCGTGAATACATTCACATAGCCTTCCACCGTGGGTTCGAAAATGATCTTGGGCGGATAGGCAATGGAGTCGACCGAAGACTTGAAGCCGGTCGCAACGATCCAGAGCAGGGGGAGCATGGTCACAACCGCATAGAAAACGACCAGGGTTCCGGCAATCCATTTCTGCCTTGATGTCGGCTCGGTGACTGAAATGCTCATCTCTGTTTCACCTTGTTGAGTGCCTTCACATAGATTGATGCAAGACCGAACACGGTTACAAAAAGGATCACTGCATATGCAGAAGAGAACCCGGTACGCCATTTCTCGAAAGCTTCACGCTTGAGATCGATGGAGGTAAGCGTCGTGATGTTTCCAGGCCCACCTCCGGTGAGCTGAACGACAAGGTCGAACATTTTGAAATTCTCGATGCCGCGAAAGAGTACGGCCAACATTAGAAATGGCAGGATCATCGGAATGGTGATCGTCCAGAATTGGCGCCATTTGCTGGCCCGGTCACATTCGGCAGCCTCATAGATACTGTCAGGAATGGACCGCAAACCAGCGAGGCAGATCAGCATCACAAAAGGCGTCCACATCCAGGTGTCAACGATAATGATGGACCATGGCGCAAGCCTGACGTCGGCGATCATTGAAAAGCTGGATGGGTCAGTGCCCGTTACGAAGCCGACAATGTAGTTGAAGAGACCGATTTGCGGCTCGTAGAGAAATGTCCAGAAGTTGCCGACCACGGCCGGCGAGAGCATCATCGGCAGGACGATGATCGTCGTCCAAAGGTCATTGCCGCGAAACTTCTTGTTGATGAGATAAGCGAGCGTGAAGCCGATCAGCACCTGGCAAACAATCGTCCAGATCAGGAAATGCGCAGTAGCCTGCATCGTTATCCAAATGTCGCCATCGGTCAGGATGCGCTGGTAGTTTTGCAAGCCGACCCACTCGACCTCATTATTGGGCCGATTGACGCGGAAATTGGTGAAGCTCAGGTAAATCGTCCAGATCAACGGAAATATATTGATCGCCAACAGAAGGATGATCGTCGGCGCAATGAATATCCATGCTATCGCGCGATCAGACAGGCCCTTGACCTTGTGCGCCACATAATCAGGCGTGGCCCGTGCTGCGCGGTCCATTAATGTATCTGACATGGCAATTCTCACCTCGAACCCGCAGACGAGGCCGAAACTCCGGTTCCGGCCCCGTCATCCCCGGGAGGACTATATGGGACTATAGGCGATTATTTCTTGCCTTCGTCCTCGAACACTTCGTCCCAGTCTTTTGCCAGGCCGTCGAGGGCTTCTTTCGCGGTACCCTGGCCCGCGACAACATAGTTGTGGATGCGTTCCTGCATTGGCAGAAGGAGCGAGGCATAGGAGGGCTCGGCCCAGAAATCCTTCACGATTGCCATGGAGTCGAGAAAGGTCTGCGCATAGGGCTGGCTGGAAGCAAAGCCCGGGTCTTCGACCACGGAACGCATTGCCGAGGCGCCGCCGACATCCCACCATTTCTGCTGTACATCCTTCTGTGCAAACCACTTGATATATTCAAGTGCAGCTTCCTGCTCGTCAGAATTGGCAACCACGGAAATGCCCTGCCCGCCCAGCTGGGCGAACTGACCTGCGGGGCCAGCCGGATTGGCAAAATATCCGGACTTACCGCCGCCCACATTCGGGTCGGCTTCAACGCCGGGCCAGATGAAGGCAAAGTTCATCTGCAAGGCTACCTGGCCGGACTTGTAGGCATCGATGTTCTGAGACATGTAGGCGTCCGACGCGCCGGGGGGCGTGCAGCAATCATAAAGAGCCTTGTAGAATTCCAGTCCCTGGACTGCTGCTTCCGAGTTCACGAAACCATTCAGTTCATATGGCTTTTCAGGGTTGTCATACTGGAAGCCGTAATTGTAGAGCGCATTGGTAACACCCATGGTGATGCCTTCGGAGCCACGCTCCGTATAGATGGCAGCACCATAGACCTTCTTGCCATCAATCTCACGGCCCTGGAAAAACTCGCCAATCTGTTTCAACTCTTCCAGTGTGGTGGGTGCGGCAAGGTCACGGCCATGTTTTTCCTTGAATTCCGCCTGCAGTTCGGGTCGCGAGAACCAGTCCTTGCGGTAGGTCCAGCCAACCACATCGGCATATGCCGGAAGGGCATAGTAGTTGGGGGTATTTTTCGGCCATTCCGCGTAGCCGGTGACCGTGGCAGGCAGGAAGTCATCCATCTTGATGCCTTCCTTGTCGAAGAAGTCATTCAGTTTGACATACTGGCCATTTTCAGCCGCGCCACCTATCCACTGACTGTCACCGATGAGCAAGTCACACAGTTTTCCGCCGGAGTTCAATTCGTTCAGCATCCTGTCGGCAAAATTCGGCCATGGCACAAACTCGAAACTCATCTTGTGGCCGGATTGCGCCTCGAATTCCTTGGACAGTTCGACCAAGGCATTTGCCGGGTCCCATGCAGCCCAGCAGAGCGTCAGGTCGGCTGCCTGCGCTGACTTTGGCGCAACAGCTGCACCCATAGCCGTTGTACTGAGCACCAGTCCAAGCGCAGTCGCGGATCTCAAGATTTTCCTGTTCATGGTTTCATTCCTCCCGGTTGCCAGCCCGGCCTTCCTGGCAGGACTTATGCCCAGTTTCTATATTGAGGTACGTACCTCATTGCAAGCTTTTTTTGAGGTACGCACCTAAAAACTTGATTTGCAGGCAGTTCTGTAAGAGGAATGGCCCACCGGGCGCATCTGCGTTCGACAAACAGGACAAGCAAGCGATGAGACCGACAACCAGGGATCTGGCCGTTGAAGCCGGCGTCAGCCTTGCCACGGTGGACCGTGTTCTCAATGGTCGCCCAGGCGTCAAGGCCGACACGGTTGCCCGCGTCAACGATGCCATCGAGCGCCTGAGATTTGTCAAGAACCTATCGGCTCAAAATCTTGCGCGGCAAAGGAACTACCGATTCCGCTTTCTTCTTCCTGCTCGCGGTGACCAGTTTCTGGGCGTTCTGGTCAGCCAGATCGAAGAGGCACGAACTGCCTTCATGGCCGAAATGGTCGATGTGGACATTGTTACCTTCCCGGTGGATGATCCCTACAGGCTTTCGAATTACCTGGGCCAGCTTGACGGGTCACAAATCGACGGAATTGCGATCATGGCACCAGAATCACCGCAGGTGCGTGATGCCACCAACCGGCTGGTTGAGCGCGGCGTCCAGGTTGTCCAGCTGCTTGCCGGACAACCAAAGGCCGCTGAACTGGACTTTGTCGGTATCGACAACCATGCAGCGGGTGCCACGGCTGCCCAGCTGATCGGCCGTTTCCTGCGAGGCAAACAAGGCAAGATCCTGATCATTTCCGAAACCATGCAATCCCGCGACAGTATCGAACGACGCCTGGGATTTGACGAAGTGATGAACAGCGACTTTCCCCAATTGCACCCACTGCCTTCGCTGGAGACCTATGGCGACAGGGAGCGTACAGAGAAAATCATCCGCAATGTTTTTGCCAATCATCCCGACATCCTTGCGGCGTACATTCTCAGTGCCGAAGCACGCATACCGATCGAGGCGATCTGCAGTGTTGGAACAAGCGACCTCTTAAAGATTGCCCATGAAAGAACGCCCTATACAGAAATGGCCTTGCAGAGCGGATTGATGGATGCTGTGATCGCGCAAAATCCGGGCCATGTGGTGCGAAGCGCCATTCGCATACTGAAGGCACGCAATGACCAGCGCGAACCCCTCGCTTCCCAGGAAAAGATCCGGATCGAGATTCTCCTGAAAGAGAACCTGTAGCGGTTCGGAGCCAAATGCAACGCGACTCCTTGCGCTCCGCACCATCAGGCGTGCGTCCAGGCGCCGATTTGTGCAAAATCAAGGTTGCCAAGGACCGTCACGGATACCGTCAGAAATTTTAGCTACACCGCGATGGCGTGGATTGTGCCACGATGGATACCGTTGGAAAAATTAATGATATCAATTGTTTGTGAGTATCTCGGTCATTCAGCAGGAACGAAAATCCATGCCCGGATCATTCCCACTCGATTGTTCCCGGCGGCTTGCTCGTCACGTCATAGACCACACGGTTGA
>CAZIPH010000079.1:0-7111 GCA_964541115.1 uncultured Salaquimonas sp.
TGGGCCGAAAGCACCTAATCCGACTTGTCTGATGAAAGACTGCTTCGCCTTCAACCTGCCATTCGAGGGGACAACTCCAGCCTGAAGCCGTTGATTTCAGGGCTCCTTGTAGAAACTTGTCCCCGCCCCACAAACCTTCCCCTATCCTTGCCCCACTGTCTCCCGGCAAACATTGGTCTGATATCGCCAATCGGAACAAGGATGAGGCAGCAGCGGAGCGTTGGGGCGTTTCGGACAGTCGGTACTGTTGCCGTGCAAGCGGGAGCAGGTAGCCGGGACCTCCGGATGGCTTCAACTCGAAGGGCAGGCTGGACAGTGTACTGAAGAGCCTCCTGTCACTCAAAATCTCCGCGTGCGGCCTGCCGGTCCGTACACATATGGGCCCAAGGTCAGGCGAGCAGGTCGCACGTTTGCACTAAACCAGGGTTCCCTGACATGGCACTGGTGCGATTGCATCGAGTGAACGGACAGGTGTGAGTGATGTTCCCCTCCCTCCCCTTGAGGGGGAGAAGGCTCTACCCTCAGCACTCTACCACATTCACCGGAACATTCACCGCAAGGCCGCCCTGGGAGGTCTCCTTGTAATTGGTGTTCATGTCGAGGCCGGTCTGGCGCATGGTTTCGATACATGCGTCGAGCGGTACGAAATGGCTGCCATCACCCTTGAGCGCCAGCGAGGCGGCAGTGACCGCCTTGACCGAGCCAAGCGCATTGCGCTCGATACAGGGCACCTGCACAAGGCCGGCAACGGGGTCGCAGGTCATGCCAAGATGATGTTCAAGTGCGATCTCGGCGGCGTTTTCGACCTGTTCGGGCGTGCCGCCCATGACCTCGGCAAGACCCGCCGCCGCCATGGCAGAGGCCGAGCCGACCTCGCCCTGGCAGCCGACTTCGGCCCCCGAGATCGAGGCATTGTGCTTGATGATCCCGCCAATCGCGGCAGAGGTGAGGAGGAAATCGCGGATCTTTTCTGAATGGGCTTCGGCGTGGAAATGCATGTAGTAGCGGATGACGGCGGGAACGACGCCGGCGGCACCGTTGGTCGGCGAGGTGACGACGCGGCTTCCCGCAGCATTTTCCTCATTGACGGCCATCGCATAGACCGAGAGCCAGTCATTGGCCTGCAGCGGGTTGAAGCGGTTCTGCTTCCATTCCTCGCGCAGCTTGTCATGGATGTCCCTGGCGCGGCGCTTGACGCGGAGGCCGCCCGGCATGATGCCGCCCGTCGTGATGCCGCGGTCGATGCAGCGGTCCATCGCTGTCCAGATCCGGTCGAGCTTCTCGTTGAGCTCGTGGCGCGAAAGGTGGACCTCCTCATTGGCGCGCTTCATCGCTGCGATGGAAAGGCCGGAAGACTTCGCCATTTCGAGCATTTCCTTCGCATTGCGGAAGGGGTAGGGAACGCCCTTTTCAACGGCAGGCGCCTTCTTTTCCTTGACAGCTTCAAGTTCCGCCTCGTTGACGACAAAGCCGCCGCCGATGGAATAATAGACGCGCTTGAGCAGCAGGCGGTCGCTGGCGTCGAAGGCCTGGAACATCATGCCATTTGCATGGCCGGCAAGGGTCAGCTGGCGGTCGAGGACGAGGTTTTCGGCAGGGTCGAAACGGTAGGCTGGGTGACCCTTTGGCTGAACGGACTTATCCCCGCGAACTGTTTCGATGATAGCGTCCATGCGATCAGGGTCGATCGTGTCGGGCAGGTAGCCGCAAAGTCCGAGAATGACGGCGCGGTCCGTGGCATGGCCGACGCCGGTATAGGCAAGCGAGCCGTGCAGCGAGACATGGAGTCTGGCGATCTTTGCCTCGGCCGGGCGCGGCCAGTCGCCATGGAGGAGTTCATCAAGGAAGCGCGCGGCCGCACTCATCGGTCCCATCGTGTGTGAGGAAGAGGGGCCAATGCCGATCTTGTAGATATCGAAAACCGAAAGGAACATCAAAAGCGTCCTGGAAGAAGTGGGTATGGAAGTGTTCTAGGGCTGTTGAGGCTTTGCCAATGCTCCAAAACCGTCATCCAATTGAGGGCGCAGGACATGGCTACTATGACAGGCCTAAAGCGCCAAGCCTAGAGCGTCTTGGCTTCGTCGAGATAGATGCTGCGCAAGCGCCGGGTGAGTTCGCCGGGCATGCCACTGCCGATGAGAACGCCATCGATCTCGACGACAGGCATCACGAAGGCGGAGGCGGAGGTGACGAATGCCTCGCTGGCATTTTGTGCCTCGGCGATGGTGAAGGGCCGCTCCTCGATCCTGATCTGGCGCTCCTTGGCGAGCCTCATCACGGCGCGGCGGGTGATGCCGTGCAGGATGGCATTGGAAAGCTGGCGGGTGACGAGTGTGCCGTCAGAAGTGATGATCCAGGCATTGTTGGACGTGCCCTCTGTGACCATTCCGTCCTCGACGAGCCAGGCGTCATCGGCACCCCTGGCCCTGGCTTCTTCCTTGGCCATCGAGGGATAGAGGAGTTGCACGGTCTTGATGTCACGCCGCCCCCAGCGAAGATCGGGCAGGGATACGACTTTCAGGCCGCGATCAGCCACAGGGCTCCAGGTGAGCTTCTTTGCCTGGGTAAACATGACGAGCGAAGAAGTGGCTTCGGCGGGAAAGTTGAAATCGCGATCAGCCGCGCCGCGCGTCACCTGCAGGTACAACATGCCTTCATCGAGGTCGTTGCGCCTGACCATTTCGTGCTGCACTTCCTGGAGTTCCTCGAGCGTGCAGGGCAGCGCCATCTTGAGTTCGTCAAGCGAGCGCTGCAGGCGGGCGAGGTGTGCGGCATTGTCGATCAGCTTGCCGTCAATGATCGAGCAGACTTCATACACGCCGTCGGCAAACAGGAAGCCGCGGTCGAAGACCGAGATCTTCGCTTCATTCTCGGGCAGGTATTCGCCGTTCACATACACAGTTCTCATCGTGTTCAACCCTATCGGCTTGTTGACTGTCGGTTTGTTGGCTATTCGGCTTACTGGACTTTCCAGAACAGCGGGAACATCGGATCGAAGACGGTTACATCGCCATCCCCGGTCCGGATTTTTGCAGGATACTCGACTGCCTTGTCTTGCTTGACGAGGGTGATCGTCTCCTCGTTGACGGGCTTGTTGTAGAAGGCCGGGCCGTGCAGCGAGGTAAAGCCTTCCAGCCTGTCGAGGGCACCTTCCTCCTCGAAGACATGGGCAAGGCAGCTCAGCGTGTTGATCGAGGTGAAGATGCCGGCACAGCCGCAGGCCATTTCCTTGTTCGGGTCTGTATGCGGCGCGGAATCGGTGCCGAGGAAAAAGCGCTTGTCGCCGGACGTCGCAGCTGCGCGCAGGGCAAGGCGGTGCTTCTCCCGCTTGGCAACCGGCAGGCAATAATAGTGGGGGCGGATGCCGCCTGCGAGGATCGCATTGCGGTTGATGATGAGGTGGTGGGTGGTGATGGTCGCGGCGAGGTTCTTCTCGCTGGCCTTTACATAGTTGAAGCCCTCCTCGGTGGTGATATGCTCCATGATCACCCTGAGTTCAGGCAGGCGCTGGCGCAGCGGGTCGAGGCGCTTTTCGATGAACACCGCTTCCCGGTCGAAAATGTCGATTTCAAAATCGGTTACTTCGCCATGCACGCACAGGGGCATGCCGATCCCGGCCATTTTTTCGAGGACCGGCATGACTTTCTCAAAGTCGCGCACGCCGCTGGCCGAATTGGTCGTCGCGCCGGCGGGATAGAGTTTCACAGCAGTAACCAGCCCGCTCTCGAAAGCAAATGCAACGTCCTGCGCATCGCTGTCCTCGGTCAGGTAGAGCGTCATCAGCGGCTCGAAGAAATCGGCTTTCGGTTTTGCCGCGAGGATGCGGTCGCGATAGGCTTTCGCATCAGCGCTGGTCACGACCGGCGGCACAAGATTGGGCATTATGATTGCGCGGGCAAAATGCAGCGAGGAGTGTCCAATGACACCTTCCAGCATCGCGCCATCGCGCAAGTGAAGGTGCCAGTCATCGGGTTTCCTGATGGTAAGGGAGCGTGTCACGTCAGAGGTTCATCCCGTTTGCAGTCGCGCCGTTTTAGGCCGCGCGTCACGGGCGGTCAATCTTGCTTGGGCTTGCACAAGCGGTGAATTGGGCCACTTACACCCTCCCGAACAGGATATTCGCGATCAGGCGGTCCCGACCGTAAATATCGTTGAAGGTCTGCACCTTGCCATCCTTCACCCAGGTGGTGAAATAGGTCAGGTGAACGGGGATGGGCCGCTGGAATTTGACGCCCTTGGTCTGCTTGCTTGCAACAATGCCGTCGAGCTTGCCGAGCGCAGGATTGCCATCCAGCCTGTAAAGCAGCTTTGCAAACTCCATCGGCCCCTCGACGCGAATGCAGCCATGCGACAGCGCGCGGTCCGATTGATCAAACAATTGCCGGTTGGCAGTGTCGTGCAGGTAGACGTTGAACTTGTTGGGGAACAGGAATTTAACCTGGCCCAGCGCGTTGTCCGGCCCGGCCGGCTGGACGATCCGGTAGGGAAAGCGCTTGCCGTTGACCGATTGCCAGTCAATCTGCGTGGCGTTCATGCGCGGCGCATCCGCCTCCCAGCTTGCGTAAAGATGGTAGCCTTTCTTGTCGAGATAGTTCGCATCCTGGCGCAATTTCGGCAGCATCTCATTGCCGGCGATCGAAGGCGTGACAGTCCAGGTCGGGTTGAATTCCGAATACTGTATGTTGTCGGAGAAGATCGGCGTCTTGTGGAATTCCTTGCCGACGATGACGCGCCGCCGATCGACATCCTTGCCGTTCGAGCGTGTATACATGAGGAAGGCGGCGGTATTGACGAAGACATGCGTGTCGCCAAGTGCGCGCGGCAGCCAGCGCCAGCGCTCCATGTTGACGATGATCTGGCGCTGCAGGGCGGGATTGGAGGTCGTCACCAATGCCTGCCGCAGCGCTTCGTACTGGGAGTGTTCGGGCCGCAGCCTTTCGACAACGGTTTGCGGGCCGTTCTTTTCAAGTGATCCCAACAGGGCAATGATATCCAGCTTCTTGCGGGCAATCACGATATCGGGTTCGGAAACCGAAGGGGTGGTCCGCCCGGCATAAAGATCGCGGGCAAAGCGCACGGCAGCTTCCGAAAGAAACAGTTCGGCGCCGACAAGTTCATCGCCGCGCAAATGGTCGGCATTGCCGGGAAATCCGCCGATATAATCAAGTGGCTCAAGGCCATCCAGCCAGGCATTGCCGAGTACGTTGAGCAGCGCCCGGCCGCGCTGGTTGAGCCCGTTACCGGAAGTCCAGATGCCGTTATAGCCATTGCGCTGGTAGAACGGCATTACGAGTTCGACATTGATGACGCCGCCGCGCCACTTGATCGCCTGGGCATCGGCAAAGCCGCGGACATTGGCGGCCTGCGCCGCGACCGCCATCGGCGCTGCGAAGACAAAAGCTGCGATTACCGTCGAAAGGAGTTTGTTTCTCATCGTGGTCTCCGTCCCTCCCTCATCTACCGTATTTGCGAAACATGACTCTGCGTAAACTATGGTTAACAGAAGATAAACAGGCAAGGGGGAAGCGGGGCCAGGAACCAATGCCTCCCCTTTGTGGGGAGGCGGCAGAAGCCAGGCGGCAGCGCAGGCTGATGTAATGGGGGTAATCCCGTATCTGTTTGCCTCAATGCGTTATGCCTTGCGCTGAACCTTATACCCCCACCCGCTCTGTCGGCGCGCAGTTGCGCTTGCCAGTCGCCGTTTGCAGGCTCACCCCCACAAGGGGGAGGCTGTCCAAGGCAGTCGCACCTATCCGTTCACTCGACAGTTTCCTGCCAGTGCTGTGTCAAAGAACTCGCGAAGAACTTCCCAAGCGACCGAAGAGCTCGCCGGGGCTATGCCTCGCGCCCGCGCAGCCATGGCCCATAAAACTTGGGGCCATTGGCGTGAGCGAGAAAAGCAAACACGGGACCCGGTTGCCTATCCTCTGGGCCATGTGCATGCGACCCGTCCGGGTCCCGCGCGGAGATTTGACGGTACCGGGAGGCTCTTCAGCATGCCGTCCAGCCCGGTCCTCGAGTTAAGGCCCCTGGGAGTCGAACCCTCTCACCCTAACGCTCCGCCGCTGCTGCTCCTTGAACCGGTGGCGATCGTTCCAACGTTTGCGCGGGCAACAGTGGGAAGAATGTACCTTGAGGTTTGTGTGGCGAGGATAACTCGAGGGCTTTCATCCTCCAGCGCTGGTTAGAGGATGAAGGTAGGTGACTGAATAAATTATGTTTTCGTATTCGTAAAATATTTCAAGATGGCCGACTTATCCACATTTTTGACTAAACACCAAAGTGGCGAAACACTTGTTCAGCGACGATTGGTAAGACTGGGTGTTATGCGGGCATCTGCGGTCCAGTCCACTAAACACAGATAATTCTCAAGAGCGGTTGGCCTCATTGGAATAGATCTTCGCAAACCAAGATCTTCAAGCAGGCCGAAATAGGCTGCGTATTTACTTTGTTTTGACCGCACAGGCACAGCAATCCAAGCTGGGACGGCGTTATGGTTGGTGGCTTCGCTCGTTACACGATCAATTGCCATGGCTGTGATCTGAGGCGCTGAATAGCCTTGCGATTTCAGGAGTTTGTTGGCCCAATCAGATACAGAAATACAGTTGTACGATGGGTTGAGTCCGCCAGCGTCCTTTTCCTCATTGCGCGTTTTGACCTCGATAAAGTAAAGCTTGCCATCTTTTTCAGCCCTTAGGTCAAAAAATGGGTAGTTATTCCTGATGTTGTTTAGATTAGACACATTTTGAAAATCATTTGCGCTAAGCGCTTCTGCGGCGAGTTGTTCTCCAAGCCTCCCCAGCTTGGAGGTTCGCCTTATTCGCGCAATGATGTCGGATTTGTCTTTATGTTGCACCATTCCAAACACCTTTCTGTTTTTTGCGATATTACCCCTCCCCATTTCAAGCCGCAATAAACTAAGCGATTTTCCATCCCATGCTACATTGGTGACAGTAACCGTATTTGCGTTCCTGAGTCGCGGCTGTCGGCACTAATCGACACAAATACGGTTGCTGCCACCAGATTAGCCGTACCAAATCAGCTCTTGACAAATTAAACAAACATTCATTTAATTAGTCCATGGCAAGAAAGATCGGTTCCTCTGGTGACG
>CAZIPH010000080.1:0-7021 GCA_964541115.1 uncultured Salaquimonas sp.
AAATGATCTCCTCATAATGTATCACAAATCATTGAAAAACAAAGAGAAAATCTTCTCTGTCGCGCCGATGATCGACTGGACGGAAAGCTGAATCTTTTCATTGGCTTGCCGAGATCAGCGTGCAAAATCCGTGCAGTGCGGTTGTCGTTTTTGAAAGATTTTCTCGGCAAACCCGTCCCCACTTTCCTTGAGTTGCACTGCAATGAAACTGTTCGGTCGCCTGTCCAGCTTGAGACTTTCTGGGAAAAATTACTGAGGTGAGGGATGCCTGAGGCAAGCCACGTCTGGTCCCAAGGATTGTAGTACACGCAGTCTCGAATAAAGCTGCGTCAAGCCCTGTCGGCATGCCGCACCCAGCTGCGCTGCGCTCGCGGCGAGGGGCGCTGGCGAATGGCCGAACATCGACCCGGTATCGCCAAGACAGAAATCATCAAGCGAATGACCGTCGATATCGGTCAGCCGCGCGCCTTTTGCCTTTGCTACCAGCATCGGAAAGGGCATGGGCCAGTCCGTCATCCAATGCATCGGAACCCGATCGAGATAGGCTTCTGCGCCCGGCCAAGGGCGGCCCTGGTCTTGGGCCGGCTGGCCACAAAGCGCGCCGCTTCTCGCGCGGCTATGGATTTCAGGCGGTTCCGGTCGACTCCTGCGACAGGATCCGAGATTTGGGCCATGGCGTCACTCCAAAAGATGCGACCTTATTCATCTGATCTGGTCAAAATGAAAGTGGAAAAATTGGTCAGAAAAGATTTCACAACCCAACCAGGTTTCCCTAAGTAAATCTGGCGCTTCAGGGGGAGCCATCAGGCGAGCGTAGGAGTACCCGAAAGGCACATTTGTCCTCAATCCGGAAGGAAGTTCACATTCTGTCTGGTCACAAACCGGGTGTGTCGTCCTGATACAATGGGAACGGCCCGTCGAAATTCTCGAGTGAGCAGGTGACCGATTACTGCACCCAGCGTCCATGAAAGTCGAAAGCAGCATCATATCCGAAAAGGGCAACTGAGCCCCCGGTATGAAGGAAGACTACCCGCTCATCTTTCCCGAAGAACCCCTTGCGGCACAGGTCGATCAATCCGGCTGCTCCCTTGGCGGAATAAACCGGATCGAGCAGGATCGCCTCAAGTTCGGCAAACATGGCTATTGCTTCGAGCCCGTCTTCAGTCGGGATGCCATAGCCCTCACCAACGTAATCGGTATTTGCAACCACGTCTTCGCGTGAGACTACGCCAGGGCAGCCAAGTTTTTCTGCCGTGGCAAGCGCAAGCTTGAAAACGCTTTCTTCCTGCTTCGGCTTTGGCGCGCGAACACCGATGCCGATTAGGGGGATGTTGGCGTTCATTGCCTTCAGTCCGGCGATCAGGCCAGCCTGGGTTCCCGCACTGCCAGTGGCGTGAACGATGTGATCAACCCGCAAGCCCATATCGTTGAACTGGCCGAGCATTTCAAAGGCGCAATTGACATAGCCCAGTGCGCCCGTTGGGTTGGAGCCACCACCTGGTATCGTGTAAACCTTCTTGCCATCATTGCGAAGCCGATCTGCTACCTGCTCCATTTCCGCGTTCATATCGAGGCCGATGGGGCGTTTCTCGGTTGTCGCTCCGTGAAGATGATCAAGCAGCACGTTACCGTTATTATTGTAGTTCTGGTTGTTCGACCCTGTCCGATCCTCAAGAAGGATGTGACAGTCCATACCCAGTTTGGCTGCAAAAGCTGCCGTTTGGCGCGCGTGGTTCGATTGGGTTGCCCCTTGGGTCATCACGAGGTCAGCCCCCTGGATCTCTGCCTCTGCCATGAGAAATTCCAGCTTGCGGGTCTTGTTCCCCCCGGTGGATAGACCGGTACAGTCATCGCGCTTGATCCAGATTTCCGGACCGCCCAACTCGCGGCTCAACCGGTCGAGTCGCTCCAGAGGCGTTGGAAGGTGGGCAAGGAAGCGGCGGGGGAAACGGGCAAGATGCATGAACTTCATTCCTATGTTTTGCTGGAGCACAAACTAGAGGGAGTGCATGTTTGAAACCAATGCCAAATCCGCTTGAATTAATGCAGATTGTGCATGATCCTTGTCCAGGTCTGGATCAAAGCGTTTCCCAGATTATGCGACCGGTTTCGTCCAGCCTGTCAATCGAACAGAACAGTGAGAGGGTTAGCGCAGCTTCCCAGCTTTCGCCGCCTATTCGAAGCACCTGGCCACTTCTGATCTCCGCTTCCACCGAGCTTTCCGGCAGCCATGAAACTCCGCCTCCAGCAAGCATGCGCCGCTTGATGGCCTCGGTCAGTGCGTCCATGTAGCAAATGGCAAGCGGCGGTTCACGCTTGCCGATGGTCTGGTCGACAACGGTGCCCAGAAAGCTGGAGGGATCATAACCCAGGTAAGGAATTAAATCTTTTTCAGGATTGTCCAGATCCCAGCAATGCTTGGCAGCGGCTTCAGCCTGCGCAACAGGGATCAGCATGTCGGCGCCGATATCCTTTCGGGCAAATAATGCCTCGTCGAAAACCGGCTGCACATCCTTGTGACTGTAGTAGAGCAGGAAATCGCATGTGCCGTCTGAGAGCATCTGGCAGCAGTTGCGCAGGTTGTCGGAAAAGACGCGGACACGCAGGTTCGGCATGTCTTGCTCCATTTCTCCGATCCGTCTCGAGAGATAATTCACCGAGATCGTGTGAAGGACAGCAAAGCGCTGGAATACTGCATTCCCGCGCTCCTGTGCACGAAGCGTCTGACGGATGTCGGTGAGTTCCGCGATGGTTGAGCGGGCAATGGGAAGGAATTGTTCTCCTGCTTCGGACAACTGTACGGGATAGCTTGATCGCTTGATTAGCGGTACGCCAATCCAGTTTTCCAGTGACTTTATGCGGCGGCTGAAAGCAGGCTGGGTAATGTTTCGCTCGTCAGCCGCCCGTGTAAAGTTGAGCGTTCGCGCAAGGCAGACAAAATCCTGAAGCCAATTGATATCCATACTAACCCCCTGCAATCTTTCTACAATTACAGCGCCGATTACACCATGCAATTATTGCATAGTTGAATGATATTTTTGAATTGGCACGATCATCAAGTAGCTGCGTAGAGTTCTGGAAGGCTGCACGGCACAGCCGAACAGGGGCTGGTGGCGACAAAGCTGCCGTAGTGCAATCAAACGGGAGAAGACAATGTCGAAATACTTGACCACGACAGCTTTCACACTCGCTGCCATGATGGCAACGCCTGCCATGGCGGAAACAACCATCCGGCTAAGTACCTATGTTAACGAGGCAGACATTCGCTATGAGGGGTTTGCGCATTTTGCAGGTCTCGTTGCTGAAAAGACCGGCGGCAGTGTAAAGATCGAAATATTTCCCTCATCCACATTGCATGGCTGGTCTGAAG
This sequence comes from uncultured Salaquimonas sp., assembly GCA_964541115.1. GTDB lineage: Bacteria > Pseudomonadota > Alphaproteobacteria > Rhizobiales > Rhizobiaceae > Salaquimonas. Next base: position 3,371 of record CAZIPH010000080.1, read on the forward strand.
GTGTGGATTCGCTGCAGGGCGGGGTATCGGATATCTCCTGGATCAACGCGGACAACAGGCTTCCCTGCTATGCAGTGACTTCCCTTTACCCTGCAGAAGTGAGCCTGGAAAACCAAACGGGCATGGATGCCGCCTATGCAGAGTTGATCCGCAGTGAGGCCGAGAAGGTGGGCTTGATGCCCTTGTTCAATTCGAACTACTCTTACGATCAGGAGTGGTGGTTTGAAGAACCCATCGCTGACATCGGCAATCTGGACGGCAAACTGGTTCGTTCGATCGGCCCGCTGGTGTCGATGATGATTGAAACCTGGGGCGGTGAACCGGTGTTTGTTGCGCCTAAAGAGGTGTTTCAGTCAGCTGAACGCGGCGTCGTGGACGGTATCAACATGGGCGTGGCCACGTATTCCTCGTGGAAGCTGTGGACAGTCATGCCCTACATGGTCAATGCCAACCTGTTCTACGGCAACATACAATACATGATGAACAAGGCGAAGTTTGACGCGCTAACTGCCGATGAACAATCCGCCCTGACTGCCGCAGCAGCTGAGACTGAAGCCTGGCTTCAGCCGCGCTATGAGGCCTGGGTTGATGCGCAGGTTGGTAATGCAGTGATGGCAGGCGGCGGCCAGGCCGTTTCAATCCCCGAAGACCAGCGCAAGGCTCTGCTCGCCAGCGTAAAAGACAAGTGGGACGTCACTGTCAATGAAGCTTGTGGCGAGGAGCTGGCCACAAAAATCCGCGATTTGCTGGCCAGCAACGCTCCTTGATCAGTAGAATGCTATGCGGTCCCGGCAACTTCCGGGGCCGCTTCTTCTTCTATCACAAAGGGGTTGTCATGATTGCGGGATTGGACCGCCTGATCCGGGGCGTCGAACGGATGGTCATATGGATCGCAGCACTTGGCGGCGTCGTCATACTCGTTCAAATGGTATGGATCTCGTACGGGGTCTTCACGCGCTATGGTCTGGGCAAACCAGACCGAATGGTAACCGAAGCGACTGCGTTATTGCTGTTTCCCGTCGCTTTTGCCGGACTGGCATACGCACTGCGTGAAGACGCGATGCCAAAGGTGACGATGCTGGTCGACAGTTTCCCGCGCCGGATCCAGCACATATTTGCAATCATCAATCATGCTATAATGTTGGGGGTCGGCATCTTTTTCGCTTATGCCGGTGTAAGCGCAACAATACGGGCGCTCAATTCCGGAGTGGCATCGGAAATCCTGCACTGGTCCCGCTGGTTGTTTTGGGCACCAGGCGCCATGGCACTGGTACTCTTTGCGGCCTATGTGGCGTTGAGGCTTGTCCGCCTGATTGTGACCCCACCTTCTTCAGGAGATTTCTGATGGAATGGTACACGGTAGGGATAGGGCTGTTCAGCCTTCTCATGTTTTTCATCGTGATCGGATTACCCATCCCTTTCGCTTTGGCTGCGGCCTCGCTGCCGTTTCTTTGGGATATCCAGGGTTGGAATACCTCTGTCGTATCGACGGAGCTGAAATTGTGGGGTGTATGGATCGACTACATTCTGCTTGCGGTTCCGCTGTTTGTTTTTCTTGGCGAGTTGATCGGCAAATCGAACATTGGCCAGAACCTCTTTCAGTTTCTCCATCAAGGTGTGCGGATCAGGGGGTCGGCAGCCTATGGCTCAATTGGTGCAAGTGCCGGCTTCGGGGCGGTTTGCGGATCGTCCATGGTGGGCGCGCTCACCATTGGAGGAGTGGCACTTCCAGAGATGCTCAGACTGGGTTATGGCAAGCGCCTTTCCTCAGGAGTTCTGGCGGCAGGTGGAACACTTTCCGTCCTGCTTCCGCCCAGCCTGATCCTGCTTTTCTATGGAATTGTCACTGACCAGAGCATTGGCGATCTGTTCATTGCGGGGGTCATTCCGGGCATTATCCTTGTCACGGGCTTTGTCATCGTTGTCCTTGTCTGGGGTGTGTACAAACCTGAAGACATTCCTTCCAGCGAGAAGGCAGGCAGGATGCCCATAGGCTTGATCCTGCGGACAATCGGCCCGGTTGCATTGATCGGCCTTGTCATTACGGTTGCCATATATGCCGGGATCGCAACGCCCACTGAAGCCGCTGCGGTGGCTGCATTGTTGACGGTTATTCTGGCCTTTGGTGTAGGCGGGCTCAAGTGGGAGGGCTTCAAGCAGGCGCTGTTCTCGACAATGCGGACAATGGGTTACCTGGGTCTTCTTTTGTCCGCGGGCGTTCTGTTCGGGTTTGTCCTGACATATTACCGGGTGCCGCAGGAGTTCACGGAACTTTTCCTGTCTTTCGACTTGTCCCCCTATGCCATTCTGGCCCTCGTGATTGTCTTTTACATCATTCTGGGCATGTTCCTGGAGCCGGTGTCGATGACATTCATTACACTGCCAACCATTTTCCCATTAATGTCAGCAGCGGGTTTCGACCTCATCTGGTTTGGCGTGGTTTACACGATCACCATGGAAATTGCGGTGCTGACGCCGCCTGTCGGGCTTAACCTATATGTCATTCAGGCGATCAGCCGTGACAAGGTTTCGATTGGTGATGTTATCATCGGTTGCATACCCTTCATCGGGGCGATGGTTCTGCTGATCGCAATCCTGATAGCTGTGCCAGATGTCGCGCTATGGCTTCCGGAACAAATGCGATGACAACCCAACTGCCTTATTTGCGTGCAGGAAATGGCACTGTATTCGTGATGGTCCACGGGTTTTTGGGAGGGGCCGAACAATGGAGAAACGAGATTGACCAGCTCTCTGCCTGGTTCGATGTGATCGCTCCCAATCTGCCCGGATTTGGGGCTGCAGCCGACAGGAGCGGATGCCAAACCATCGAAGAGATGGCGAAGGCTGTCTATGAGCTGCTTGATGAACTGGCGGTAGACAAGTTCATTCTGCTTGGCCATTCGATGGGTGGGATGATTGTTCAGGAAATGGCGAGGTTGCAACCCCGACGCATACTGGGGCTTATACTCTATGGAACCGGTCCGCTCGGGCTCATGCCGGACCGTTTCGAACCCCTGACCACATCCAGGGAACGTCTCTTGTCTGACGGGGTCGCAGCCACGAGCCAGAGAATTGGGGCAACGTGGTTCAAGCGCGGCGCCGAGGCAAAGGGCTTTCCGGTGGTGGCCCGACTGGGCGCCTTGGCCAATCCCCAGGCAGCTGCGGCAGCGCTTGGGGCAATGGGACAGTGGGATGGCCGACAGGGGCTACGCCACCTCCATATGCCGACCCTCGTCATTTGGGGAGATGCAGACCGGTCCTATCGCTGGCCTCAGGTCGAGACGCTCTGGACCAATCTGTCTGATGTTCGCCTTTCTGTTATCCCCGGCACAGCGCATGCAGCGCATCTAGAAAAGCCGGAATTGTTCCAATCCCTCATCCGGGACTTCCTGTGCGAGACGACACAAGTGGATCTGATCCTTAACTGAATAGCGAGCACAGGCATCGCTTGATCGGCGAAGCGCTAAGCGCCTCTCGCACCATGGACTCAGTCCGATTGCCCAGCGGCAGGATGTGTCATCACAAATGCCGTAGTCATGGCTGCAAGTCCCGTTATCAAGCGTTCAATGGTTTTCTCCTTTCCTCTTTCTCTTCTGGCCGCCTTTGCGACCGTGGGTAAAGAGTCTCTGATTGTCCGAGGTTCTATCCAGT
>CAZIPH010000081.1:0-6496 GCA_964541115.1 uncultured Salaquimonas sp.
CTCCCAGATGATTTCGGCCACGGTTTGCGGCGCAGAGGGGTTTGATGCCAGCTTGCCGAACAGGCGGCCCATGGCCCCTGCTGTCGGCGCATAGTCCGAAAGGCTCTCATCCATCGCGAAATCGAAGGAGCTTCCGCCAAAATTCGTCCTGATCATGCCGGGCTGGACAATGCGCACCCGAATGCCTAGCGGCTCAAGTTCGTAATGCAGTGCCTCTGACAAACCTTCAACCGCAAACTTGGTGCCGTGATAGAGCGTGCCCAGCGGAAAGGTGATCTGGCCGCCAATGGAAGAGATGTTGATGATCGTGCCTGACCGGTTTTCCCGCATATGGGGAAGAACGGCCCTTGTCGCTTCCAGAAGCCCGATCACATTGGTATCGAACTGGCGCCGGATGCGCTCCATCGTGAATGCCTCGAGCGCACCGTATGCTCCATAGCCCGCATTGTTCAGCAGAACATCGATCTTGCCGAAACGCGTAATGCCTGCTGAAACTGCGGCCGGGATCGACGCCGCATCGGTCACATCAAGGCGTGTCACAAGCACATTGTCCAGATCTGCGAATGTGTCACCTTTGGCAGGATCGCGCATCGTGGCGATGACGTTCCAGCCGTTTGCCTGAAAGTGGTGCGCCGTTGCCTCGCCAATGCCGGAAGAGGCGCCAGTAACAAGTATGGTTTTCATGTCTGCCTCCTCAGGCGTTCAGATCGAGCATCCCGGCGATGCCGAAACCGGTCAGGACTTTGCGGGTAACGTCATGCAGCACGTCATTGTAGCGCTCGACCTGGGGACCAACGCCCACAAAGTCCGCCACGGTCCGAAAAGGTTTACTAGCCTGTCAGATCGACAATCCACCGAGGGACTTCCCTCCATCAACGAACACTGTTTGGCCGGTGATGAATGCAGCCTCTGGTGTGGTCAAAAAAGAAACAGCAGCCGCGATCTCTTCAGGCTTTGCCGCGTGTCCACGTGGTTCCAGCTTCTGCCAGGCATCGAACATCTCAGGAGGGGCAGATCTCGTCATCGGTGTATCGGTAAAACCGGGCGCTACCGAATTCACGGTGATCTGGCGGTCGCGCAGTTCCATGGCCATGGCACGCGTCAACCCTATGACAGCAGCCTTTGACGCCACGTAGTGAGCAAAGCGCGTTCCACCCAGGGCACCGCGCGACGAGATCGTGACAATGCGGCCGCCTGCAGACATGCGCCGTGCGGCCTCCTGAGCGATGATGAACGTTCCAATCAGGTTTACATCCATCATCCTGCGGAAGTCCTCTTCGGTCAGGTCGTCGAGCGCCCGGTCCCAGTAGAGACCGGCGGCGGTGACGACGATATCGACTGATACCTCGGCAGCGATTGCCGCAGCAATCGTGCCGCGATCGAGTACATCGGCCGGCTGGGCCGTAGCGTCGATCCCCTCGGTCCGCAGTGTATTGACCGCCGCATAAAGCGAATCGGCATTGCGGTCCAGGCAGATGACACGGCACCCGCTTTGTCCCAGGTGACGGGCGATTGCGAAGCCGATACCCTGAGCGGCTCCGGTGACGAAAGCGGTTCGCGAACCTGACATGCCGAACTCCTATTTGAATCCTAGTTGGTGGGGAAGCCAAAGGACAAGGTCCGGAACCAGCACAAGCAGAAACAGAATGCTTATGAGTACCGCAACAAAGGGCCAGATCTCCCGGATGATATGCCTGAGCGGTGTCTCCGAGAGGGAAGCAATGATGAAAAGCATCATGCCATATGGCGGGGTCACCAGACCTATCATGATGTTGATGATGATCACGATACCGAAATGCACCAGATCGATTCCTGAGAGAACCACCGCCGGGATGAGAAGCGGCACCAGAACCAGGAGCATGACGGAGACATCCAGCAAACAGCCCAGGAGCAGGAATAGGATGTTGATGCCTATCAGAAGTGCGATTGGCGATAGTTCCAGGCCCAACAACCAGGCTGCAAGTGCGTCCGGAAAACGTTCGTTGGTGATCGCGAAACTTACAATGAAGGCGCCGGCAATCGTCACGGCGACAATTGAGCTTTCCCGAACGGTGGCAACAAGGTTGTCGAGGAGGCTGTTCCATCCCACCGTTCTATAAACGAATGCAGCAAGAAGGAGCGCGTAGAGGGCTGCAATGGCAGCGGCCTCCGTTGCAGTCGTCACGCCAAGATAGATTCCCGACAGCAGGATGACCGGCATCATCAATGGCAGCAGTGCTTCGGTAAGAGCCACCCACAACCCACCTATTGCGGGAACGGCATCCACACCATGTCCGCGTTTCCATGCCTGGAAAGCGATCAGCATCATCAGAGCGGCAGCCATTATCAGGCCAGGAATGATACCACCAAGAAACAGTGCGCCAACTGATGCATTTGAAACGGAAGCGTAAATGACCACCGGAATGGAAGGCGGGATGATCGGCCCGATGGTGGCTGAGGCAGCGGTCACTGCGCCAGCATAGCCAGCAGTGTATCTTCCGCTTCGCGTCATCATTTCCATCATGACGCGGCCCGGACCTGCCACATCGGCAATCGCACTGCCACTCATCCCCGAAAATACCACCGAACTCGCGACATTCGCATGGGCAATTCCGCCGGGCAGCCTCCCGAGAACAAACGCCGCAAAGGTCACGATCCGGTCCGTAATCCGCGAACTGTTCATGATGTTCGCAGCGAAGATGAACATGGGAATGGCGATCAGCGTGTAACTGGCAAATAGCCGGCCGGCGACCTGGTCTGTCAAAAGACCTATGTCCTGATCGGTCCAGAATAAATAACCGATCCCGGAAACCAGCATGGCTATCCCGACGGGCACCCGAAGCCCCGCAAGTCCAATGAACAGGACAAAGAGAACGATTGTCGCGCTGTTCATGTGTGGTCAACCCCGCGGCGGCGCATGAGAGCCAAAATCCGCAGGCAAAGACGGATGATCGTTACGAGAATGAACAGCAGAACCGGCGCGTAGACAACGCTCAATGGCAGTTCAAGCACACTTGTCGTCTGGCGATGCGAAAAGAGTATGAAGTCTGCCGTTATTGGCACAGCAGCTGCAAACAGGATCGCCGTTGTTGCCAGGCTGCCGATCTCGGTCGCCTTCTGCCATTTCGGAGGGAGGATCTCATGCAGGAGGTCGAAGCTGATCTGTTTTTCAAATGGCACCATCAATGCGCCCCCCCAGAAGGCAACCCATACGAACAGGAAGGAGATGGCTTCGTCCGGCCAGCCGAGCGGCCAGCTGAATATGTAGCGGGCCGCAATCTGGAGGAGAAAAAGCAGGAATATTGCCAGGAAAAAGAGGGCGCCAACCAGGTTGGCGCCTCTCTGGAGTGTGGTCAGCAGTGGATTCAATGCAACTCCTCCGCCAAGTGCCTGCTCAAGGCCTATTTCAATGCCCTGATGGATGCAATCAGATCCTGAGACCATTCCGCGGTCATGCCTTCAGCTTCATAGACCTTTGCCATGTTGGCGCGGAAGGCGTCGAGATCTGGATGAGATACAACGATGCCGGCGTCCGCGAAGGCTTTCTCCTGGCGCGCTTCATCGGCAAGGCGCATCGAGTCATTCCATGCACAAGCTGCCTGCGCTGCAGAAGTCAGTTTCTCTTTCTGACTGTCCGAAAGCCCGGAATACACCGGCTCAGCGATGGCATAGAAGACATTCTGCACCATGTGGTTTGTCAGAACCACTTCCTTCGTCACCTCATCCAGTTTCGCCGCCTTGGTAATGGTGAGCGGATTGTCCTGACCATCGACTGCACCGGACTTCATCGAAAGGTAAACTTCCGACATTGCCATGGGGGTCGGGTCAATACCCAGTCCCTTGCCGAGCGCCAGGAAATCGGGCGAGCCGGGCATGCGAAGCTTGATACCCTTGAGATCTTCCGGCGTTTTCACATTGCGGACCTGGTTGATGTTGACCTGCCTTGTACCCAGGTAACAATCGGCAAGGATTCGGATCTGCATGGCTTCAAGCGTTTGCGCCTTGTAGTCATCACCGATCGAACTGCCCCAAACCTTTTTCATGTGGTTGTAATTGTCGAAGAGATAGCCGGCATTGTAGGCGGACAATTCCTTGACGAACTGGGATACCTCAAAGGTCGCCATCGTGTTCATTTCAAGGTTGCCACGCTGCATGGCAGGAATCTCGGTGCCTTGCTTGAACAGGGTCCCACCAGGATGGGTCGAGACATCGAACTCACCCGGCGCCGTCGCTTCCAGGATCGTCTTGAAAAGATTCATTGACTGCGAAAGGATTTCCGTTGGCGGAGCCGGTGATGACACCCGCAATTTGACCTGTGCTACAGCAGGCACGGTGGCTGACGCCACAAGCAAGAGCGCGGCTGCGGCCGTTTTTAAGACCCTGGTTTTCATGTTTTCCTCCCTTGGGTTTGCATTTCTCTGAGTTTGGTTCAGTTCGTCACAGGCGGCTGAATGGTGATGGACAGTGTGCCGATGCTTTCGATTTGAGCATCAACACGGTCCCCCGGTTTCAGGAATTCCTTGCGCGGCACCCCAACACCTGCCGGCGTTCCCGTCAGGATCACATCGCCAGGATGCAACGTCATGATCCGTGAAGCGGTCGCAATCTGTTCAGCCAGCGGGAAGATCATGTCGGAAGTGTTGTCGTCCTGTTTGATCGTGCCATTGACCGAAAGCCTCAGCTTCAGATCCTGCGGATCCCTGACAGCGCTGGCCGGGATGAACCGGGGCCCCATCGGGCAGCAGGTTTCCTGTGCCTTTCCCGCAACCCAATCGAGTTTGTAGAAGGTCTCCGGTGCCCGGTTCAGGTCGCGGGCAGAAAAATCAATCGCAACCGTGTATCCGGCAACATGGGTCAGTGCCTGTTCCGATGAAACCGCTCTGGCACGTTTGCCAATGACGGCAGCAAGCTCGATCTCCCAATCGAACGCCTTTGTGTCGAGCGGCATATGGACCGTATTGCCCTCGCCAACGACGGCATTGCGTGGTGATTTCATGAAGAAGAAGAGCCGCTGGTTCTCTTTGGTTGCGCCTGTGACTCCCATTTCCTCGAGATGCCGGAAATAGTTGGCACCCGCACACATGATCTTTCCCGGATAAAGGAGCGGAGCAAGTTTGCCGGTATCTGCGACTTCATCTGATGGATCGGGTTGTCTGGCAATGGATTGAAGCAGTCTTTCTGACGCCTCCCAGTTGTCGAAGAGGCCGATAATTCCTCCAACTGCCAGGTCTGACCCGGTGCGCTGCAAGGCATTTTCAAGGTCATAATACCTTCCCGAGATCTCGATACAGGGTATCGGGCCAGACTTGCCTTCAAGATTGACCAATGCCCATTCCGGTATTGCTTCATTCTGAATTGACACGCGCCTACTCCTGATCGTATTCTTATCAAGAACCCTACATTTTATAAAATATCTATGTCAATATGAAAAATCAGATGATCGAGACAGACAAGCTGCAGGGCCTGGGCGCCTATGAATTCCTGCGAAACGAAATTCTGCACGGCGAACTAATGCCAGGAGACAGGTTACGCGCCGCCGATTTGAATGGCCGATACAAGCTTGGACTAACGCCGATACGTGAAGCGTTGATGCGGCTTTCAAGTGAAGGCTTGGTGGACACGGAAAGTCATCGCGGGGCTCGCGTCCGCGATATCAGCCTGGTCGAGTTTCGCGACATGATGCAAACGCGAAGGGAAATTGAACGGCTTTGCCTCTCCAAGGCAATCCGTCTTGGCAATGCCGACTGGGAGGGCGAGATCCTGAAGGCATTTCATCTCCTGTCAAAGACAGAATTGCCGGTAACTGCCGAGGATCGAGAGACGGCAGCAAATTGGGAGCGGTTTCACAGGCGGTTTCATTTCTCGCTTGTTTCAGCCTGCGGGTCGCAATGGCTGCTCCAGTTCTGGAACAGCCTCGTCGATCACTCGGAACGCTACCGCAAGCTGCGGCTTCTGTTGCGCCATTCGAGCAAGGCCAAGGTGCGTGACGTGAACAGCGAACATGAAATCATCATGAAAGCCGTACTGGACCGCGACAGCGAAAAGGCTGCCAAACTGATGGATGAACACATCCTCCAAACAGAGACTGCGGTCGTCGGCCTGTTGGAACTGCATCAAAACGGAGAATTGGAAAAATGATCGTCAGGAGTGCAATTCTGGAAGGTAGCGTGGATTCGGCGGATCAGGCCGCGTTTGACGCATATATGCAAAGTGAAGTTGTCGCAGCTATTCGCACTTATCCAGGCATCTGCAAGGTCGAACTGAAAAAGCTTGATCATGTCGATGATGGCGTCGCGCCCCCCTATATGGTTTTCGATCTTCATTTCGAAACGCTTGAGGCAATGAACGCCGCGCTTGCCAGCGAAACCCGGCAGCAGGTTCGCGACAGGATCGTTCAGGGCATGAAGCCGTTCAAGGGCCGCGTTTATCACGTGGTCTATGAGCAGTTGGTGTGAGGTGACGGTTCTTGTCACAGGCGCAGGCCTGATCGGATCGCTTGCGGCCAACCTGCTTGCGG
>CAZIPH010000082.1:0-5945 GCA_964541115.1 uncultured Salaquimonas sp.
GACATGCTCAAGGGCAAGCAGGGCCGCTTCCGCCAGAACCTGCTTGGCAAGCGCGTCGATTATTCCGGACGTTCGGTCATCGTGACCGGTCCCGAGCTCAAGCTGCACCAGTGCGGCCTGCCCAAAAAGATGGCGCTCGAACTGTTCAAACCGTTCATCTATTCGCGTCTTGACGCCAAGGGTTACTCCTCGACAGTCAAGCAGGCCAAGAAGCTGGTCGAGAAGGAAAAGCCGGAAGTGTGGGATATCCTCGACGAGGTCATCCGTGAGCATCCGGTTCTGCTTAACCGCGCGCCAACGCTTCACCGCCTGGGCATCCAGGCTTTCGAACCTATCCTGATCGAAGGCAAGGCGATCCAGCTTCACCCGCTCGTCTGCGCGGCCTTCAACGCCGACTTCGACGGCGACCAGATGGCTGTCCATGTGCCTCTGTCGCTGGAAGCGCAGCTGGAAGCACGCGTACTGATGATGTCCACCAACAACATCCTGCACCCGGCAAACGGCCAGCCGATCATTGTTCCTTCGCAGGACATGGTTCTGGGCCTCTATTATCTCTCGATCCTGAACCAGAACGAGCCGGGCGAAGGAATGGCATTTGCCGACATGGGCGAACTGCATCACGCGCTTGAAACCGGCGCGGTTACACTGCATGCCAAGATCAGGGGCCGCTTCAAGACGGTTGATGCAGACGGCAACCCCGTTTCGCAGATCCATGAAACGACACCCGGCCGCATGATCATTGGCGAGTTGCTGCCACGCAATGCCGGTGTCAGCTTTGATATCGTCAACACCGAAATGACCAAGAAGAACATCTCCAAGATGATCGATACGGTCTATCGCCATTCCGGTCAGAAAGAGACGGTCATCTTCTGTGACCGGATCATGCAGCTTGGATTCTCCCATGCGTGCAAGGCCGGTATTTCCTTCGGCAAGGATGACATGGTCATTCCGGACACGAAGGCGAAACTGGTTGCCGAAACCGAAGCGCTTACCAAGGAATATGAGCAGCAGTATAATGACGGCCTGATCACACAGGGCGAGAAGTACAACAAGGTTGTCGATGCCTGGGCCAAGTGCGGTGACAAGGTTGCCGACGAGATGATGCAGCGCATTCGCGCCGTTGAAATCGACAAGGAAACAGGTCGCCAACTGCCGATGAACTCCATCTACATGATGAGCCATTCAGGCGCCCGCGGTTCTCCAACGCAGATGAAGCAGCTGGCCGGTATGCGCGGCCTGATGGCAAAGCCATCCGGCGAGATCATCGAAAGCCCGATCATCTCCAACTTCAAGGAAGGCTTGACCGTGATGGAGTACTTCAACTCCACCCACGGTGCCCGTAAGGGACTTGCAGATACTGCCCTGAAGACGGCCAACTCCGGTTACCTGACCCGTCGTCTTGTTGATGTGGCGCAGGATTGCATTGTCACCGAAGTTGATTGCGGCACCGAGGACGGTCTTACCGTCCAGGCTGTGGTTGACGCCGGTCAGGTCGTCGCCTCGCTTTCCATGCGTATTCTGGGCCGCACGGCTGCGGAAGACATCACTCATCCTGAAACAGGTGAAGTGATCATCGAAGCCGGTGTCACCATGGCTGAGAAAGACGTGGACATGGTGGAAGAAGCCGGCGTTAAGACTGTCAAGATCCGCTCCGCACTTACTTGTGAAACCCGCAATGGTATCTGCGGTAAGTGTTATGGGCGCGACCTTGCCCGCGGCACACCGGTGAACATGGGCGAAGCTGTTGGCGTCATCGCGGCACAATCAATTGGTGAGCCGGGTACCCAGCTGACCATGCGTACCTTCCACATTGGTGGTACGGCACAGGTCGTGGACTCCTCCTTCATCGAGGCTTCCTATGATGGTGTCGTGCGGATCCGCAACCGCAATGTGGTGCGAGATTCAGATGGTCGCCTGATGGTGATGGGCCGCAACATGGCCATCGTCATTGAAGACGAGAAAGGCAATGAGCGCGCTTCGCACCGCATGACATACGGCTCACGCCTGCATGTGGACGAGGGCGACAAGGTTCGCCAGAGCCAGCGTCTGGCCGAGTGGGATCCCTATACACGCCCGATCCTCACCGAACTTGAGGGCATCGTGGAATTCGAGGACGTGGTTGATGGTCTTTCCGTCACCGAGAACGCCGACGAATCCACCGGTATCACCAAACGTGTGGTAGTGGATTGGCGTGCCAATCCACGTGGTGCCGATCTCAAGCCGGCAATCGTCATCAAGGACGACAAGGGCGAGGTCCTCAAACTGGAGCGTGGCGGTGAAGCCCGTTACTTCCTGTCAGTAGATGCGATCCTTTCAGTTGAGCCTGGCCAGAAGATTTCCGGTGGTGACGTGCTTGCACGTATTCCGCTTGAAAGCGCCAAGACCAAGGACATCACCGGTGGTCTGCCACGCGTGGCTGAGCTTTTCGAGGCACGGCGTCCGAAGGATCATGCTGTCATCGCGGAGATCGACGGCACCATCCGCTACGGCCGCGATTACAAGAACAAGCGCCGCATTTCGATCGAACCGAACGACTCCACCCTGGAGCCGGTCGAATACCTCATCCCGAAATCGAAGCCTTTCCATCTTCAGGAAGGCGACCAGATCGAGAAGGGGGATTACATTCTCGACGGCAATCCTGCACCGCATGACATCCTGGCGATCAAGGGCGTTGAGGCACTTGCTGCCTACCTCGTCAACGAGATCCAGGAAGTCTATCGACTGCAGGGCGTGGTGATCAACGACAAGCACATCGAGGTAATCGTTCGCCAGATGCTGCAGAAAGTCGAGATCACGGATGCAGGTGACTCCGGCCTCATCGCCGGTGAGCATGTGGACCGAATCGAGTTCGATATCCTCAACCAGCGCCTTGAAGAAGAAGGCGGCAAGCCTGCGACGGCGACGCCGGTGTTGCTCGGTATTACCAAGGCCAGCCTGCAGACGCGTTCCTTCATCTCCGCGGCCTCCTTCCAGGAAACCACCCGCGTTCTGACCGAGGCTTCCGTTGCCGGCAAGTCCGATACGCTGGAAGGCCTGAAGGAAAACGTGATTGTGGGCCGTCTCATCCCTGCCGGTACCGGCGGCGTGATGAACCGGGTCCGCCGTCTTGCCAACCAGCGCGACGACATGATCATCGAGGAGAAGCGCAAGATCGCCGATGTCAACCGGCGCATAGAAGACAGGACAAAGGGCGAAGCGGCGGAATAAGTCCCCACCTTCACTGGCCAAACTTGAACCCGCGAGACTGTACGTCCCGCGGGTTTTTTGTTGCGCAAGGCAGGGAAGGCCGAGAATTGCGCAGGGATCAGGCAGGGAAAAATAACCAGGGAAAACGCCAAGGAAAAACGCAGTAAAAGCTGGGGCAGACCGGCAACTTGTTTACAGTCTGTTTGCGAAAAGTTCAGTTTGGCGCTAGCTGGTTACTAAACGTAAACTGGAACTCGTTATGGTCACCTCCGACTTGCAGGGTGACAAAATGACGATAAACCGTGTTCTGGCGTATTTCAGATTTACCAGCGTGCTCAAGCAAATGAATATCGAGCCCGATTCCGAACTGGCGGGGCGCCTTCGTGCACGCCAGATCAGGGCTATGATCCAGGTCACACCGTTGATGATGGCTGCAAATGTCGCCAACTCCGTTATCGTGACCTTTGCCCTCTATGGCAAACCCGGCACTCAATGGCTTCCACTCTGGACACTTTTGATCTTGGCAATGGCAGGAATCGGGCTACTCAACTGGAATGCCAACCGCCATAGGAATATCCATTCCGCTTCACCCCGCGCCATGGCAAAGGCAGCGAAGGCAGCATTCGCCCTTGGGTGCGCATGGGCAATCATTCCCGTTCTTTACTTCCCCACCGGTGACTTTCAGACCCGACTGCTCGTCTGTACTCTTGCCGCAGGCATGCTTGGTGGTGGAGCCATGTCGCTCTATGCCATTCCCGCCGCGATGTTCGGCTTTATCGGCTCCATTGCTGCCGGGGCAGCAATCGCTCTTTTGATGGCCAGCGGAGACGCAGCCATCCAATTGCCTTTGATTGCGCTGCTGTTGAGCTATGTCATCGCAGTATTCAAGTCCGGGCACACGCTTTCGACTACATTTGCACAAAGTATCGTCTCGGCTATCGAATCCAGGGAAAAGACCGAAACCATCAGTCTTTTGCTCAAGGATTTTTCGGAAAATGCCAGCGACTGGCTTTGGCAGACCAATTCGTCCGGTCAACTGGTACATGGTAGCAAGGAGTTTTCCGAAAATCTGGGTACCATACCGACCTGCTTTTGCCACGGAGACGCTCGGGTGCCTGACAACTTCATCAAGGTTAAGGGAGCGAGCCGGGTACGTGACCACTGGATCAACCGTGAAGCATTTACCGATGTCCAGGTTTCCACCACTATTGACAACCGGACTAACTGGGTAAGCATTTCAGGAAAACCGCTCTACGACTCGAGTGGCGGGTTTGTCGGTTTCCGGGGCGTCGCGGCAAATATCACAGCGAACAAGGAGGCCGAGGAGCGCATTGCGTACCTGGCCCACAATGATGCGCTTACCGGACTTGTCAATCGCACCCATTTTTCGCGGGCCATAAGCAGCCATCTGGCCAATACCCACCCTGATGATGTCTGGGCAGTCATGTATCTCGATCTTGACGGCTTTAAGCTGGTGAACGACACGATGGGCCATGGCGTGGGTGATGAGCTACTCGAGACGGTTGCCCAACGCATCAGGAAACTGTGCAACGAAGCTGATGTCGTTGCCCGGCTTGGTGGCGACGAATTCGCTATTCTTTGCCGGGATGGGATAAGCCTTCAGGCACTCAACGCCCGAGCGGAAAAACTGATCAGGGCTGTCAGCGCATCGTACTCATTGAGCGACAACCGTTCAGTCGGTGGCATAGGGGTTTCCATTGGCATCGCCCTTGGCGGCCGGGACGGTACAACCGAACAGCAGTTGCTGCACAATGCTGATCTCGCGCTGTATCGCGCCAAGTCACAGGGCAAAGGCATACACCGGTTCTTCGAGGTCGAGATGGATGACCTCGTGCGCGAGCGGCGAATGCTGGAAAGGGATCTGCGCGAGGCACTCGCGAACAAGGATTTCACATTGTCCTACCAGCCGCTTGTTTCAGCGGTTGGGCAGCACACGGAGGGATTTGAGGCCCTTGTACGCTGGAACCATCCAGAGCGCGGGCCGGTTTCTCCTTCAGAATTCATCCCGATCGCCGAAAGTATCGGGCTTATTTCCGAGATTGGCGAGTGGGTACTGATGGAAGCCTGCCATCAGGCTGTGCAATGGCCCGATCACCTGTTCGTTGCGATCAACTTGTCTCCTCAGCAATTCCACCATGCAAGAATCATCGATTCTGTTTCGCGCGCCATATTGACTTCCGGCATCAATCCTTCGCGGGTTGAACTGGAAGTGACGGAAGGCCTGTTGATGGAGGATACGGACGAGATAACCCGTATTCTGCGCGAATTGAAACAGATGGGTGTATCGATAGCACTGGACGATTTCGGCACCGGATATTCAAGCTTGTCCTACTTGCTGAAATTCCCCTTCGACAAACTGAAGATTGATCGCAGCTTCATCTCATCAATCGAGACAGACAAGGTTGCCCGCAACGTACTGGAAGCCATTGCCAAGCTGGGCAATGTGTTGAACCTCAAGGTGACTGCCGAAGGCGTGGAGACGTTGGACCAGGTAGATGCGCTAAAGGATTTTGACTGTACCCATTTCCAGGGTTTTCTCTTTGGCAAGCCGCTGAACGAAGTGGATCTAGCGACCTACCTGCTCAACGAGTTTCTCGGGGCAGGGACCTTGCGTTCTGCCGGGGAGCACGCGAATAAGCCGCAATGGGAGGCCAACGAAGACGAATCCCTGCAGCCTGACAGGCGTACCGCCTGATCAGGTGCCATCAACACGGGATTTCCAGGTCCTGTCCCTAGCT
>CAZIPH010000083.1:0-5860 GCA_964541115.1 uncultured Salaquimonas sp.
ACGGGCGCACCGATCCTCATGATCGGGCTTGGTGCACTGGCTGGCGGATTGTCCCCCTTTTGTTCTTGTGGCGTAATTCCGTTGATCGCCGCGCTGCTGGCAATGGGTGTGCCCCTGTCAGCTGTCATGGCATTCTGGCTGGCATCCCCGATCATGGACCCTTCCATGTTCGTCCTGACTGCAGGTGTGCTGAACATGGAGTTTGCAATCGCCAAGACACTGGCGGCTATCGGTCTGGGTGTATTTGGTGGCACAGTCGTTCATCTGATGATGAGCGGTGGTGCTTTTGCCGATCCGCTGCGTGAGGGTATTGGCAACGGCGGATGTGGCGGATCGAAAATCCGGGCGCCCAAACCCGTTGTCTGGCGCTTCTGGGAAGACGGTGATCGCCGGGCAAAATTCGGCAAGACCGCCCTCACCACAACCCTCTTCCTGGCCAAATGGTTGACACTGGCCTTCCTTCTCGAAAGCCTGATGCTGGCCTGGATTCCGGCTGAAACCGTTACTGCGGCACTTGGTGGTGAAGGTCTCATGCCGATCCTTATTGCGACACTTGTAGGTGTCCCGGCCTATCTCAACGGTTATGCAGCACTGCCACTGGTTGGCGGACTGATCGAGCAGGGCATGGCACCTGGTGCCGGTATGGCCTTTCTCGTTGCGGGCGGCGTTACGTCCATACCGGCAGCCATGGCAGTCTGGGCACTGGCGCGACCACAGGTTTTTGCACTGTATATTGGGCTGTCGCTGTCCGGCGCCTTTGCTTCTGGTCTTTTGTTTCAACTTTGGACATTGGCATAGACAACTCCGGTCACTTCATTGATCTTTTCATCCCTGAGTTGACCCATCACTTACCAATGGCCATATGCCATTTCAGTATGAGACTATGCTCATGAACTTGCTGGCCTTGCCAGACTGTAAACAATCCCTGGGTCATGCTGAACAGTGACGCAGAGCATCAAAGCTGCGTGTAAAGTTCGGCATATAAGATCAGTTTTAAATTGAACTCACTGATCTGATTTCTAGCGACTTTGCTGTCACAAAAGCTTCTTGTATGGTGTGTAGTCCAACGTTCAGCAATAAGCCGGTTCAGTCAGGGAGAATCTCATGAAATCGCTTTCGATCATCACAGCTGCCATGTTGACAGCAATCACATTTTCGACACCGGCACATGCCGAATTCAAACTGGATTCCCGCTTCACTGATAATGACGGTGATCTGATCGCTGACATTCCGTCTGATCCGGCCAAGCTCGTCGATCCGGACACGTTGATATTCGCCTATACGCCTGTAGAGGATCCTGCAGTTTATGCCGAGGTCTGGCAGGGCTTCCTTGAGCACATGTCCGAAGTCACTGGCAAGAAAGTACAGTTCTTTCCAGTCCAGTCCAACGCAGCGCAGATCGAAGCCATGCGCGCCGGGCGTCTGCATGTCGCCGGCTTCAACACCGGTTCGAACCCGCTGGCCGTGGCATGTGCAGGGTTTCGCCCCTTCACCATGATGGCAGCCAAGGATGGCTCATTTGGCTACGAGATGGAAATTATCACCTATCCGGATTCTGGCATTACGAAGGTTGAAGACCTCAAAGGCAACAAACTTGCCTTTACGTCCGAAACGTCAAATTCGGGTTTCAAAGCACCATCAGCGATTTTGAAGGCAGAATACAGCCTTGAAGCTGGTTCTGACTTTGAACCGGTCTTTTCAGGCAAGCACGACAACTCGATACTCGGTGTGGCAAACAAAGATTATCCGGCCGCTGCAATCGCAAACTCAGTAAAGCGCCGGATGATCGAGCGTGACGTTGTCAAATCTGAACAACTCGTCACGATTTACACATCCCAGACTTTCCCTACAACGGGCTATGGCGTGGCCTACAACCTGACCCCCGAACTTCAGGAAAAAATCCAGGAAGCATTCTTCTCGTTCAATTGGGAAGGCAGCGCATTGGCTGAGGAATTCGGCAAATCAGGTGAAGAACAATTTATTCCGATCACTTTCAAGGAAAACTGGTCTGTTATTCGGACAATCGACGAAGCCAACGGTGTCGTGTATAATTGTAACTGAAATATTGGCTGATATATTGGTGCAGCGGGCGGCCACGTGCCGCCCGTTTCCTGTTTCGCAAGGGGCTGTCGGAAATGTTGATCCTCGAAGGCCTTTCGAAGACCTACAAGACTGGTGACGCGGCGCTCAGTGATGTTTCATTGACCGTTCCCAAGGGTCAAATCATGGGCCTTATCGGCCCATCGGGAGCAGGTAAGTCCACCCTCATCAGGTGCATTAATCGGCTGGTGGAGCCTACGGCCGGCAAGGTAAAGCTTGGTGATGTCGACCTCGTGCGCCTGGGCAAGGCGGACCTTCGCAAACAACGGCGTCGTATCGGCATGATCTTCCAGGAATTTGCGCTGGTTGAACGACTTACTGTGATGGAAAACGTTTTGTCGGGAAGGCTTGGCTACGTACCTTTCTGGCGCAGCTTTTTGCGCCGTTATCCCCCTGCCGATATTCAACGTGCCTACCAACTACTCGACCGTGTCGGGCTGGTGACACAAGCGGACAAGCGGGCCGACGCGCTTTCGGGCGGGCAGCGACAGCGTGTGGGAATTGCGCGCGCCCTAGCCCAGGATCCTGAGCTTCTACTGGTAGATGAGCCCACCGCAAGCCTTGATCCCAAGACCAGCCGACAGATCATGCGGCTTTTGATCGAAATCTGCGAAGAACGCGGCCTGCCCGCGATTGTAAACATCCATGATGTACCGCTCGCGCAGCAGTTCATGCAACGAATCGTCGGGCTGCGGGCTGGACGCGTAGTTTTTGACGGCGTGCCAGAAGAACTGACCCATGAGGCACTGACGAAAATCTACGGTGAAGAGGACTGGAACGCGATGCGCAAGGGCGACGAGGAACAATCCCGGGCGGAGGCGGATGCCCGTGATCGCATGGCCGCACTTTCACAATGAATGCGTCATCCTACCCAACTACGTGGCGACGACCGCCGCAGATAGTAAAGGATGGACGATGGCGCATTGCTATCCAGCTAGCGATTCTGACCTACCTTATCCTTGCATTCGGGACGGTAGAGGTTAACTGGAGCCGTGTTTATGACGGGCTTGATCGCGGACAACAATTTATTCTGGGATTTCTACAACCGGATTTCGTGAGTCGCTGGCGTGACATTAGTCAGGGGCTGGTCGAAAGCCTGACAATGACACTGACTTCGACCGTGATTGGACTAACAATTTCCATTCCAATCGGGATTGGCGCTGCGCGCAACCTCGCTCCACGCTGGATCTACTATATCTGCCGCTCCATCATTGCTGTCAGCAGGGCGCTCCAGGAGGTGATCATTGCAATTTTCTTCGTGGCGATGTTCGGCTTTGGCCCTTTGGCCGGTTTTCTGACACTGTCTTTCGCCACGATCGGTTTCATAGCGAAGCTGCTCGCAGAAGATATCGAGGATATCGATGAAGCGCAGGTAGAGGCCATACGCTCTACCGGTGCGTCCTGGGGCCAATTGGTAAACTATGCTGTACAGCCACAGGTAATGCCTCGGCTGATTGGCCTCTCGCTCTATCGGCTCGATATCAATTTCCGTGAAAGCGCCGTGATCGGGATTGTCGGAGCGGGAGGCATCGGTGCAACGCTCAATACTGCTATTGACCGTTATGAGTATGACAGTGCCGGGGCTATCCTTCTCATCATCATCGCCATCGTAATGGTGGCTGAATACAGTTCCAGCTATCTGCGGAAGTTTCTCCAATGAGCGAACTTACTCATTACAGTCAGGTCTGGTCCTATCGCACCCCGCGTGGGCGCTTGCTACTTTGGGGCGGCTGGCTGGCTCTTGTTGCGCTGTTTGTCTGGTGCTGGCAAATCATGACCAAGGACACGATCTGGTTGTTTGTGCAGGATGCTCCCCGGCAGGCCTCCGACATAGGAAGCCGGATGCTTCCGCCACGGTGGTCCTATATGGGTGAACTTTGGTCGCCGCTGTGGGACACCATCAACATCGCTACATTGGGCACTTTGGGCGGCGTGATCATGGCAGTGCCAGTAGCTTTCTTTGCAGCTCGCAATACAACGCCTTCTTCTATGGTCCTGCGCCCATTGGCGCTATTCATTATCGTGGCGTCTCGCTCGATCAATTCGCTGATCTGGGCGCTCCTGCTGGTGGCTATTATTGGGCCCGGCCTCCTGGCAGGGATTGTTGCTATTGCGCTTCGGTCAATTGGGTTCATCGGCAAACTTCTATACGAGGCAATCGAGGAAACCGACACCACCCAGATTGAGGCTATCGAGGCTACGGGTGCCAGCGGGGCCCAGGTTCTAAACTATGGGATCGTTCCTCAGATCATGCCGACCTTTTGGGGTATTACTGTGTTCCGCTGGGATATAAACATACGTGAAAGCACGATCCTGGGCCTGGTGGGCGCCGGCGGTATAGGCCTGAAACTGCAAGCCTCGCTCAACACGCTCGCCTGGAGTCAGGTAACAGTGATTCTGCTGCTGATTTTGGCGACTGTGGTGCTCAGCGAATGGGTTTCCGCGCGAATGCGCCACGCAATCATGTAGTTGCGCGATACTGACTCTCATTGGCCGTGCCAATGAAGGACCCCATACCAGCCCAATTGAACATTAGTTCAAACGCAAATCTGGGCGAGCATCACCACAATCCTCGGCCTAGCCTCCGGGTGAAAGCTTAGCCTGCTTATCGCGATGGACTTGATTGTGTTCATTGGTATGGATTGCATTCTACCCAATGTGATTGCTATTTGATTGCCAGAGCAATCTGCGACAATCCCAAAAATCACTAACTTATTGTTTTTATTGGCGCGCCTAGATGGCGACACCTCGAACGAATTGTTTGAGGTTTTGGCCGACTGGGATACCCAATTAAAGCACCTGAGGCAAAAGCCTCCGGTTCCGCCATGTCCATAGTATCTCGATTCGAGGCATCGGCCAGACCCAAACCCCAAAAGCAAAAACGCAAGCGCCCCGCACCGTTCAGCATTCGATTGAGCGATGCTGAACGCGCTCGTCTGCTCGATGAGGCCAAAGGCACGCCGCTGAGCGCTTATATAAAGGCCAAAGCGCTTGGTGTTCCGCTTCGGCTGCGCCGGTCGGGACTTTCCATCAAAGACCGGCAGGCATTGGCACAAGCCCTCGCCCTTCTCGGTAGCGGCGAGCTTTTCGCCTGCCTTAACCAAATCGCGCACGCTGTTTCCATCGGCGTGTTGCCGGTTACGCAGGAAACTGAAAACGAACTTCTTAAAGCCGTTCAAGACGTGCGCAATGTGCGCCGCCTTCTCGTCCGTGCTCTCGGATTGCAGGAGGCGGATCAATGATCTTGAAAGCCTCTCAACGCGGCGGCGGGCAAGACCTGGCCGCACATCTTATGAAGCTCGATGACAACGAGCATATCTCGTTGCACGAACTGCGCGGGTTCGCGTCCGACAATCTGAAAGACGCGTTCAAAGAAAGCGAAGCGATCTCTCGCGGCACGAACTGCCGCCAGTTTCTTTTCTCGCTAAGCCTTAATCCGCCGCAACAAGAACAGGTGCCGGTGGAGGTCTTCGAGGAGACCATCAATCGGATCGAAGACCGGCTCGGACTCCAAGATCAGCCGCGCGCAATTGTCTTCCATGAAAAAGAAGGTCGCCGTCATGCGCATTGCGTGTGGTCGCGCATCGACGCGCAATCCATGACGGCTAAACAGCTTTCGTTCTTCAAAACCAAACTGCAATCGGTTTCGCGCGATCTCTATCTCGAAAACGGCTGGAAGCTGCCGGAAGGTTTAAAGAGCGCTTCCGAACGCAACCCGACGAACTTCAAGCTCGCAGAATGGCAACAAGCCAAACGCCAG
>CAZIPH010000084.1:0-5652 GCA_964541115.1 uncultured Salaquimonas sp.
CGCAACTGGTCGAGAATCGTATAGGCGCTGAGCGGGCCTTCCGACTGGCTGAGCGCACCCATGACCAGCGACTGGTTTTTTGTCAGGTCCTGGGTTGTGTGAACATGCGCGTTCATGGGCGTGCTCCTTTGGTTTTCGCGGCTCCGCCTCCTCCGGAAACATCCAGTTTCCGGCCCTGGCGGTTGATCAGGGGAAGGATTGAAATCATGAACAGGCCGAGAGCCGCCACGACGATGCTCGGACCTGCCGGAGTATCCCATTCCAGCGAGCCAAACAGGCCTCCGATTACTGCGACAACCCCAACCACTGCAGCCAAAAGCGCCATCTGCTCCGGTCCGCTTGCAAAACGGCGGGCCGTGGCAGCCGGAATGATGAGCATGGCGGTAATCAGAAGCACACCGACGATTTTCATGGAAATTGCAATGACGGCGGCCATCAACAGCATGAAGATGATATTGGCGCGCTCGGGATTCATGCCTTCGGCTTCGGCCAGTTCAAGATTGACAGTCGCCGCAAAGAGCGGCCGCCAGATCCCGGCGAGGATGGCCAGCACGACGGCACCACCCAGCCAGATGATGGCAATATCGGTCTTCGATACGGCAAGGATGTCTCCGAACAAGAATCCCATCAGGTCGATGCGGATCCAGGTCATGAAGGCAAGGACCACGAGCCCAAGCGCCAGCGCGGAATGGGCAAGAAGGCCGAGCAATGCATCAGCCGACAGGGTTGCACGTTTTTGCAGAAGCAACAGCGCAATCGATACGCAGGCCGATACTCCAAAGACGGCAAGGGTTATGTTGACCTCAAAAAGGAAAGCGAGCGCAACGCCAAGCAGGGCCGCATGGGACAGCGTGTCGCCGAAATAGGCAAGCCTGCGCCAGACGATAAAGCATCCGAGGGGACCTGCGACCAGGGCAACACCAATGCCTGCCAGGATTGCGCGGGCGAAGAAATCATCCAGCATCGTGTTTTGCCTCGCTTTCGTGCCCGTTCTGGTTATTGCGGGCGTGACTGTTTTCATGCCCATGATCATGATGGTGCCCGTCGTCCGAATGGCAATGCTCGGTCACTGTTCCGTCCGCATGTTTCACGCGGCCATCGGGCAGATGGGTATGGTCATGATGATGCTCGTAGACCGCAAGCGTCGAAGCTGCGCGCGCGCCGAACAATGCCTTGTATTCGGCGCTGGAGGCGACGACTGTAGGGGTTCCCGAGCAACAGACATGACCGTTGAGGCAGATCACCCGGTCGGTGGCCGCCATGACGACGTGAAGATCGTGGGAAATCAGCAACATGCCGCAATGCAATTCGTCGCGGATCCGCTTGATCAGATCATAAAGCGCTATCTCGCCGGTAAAGTCGACACCTTGAACCGGCTCGTCGAGAACAAGCAATTCGGGCTTTCGTGCCATGGCGCGTGCCAGCATCACCCGCTGGAATTCGCCGCCGGACAGGGTGCGCACCTCGGCAGTGGCAAGATGCGCAACGCCGGTAGATTCCATGGCAGTTTCTGCTTCAGAGTTGCCAACATGGCCGGTCAACCGCATGAAACGGCTCACGGTCAGCGGTAGCGTCCAGTCCACACTGACCTTCTGTGGAACGTAGGAGACCCGCAAGCCCGAGCGCTGCGCAACATGGCCTTCATCAGACCGCAACAGGCCCAACGCCAGTTTCGCCGTAGTCGACTTGCCCGATCCGTTCGGCCCGATCAGGGTGACGATCTCGCCCGCCTCCACCGACATTGAAACCCCGCGCACGAGCCAGCGACCGGCGCGATTGATGCCGACATTGTCGAGCGTTATCAGGGAATCGGTTTTTTTCAGCATTTCGGAATGTAAACTCTGACGGTGAATCGGCCTCCAGGGCCTTGCGCATTCTTATTGCACACGTTATAGCATAACGCAATTATGTAACGAGATAACGTGACGCAAATCAGGCAAGCGCCAAACCACCCAATACAGGAGATCATCATGCACCGGATCAAAACCCTTCTTCTTGCTTCCTCGCTTCTGGCAGGTTCAGCACTGGCGGCCCATGCGGACGTGAAAGTGGTTGCCTCCATGAAGCCGGTGCATTCGCTGGTCGCAGCGGTGATGGAGGGCGTTGGCACACCGGACATCATCATCGACGGGGCCGGGTCTCCGCACACCTATGCGCTGAAGCCCTCGCAGGCACAGATGCTGGAACAGGCCGACATTGTCTTCTGGGTCGGGCATGAACTGGAAGCATTCCTTGAAAAGCCGCTGGAGACGGTTGGCGCGAACGCGAAATCGGTCGAGCTGATCGACGCCCATGACCTCGTCAAGCTCGGTTTCCGCGAAGGCGGTGCGTTCGAGAAGCACATGCACGGCGAAGAGGAAGGCCATGACGACCATGCGAACGAGGCCGGACACGACCACGACCATGAAGAAACCGCCGAGGCGGGTCACGATCATGACCATGATCATAAAAAAACGGCGGAAGCCGGTCATGATCACGAGGGTCACGACCATGGCGCGTTCGATGCCCATGTCTGGCTAGACCCGATGAATGCGAAAGCCATGGTTCACGAGATCGAGGAGGCGCTCGTTGCTGCCGATCCTGACAATGCGGCCAAATATGAAGCCAATGCCGAAGCAACCATGGCGAAGCTCGATGCCCTGATTGCCGAGATCAGTGCCGAACTGGAGCCAGTGAAGGACAAGGGCTTCATTGTCTTCCATGATGCCTATCAGTACTTCGAAAAGCGTTTCGGCGTTACGGCGTCTGGCTCTATCACGGTATCACCCGAAGTCATGCCGGGTGCTGAACGCGTAACCGAAATCCGTGCCCGGGTGCAGGAACTGGGCGCAACTTGCGTTTTTGCCGAACCGCAGTTCGAGCCCAAACTTGTTTCGACCGTGACCGAGGGCACACAGGCGAAGTCTGGTGTTATCGATCCGCTTGGCGCGGATCTGGCCAACGGCCCGGACCTCTACTTCCAGGTGATCCGCAACATGGCCACGTCGATGAAAACCTGCCTGTCAGAAGCAAGCTGACGGCGTAACAGAAATTGCGGCGGGCGGCTCAGGTTGCCCGCTTTTTATTCCCAAATATGTAATGGTATAACATAAATGTTTGAGTTGATAACCTGTGCTGTCCGCAATGCCGGTGCCGTCTTTCGGGGTACGGCATGATCGACGTCGCAATCATTGGCGGCAGCTTTGCCGGGCTGACCGCCGCGCTCCAACTTGCGCGCGCCAGCCGGTCGGTCATCGTGATTGATGCAGGCTCGCCACGGAATTCGGCCTCGCCGGGCGCCCACGGCGTAGCCGGATGGGATGGTATCGCTCCCGGTGACATCCTGGCGCGGTTCCGAAGTGACCTGGACAAGTATCCCGGTGTGGAGATCCGTTCCGAGTCGGTCTTCGATATCAGTGGGGCAATCGACGCCTTCACCCTGACTGTCGACGGCGAAGAAACCTATGAAGCGAAGCGGATCATCCTGGCGCATGGCGTTCGGGACATTCTGCCGGACATCCCGGGCATCAGCGAAGCCTGGGGAAGGCGGGTGCTGCATTGCCCCTAATTGCCATGGTTATGAGGTCAAGGGCGGTTCGCTGGTGGTTCTTGCGGTCCATCCGATGAGCGTGCATCAGGCACAGCTGTTGCGCGCCGACTGGAGCGAACAGGTCACTGTGCTCTCAAACCGGATCGAAGGCCTTGACCGCGATGCCTTGGAGCAGGCCGGCGTTAAGGTCGATGAACGCACCCTGCAGTCTGTTGCGACAACCGGTAATGGCCTTGACCTTCACTTCGCAGATGGATCGGCCGAGCGCCATTCGGCTCTCTTTCTCGGTCCGCGTACGACCCTTGCCGGCAGCCCCGCGGAACAGCTGGGCTGTGCCTTGGATGATGGTCCGATGGGACCGTTTGTCAGGGTCGGACCCATGGCGCAAACCAGCATCGCTGGAGTGTTCGCCGCTGGCGACGTGTCGAGGCCCATGCCCAACATCAATTTCGCCCTTGCAGACGGCGCGCATGCCGGTGGCGGTTGCCATGCCTCGCTGGTCTTTCCGGGCTTCGTCCAACCCATTGAACAGGAGCGAGCGGCATGACCGACAACCGCCTTCCCGTCACGGTCCTCTCCGGCTTTCTCGGCGCCGGCAAGACAACATTGCTCAACCATATCCTCAACAACCGTGAGGGCTTGCGCGTTGCCGTGATCGTCAATGACATGAGCGAAGTGAATATCGACGCGAGCCTTGTGCGCGATGGCGGTGCAAACCTGTCGCGGACCGACGAGCAACTGGTCGAAATGACCAATGGCTGCATCTGCTGCACCTTGCGTGACGACCTCTTGAAGGAAGTCAGGGAACTGGCGTCTCAGGGGCGTTTCGACCACCTGCTGATCGAGTCAACCGGGATATCCGAGCCGCTGCCCGTCGCTTCCACTTTCGAGTTCCGCGATGAGGATGGTGAAAGCCTCTCTGACGTTTCCCGTCTGGACTCGATGGTGACGGTCGTCGATGCGGCAAGCCTCTTGAAGGACTATGCGTCCAGCGACTTCCTGCGGGATCGCGGCGAAACGCTTGGCGATGAGGACAACCGCACGCTTGTCGACCTTCTTGTCGACCAGATCGAATTTGCCGACACGATCATTCTCAACAAGGTGTCGGCAACACCAGCAGGCAATCTGGATGCGGCGCGCAAGATCATCCGGTCGCTCAATCCGGATGCGGTTGTCATCGAGACCGACTATTCGAAGGTACCCATGCAAGATGTCCTTGGCACGGGCCGCTTCGACTTCGACAAGGCTCATGAGCATCCGCTCTGGTACAAGGAACTAAACGGCTTTGCCGATCATGTGCCGGAAACCGAGGAATACGGCATCCGCTCTTTCGTTTACCGTGCTCGCCAGCCTTTCGATCCGATGCTGTTGCAGGCTTTCATCAACCGGCCATGGCCGGGTGTGGTGCGTGCCAAGGGCTTTTTCTGGCTTGCGACAAGGCCGCGCTTTGTCGGCGAGCTGTCCATGGCAGGCGCGCTTGTGAAAACCGAAAAGCGCGGCCTGTGGTGGTCTGCGGCCCCGAAGGAGTACTGGCCGCAGGATCCAGCCTGGCACAAGGCCATGGAGCCCTATTTCGATCCGGTCTGGGGTGACCGGCGGCAGGAGCTCGTGTTCATCGGCTGCGACCCGATGGACGAAGCCGCCATTCGCCGCGATCTCGATACGTGCCTGGTGAAAGCACCGGCCTTCCTTCCCGATCTCTGGAAATCCATGCCGGATCCGTTTCCGGCCTGGGCGAAGGAAGCAGCCTGATGCTTCAATTGTTGAAAAATCGGGATGAAGCCAACAACCCTGTGGTGATGGTAAAGCAGATAGAACGGCTTGATCGCATTCACCAGCCGTCTGCCGCGGCGGTCATTCTCAAACGGCAGCAGCAGGCTGCATTTCAAAACTGGGTAGACAATCTCAGACCCCAAGAGTTGCCAAGTGCACGATTGGTTCTGAAACCATCAGCCGTGCGCGATGCGGTGTCCCATATTTGTGAAATTGCAGGCATTTCCGGAAATCAGAACTGCGAGTTGTTCATCAATGATGTGACTGTGCTGGCTGACGCTTTTGCTTCGTTGATGGAAGCAGATTATCTGCGCCTTCGCCTTGATGTGGTGACAGACAATGCCTGCCGG
>CAZIPH010000085.1:0-4669 GCA_964541115.1 uncultured Salaquimonas sp.
TGCAGCTCAATGTGAGCCTGAACGGGGAAACGGTACAATCTGCGTTCGGGCGGGAAATGATCTTTTCCGTCGCCGAACAGATTGCCTATGCCTCATCCATATTCACCCTTCATCCAGGTGATGTCATCGCAACCGGCTCTCCCGATGGGACAGGTGGGAGCCGAACACCGAAGCGTTACCTGCAGCGCGGCGACCGTCTTTCGATTAGTATAAGTGGAATCGGGACATTGGAAAATTCAGTTGGCTGAAAATGACCGGGGAAACTGCCCTGGCCGTTATCATGCATTAAATAAACACCCTTTGTATTTGTTCATGGACGGCACCTTGTGCAAATTACCCTTTTTGTGAGGTAGAAATGCAGGCCATGCCCCAAGCGACAAAAGAAACACAAGTGATCCAGCAAACAGATGTTTTGGTTATAGGCGGGGGAACTGCGGGTTTTGGAGCGGCGCTCGCTGCTGCCCGCTCAGGCATGTCGGTTCGACTTGTTGAAGCCAGCAGCAAGATCGGCGGTGTTATGGCATTTTGTCCAGGAATGCCATGGGGTGGCGGATATCCCCTTAGCACTTCCATAGGCGGAATATTTGGTGAACTGACTGCAAGACTGTTGGCAATGTCGCCCCCTGCCGCTGAAGTGCGCCCCTGCACCCTCGCCAATTTCGGTCCAGAAGTTTTGTATGACCACGAAGTGGCAACGATGACCATGTTTGAAATGCTGGAAGAGGCCGGAGTGACGCTTCATCTGGGCACAATCGCAGGTTCACCGGTATTGGATGGCTCAAGGATTACAGCGGTAGACTGCTACAATCGCCTGGGACCATTTAGTATCAATGCCAGGATGGTCGTTGACTGTTCGGGCGACGGTGACATTTCAGCAAAAGCCGGTGTTGGTTACAGCCTTGGCGATGGTAAGGGCAACATGATGGCGGTCACGCTTTCGTTCCACATGATTGGCGCTGATTGCGATAAGGTTTTTGCTGCGGGTGATCCGTATTTCAGCGAGGAAGCAAGGAAGGGTATAGCTGAAGGCTATCTCCATCCCGACCTTGGAAAACTCTATCTAATGCGGGGATTTCATCCTGATACGGTTTTTTGCAATACCGTCACCATTCGCGGCGTGGACGGCACAGATCCAATGGCTGTCACACGGGCAACACAGGAGGGCCGCAGGCGTTGCCGTCAGGTAGCGGGCTTTTTGATCAGTTCCATCCCCGGATTTGAAAGGGCGCAGATGTGGGGGCTGGGACCTACGGTGGGTGTTCGCGAAACACGCCGTCTTGAAGCGGTTTACCAGTTGCGTGGCACTGATTGTGCAAACGGGGTAAAGTTTAAAGACGGCATAGTTGCTTGTGACAATCCCGTTGACGACGTAATGCGAACAACCGCAGAGATGACCCATGACAGGGCAGTCTCCAAAGGAGACTACTACACCGTCCCCTTTGCCTCCCTTGTACCCAGGCAGATAGAGAACCTTCTGTTTGCAGGGCGGCTTGTTTCTGCGGACCCGGTTGCCTTCGCCTCCGTAAGGGGCATGCCGCAATGCATCGCAATGGGACAGGCGACGGGGACAGCAGCCGCGATTGCAATCGACAAGGGCTTGAGTGTCCAGGAAATCGATGGCGGACACCTGGCAGAAACTCTCTCCCGGTCTGGTGTCATCGGTATTGCCGAACGGCATCTTGTCGCGAATGGGGCGCTAGACAACACCAAGCTGTCCAGTTGATTTCCGAGCCTGTTTACTTCAGTGCCAATTTATCGCCCTGTTGGAGGCGGTCTCTTCCCGACTATTCGGAGTGGACGCTAGGCGAAAACCGAACCAGACAAAATTTGGCTTGGAGCCATGACTGGAGCGCATCAGCTGCGCACAATAAAGCCACGCGCAATATGATTTCGAACGAAATAGATGACGGCCAGACCCGGAATTAGGGAAACCAGCGTCATCGCCATGACGAGGCCAATATCAGTTCTGAAGCCGAACAGGGAATTTATTGCCATGGTGATCGGTTTTCCACCGGTTACCGTCAGTATGCGGGCAAACACCACCTCAACCCATGAGAACATGAAGCAGAAAAACGCGGTCACGCCAATACCTGGAGCAATCAGTGGCAGCAATTGCAGAGTCAGGAATTTTGGCAGTGAATAGCCGTCCAGGAAAGCTGTTTCATCCAACTCTTTGGGTACGGCAGAGATGAAGCTCTCCAGTATCCATATCGCGATGGGAATGTTGAAAATGCAGTGAACCAGTGCGATTCCAATCGGTGTATTTACCAGCGCTGCCTTGGAAAAGAGTATGAATACCGGCAGGGTCAGAACCACTGGCGGGGTGATGCGAAATGCGATCAACAGCAAAAACACATGACGGTCGCCTGTGAACCGATAGCGTGAAACCGCATAGGCGGCGGGCAATGCCACCGCCATCGTGATCACAACATTCAACACCACATAGATGATCGAGTTAATGATTGATCCGGACAAAAGATCGGAGTTGATGATATTTCGGTAATTGACCAGGCTGATCTGACCTTGACTGACATCATCGCGTGGCAGGGTTGAAGTGAAGCTGAGAACCAGCATCTGGAAAAAGGGCAACAGGATGAAGGCTGCCACCAGCGTCAAGAATATCAACGCGGCAATGGCCTTTGCCATGGAGCGCGATGTCCCGGGACGAACCATCATCGGGTCCCCGGGGAGGACTGGTTTTCACGGATGTTCATGATGGTTTTGAAGGACCAGGCAACACTCAGGACTATCATGAAATAGATGATCGAGCGCGCTGCCGCCGGGCCATAATCATAGGCCGCGATTGCCTCGCCAAGATCAAGCGAGAGGAAGGTGGTGGCATTATCCGGTCCTCCGGCATTGACGCGGAAGGCTTCGGTATAAATCATGAAGGAGTCCATGAAGCGCAGCAGCAGGGCCATGATCAGTACTCCGCCCATTTTCGGCAATTCGATGTAACGGAAAACCTGGAGGCGCGAGGCACTATCAATCGCGGCGGCCTGATAGTAGGCGGGCGAAATGGTGGAAAGACTGGAATAACAAAGGATCACTACCAGGCCGATCCAATGCCAGGTATCCATGGCGACCAGCAGGATCCAGGTGTGGACGGCATTGAATTTGTAATCGAATTCGAGACCGAGCGCTGCCAGCATCTGGCCGCCAAAACCATTGGCATTGCCGAGGTAACTTACCCACATGGAAGGAACGGTATTCCAGGGAACCATCAGGGGCAGGGCCAGCAACATCAGCATGGCTGTTCGAATGATGCCCTGGCGCGGCAGGAGCAGGGAAATGAAGACACCAAGGGGAATCTGGATCGTCAGGACGATGGCCGAAAACAGCAGGCTGCGCCCGAGACTTTCAACAAAGCGGGGTGAGGACAGTATTTCGCGATACCATTCGGTGCCAACCCAAAACCGGTCCTGAAGAGTGAAAATGTCGAAGAATGAATAATTGAAGATGGTCAGCAATGGCAAAACGCCGACAAAGGCCAGCACTCCCAGCGCGGGTAACAAAAGCCACCAGGCTGAATTGGATCTGGTCTTGGTGTGATCAATGGCGGCCAAGGTTCAAAATCAACTTTGCACGAAAAAATTTGAGGTCCGTTCAGGAAAAAGGGGCCAAAACAGTGTGTCCCGGCCCCTGCATTCTTTATTGGTTACGCACGTTCAATGGAACACCCGATCTGCCTATTGCCAGCTTTTGATCAGCTCGTCATAGGCAATCGTTTCGCCCTGCGGCTTTTCGTTCTCCAGTTTGGCCACCGGGGCGCCGGGGGCGTCAAGCCAGACCTGCGGGTCCTGCGGCTCGTTCATCTTCGGGCCGATGTCGCCCTGAACGCCGGCACGTTCGATCCGCTCCATCACCGATTCCTGCTCGGCGCAGAGGGCATCAAGCGCTTCCTGCGGGGTTTTGGCCCCCGACATGGCGTCGCCGATGTTCTGCCACCAGAGTTGGGCCAGCTTAGGATAGTCCGGCACGTTGGTACCAGTCGGCGTCCACGCCACGCGGGCGGGCGAGCGGTAGAACTCGACCAGACCACCAAGGCGCGGGGCCCGTTCGGTGAAGCTTTCGTGCTGCACGGTGGATTCGCGAATGAAGGTCAGCCCGACATGGGATTTCTTCACGTCCACGGTCTTGGACACCACGAACTGCGCGTAAAGCCAGGCGGCCTGGGCCCGGTCAACCGGGGTGGACTTCATCAGGGTCCACGATCCGGCGTCCTGATAGCCGACCTTGGTGCCTTCCTGCCAGTAGGCACCGTGCGGCGAGGGGGCCATGCGCCACTTGGGCGTGCCGTCCTCGTTCATCACGGGCAGACCCTCCTTGACCATGTCGGCGGTGAAGGCGGTGTACCAGAACATCTGCTGCGCGATCTGGCCCTGGGCGGGAACCGGCCCGGCCTCGCCAAAGGTCATCCCCTGGGCTTCCGGCGGGGTGAAGCGCTGCAGCCAGTCGATTGCCTTGGTCACGGCATAGACGGCGGCGGCATCGTTCGTGGCCCCGCCACGCGCGACGCAGGATCCGACGGGACGGTCGTTCTCGTCCACGCGGATGCCCCATTCATCGACGGGCTTGCCGTTCGGATAGCCCACGTCGCCCATGCCGGCCATCGACATCCACGCATCGGTGTAGCGCCAGCCGAGCGAGGGGTCCTTCTTGCCGTAGT
>CAZIPH010000086.1:0-4618 GCA_964541115.1 uncultured Salaquimonas sp.
CCACAATTCCTCAAGCAGTTCACGGTCAGACAAGCTTTTACTTTCCCTTCCAGACCGGGTCGCGCTTTTCGGCGAAGGCCTTGAAGCCCTCCAGATTGTCCTCGGAACCGTAAAGCGTGTCGACACTCTGCAATTGCCGCCTGGTCACGCGGTTCATGGCGTCCTGAAACTTGGAATCCTCCGCATCGCGGACGATTTCCTTGATGGCGGCAAAGACCAGCGGCGGACCGGCGGCAAGCAGCCTTGCCATCTCCCATGCCTTTTCCATGAGTTCTTCACCTTCGTGGATGTGATTTACGAAGCCCCAGCGCTGCGCTTCCTCCGCATCGAGCCAGCGCCCGGTAAACAGCATTTCCATCGCCACGTGATAAGGGATGCGTTTGGGCAGCTTGATCGAGGCAGCATCCGCCACCGTTCCCGAGCGGATTTCCGGCAAGGCGAATGTCGCGTGTGCTGCGGCAAGGATGATGTCGCAGGAAAGAGCGATCTCCAGCCCGCCGCCGCAGCAGATACCGTTGACCGCACAGATCACCGGCTTGTTGAGATGCGGCAGTTCCTGCAATCCCCCGAAGCCGCCTGCGCCATAGTCGCCATCAACAGCATCGCCATCGGCGGCCGCCTTCAGGTCCCAGCCAGGGCAGAAGAATTTCTCGCCTGCTGCAGTCAGGATTGCCACCCTCAGTTCGCTATCATCCCTGAAATCGCGGAACACCTCGCCCATGATGCGGCTGGTGGCAAGATCGACCGCATTGGCCTTTGGCCGGTCGAGCGTGACTTCTAGTACATGATCCTCGATACGGGTCCGGACAGGCTCTTCCATGTTGCCGGTCATGCCACTCTCCTCTCTCTATTCGCTGAAATTGAAATCCATCCACGCTTCATTGACGAGGACACCATCCTGCCGCGTGCAAGTCAGATACAGGCGGGCCGTGCCTGTCACCACATCCTTGTCTGTGACCTTGCCCGCAATCGCATAGCGGTCGCCGGGCCAGCCTATGGCGCGGAACCGCACCTTGAAACCTCGAACCGCTTCGGGCGCAATCCAGTACGCCGCAAGGGCTGCCATCTGGCTTGCCTGATGCATGCCCAGGGCAAAGACCTGCGGATATCCCTGCTTCCTGGCCCAGACGAGATCATAGTGCAGCGGGTTGTCCTCACCGACAACGCCCTGAAACCTCATGATGGCATGGATTGTCAGTGGTGGCAGCATCACCGGGCCCAGACTGGCATCCACCGCAATTTCCGCCAGTCCCTGACGTTTGACACCATCGAACGGACTTCCCGCTTCCAGATCGCTGCAGTCGGGATCATACTCGGTGGGTGAGGCATCCCAGGTTCCGTCATCGGGCGTCTGGCCAACGGTAACCGTCGTGGAGCGCTGCTCCGCGCGCAGCAGGCCGTCCTGGCTGAAATACTCAGTCAGCATCACCAGAAACGTCATTTCGCCCCCGGATCTGCCCGATTTGCGTTCGACGCTCTCCAGGCTCAACCTTGCGCTCAGCCGCTCCCCTGCCGCTGGCGGTGCGCCATGGAAAACGAATGATTCCTCCCCATGCAGCGGAACCGAAAGATCGTGCTCGATGTCCTTGAAAAACGTTCCACGCGGACGCTCCAGCGTGTAGCCCCAGGTATAGGGCATCGAAACCAGGAAGGTCGCAGGGACAACGCTGCCGCTCATGAACTCGTCAAGAGGCGCTCCCATGGCGCGGGCGAACTCACATATCTTGCCACGTTCGATCACGACCTCGTAGTCCGGCCCCTTTCGGCCAATCAGCGCCTCCGGTGTCATGGTGCCTTCTCCACTACGATCAGCGCATCAGCGGCGATCGCCTTGCCGTCTCTTGTCAGCATTACCGGATTTGCATCCAGCGTTACCAGCGCCGCATGATTTGCATGGGCATAGGCCGCCACTGCCTCGCAGGCAGACTCCAGTGCTGCCGCACCACGATGACCGGACAATCCCATCTGACGGATTGCCTCTTTCAGTTCGCCCTCCTGCAGGGGCAGCAGAACCGTGGTGAAGCTGGAGATTGCCTCCGCGCGGCTACCTCCCACTCCCAGCATCAGGGACAATCCGGTTGCCGGATGGCGCTTGATGCCGATGATCACTTCCGTATCGACCCCCTCGACCATCCTCTCGACGAGAATTTGCTCTACCACATGCCCGCCTTCGGCGCCCGCCACATCCCGGACAATCTGATCGACGGCATTGCGCACCGCGTCCCCGTCTCCAAGTCCCAGATGCACACCGCCCACCCTGGCCTTGTGGGCAATGGACGAACTGAGCACCTTTGCGGCGACGGGAAAGCCGAGCGCTTCGCCAGCTTCCGGCGCATCTTCAGGTGATGTGACCCTGTGAGGCGGAATGACCAGCCCGTACCGGGCAAGCGCCTGTTTGGCATCCGCCTCGTCCAGCATGCTCAGGGCTGCCGGTTCCATCCTGGCATAAAGGGGAAGCGGGGTTGGAGCCGCCTCCAGCCGGGCACGCATGGCGGACAGTTTCACGCTTGCCGAAAGCGCTTCCATCACGTCACCGAAGCCGAGCAGGGCGGCTACACCATTTTTCTGCATGTGGCGGCGAAACTCCACCGACAGGCCCTCGGGCATGATACCGGCAACGGAAACCGGAATGCCCAATTGCTTGCGCACCCCGATCAGCGCCTCGAGTGAATCCTGCCAGACCCTGTCCAGACCGGCGGCACCACCACGCGGCACATCGATGAAGAAGACGATCTGGTCCGACACATCCTCGGCAAATGCGGTGATTGCCTCTGCCACGCCCCTGGTGTCACGCATGGAGATGCTGCCATCGCTGGCGGAGAACGGTATGTTGAGGTCCAGCGGATTGTTGAGCGCAACGGTTTCCGGCAGCAGATCGCGAAGGAAGGCGATATTGCCTTGCGTCGGCATAGGCAATGCCAGCCCCAGATGCGGGCATCGTGTGGCCGCAAGCCCGTTGAGACCGCCCGAATAGGACAGGATCGAAATCCGGTTGCCGCGCGGCAATCCGCCGATGGTCACCAGTTTCAGTGTCTCGACAAGCGCCTTGGGCGATGAAACCTCGACGATACCGAAACGCCGGCAAAATGCTTCCCAGATGTCACGCTCGACCACCATGGCGGCGGTATGGCTGAGCGAGACTTTCGAACCCTCCGCACCATCGCCACCCTTCAGCGCAACGACCGGCACCCCCTGTCCGTGGGCCTTGAGGCAGGCCCGGCCCAATGCCTCTCCATCTTCCATGCCTTCCAGATATAGGCCGATGGCACGAATACGCTCATCTTCCAGCATGCCCTCGATCAGTTCGGCTATCGTCGTTACCGCCTGGTTTCCCACGCTTGCCGCATAGCCGAGCGGGAAGGCCTGCTCCACATTGGACATGCCGATCAGCAACGCGCCGCTTTGCGAGATCAGTGCAGCCGACGGCCCGCTTTGCCGCTCGATATGGTTGTCATCACCCCATACCGCAGCCCCGGAAAACTGGTTGATCAGCCCCATGCAGTTGGGCCCGAGCAGTGCCATGTTGCCGGCCGCTGCCTTTAGCCTTGCCTGCCTTTCGCGGCCCCCATCCGTGCCGAGTTCCGCAAAGCCCGAAGACATCACCACGGCACCACCTGCACCGGCTGCCGAAAGCTCGGCGACTACCGCGATTGCACGTTCCGGCGACAGGCCGATTACCGCTGCATCGGGAACCGACGGCAGATCTGCCACCGAAGCATGGCATGCAATCCCCTCGACCTCTGCCTTGACCGGATTGACGACCCACATCTCCCCTTCATATCCCGCCCGCCTTGCCGCACGGATGGGGCCGGCAATCTGCGATCCGCCGACATAGGCGATCGTCTTGGGGTGCAGAAGCCGTGCAAGTCTGCTGCTCATTCAAGTTCCTCCAGAACGGATGCGAATTCGCCAACGGCCTGGCTCCCCCTGGGCGTCAGCGCATATACCCCATACCCGACCCGTTCGAACCAGCCGTAATGATCGGCATACATGATTTCCCTGGCCCGGCTTACGCCGGTCGAGCCGGCGACATCTGCAGCACGCGAGGCGCCGTGCCGCTCAAGATGGGCAATACATCTCAGCGCGTCCTGACGGTAGGCAGTCATCAATCGGGTTCGGGTGCTTCCACCAATGTTCGGATCCCCGACCCGTTTCTGGAACTCGCCAAGCAACCGCGTCTGGCGTGCCTTTGACTTCCTCGGGCTGTATGGCCCCGGATCGAGATGAACCTGTGCAGCGCCATCGCGTATGGTGATGACACCGATCCCCAGCCTTCTGCAAAGCTTCAGATTCTGCCTGAAGGCCTTCCAGCCGGCGCGGCCCTTCCATTCCGGTACGCCGACATAGACGGCATCAGTCAAACTCAGGCGCTGGATGGCCTGATGAACGAGCGCGAGCGAGAATCCAGTCTTCAGCTCGACAACCACGGGGTCCTCGCCATCGCGCATGGCCACCACATCTGCCGCTCCGACCTCGCCCTTGACGGTATAGCCCTGGCTTTCCAGCAGGCCCTTTACCGGTAGATTGAGCTCGGTTTCGCGCATCAGGTTTCAAGCACCCAGAGGCCGCAGCAGCGCACGCGAAATGATGTGCCGCTGGATTTCCGAGGTGCCCTCCC
>CAZIPH010000087.1:0-656 GCA_964541115.1 uncultured Salaquimonas sp.
GATCCTCGATGCGGCCATTGGTGCAGGAGCCGATGAAGACCCGGTCAATCGCGATATCGGTGATCGGCGTGCCGGGTTTCAGGCCCATATAGTCGAGCGCGCGCTGCTTGGAGGCGCGCTTGGTTTCGTCGGCAATGTCAGCCGGGTCCGGCACAACGCCGGTGACCGAGATCACGTCCTCGGGCGAGGAGCCCCAGGAAACAATCGGCGGCAGGTCGGCCGCATCTAGCGTGACGATCTTGTCGAAATGCGCGCCCTCGTCGGTCGTCAGCGTCTTCCAGTATTCCATCGCCTGGTCGAAGGCCGCGCCTGATGGCGCCTTCGGCTTGCCCTTGATGTATTCGAAGGTCTTTTCATCGGGCGCAATGAGGCCGGCGCGCGCGCCGCCCTCGATGGTCATGTTGCAGACGGTCATGCGCCCTTCCATGGAAAGCGCGCGGATCGCCTCGCCGGCAAATTCGATCACATGGCCCGTGCCGCCGGCTGTGCCGATCTCGCCGATGATGGCGAGGATGATGTCCTTGGCGGTAACGCCGGCCGGCAACTCGCCCGTCACCTCGACGAGCATGTTCTTCGCCTTCTTCTGGATCAGCGTCTGGGTGGCGAGGACATGCTCGACTTCCGACGTGCCGATGCCATGGGCCAGCGCGCCGAAC
>CAZIPH010000087.1:666-4519 GCA_964541115.1 uncultured Salaquimonas sp.
GTCGCCGCAGACAATGGTCATGCCCGGCAGGGTGAAGCCCTGCTCCGGCCCGATGATGTGCACAATGCCCTGGCGCTTGTCATGCTCGGAATAATATTCAACGCCGAAATCGGCGGCATTTTGCGCCAGTGCCTCGACCTGGATGCGGCTTTCCTCGTTCTTGATGCCGTTGACGCGGTCAGGCGAGGTCGGAACATTGTGGTCGACCACGGCGAGTGTCTTTTCGGGTGCGCGCACCTTGCGCCTTGTCAGGCGCAGCCCTTCGAAGGCCTGCGGGCTGGTCACTTCATGGACAAGATGGCGGTCGATGTAGAGGAGGGACGAGCCGTCCTCATTGACGGAGACCACGTGGTCATCCCAGATCTTGTCATAAAGCGTGCGCGGGTTCTTGTCGGCCATTTCGTCTCTCACCTCTGCAATGGGGGAACGGGCATTGCGGTCTGTCGGCCCGTTTGAAAGATTGTCTACTTGTCCGGGCCGCGCGGGTCAAGAATTTCGGGTGATGTCACAGATCGCCACCCTTGTGCCATCCGGCCCTTCAATCCTTCCAAGCCCGCCATGTGGATAAGTGCCCGGTACAGCGATTGATTTTGCGGGCAGTTTGGCGCTAGGTAGCGGCGGATTGGCATCCTCTCCCTGAACGGATAATCAGACCCAACGGACCTTTCCCATCGAAACGCTGCTTTCCCCCGTCATCCTGTTTTTCATCCTTGGTGCGCTGGCTGCCTTTGCCCGCTCCGACCTTTCGATACCCGAGGCGATGGCCAAGGGCATGTCGCTCTATCTGATGGCCGCAATCGGCCTCAAGGGCGGGGTCGAGGTTGCCGAGGCGGGCTTTACGAGCGACCTCTTGCTGGCCGCCCTTGCCGGGCTTGCCCTGTCGATCATCATTCCCATCGTGATGTTCCGGTTCCTGCGCGGTTTCGGTCGGCTCGATCCGGTCAATGCCGCTGCTGTTGCCGCCCATTACGGTTCGGTCTCGGTGGTCACCTTCGTGACTGGCGCGGAATTCCTGACCTCAGGCGGCATGGGGGCAGCAGGATACATGGTCGCGGTCCTCGCGCTGATGGAAACTCCCGCAATCATTGTCGGCCTGTTTCTTGCTGCGCGCCATGGCGGTGTAAGCAATGACACGCAAAGTGAACGGGGCGAATTGCTGCGCGAAACGCTTCTGAACGGCTCGGTCGTCCTGTTGACCGGATCCTTCCTGATCGGCCTCATCGCGGGCAAGGAGGGCTTTGCACCCATCGCACCTTTCTTCGAGGCGGGCTTTCGCGGCGTCCTGTGCCTGTTCCTGCTCGACATGGGCCTGATAGCTGCCCGCCGCCTGCGCGAGGCGCGCTCGCTGACCGTCCGCCTTGCCGTTCTGGCTATCGTCTTTCCGGTCATCAACGGCACGATCGGGGCGCTGATTGGCGCGCTCATCGGCCTTGATGCGGGGTCGGCTGCAGCACTCGCCATCCTTGCGGCGTCGGCTTCCTATATCGCGGTTCCCGCTGCCATGCGCCTTGCCCTGCCCCAGGCCGATAGCGGCCTCTACCTGACCCTGTCGCTGGCGGTCACCTTCCCCTTCAACATCGTGGTCGGCATCCCGCTCTATGCGGCCCTGGCCCGAACATTCACCACAGGAGGCCTGTTCTGATGGCTGAAACCCACAAGCGCCAGCGTATCGAGGTACTGGTCGACATGCCCCTGCTGAGCCGCGTCGAGAAAATCGCTCAAAAGGCAGGCGTACGCTTTTACACCATCCTGCCCACAAGAGGCGGTGGCGGCGATGAGGGGCGCTGGTATGACGACCGCGTTACCGGCGGGGCCGGCACCAAGGTCATGTTCTCCGCCATCACCCGCGAGGAAAGCGCCGAAGCTTTCATTACCGCGCTGGAGCCATTGCTCAACTCCTACCGCATGGTGGTGGTGCGCTCCAATGTAGAAGTCATCCGCTCGGAAAAGTTCTGACACTGTTCAAACCCCGCCCAAATGCTCCGGCGACCAGGAGCAAATATCATGCCGAACAAGCAGCAAAGCCGGAGGCTTTCACCTCCGGCTCGCTGATGTGGTCTCAATCGGGATAGAGACCAGGTTTCAGGTACACAGCCTTTTGGTCGGAACACCTGGGTGTTCCTGGCTTGAGGCGGTGTACCTTGGTTCAACCATCAACCGTGGATCGGCATTTTCTCAGCTGACGGTTTCACCAGTTCCCTTATTTGATCCCTCAGGATCACACTGCGGCGTTTGAGCATCTGCAGGCGCATCATGTCCGGTGCCGGACGCTTCAGCTCCTCGCTAACCTTTCTCTTGATGGCCCGGTAGCGCGATTCAAGAGAGCGGAGCTGGCAAACCGGAAAGCGTTTTGCATTTTCCATCCAATTCTCCTCTTAACTGGCTCCTTCCCGTTTTCCCGCCTCAGGGGCACCCCGTTAGGCCTTGCGGCCCAGCTTTGCGGCAAATTTCGCCTGTGCGTGATCCGGCCTTACCTTGTCGCGCCAGGCCCGCTTGGCTGCATATTGCAGCCATGTCATCCCGTTGCGCCGGACCGGACCTCCTGTTTCTGTCCACGGCTTGCCCGCCTGCGTGCGGGTTGTTGACATACCCTGACCAGGTACAATCGCGCCGAATGTATCGTCCATTTACTGTTACTTTCCTTTGCTAGTTGCCGCCCCAGCGATTGGACTGAAAATGGGAGTTTTCTTTCCATAAGGCAAATCAAAAGATACTCTTGTTTCGATAGTTTAAAACTATATATATGATGAAACTGCCGTCTCCTGTCTCTGCCGGAAATCGCATGCGTCCCACCCTGCGCCAGTTGCAATATGTCGTCGCCGTCGCCGATGCCGGGAAGTTCGGCCTGGCCGCTCAAAACCTCAATATTTCCCAGCCCTCCCTGTCCACCCTGATAGCGGCGATGGAAGAGGAACTGGGTGTTGTCCTGTTCGAGCGTGGTCGCCATGGCGCGCTCATGACACCAGCCGGCGAGGACCTGGTTCGCCGCGCCCGAAACATTCTCAGCGAGGTCGAAAACCTCCGATCCTCCATCGGCATGCAACGGAACATCCTGACGGGCCGCATCAGGCTTGGCGTCCTGTCGTCCATCGGACCCTACCTTCTGCCCAATGCGACCCGCACTTTGCATGAGCGCTATCCCAACCTTCGCCTGTTCGTGCGCGAGGAGCGGACGGTCAACCTCGACCAGTTGCTGCGTGAGGGAAGGCTTGATGTGATCATCTCCTCCTCATCCGATCATCCGGCCACCAGGATGGTGACGCTGTTTGAGGAGAGCCTGTATATCTGCGTGGCGCCGGACCATCCGCTTGCCCGGGACAATGGCGAGGTGAACCTCACCGATCTTGGCGGCCATGAACTCCTGAGCCTTGGCTACGGCTTCGGCCTCAACGTGATCGCCAGCGACCTTGCCGCACGCTCGGGTGGCACGATGAGTTCGGAGTATGAGGGCACGAGCCTTGACGCGATCCGGCAGATGGCGGCCATGGGCGCGGGTGTGGCAATCCTGCCGGGCCTTTATGCCACAACCGAGGCGCGCCGCGATCCTGATCTCATCATCCGCCGCATCAATGATTCCAAGGCACGCCGCGAGGTTTGCCTTATCTGGCGTGAAACCTCGACATTGGGCGAAAGCCTCGAAAAACTGGGCGAGATCCTTCGCGGAGAAGCCAACCGCATCCTGTCCGGCAGTCAGGCAGTCCGTTGACCAGTGGCCTCGGCCTGCCTTGCAGGATAGTTCATGTCGGGCAAATCGCCCCGCTTCATTGAACAAACACAATCGGACGACATATTTGGTTTTACTGGCAGCGACATGATACGGCTCATTCCGAACCACCGGACATCCACTGGCCGG
>CAZIPH010000088.1:0-4170 GCA_964541115.1 uncultured Salaquimonas sp.
GTGCCGATGTTGCAATGCGGCTTGTTGCGCTGGAATTTCTCTTTTGCCATCTTGGCTCTCCATCCTGGTCAAGATGAAAAAATCATCTCAAGGGGTTGAAATTACTTGTTTTCGTCTGGCTGTTAGCCGGTGTATTTTTCCTGGATTTCCTTCGATACTGCAGCGGGAACCGGTGCGTAGTGATCAAAGACCATGGAGTACTGGGCGCGACCCTGCGACATCGAGCGCAGGTTATCGACGTATTTGAACATGTTCGCGAGCGGCACATGGGCGTTCACCACAACCGCCACGCCACGCATTTCCTGACCCTGGATCTGGCCACGGCGTGAGTTCAGGTCGCCAATGACGTCACCAACATAATCTTCCGGGGTAACGACTTCGACGCGCATGATCGGCTCGAGAAGCTGTGCACCTGCTTTTGGCGCTGCTTCACGGAAGGCGGCACGTGATGCGATTTCGAATGCCAGCACGGAAGAGTCCACGTCATGATAGGCACCGTCGAGCAGGGTCGCCTTGACGCCCAGCATCGGGAAGCCCGCCAGCGGACCGGCGTTGAGAACGGACTGGATGCCCTTTTCAACGCCAGGGATGTATTCCCTTGGAACGTTACCGCCGACAATCTTGGACTCGAACTTGAAGTCTTCGCCATCGGGGTTGGGCTCAAACACGATCTTGACGCGCGCGAACTGGCCCGAACCACCTGACTGTTTCTTGTGCGTGTAGTCAACTTCATGGGCGCGGGTGATGGTTTCGCGGTAGGCAACCTGTGGTGCGCCTACATTCGCATCAACCTTGAATTCGCGGCGCATACGGTCCACCAGGATGTCAAGGTGCAATTCGCCCATTCCGGCAATGATGGTCTGGCCTGACTCTTCATCAGACTTGACGCGGAAAGACGGGTCTTCGGCAGCCAGGCGATTGAGCGCAACGCCCATCTTCTCCTGGTCACCCTTTGTCTTTGGTTCGATCGCGATCTGGATGACCGGCTCAGGGAACTCCATGCGTTCGAGAACGACCGGATGGAGAGGATCACACAGCGTATCGCCGGTGGTAGTATCCTTGAGGCCTGCCAGCGCAACGATGTCGCCAGCATAGGCAGTATCGATATCTTCACGGGAATTGGAGTGCATCTGCAGCATACGGCCGATACGCTCGCGCTTTTCCTTGACGGTATTGAGAAGGCTTGTGCCCTTGTCAAGCTTGCCTGAGTAGATGCGGGCAAAGGTCAGGGAGCCAACGAATGGATCGTTCATGATCTTGAAGGCCAGCAAGGCCAACGGCTCTGAGTCATTTGCCTTGCGTTTTGTTGGCTCTTCAGTCTTTACGTCAATGCCCTTGATCGCAGGAATGTCGACCGGTGAAGGCAGGAAGTCCACAACAGCGTCCAGCAACGGCTGAACGCCCTTGTTCTTGAAGGCAGTGCCGCAGAACATCGGGAAGAACTTCACATCAATCGTGCCACGACGAATGAGCTGA
The DNA here is from genome assembly GCA_964541115.1 of uncultured Salaquimonas sp. Lineage (GTDB taxonomy): Bacteria > Pseudomonadota > Alphaproteobacteria > Rhizobiales > Rhizobiaceae > Salaquimonas. Next base: position 1,477 of record CAZIPH010000088.1, read on the forward strand.
CGCAGCTTGTCCTTGTCGGGCATGTTGCCTTCGAGATAGGCTTCCATCGCCTCATCGTCGATCTCGACAGCAGCCTCGATCATTGCTTCGCGGTATTCTTCTGCCTTGTCCTGGAGATCGGCAGGGATATCTGTAACTTCCCAGCTCGCGCCGAGCTCTTCACCGTTCCAGACCAACGCTTTCATCTCGATCAGATCGACCACGCCAGCGAAATCGTTTTCGGCGCCGATTGGCAGCTGCATCACGACCGCTTTCGCGCCGAGGCGGGTGCCGATCATCTCGACAGAGCGGTAGAAGTCTGCGCCGATCTTGTCCATCTTGTTGCAGAAGATCATGCGGGGAACATTGTACTTGTCGGCCTGGCGCCAGACTGTTTCGGTCTGCGGCTCAACACCGGCATTGGCATCAAGAAGCGCAATGGCGCCATCAAGTACGCGAAGGGAGCGCTCGACCTCGATGGTAAAGTCAACGTGTCCGGGGGTGTCGATGATGTTGAAGCGGCGCTTGTGACCATCGCGGCCCTGCCAGAAGGTTGTAGTAGCAGCGGAAGTGATTGTGATGCCACGCTCCTGCTCCTGCTCCATCCAGTCCATGGTTGCAGCGCCATCATGCACTTCGCCAATCTTGTGCGACTTGCCGGTGTAAAACAGGATACGCTCCGTCATCGTCGTTTTTCCGGCGTCGATGTGGGCCATAATCCCGAAATTGCGATAGTCCTCGATGTTGTATTCGCGGGCCATTGCCGTCTACCTTCTCTTCAAGCCACCCTGCCCCGACCCTTGTCGGAGCCTCCAGCGGCAAAACCTTGTTTCGTTACCAGCGGTAATGAGCGAACGCCTTGTTGGCGTCTGCCATCTTGTGTGTATCTTCACGCTTCTTGACTGCAGCACCACGGTTGTTGGCTGCATCCATGAGTTCGCCGGACAGACGATCCACCATGGTTGTCTCATTACGCTTGCGGGCTGCAGTAATCAGCCAGCGGATTGCGAGTGCCTGGCGACGCTCTGGACGAACCTCGACAGGAACCTGGTAGGTTGCACCACCAACTCGGCGGGAACGCACTTCCAGGTGTGGGGCAACGTTATCGAGCGCTGCATGAAAGGTTTCGACCGGATTGGCCTTGGCCTTTTCCTGGACCTTGTCGAGCGCACCGTAAACGATGCCCTCGGCAACTGATTTCTTTCCATCAAGCATGATGGCATTCATGAACTTTGTCAGAACGAGATCGCCGAATTTCGGATCCGGGTTGATTTCGCGTTTTTCTGCGCGGTGACGACGAGACATGCCTTAACTCCTTGACCCGCGATTACTTAGGACGCTTCGCGCCGTATTTTGAACGGCGCTGCTTGCGGTTCTTGACGCCCTGGGTATCCAGAACGCCGCGAATGATGTGGTAACGAACACCGGGCAAGTCCTTCACACGGCCGCCGCGGATCATCACGACAGAGTGTTCCTGAAGGTTATGGCCCTCACCAGGAATGTAACCGATGACTTCGAAGCCGTTGGTCAGCCGGATTTTTGCCACCTTGCGCAGAGCCGAGTTCGGCTTCTTCGGCGTAGTGGTATAAACACGGGTGCAGACGCCACGCTTTTGCGGGCATTCCTGCATTGCCGGAACCTTGTTGCGCTTGACGACTTTCTTGCGCGGGTTACGAACCAATTGGTTGATCGTTGGCATCAGTTACCTGACCTCTTGTTCTGGCTGCTGCCGGCCGCGCCGGTCATTCAAGCCAATTCGTTATCCTTGCAAAACCGTGCCGTTTGGCCGAGATCTTGCGGTTTAATGGCATTCCGAAAGACCGGAATGGATTTACTGCCGAAACAGCTGGCTGCAACATGCAAAAAGGCTCACTCCATTGCGGGCTGGAAGCCCATGGAGGAACCTGTCAAACACGCAGAGGAACGGTTGCCCGTTCATGCAGCCTGAAATTCAATTCGTTAGTGCCAACCTTGTTTGATCCGATCCCCAATCGCCGACCACAAGGCCTTGCAAAGGGAGGTTCAGGACGAGTCATCCCGAACACAAAACGGTTCACATCGGTTCGTGCTGTGGCTGGCTATAAATGCTTCGATTCCCGCCGTCAACCCTGTTGCCACGCTGCCTTTGAAAAAAGTGAGTCAGAACAGGCGTTTGAACCTCAAACAGCCACGCAAGGTATGCAGTTCTGCCATGCAAGACGCATATAGCGATGACCTGGAGGCCGAAACCGCGGTTTCACGCAGTTTGAGTGCGCCCCGACTTGCAATTGCCCATGAAATCGGGGCAACTGCGAAAAAGCGCCAACTATCCATCGGAATGCAGCATGAAGCCACCCGTCAACGGTTCCCAAGGAGCCCTTAACGACCCGGAAAATGCCAATGACAATTTGCCGATGGTTTTCATCATCATCGGCGATGTGCGGGCTGAGGGCGAAAGCGAGATGCGACCCTTCAACGTCCTGCTTGCGGCATCCGATGATGACAGCGCGGTGCGTCAATGCCTCGATGCGCTGGCCCAGGAAGGTTATGAGGAGGCAGATCTGCACCAGATCGGCAATCTGGAAGGCCGTCCGGAGGAAGAGCCGTTCATTTCCGCCTATGACGCGGCACTCAAGGGCGAGGTAGCCATTATCAATTATGATTCTTATGACCTGGGCAGAAGCTAGGGACAGGACCTGGAAATCCCGTGTTGATGGCACCTGATCAGGCGGTACG
>CAZIPH010000089.1:0-3980 GCA_964541115.1 uncultured Salaquimonas sp.
CACAAATCCATTACATGGCCCACAACACGGGTTGAAAGCGGGCTGAAAATTTCCTAGATAAGACTCGCCTTCTTGAAGGCATGTTTTTTCGCCTCTCTTATACTCAAATTGAGCATAAGTATCAGAGATGAGGCTGGATCGCAAAAGGTGGTCGGGAGGCTGCCGGAAGGGAGATGGCCATGGCCATGGTTGAAACCCAATCACGTTCGAAAACGGGCGGCAAGTTCAGGACCGCTGCCGATCGGTTTGGCGTACTGGAAATGCCCGACCTGACCTATACGAAGGCAATCGCCAAGGCGACTGCGCCGCTCTACGAGCGTGTTGCACACCATATTCCCGAGATCGAGTGGCCGATCCACGCGCCCTATGTTTATTGGATCAACAAGCTCAAGAAAGAGCGCAACGCCACCATCCTGGCGCACAATTACCAGACGCCCGAAATATATCACTGCGTAGCCGATATTGTTGGTGACAGCCTGCAGCTTGCGCGCGAGGCGACGCTGGTCGATGAGGAGATCATCATCCAGTGTGGTGTGCACTTCATGGCAGAGACGTCCAAGCTGCTGAATCCGGACAAGACGATCCTCATTCCCGACATGAAGGCCGGCTGTTCGCTTTCAGAATCCATTACCGGCGCAGATGTGCGCCTTCTGCGTGAAGCCAATCCCGGAGTGCCGGTAGTCACCTATGTGAACACCTCTGCCGATGTGAAGGCCGAAACCGATATCTGCTGCACCTCGTCCAATGCGGTCATGGTGGTGGAGAGCTTTGAGAGCGACACCGTCTTCTGCATTCCAGATGAATACCTGGCGATGAATGTCGCCAGGCAGACCACGAAGAAGATCCTGACCTGGAAGGGCCATTGCGAAGTGCATGAGCGCTTCACTGCCGACGAACTCCTCGCCTATCGCGAGGCTGATCCCACCATCCAGATCATTGCGCATCCCGAGTGCCATCCTTCGGTCGTCAAGGTCGCCGACTATACCGGCTCTACCGCAGGCATGATCGAATATGCCAAGGGCCGCCAGCCCGGTTCCAAGGTACTGCTGGTCACCGAATGCTCCATGGCCTCCAACATCGAGAAGGAAGCAAAGGGAGTTGAATTCATCAAACCGTGCAATCTGTGCCCGCACATGAAGCGCATTACCCTGCCGAAAATTCTCGAAAGCCTCGTCTACATGAAAGAGGAAGTGCTGATCGAGCCGCATCTGATGGAACCTGCACGCCGTGCGGTCGAGCGGATGATCAACCTTAAACCGAATTGATTTGAGACGAGGCTCCGGTGCCGGCTAGAGCCGGAGACCGGCCGGCCATGGGCACAACAGTGCCCTCATGGGTAAGCAAACATCATGGCAAACAAGCAGGCCGAACTTTTTCCTCCCCAGTCCTGGACCGGCGTTGACGATGTTGTAATCGTCGGCGGCGGCCTTGCCGGTCTGTTTTGCGCGCTGAAGCTCTCGCCGCGTCCTGTCACGATCATTGCAGCAGCGCCCATCGGCAAGGGGGCCTCATCAGCCTGGGCACAGGCGGGCATTGCGGCTGCGGTTTCACCCGGCGATACGGTGGAAAAACATGTTGCCGATACCATTGCCGCAGGCGATGGCATTGTCGATGTAGCGATTGCCCGGCTGATGGCGAGCGAGGCAGCCGAACGCATTCATGACCTGCTGGAATTCGGCGTTCCTTTTGATCGCGACCTCGAAGGCCGGTTGCAGACCTCGCGCGAAGCCGCCCATTCCGAAAACCGTGTAGTCCGCGTCAAGGGCGACATGGCGGGCCGCGCGATCATGGAAGCCCTGGTCAGCGCAGTGAAGGCGACACCCACGATTCGCCTGATGGAAGGCTATGTGGCCGAAGAGATCACGGTGGAGGGCCGCTTCCTTACCGGGCTGATCGCAAGGCCGGAAGGCGGCAAGTCGCCAAGGCGCATCCTGTTCCCGGCCCGTGCCGTGGTAATGGCCGCTGGTGGTATCGGGCATATCTACGAAATCACTACCAATCCCAGCGAGGCGCGCGGCGGTGGTATCGGCATGGCGGCAAGGGCAGGGGCGGTGATTGCCGATCCCGAATTCGTCCAGTTCCACCCGACCGCAATCAATGTCGGCAAGGATCCCGCGCCGCTGGCAACAGAAGCGCTTCGCGGTGAAGGCTGCACCCTGCACAATTCTGCCGGTGAGCGCTTCATGAAGGCACTGCATCCAGATGCCGAAATGGCGCCGCGCGATGTGGTTGCAAGGGGCATCTTTGCCGAGGTCATGGCTGGCCGCGGCGCGTTTCTCGATTGCCGCACCGCTGTCGGCGGTCATTTCGCGGAAGAATTCCCCACAGTCTACGGCTATTGCCGTGATGCGGGCATTGATCCCGTCAAGGACATGATTCCGGTCATTCCCGCCGCCCACTATTTCATGGGCGGCATATTGACCGATGCCGATGGCCGCTCTTCGCTTGACGGGCTTTGGGCCTGCGGCGAAGTCACCTCCACCGGCGCCCATGGCGCAAACCGGCTGGCCTCCAATTCGCTGCTCGAGGCGGTGGTCTTTGCCGGGCGCATTGCCCAGAATATTGGCGGCCTCCTGCCTGATCCGCGCACCAATGCCTGGCTTGACCGTTCGGGCCTCAACAATGATGCCGAAAGCGCTGATGACGGGCCGGCCATGCGCGAACTTCGTGCCATCATGTCGGCGAAGATTGGCGTCATCCGCGATGGCGAGGGCATGCGCGAAGCAGTCAAGCAGATCGACATGCTGGAGCGCAACAATCGCTCCCGCCGTTTCGCGAACACGCTGACGACAGCCAAGATCATCGCCATCTCGGCCCTGCGCCGCGAAGAGAGCCGAGGCGGTCACTTCCGGTCCGATTTCCCCCTTGCAAGAGAGGAATGGCGTCACCGTACTTTCATCAATCTCAAGGAAGCCGAAGCGGCCATCGCGGAAGTTACAGGACGTGCGCCGGTCGTGAAACCGGCGTCCCAATCGGCCTGAGTCAGTAATCTGAACCCAAACGGGGAGAAGTTCGTGGCAAGAAAACCCAAACCAGTTGAAGCCCTGCCGGCCCATCTTTCCCCGATCCTGATCGGGGAAGCGGTTCGTGCCGCGCTTCTTGAGGATCTTGGCAGGGCGGGCGATGTCACTTCCAATGCCACCATCCCTGTCAAGGCGAAGGCGACCGCCGTACTTGCAACGCGCGAAGACGGCATTCTCTGCGGCCTCGAACTTGCTGAAGCTGCTTTCCTCGCCATTGATCCGCAGTTGAAATTCCGTGCTCTTGCCGTTGATGGCGAGCGCATCAAGGCAGGACAGAAGGTTGCCCGTATCGAGGGCAATGCACGGGCGATCCTGGCTGGGGAGCGGGTGGCTCTCAATTTCCTCATGCGCATGTCGGGCATTGCCACCTATACCGCGCAATTTCAGGACCGCATCAGTCATACCGGCGCAAGGATTTGCTGCACCCGCAAGACCATTCCCGGTCACCGCGCCTTTGACAAATACGCTGTCAAATGCGGCGGAGGTTCCAACCATCGTTTTGGCCTCGACGATGCCATCCTCATCAAGGACAATCATATAGCGGTTTCCGGCGGGGTTGGCCTCGCCATCGGGCGGGCAAGAGCCTATGCCGGGCACCTCGTGAAAGTGGAAGTCGAAGTCGATACGCTGGTCCAGTTTACCGAGGCGCTGAAGGCGCGGCCGGACGTGGTCCTCCTCGACAACATGACCAACGAACAGCTTGCAAGGGCAGTTGCCCAAAACCGCGAGGACAATGGCGGCGCTGTGAAGCTGGAAGCCTCCGGCAATGTGAACATCGACACGGTAAAGGCCATCGCCGAAACGGGTGTCGATTATATTTCAACGTCCAAGATCACCATGGCCGCGCCAACGCTAGATCTCGGGCTGGATATCGAAATCGGCAAATAGGCTTCTCTCGAATGCCTAGGGCGCGGCGGCAAGAAACGAACCCAGAACTTCTGCCAGACCATCCGGACC
>CAZIPH010000090.1:0-3958 GCA_964541115.1 uncultured Salaquimonas sp.
TTGTAGTGGAAGTCGTGATAATAGCGCCGCCCATCCGGTGACTGACGAATTTCAAGTTCGCCATCGTATCCATGCAGCCAGATTGCTTCCGGCATCCGTTCGCAGATGGTGGGGCCAACGGCCCAGGCCCCGGTTTCCTCGGCACACTTGACTAGCGGCATTAACCATCCGTCCGTCACCAGCGTATCGTTGTCGACGAACGCCACATACTTGGTGACGACAATTTCGATTGCCGCGTTTCGCGCCTGGTTCGACGTAGCGATGTTCCTGGAGCGAAGAAGGGTATAACCGTTCTGCTTGCAGACCTTCTGCATGTGGGCGCGAGGGCCTGGTGATGCGCCGGTGTCCACCACAATAACGTTGACACTTGGAGGTGTGGTATCCACCAGGCGATCAAGCACCTGGTTGGACATCACGAACGTGTCACGTGGGATCATCACCACAGTTACAAGTGCGGCCAGGGCATCATGTGCTTTCGTCATCGCTTCGCCGTCCCGTTTGTCAATCTGATGCGTTCTCTGCTTCCACTTGATGGAGCCAGTTTGCCGTCAGAATTGATAGTTCAACAATTCAATCTCGCGTGCATAGGTTCTGCGAATGAGCTCCCGTGACTCTTCATCATACCAATCACGGTACGATTTTGAATTATCCCGATGGTTGCTGTTCAGACGCCCCAGCCGAAGCTCGGACCGAACGCCGATTTTCTGCATGACAAATGCGAGATCTGACTCAATGTTTTCGTAGCGGCCGAGAAAATCAACCGCGACTTCTCCACCGCATGAATATATCTCGAAATTTCCAACCGTGTGATCAGGCAGGCGCCGCAGATGCTCCTTGAATGTGCCGGTAAACCTGCCCTGTGATAACTGATGCGAGTACCAAGAGACTTCCCTGTCCCACGGGTTCCGATCAAAGGCGAATTTGAAGTAGCTGTTCCAAACCTTGGCTCCCACACGCCGTTTGATCCGCCATCCAGGCATGTGTTGATTGTAGTCCAGCGGCATCTCCCCGTTTCGAACATAGCGGCTTAGGAGATTGGGCCATTCGGTGGTCAGCAAAGGTGGCCAATACTGATAGTTGCGAGGTCCCAGCCCCGTTCTCTTCGGCTCATTGATCGAACCGACGGGAGTGACTATGTCGTTAGGTCCGCAAATCTCGTCGAGCGCAAACTCCGTGCTGGTGCTGGCGGTTTTCCGTGTCTTCAGGAAAATGAAATTGTGCTTGTGCGATATGATCATTGGCCGTTCTATTGAGTCAGAATTCAGCGTATTAGTTCGGGATGATCTACTAGGTAGGCCTGCAGATGCTCAGAATGAGATCGCTCCAGGAGTTTTGAAAACTTGCCTGTCAATCGCCACTTTGCATAAATCGAGAGGATATGCAGGGTATTGCGCAGGGGAGACGAAATCTTTCCAAGGCCAGCATCCTGCAAGTCTTTGCCCGCCTTCTTATAGTAACAGATGTGCTCGCGACCGGCGAACCTTGCGACCGATCCGATCAAGCTCGCAAGTCCAAGCGACCACGGCTTGAAATGGCCCGCATAGTGGATCATCGAAGCCGGCCAATGACGGTCCGTGCTTCCATTCAGGTGGTTCCATCGAAATGGCAGTCGAAACCACTTGCCCGCAATGATGGCATTCAACGCACACTGGTCATTGAACGTGAGGATTTCTGGCCGCTCGGTAAACACGCTCCGGGCGGCAGGTCCGATACCGAGCGCTTTCCACATTCGCGTATCGACCACCAGCAGGCCTGAGTTGAAGTATCCGGCTTCGATCGGAAGCCCAAGTCTGCTTGTCAGCATGGCTAGTCTGCCGTCGGCTATCATGGCTGCGTCGGCAACCGCGCCGATCACATGTCCCTTCAAATCCATCCGCAACAACTCGCCTACGTCCCCCACAAAACGCGTATCACTGTCTACCACCACTACGCGCTCCACCGACTCGCCGAACCACTCCGACAGCCGCAGCAAGCCGAACTTGGCAGCGGATTGACCCCGCTTGCTGGCCCATGGCTCACACCAGGAAGGGTCGACGTGCACAAGGTGAATGGTGAGCCCTGTTTTCTCGAGATAACGCTTCGCACTCTTCGCCTTTGCTGCAGAAATACCATGCAAAAGAATTGTGACCGGCGGCAACAGGCCAACACAGTTTTCTGCCATCGAACGCACAGAAATGCAGGTAATGCCCAGAAAAGCTGCATCCGTGGAGTACAAGACTGCATTGGTCCCCGCCATATCACTGGACGCCATGACCGGGTGCCTCCTGCGTCATTGTGTTTGGAGAGATGCCAAAGTGCCGGATCAGTCGCTGCAGGGAGGCATCGTTCTGGCTGCCCCAGATGTTGCTGACGGAAAGCTGATGTCCGTTCCAGAACGGAATGGAAGCATGCCGCTCTGGACCGTTACCCAACTGGACCGCCTTGCGGTTGTTTCGCAGGGCCATGAACTTCAGCCACAGGTCGTCAGCTGTTGGGCAAAGCTCTTCGAACAGGTCTGTGTTCAAGACATCTTCGGTAAAGCAACCAGGCGGATAAAGCACACCACCAACGCCAAGTGGCAACGTGGTATGGCACGGTACTCCCGATTTTGCAGCAGGCCACTGCCTGTATGGAAGTAACTGTCCGTCGTGGCCGCTCGCGATCATTCTGGACCGCAGGCAGACGACATGTTCCGGGTTCGCATCATGGCCGGCAAGCAGTTTCTGCAGCCAGTCGGATGGATACAATTTGTCATCATCGCAGGTCACCAGGATGTCGGAAGGAAACTCCTTCAGCGCATGAACGATCTTGTTGAATGATCTGTAGTTGCGCTCTGTATACCGGATTTCCAACCCGTACCTCTGCAGCGAAGTAATTGCCTCCGGCAGACGATGTCCGCTGCATTCCTCGCGCGCCAGATAAAGGACAATACGGTCGGGCTTGACCTGTTGGCCAACCAACGCCTTCAGGCAATTGTGCAGTTTGCCAAAGCGTGCAGGAAAGGATGTCAGGCTGACCACAACCTTGTTGCAGCGTTGTGCTGGTTTGAGGCGGTCGCGGTGGCGATGGAACTGCCAGTTCGTTCGCAGGATGTACGGCTGGAAAATGAGCCATTCCAGTAGGTCCGTTTTGATTGCTATCCGCTTGGGCCGCATGATGGTCACTCCTCCTGCAATGATGAATCAGCAGTGAGGCGTGATGCTCTCTCAAGGCATTCTATGAATGGTCTAACGTAGCGTCCCTCCAGCCCTCCCTTCACGTGAATGAAGCTGGCACCGTGTCTTTGGGCCGATGCAATCTGGCGACTGCTATATAATCGTTGCACTTGGCGGCCGAGAAGGCCCAGCTTTTCGATGTTTTGGAAATACAGGCCACTCCACAACACCCGCTGATTGCGAGGATGGGTATCTGAAAGTTCTGCCAGGCCGTTTCGGGCAAGGCTCAGCCATTCGTCGAAAAACCACTGGCTGAAAGCACCGTTCCTGATTGCAACAAAACCGGCATTGGGAAGGTGGGTTGTGCGATGCCTGAGTACGGCAGGGATGTTCAACGGAACAGGTACGCCCATTAGCCTGCGGCAATCGCTTGCAAAGACAATTTGCTTGTCTTGGTGTGCCTGAAGTAGCTCTTCAATCTCGATGGCATCGGGGCAAACATAGGTATCGGCATCAACCAGAACGACCACATCTGCTTTCGATTGGCGCAGATGTCGGCGGACCATTTCTATTTTACTCCAGTTGATGTGCATGTCGGTGATGAGTTGGTCCGGATAGCGCCGGAACGCATAACCCCTGCTTGCACAATAGGCCTGCCACAACCTCACAGAGTGACAAGCGTAGTGCTCCAAATGAGCCGTTGCCAACATGATTACGTCAACAGAAATCATTGATTGCGCCTGGTGCCGTCAATTGCTGACCTGATCGTACTTCAGCACAGAAATTATTGCACCCAAGAAGGGGTTGACGGCAGAAATTGGCAC
>CAZIPH010000091.1:0-3757 GCA_964541115.1 uncultured Salaquimonas sp.
AGCCGCTATACAAAATTGCCCACGCCCTCCATCACCGCAATACCAATGTCGGGCCATGGTCCGGCGTTTCGATGCATCCGATCGAGCATGTGATGTTTTTTTCCTCGGTACTGATCCATTTCATTGTGCCGGCCCACCCCCTCCACATCCTCTTCCACATGCAGCATCAGTCCCTCACGGGAGTGACATCACACACCGGCTTTGAGGGCTTGCTTGTGCAGGACAAGAACAGATTTGCCCTTGGCACGTTTCACCATCAGATGCATCACCGGTACTTCGAGTGCAATTACGGCAATCTCGATGTGCCATGGGACAAATGGTTCGGCTCATTCCACGATGGGACCGATGAGGCACATGAGCGAATGAAGGAACGCCGCAAACAGATGATGGTCTGATCTGCAGCACCATACAGTTTGCAGCTACGCTTCGAGTATCGGCACAAACATCCACATTCAATTACTGCCCGCATCTCCCCATGCAGGCAGAATACTGCTAGGAGCAAGCCGTCACACAAAACTATGGTGCCCCATGTTCCAGAATGCCTTTTCCGACAAGGCGATGATCGCCGACCTTACCGCCAGAATGCTTTGGGAAATTGGTGCAGTCCATTTTCGCGCTGACGAGCCCTATACGTTCACCTCCGGGCTCAAATCCCCGGTTTACATCGACTGCCGCAAATTGATTTCCTATCCACGCATTCGCTCGGCGGTTTCCGATTTCGGCTGCGCCACGGTGATGCGCGATGCGGGCTTTGAAAAATACGATGTCGTGGCGGGCGGCGAAACCGCCGGTATTCCCTATGCCGCCTTTATCGCCGAACGCCTCGGCCTGCCGATGATCTACATCCGCAAGAAACCGAAGGGCTTTGGCCGCAATGCCCGCATCGAGGGCGACCTGAAAGAGGGCCAGCGCGTTCTCTTCGTAGAGGACCTGACCACCGATGGCGGCTCGAAGATCGGCTTTGCCAACGCCATCCGCGAAGCGGGCGCGGAAGTCACCGACACTTTCTCGGTCTTTTACTATGGCATTTTCAAAGACGCGCCAAAGACCCTCGCCAAACACGGCATGAACCTGCATTATCTGTGCACCTGGGAAGACGTTTTGGCGGTTGCAAGACAAGAAAAACTGTTCGACGCGGCAACCCTCAAATCCGTGAAGGCATTCCTCGACAAGCCGCTGGAATGGTCGAAAAAACACGGCGGGATTGATAAACTGCCCAGCAGGGAAGAATAATCAGGGCAGAACAGGCCCGGCCGCCCCCTATCGCAAATTCATCCCTTCTGTTCGCATTCTGCACTTGTAATTGATGCCATTTGCGCTTTCCTGCGCCATTCGCAGGTTCACTCTTCACGCAGGTAACTCTCATGAAATCCCATACGAAGGTTGCAGTCATTGGCGGCGGGGTCGTCGGCTGTTCGGTCCTTTATCACCTGACCAAGCTCGGCTGGACCGACATAATGCTGATCGAGCGTTCCGAACTGACTTCGGGCTCCACCTGGCACGCTGCAGGCGGGTTCCATACCCTCAATGCCGACACCAACATGGCCGCGCTCCAGGGCTACACGATCCGCCTCTACCGCGAACTCGAGGAGATAACCGGCCTTTCCTGCGGCCTGCACCATGTTGGCGGCGTGACGCTGGCCGGCACGAAAGACCGCATGGACTACCTCATCGCCGAACATGCCAAGCACAAATACATGGGCCTTGATACGCGCATTGTCGGCCCCGATGAAATCCGCGAACTCTCGCCAATTACCAATACGAGTGGCGTCATTGGCGGCCTGTATGATCCTCTTGACGGCCACCTCGATCCTTCCGGCACGACGCATGCCTATGCGAAAGCCGCCCGAATGGCTGGCGCCGAGATCGTGCTGCGCAACCCGGTACTCGAACTAAATCCGCAAGTTGACGGCTCATGGCAGGTCGTTACCGAACAGGGCACAATAGTAGCCGAGCATGTGGTCAATGCCGCCGGCCTGTGGGCCCGCGAAGTTGGCGCATTGGCCGGGGTCTATTTTCCCCTTCATCCCATGGAGCATCAATACCTCATCACCGAGGAAACGCCTGAAGTCTATGAGCGGGCTGATGAGCTGCCCCATGTGATGGACCCCGAGGGTGAAAGCTATCTGCGCCAGGAAGGGCGCGGCCTTTGCATCGGCTTTTACGAACAGCAATGCGATCCATGGGCGGTGTCGGGAACGCCGCTCGATTTCGGCCATGAACTCCTCAATGACAATCTGGAACGTATCGGTGACAGCCTCGAATTTGCATTCCGCCGTTTCCCGGTTCTCGAGCGCGCCGGCATCAGGAAGGTGATTAACGGTCCCTTCACTTTTGCGCCGGATGGCAATCCGCTTGTCGGGCCGGTGCCGGGCCTGCGCAATTTCTGGTCTGCCTGCGCCGTCATGGCCGGCTTTTCACAGGGTGGCGGCGTTGGCCTGACCCTTGCCGAATGGATGGTGGATGGCGAACCCTCACGCGATGTCTTCGCCATGGATGTAGCCCGTTTCGGCAACTGGATCACACCGGGCTACACAAGAGCCAAGGTGAAGGAAAACTATCAGCGCCGCTTCTCGGTGTCCTATCCCAATGAGGAATTGCCTGCTGCCCGCCCGCACCAGACAACGCCCGCCTATGAAATCTGGAAAGACCAGCGCGCTGTCTTCGGCGCACATTTCGGCATGGAAGCTGTGAACTACTTCGCCCGGAAAGGCGAGCCGCTGGAGGAAACGCCAAGTTTCCGGCGCTCGAATGCCTTTGCCGCCATAGGCGATGAATGCCGCGCGGTTCGTGAGGCGGTTGGTATCAACGAGGTACACAATTTCGGCAAATACCTGGTAACGGGCGAAGGTGCCCGTGACTGGCTGGATACGATCATGGCGGGCAGGATCCCCAAGCCCGGCCGCCTGTCGCTGACGCCCATGCTGTCACCGCGCGGCAAGCTCGTTGGCGACTTCACGGTTTCCTGCCTGAGCGAAACCGAATTCCAGTTGACCGCATCCTTCGGCATGCAGGCCGTTCACATGCGCTGGTTCGAGCAGCACCTGCCTGCCGATGGTTCTGTTGCTGTCTCTAACATCTCGACGAGCCGCATCGGCTTCCAGATTGCCGGTCCCAGGGCGCGGGACCTGCTGCAGGCTGTTGCTTTCCAGGATGTCAGCGAGATGCGCTTCATGGATGTGCGCTGGTTCGACATCGGCACATCGCAGGCCCTTGTCCAGCGCGTCAGCTATACCGGTGACCTTGGCTACGAGATCTACGTGCCGGCCGAGGAACAGCGCTCACTCTATCATGTTCTGGCCAAGGCAGGCGCAGCCTTTGGGATGATGCCTTTCGGCATGCGCGCGATGATGAGCCTGCGCCTTGAAAAGGGCTTTGGCTCATGGGGCCGTGAATTCCGCCCAGACTACATGCCCGCCGAAACCGGCATGGACCGTTTCATCGCCTGGAAGAAGAACACAGATTTCATCGGTCGTGCCGCTGTTGAAAAGGAACGCGCCGAGGGACCTGCCCGCAGGCTTTGCACCTTCATCGTCGAGAGCGACCCATCTGACATGAACCAGGGTGATGTATGGGGCGATGAGCCGATTTTCGTCGAAGGCGAAGTCGTCGGCTTCGTTACCTCGGGCGGCTTTGCCCATTATTCGCAGAAGTCGGTCGCAATCGGCTTTTTGCCGAGCGCACTTGCGCAACAAGGACAGGAAGCCGAAATCGAAATCCTTGGCGAGATGCGCAAGGCAAAGGTCTACACGGGCGA
>CAZIPH010000092.1:0-3661 GCA_964541115.1 uncultured Salaquimonas sp.
AAAGCGCAACAGGCAATTCGCAAAGCGAAATGCCGGGTGCGCACAACTGCGTCCAGCCTCTTGGCGTGGACGGTTCTTTGACATGACGCTGGAGATTCAGGCTGAGGGAACCCGTCGAGCATATGCACTGGCACCCCTTACCGGGAACTCGCCTCGATGTCGGCAATCAGCGATTTCATCTCGTCGATCTCACGGCGCTGGGCCCCGATGATTTCGTCGGCCAGTTCGCGCACGCGCGGATCGGAGATATTGGCCCTCTCACTGGTCAGGATGGCGATGGAATGGTGCGGGATCATCGCCCGCATGTAGGCAACATCCCCGATGGTTGCCTGGCTTCGCATCAGGTAGAGCGAAGCGGAAAAGACGATCACGGCGCCAGCAACAATGGCGATGTTCGCTTTCATGCTGGTATACATGGCGGACATGAAGGCGAGCATGATCACCGCCATCACCGACCCCATATAAAGCACCATGTAGGCTCGCGACTCGCTCCAGAACAGGTGGTCCCAGTCCCACGTGTTGAGATAGCTTGTAATGTACATCGCGATGATGGAACTCGCGATCATCCCCAGAAAAAGGCCGTAGCGGTTTTGCATTGAAAAGTCTCCCTTGCCCAGGCTTGTCAGTGGACAAACGGCAGGCAGGGCGCTTTGGTTCCGCTACTACCCTTGCGGACCCGGAGCGGCGTCTACTTTTGGTTGACGAGCCAGATGCCCAAACCCACGAGGCAGAGCGCTGCAACAAAGGAAAACGTCAAGTGCTCATCGAAGATCAGCCAGCCGAAGAATACGGAAAAGAGCGGCGTCAGAAAGGCAAAGCTTGCCATGTTGGAAGCGGGATATATGGACAGGACCCAGAACCACAGGGCAAAGCCGAAGGCAACCACGACGACCACCTGGAAGGCGAAAACGCCCCAGAGCAACAATGTCATCCCGCGGAAGAGTTCGCCGCCGCCCATCGCGCCGAAAAAGGCCAGCGCAAGCAGGATCAGCGCCGAAACAATCAGCTGGTAGATCATCTGCATTTCCGGCGAGGTTTTCGAAAAATTCGTCAGTCTTGCGGTCAGCGCGATCCCGGCCCACAGGATGGATCCGGCCAATGCCATCAGGTCGCCTTGCAGGGCATCGGGCGTTGCAGGAGCATCGTTTCGCAGCAACGCAAGCGAGATTCCTGCAACGGCGAACAACAGCCCGACAACGCGCCGCGGGGTGAGTGTTTCGCCCGGCAACAGCCAGTGGGCGGAAAGCGCGACCCAGACCGGCATGGTATAAAACAGGAGCCCGGCCCGGCTGACGGTAGTATAATCGAGAGCGTTGAACAGCAGCCAGAATTCACCGGCAAACAACACGCCGCACAAGACACCTGGCCAGAAGGTTCCATCGCCGAAACCGATCTTCTTGCCGCGCCACAGGGCGAAGGCAAGCAGCGGCACAACGGCGAGCGTCGAGCGCAGTCCGGCCTGGAAGACAGGCTCCATGCCGGCATTGACGAGTTTGACGAGCGCCTGGTTGACGCCAAACAGGGCCGAGGTGACAAGCAGCATGGCAGCGCCAAAGCCGTCAATATGGGTCTTGCGTTCGATGGTTGGCAGCATGGTCAAAGCAGTAGCCACAGCACGATGTTGAGGAAAACTGCGCCTATGGCGAAAAAGGCGACCACCCATTTCAGGGCGTTGCCTCCCATTGGCCGGGCAGCATGGCTGTCGAGGCGTGAAAGTACACGGGCGGAGCCGCGATATGCGGCAATGAAGATGAAGACGCCGATGCAGATGAAGACGGTGGAAACGCTTTTGGCAATCCAGGTCGGCGAGGCTTCACGGAAGATCGCCTCGACCGCCAGGCCGACGCCGACGGATGCAAGCCCGGTCCGCATCCAGCCTGCGAACGTCCGCTCATTGGCCATCAGGGTCCGGTCCTCGGCCCAATCGGTGCGGTCTTCCGACAGTTCCTCTTTGTCTTCTTTGACCTTGTCGCTCATCACTCGGCCTCGCAAAGCCCGGCAATTGTGCGCAGCAGCAGCGCAATATCCTGTTCGCGAGACAGGCGGTGGTCGCCATCCTTTATCAGCGTCATGGAAACATCTTCCGACGGCAGGAACTCTACGAGTTTCATGGCATGGGTATGGGGAACATCAGGGTCCTGCATTCCCTGCAGGATATGGACAGGACAGCCTGTATGGATCGGGCCGGTCATTACACGGTTTGCTTCGCCATCCTCGAACAGGGCCCTGGTATAGATGTTGGGCTCTTCGGAATATTGCGAGGGTTCTTCCATGAAGCCTTTTTCCTCTAGCTGTGCCTTCATGGCGTCGGTCAGCTCGGGCATCATCAGTTCATGGGTGAAGTCCGGCGCGGGAGCAAGCAGCAGCAGGCCGTGCAGCCGGTCGCTCTCGCCGCGCCTGGCCAATTCCTGGCACATGCGCAGCGCGATCCAGCCGCCCATTGAAGAGCCGACAAGGATTTGCGGTCCGATGGTGAAGGTCTCGAACACCGACAGGCTCTCCTCCAGCCAGCGCGAGATCGTGCCGTCGGAAAATTCACCGCCTGATTCGCCGTGCCCGGAATAGTCATGGCGCAGGCAGGCATGGCCGTTTTCCGCCGCCCAATGATCCAGCGCCTCCGCCTTGGTGCCGAGCATGTCGGAGCGGTAGCCGCCGAGCCAGACAAGGCCCGGGGCCTTTCCGTCGCGGTGGCGCACAGCGATCTGGCGGGTATGTTCCACATCGCCGACAGTGTGAAACTGGGTTTTCATGGGAAATACTCCGGCAGGCTGCAATTTGTACGAAAGCCAAGTGTTACGCATTTTTTCATGATTTTGAAAATGAATCGTGCTAACACGCCTTTCGTTCCCGAAAATCGATCAAACCATCACCGGGAACCCAGGGAAACAACAAAGGAGTTCACTGCCATTCGTCGTCCGCATAGAGCGCAAGCACCCACCAAGTCCGGTCCCCGGTCGAACGAGGAAATCAACGTACCTGAAGTTCAGCTGATTGATGCCGAGGGAGAGAACAGGGGCGTGGTTTCCACCGCAGAAGCCGTGGAACTGGCCCGCGCAGCCGGCCTCGATCTCGTCGAGATTTCACCCAACAACAAGCCGCCGATCTGCAAAATACTGGACTTTGGCAAGTACAAGTACCAATCGCAGAAAAAGGCCGCCGAACAGCGCAAGAAGCAGAAGACCCAGGACGTCAAGGAAATCAAGATGCGCCCCAATATCGACACCCACGATTACGAGGTGAAGATGCGCGCACTGCACAAGTTCATAGAAGAAGGCGACAAGGTGAAGGTCACCTTGCGTTTTCGTGGTCGCGAGATGGCGCATATGGAATTGGGCATGGATCTTTTGAGGCGCGTCAAGCTCGACACGGTTGAAAACACGAAGGTCGACCAGGAACCCAAGCTTGAAGGCCGCCAGATGATGATGATGCTCTCGCCGAAATAGGCAGGCGGGGACGCCCGCTGGGGCACACGGTCTAAAAGGCTGAATGTAAAGCATCGCTCAAATATCCGAACCGGGTGCCATTGGCGCCCGGTTTTTTGTTATGCACCGGGCCGATCACAGCGGTTAGACTGAGCTGGTGGTTTCAGGCCGGGCAGTGATCTGGCGCCCCTCACGCTTTTGTGCGCTTGTGTTCATACGTCCTCTCCTTTGCGCGATCA
>CAZIPH010000093.1:0-3507 GCA_964541115.1 uncultured Salaquimonas sp.
TACATTCGGCGACAAAAGCCGCCCGACACGAATGTCTGGCCCAAAACAAAAAAGCCGCCCGACACGAATGTCTGGCCCAAGATAAAAAAGCCGCCCGACACGAATGTCGGGCGGCCAAGTAACCGGACGGATAAAGTGGGGCTTGATCCGTCCAAGCCTTCCAATGAGGAACGGTATATTTTTCCCCTACAACCATGGGTTTGTCACCCCCTATTTGGGGGGGTATGACCCGGCTTGTTTAATGTGAACACAGAAATTGAGACTGATTTAACCGATAGTGAACCGGAAGCCCCATTTCTTCCAGGACGCTTATTGCGCACGTCCTGTCCCTGACTGTGTGCCAAGCGCAGTGATAATCCGGTTGACTGCAAGGAAAGCCTGATCGATAAAGGTTGCATGAAAACCCGTACCAACACCCTTTCAGCGATTTGCTGCGGCATTATTTGCCGCTGATTGCGGCTGGCCGGGTTTGAGACATTTCCTTCAATAGATTTCTCACTGATCCGGCCTTGCCGGAAGCGTTTTCATGGCTGAAAAGGCTGTGGCGACTCGTCGGGATGACTGGTTCGAATGATTGACGGAAACTGACATGGCCGAAACTCCACAACTGATGCTCTATAATATGCTGACCCGTACGAAAGAGCCGTTCACGCCCATCGATCCCGAAAATGTGCGCATGTATGTCTGCGGGCCGCGTTTTGCTGCCGGAAAAGTGGGAACCGGTTTTCCGACAGGCAGCAAAACCGACCAAAATGAGGGAGGCCAGCAATGACAAATCCTGTTGGCACAGACCTCAAACTCTACAACACGCTGACGCGCACCAAGGAGGAGTTCAAGCCCATCGATACGGACAATGTGCGCATGTATGTCTGCGGGCCGACCGTCTATGACTTCGCCCATATTGGCAATGCCCGCCCGGTGATCGTGTTTGACGTGCTGTTTCGGCTTTTGCGCCATCTTTATGGCGAGGATCACGTCACCTATGTGCGCAACATCACCGACGTTGACGACAAGATCAACGCCCGCGCGCTGCGGGATTTCGGGGCTGACATTGCAAGCGGAAAGATGAGCCTCAATGAAGCAATCAGAGCCGTAACCGAAAAGACTGCCAACCAGTTTCATGCCGATGTGAAGGCATTGGGCTGCCTCGAGCCGACCCATGAGCCGCGCGCGACCGAGCATATCGCGGGCATGGTGGCAATGATCCAGACCCTGCTCGACAAGGGGCATGCCTACAAGGCCGATGGCCAGGAAGGCGCCGAGATCCTGTTTCGTGTCACCTCCATGGGCGAGGGCGGTCTGCCACCCTATGGCAAGCTCTCCAACCGCAAGCTCGAAGACCAGCAGGCAGGCGCCCGTGTCGACATCGCCGACCACAAGGAAAACCCCGGCGACTTCGTCTTGTGGAAGCAGTCCTCCTCCGACCAACCGGGCTGGCAGGGCGATTTCACGATCGATGGCGAGGCAATTTCCATCCATGGCCGCCCCGGCTGGCATATCGAATGCTCCGTCATGTCCGAGGCGCACCTCGGCAAGACCTTCGACATTCATGGCGGCGGGCTGGACCTGATCTTCCCCCATCATGAGAACGAGATCGCGCAATCCTGCTGCGCCCACGGCACCGACCGCATGGCGAACATCTGGATGCATAACGGCTATCTCCAGGTCGAGGGGAAGAAGATGTCCAAGTCCGAAGGCAACTTCGTGACGATCCACGACCTGCTGCACACGAAAAAATTCGGCGGTCGCAAATGGCCCGGAGAAGTGCTGCGCCTCGCAATGCTGATGACCCACTACCGCGAACCCATCGACTTCAGCGTCAGGCGGCTGGAAGAGGCGGGGATCCTATTGAAGAGATGGGCTGATCAGTTTCAGACAATCCGCAATCGATTTATGTCTGAAATCGAAGGCGAGGGACTGTCGTCAGTTTACGTTTCGCCGTCATTGCTTGACGATCTTAACCTGTCGCCAGCAATTTCTGACCTTTCCAGATTGGGGAAGAGCGGAGCTGGTGGAAACCTAGGAGATGGATTGAGATTTCTAAAGCAATTCGAGTTGCTCGGATTCACCACTATCCATTGGCATTCTCAGGAGCACGCGAATTTTCCGACTGAATTCGATGACAAACTGGTATCTGAATTGGAACAAGCCATCACCCAACGCCTCGCCTTCATCCGCGAAAAGAACTGGGCCGAGGCAGACCGCATCCGCGACGAACTGCTGGAGCAGGGCATCCAGTTGAAAGACGGCAAGGACCCCGAAACCGGCGAACGCATCACCACCTGGGAGGTGAAGCGGTGAGCAACTCTTACCCCCCTCTGTCACTTTCGGTGACATCGCCCCCGCATGGGGGGAGAGCGGAGCCTGGATCCCACTCAGGCGGCTGCCAGTGCGGCGCGGTGCGATACCGCTTCACGAAGCTAGGCAAGGCCTCGATCTGCCATTGCCGCATGTGCCAGAAGGCGATGGGAAACTATTTTGCGCCGCTGGTGGAAGTGGAAGGCTTTGAGTGGACCCGCGGAGAGCGGGGACTGTTTGCCTCGTCGAATCTTTCGAACCGCGGCTTCTGCCGCGATTGCGGCACGCCACTGACGCTGGAAACCGAGATGGACGGCACACTGGTCCACGAGGTTGCCATTGGTTCGCTGGATGATCCGGCCGCAGTCCCGATTGAATACCATGCCAACACCAGTGACCGGTTGGATTTCGTGATGCATCTCGATCATATCCCGGACCAGGATGGGCAACGCGAGGAAGAAAACTCGACATGGAATGCCCGCATCGTGAACCACCAGCACCCCGATCATGATACAGCCGAATGGCCGGAGAAAGGCCGATGAATTGCCAACCCGTCACAGGGGGCTGCCAGTGTGGAGCGGTTCGATAT
This sequence comes from uncultured Salaquimonas sp., assembly GCA_964541115.1. Lineage (GTDB taxonomy): Bacteria > Pseudomonadota > Alphaproteobacteria > Rhizobiales > Rhizobiaceae > Salaquimonas. The sequence goes on from CAZIPH010000093.1 coordinate 2,888, forward strand.
CGCTGCCAGAGCCTGGGCCGGGCCTCGATCTGCCATTGCCGCATGTGCCAGAAGGCATTTGGCGGCTTCTATGGACCACTGGTGACCGCGCTCGGTCTCGAATGGACGCGCGGACAGCGTGGCATCTTTCATTCCTCGCGAACCAACTGGCGTGGCTTTTGCAAGGATTGCGGGACACCCCTGACCTACGAACACGAGGGTTGCGTGGAGGTATCAATCGGTTCACTGGATAACCCCGCCCTGGCTGCGCCGACCGTGCAGGTCAATCTCGACCATGCATTGCCCTTCGTTGCCGGATTGAGGGATCTCCCGCCGGTATCTACAGAACAGGCGCAAACCGATGCAAGCTGGAACAGGCAGGTTATCAGCAACCAGCACCCCGATCACGATACAGCCGAATGGCCGGAGGCAAAGGGACATGACTGAATACAGACAGACCCGCGGCAACCGGGATCCTTCAAAGGAAATGCCGAAATGGCTGATCTACGGCCTCATTGGCAAGGGTATTGCCGTGACACTTATCGTGATTGCAGTGCTCTGGTGGTCGGGTGTTTTCTGATATGACCAGACAACGCATTCATCTTTTCGACACGACGCTCCGCGACGGGCAGCAAACGCCC
>CAZIPH010000094.1:0-3467 GCA_964541115.1 uncultured Salaquimonas sp.
TGCGGTGATCGGCGATGGCTCGATGTCGGCAGGCATGGCCTATGAGGCGATGAACAATGCCGGTGCGATGGATGCGCGCCTGATCGTCATTCTCAACGACAATGACATGTCGATTGCCCCGCCAACCGGCGCGATGAGCGCCTATCTGGCGCGGCTGGCTTCGGGCCGGACCTATATGGGCTTTCGTGATCTTGGAAAGAAATTGACAGCCTATCTCGGCAAGACGGTCGACCGGGCGATAACGCGGGCAGTTGAACATGCGCGCGGCTATGTTACCGGTGGAACGCTGTTCGAGGAGCTCGGCTTTTATCACATCGGCCCGATTGACGGCCATGACCTTGCAACGCTTGTTCCCGTGCTGCGCAATGTGCGCGACAATGCCAAGGGGCCGGTGCTCATTCACGCGGTAACCCGCAAGGGCAAGGGCTATCCGCCTGCCGAAGAGGCCGCCGACAAGTATCACGGCGTTTCCAGGTTCGATGTCATCACCGGGGCGCAGGCCAAGCCGCCTGCCAATGCGCCCAGCTATACCAAGGTGTTCGGCCAGTCGCTCGTCCAGGAGGCCGAGGTCGATGACAAGATTGTCGCCATAACCGCGGCCATGCCGGACGGTACCGGCGTCGATATCTTTGCCAAGGCCTTCGCCGAGCGCACATTCGATGTCGGAATTGCCGAACAGCACGCCGTCACCTTTGCTGCAGGCCTTGCGACCGAGGGCTACAAGCCGTTTTGCGCGATCTATTCGACCTTTCTCCAGCGTGCCTATGATCAGGTTGTCCATGACGTCGCGATCCAGAACCTGCCTGTGCGCTTTCCCATTGACCGCGCCGGATATGTCGGCGCTGACGGTTCAACCCATTGCGGCGCCTTCGACATTGCGTATCTGGCAACCCTTCCGAACTTCGTCGTGATGGCCGCCAGCGACGAAGCAGAACTCAAGCACATGGTGCGCACTGCCGCCGAATACAATGGGGGCCCGATCGCGTTCCGGTATCCGCGCGGTAACGGCGTCGGCGTTGAAATGCCCGAGCGCGGCGAAGTGCTGGAAATCGGCAAGGGCCGGATCGTCAAGGAAGGCACGAAAGTTGCCATCCTCTCCTTCGGAACGCGCCTTGCCGACAGCCTGCTGGCGGCAGAAACGCTGGACAGCGCCGGCCTTTCGACGACGGTGGCCGATGCACGATTTGCCAAGCCGCTCGATACTGACTTGATACGCGAACTTGCTGAAAACCACGAAGTGTTGATCACCGTCGAAGAAGGCGCGGAGGGCGGCTTCGGATCACATGTGCTGGGCTTCCTCGCCCGCAATGGCCTGCTCGACAACGGATTGAAAGTCCGCCCACTCTTCCTGCCGGACGAGTTCACCGACCAGGCCAAGCCCGAAGTCATGTATGCCAATGCCGGGCTTGATGCGGACGGCATCGTGCGCACGGTGTTCGATGCGCTTGGCCGCGAGGACGTTGAGCAGGTGCTTAGAGCCTGATCGCCAGATACCCTGGTTTCAGGCGCCTCACCCTTCATCCTTTTCCCTGCTCATCACTTCCATTGCATGGGTGGCAAAGCCCGAACCAGCCTCGCGGTAAATGTTGAAGACGCTGTGGGCGCCTGCCTGCAGCAGCATGTCTTCGTCCGAGGGATATTTGGCCAGCGCCACAATCCGTCCGGTGAAGTGAACGCTCTGCAACTGTTCCAGCGCATCGAGATTGGCCCGTGTGTTCGGTAGCGCCAGCATGACCAGCTCAATCGTGTGGGTGCGCTCGACTTTTTCCCAGAAATCACTGTCGCTGGGATCGCCCTGAAAGACCGTGCGGCCTTTCTCCTGATGAGCCTTGACCACGGCCTCGTCAAAATCGAAGCCGATGGTTTCGGCGCCGTGGGTTGCTCTGAGTTGCTCATAGGCACCGGTGCCGACGCGGCCCATGCCAAAGACGGCAAAGTTGACGCCTTTCAGATCGAGAATCTCGTCGCCGGGCAGGCGGTTCGGGCGCTGCAAGCGACCCCACAAACCGCGATAGCGCGTATAGATCCGGTCGTCGTTTTCGACGAGCGGTGCAGCAATGATGAAAGATGTCGCCAGTGCCACGGCGATGACGACGAGCCATTCTGCATCCAGCCAGCCATTGGCAACACCGATCGCTGCCACGATCAGGCCGAACTCGCTGAAATTGGTGAGGTTCAGCGATGCCAGAAGCGAGGTGCGGGCACGAAGGCGCATGGCGGTCATGATGGCCAGGAACAGCGCGGATTTGGCGAAGATCAGCGGGGTGATTGCCAGCCCGATCAGAACCGCCGTGAGCGTCAATTCACCGGTCAGGCCAATCGACAGGAAGAAGCCGACCAGGAACAGATCCTTGAGGCTGAAAATGACCTTTGCCAGTTCGTCGGAGCGCCTGTGACCGGCAACCAGCACACCCATTACCAGCGCGCCAAGATCACCCTTCGCGCCAAACATCTCGAACAGTTCCGCTCCGCCCAGCCCCAGTACAAGGCCGTAGAGGATCAGCAATTCGTTGTGGCCGACGCGTTGAAGCAGGTTGATCAGCACCGGCCTCAGGAAGATCAGGAGCAAAAGCGCCGGCGCCCAGACCGATGGCAGTTTTCCTGTTGATGCAGCGAGAAAGACCACGGCGGCAATATCCTGAACGATCAAAATGCCGATGGCGATGCTGCCATGCAGGGCGGTCATTTCGCCTGCCCGGCCAAGGGCACTGACGGCGAAGACCGTGCTGGAAAAACTCAGCGCAAACCCCAGCACCAGCGCCGAGCGCAGATCGAGACTGGTAAAGAGCGGCAGGCCCAGCACTGCCAGCCAGAAGACCAGTGTGCCGACCAGGACGGAGACCAGCGTCATGTGGATGACCGTCACGCCCCAGACCTGCGGCTTGATCAACTGGCGAAGGTTCAGCTTGAGGCCAACGGTAAAGAGCAGAAGCGTGATGCCGAGATCGGCCAGCTTGCCGAGGAAATCCCCGCCCGAATGGCCCATGAAACTCAGAACAAAACCCGTGACAAGAAAACCGATCAGCGGCGGCAGGCCGATCTGGCTGGCCAGAAAGCCGAAGACAAAGGCCAGCGCAATCCAGACCACATCTCCCAATGCAAAGGCAACCCACTCGAATTCCATACCGGTTTTCCCCATGTTGGCAGGTCATTTCCTGATAGCGGGACTCTGGCGGGAAATCCACAGGGTGAACGGGCCTGGGGGAACATTGCGTTCGAGTTTGGCGGGAGCTGCCCCGTGTTCACCACTCTTTCCTACCCGCTTGGATTCAGGGGGGAGAGGTTGAAGACACGCCTCGCTCAGCCCTGGGAATTCGGACACACTTGCGCATCCACCCTGCACGTTTCGCGCAGCGCACAAGGCAAACACGGGACCCGGACGCCTGTCCATGGGCCATGTGTGTACGACCCGCCGGGTCCCGCGCGGAGATTTGCAGTGACAGGAGGCTCTTCAGTACACCGTCCAG
>CAZIPH010000095.1:0-3340 GCA_964541115.1 uncultured Salaquimonas sp.
CCCTTGCAATCGCGCCCAATCCCTGTATACACCGCGCTGTTCACAGTTCCGGGCGGTTTCGCCGGAGGCTGAAAGGAAGGTCCTGCGCCGTTGAACGGGTGCGGGACGGGCCCAACAAGCGGGTCGGCTTCCCTTGTCTTCGCTCTCATACCGTTCTGACACGCCTTTCCACGCTGGAGCACCAGCACGAAAAGCGGTTTGGAGGCTTTGCGCGTCGCGGCCCGGCAGAATAGGAAAGGAACGGCAATCATGCCACTTTACGAACACATCTTCCTGGCGCGCCAGGACATTTCCGGCCAGCAGGCCGAGCAGCTTACCGAGCACTTCAAGGGTGTTCTGGAAGCCAATGAAGGCAAGGTCGCCAAGGTTGAAAACTGGGGCCTGAAAACAGCCGCCTTCAAGATCAACAAGAACCGCAAGGCCCATTACGTTCTCATGAACGTCGACGCGCCTGCCGGTGCCATTGCCGAGATGGAGCGCCAGATGCGCATCCATGAGGACATCCTGCGCTACATGACCATCAAGGTCGAGGAGCATGAGGAAGGCCCGTCCGCCATGTTGCGCAAGAGCGACCGTGACGACCGCCGCCCGCCGCGTGGTGATGGCCGGGGTGACGGCCGGGGTGAAGGCCGGGGTGAAGGCCGGGGTGGCGATCGTGACAGGGGTGATCGTGACAGGGGTGACCGTGGTGATCGCGACAGCCGCCCGCCGCGCCGTGACGCAGGTTCAGACAATCATTCCAGTGAGGGAGACGAATAATGGCCGTAGCAGCATCAGCTGGTCGCAGACCCTTCGGACGCCGCCGCAAGTCCTGCCCGTTCACGGGTCCGAACGCACCGAAAATCGACTACAAGGACGTCAAGCTCCTGCAGCGCTACATTTCAGAGCGCGGCAAGATCGTTCCTGCCAGGATTTCATCCGTCAGCAACAAGAAACAGCGTGAACTGGCCCAGGCCGTCAAGCGCGCCCGTTTCCTTGGCCTGCTGCCTTACGTGATTTCCTGATACAATCTGCGCCACGGGGTTGATATTCCGTGGCGTTTGCTGCCCTTGCATTCAATGCAGGTGATGCCGCCTCCCCGCCGTGAGAGGGTCACGGGATAGAAAAAGAAACAAGTTGGCACGCAGATCGGCTTCGGCCCCGTGTCTAACTGTCGAAAGACAGGACAGCGAGATGAAAAACAATGTTCCCCTGCTGATTGGACTGCTTGCCGGCATTGCCGGGGGCCTGATGGTGCTTGCCGCCTTCAATGCTGGGATCCTTGCCTTCTTCCTGCTGTTTGCCGCACCGGCGGCTGTCTATATCGCCTCGATGGGCTGGGGGACATTTGCCGGGATCATCGCGGCCGGCGTTGCCTCCGTGCTGGCGGGCGCCTTTGCCACGGGCGAACTGGCCATGGTCACGGCTGTCCTCCTCTTTGCCCCTGCTGCCTGGGTCGGTCATCTCGTCAATCTGGGCCAGCGCGCCGGGGACGGTTCGGGACGCGTCATCTGGTATCCGCTGTCGGCGATCCTGTTGCGGCTGATGATCGCGCTGGCGGCCGGCTTCCTCGTGGTCGGCATGTTCTCGGGCTATTCGCGCGAAGTGTTCGTGACCGCCGTAATGGAACTGATGCGCCAGATGGGCGAGGCCAATCCCGACATGCAGACGCTCGATGAAACCGCGCAAATGGCCAATGCCGTTGCCATGGCGCGGATGCTGCCGATTGTCGTGCCGTGCATGTGGCTGCTGAGCCATGTGATCACGGCCTTCGCCTCGGCAGGGATCACGCGCCGCTCCGGCCTGCTGGCGCGCGGGCGCGAGGATGTGGCGGGCACTGTCAACCTGCCGATAGAGGCTGCCGGCTTTATGGCGGCGGGCCTGATCGGCACGACCATGCTGTCAGGCACACCGGCAGATGCGGCCGGCGTGTTCCTCGGCCTTGCCATGGGCGGCTATGGCCTGATCGGCCTTGCCCAGATGCATTACCGCCTCAGGGCAAATCCCTCGCGCGGCCTGGTGCTTGGCATCGCCTATGCGATGATCGTCATGTTTTCCGTGCCGCTGCTCATCTTCACGGTGATGGGGCTGTGGCGCTCGCTTTCGCGCAATTCTTCATCAGGGCCGACACCACCGGGACCATCAGGACCATCAGGACCAGGTGGCGGCGGACCGGCCAATCCGGCCTGAAAACAAACCAATCAACCATTACGAACTTCAAGAAAAGGAAATACACCATGCAAGTCATTCTACTCGAACGCATCGCCAAACTCGGCCAGATGGGCGACACGGTTTCCGTCAAGGACGGTTTTGCGCGCAACTATCTCCTACCACAGGGCAAGGCACTGCGCGCCAACAAGGCCAACCTCGCACGCTTCGAAACCGAGCGCGCCGACCTTGAAGCGCGCAATCTGGAGCGCAAGAAGGAAGCCGACGCGATCAACGAAAAGCTCAACGGCACCAGCTACATGGTGATCCGTTCGGCAGGCGAAACCGGCCAGCTCTACGGCTCCGTTTCGACCCGCGACATCGCCAATGCGCTGGAAGAAAAGGGCTTCAAGGTCAACCGTTCGCAGGTCACCCTGCAGAACCCGATCAAGGTCATCGGCCTGCATCAGGTTGAGGTCGTGCTGCACCCTGAAGTAACGTCCACCATCACCATCAACGTTGCACGTTCCGAAGACGAGGCCGAGCGCCAGAGCGCTGGCGAAGACCTGACCCGCCGCGACGCCGGTTTCGTTCGTGATGTTCAGGACGAGGACGGCATCGATCTTGAGGAAATCTTCGAAAACGCCGAAGACGACATCTCTGACGAAGGCGAAGAAAACGCCTGAGCCAGAGCCGCTCAACCGGCCTCTTGGGGCACGTCCTGAATGAACGGGGGCGCGGTGAAAAATCATCGCGCCCTTTTTATTTGCAACGCTGGAAAAAATACTGGCAAACTGACACAAGGGGCAGCAGTAAACGGATCAGGTTTGCACATGGCAGGAACGCGCCCCAGGACCAGAAAAACACCTCCCGCCGGACATCATGGCAGCACCACAAGGGGCGGCGCAGCTGTTCCGCCTGTGCAACTGGCACGGCGCTGGTGGCACGAAATCCCGATGAGTGTCTTTTATGTTCCGATCGGCCTTGCCGTGATCGCCATGGGCCTGCGGCACGGCTCACCGCTCATTGCCATGAAGGCCAATCCCGGCCTTGCGCGCGGCGGCCTCTTTCCCGATTCAAAGCAGGATTTCTTCGACCTCTTCCCCGATCAGAGCCCGCTCGTTCCGCTTTCCGTCAAGCTGGAAGGCGCGTTCAATGCCAGACAGGTCGAGGCGCGGTTCAGGAGATTTGCATCGGAACTGACCGCCAGGCA
>CAZIPH010000096.1:0-3151 GCA_964541115.1 uncultured Salaquimonas sp.
AGATGCTCGGCAAGCCGGAAAAGAAGATCATCATCTCCCGCGAGAATGCCTATCACGGATCGACAGTGGCGTCGGCTGCGCTTGGCGGCATGGCAGGCATGCACGGCCAGGGCGGCGTGATCGGTAACATCGAACACGTCATGCAGCCCTACTGGTTCAATTCAGACCGTCAGATGACACCGGAGGAATTCGGTATCGAGGCCGCCCGCAGCCTTGAGCGCAGGATCGAGGAAATGGGCGAGGAAAACATTGCTGCATTCATCGCCGAACCAATCCAGGGCGCGGGCGGCGTGATCATTCCCCCCGACAGTTACTGGCCGGAGGTCAGGCGCATTCTTTCAGAGCGCGATATACTTTTCATCTCCGACGAGGTGATCTGCGGTTTCGGGCGGACCGGATCATGGTTCGGCTGCCAGACGTATGACACGACGCCTGACATGATGACGATGGCCAAGGGCCTTTCATCGGGCTACCTCCCCATCGGGGCAGTGACGATTTCCGACAAGATGGCCGACGTCTTCCGGACCGTCGGCGGCGAATTCTATCATGGTTATACCTATTCGGGACATCCAGCGACCTGTGCTGCGGCCGTCGCCAATCTGAAGATCATGCACCGCGAAAAGCTTGTCGAACGGGTTGCCAATGATATCGGCCCCTACATTCAGCAGCGCTGGGCGAAACTGGGGGATCATCCGCTGGTGGGCGAGGCGCGCATGAAGGGCCTGATGGGTGCACTGGAACTAGTGCCCGACAAGGAAAACCTTGACAAGCGGTTTACGCCGGAAGGCCAGGTAGGCAATATCGCGCGCGATCATTCCTTCCGGAATGGTCTGGTGATGCGTGCCGTGCGCGACCGCCTGATCATCTGCCCGCCTCTGACCATTACCCATGAAGAGGCCGACGAACTGATAGTGCTGGCGAGAAAAACGCTCGACAACACGCTGGAAGATCTCAGGAAGCAGGACCGGATCTGATCACCCGGCTCCGGCCTACTTGTTCGCCTGGCTCCGCCATCTGGTGCGCCCCGCTCCGCCTTGGTGGCAGGACGGGCGGCCATGGTTTGGATAGTGTCGCCCTGGCAAGTCCTGCAAGGTGCCAATCATGCTTGTGCGATGACTTTTCGGAACCTTGCGAAAAAGGTTGCGTAAAACAAAGGCTTGAAGTTATCCTTTTTTCACCACCCGCTCAGCGGGCGTACAGACTGCACAAGAACGGACGGACACCGGAAAGATCCGTCCGATGTGAAACGGGAGATGAATGATGCTTTCGAAGCCAAACGCCGGCGCCATTGCGCGCACGGCACGCAAGATGCTGTTGGCAGGTGCTGCACTGGCCCTGACCATGACGGCAGCCAATGCCGAAACCCTGCGCTGGGCACGTGTTGCCGACGCACTGACACTGGACCCGCATTCGCAGAATGAGGGACCGACCTCGACCCTGCTGCACCACATCTATGAAACGCTGGTTGGCCGTGCCACGGACGGTTCGCTCGAGCCTCGCCTTGCCACAGAGTGGATGATCAGCGCAGAAGACCCGACCGTCTGGGTGTTCAAGCTGCGCGAAGGCGTCAAGTTCCATGACGGTGCTGACATGACAGCCGAGGACGTCGTGTTCTCGCTGGACCGCGTGCGTGCCGAAAGCTCAGGCTTCAAGGCGCTTCATTCGGCGGTCGAAAGCGTATCGATGGTCGATGACTACACCGTTCATGTGAAAATGACCGGCCCGTCACCGCTTTACGTTCAGAACCTCACCAACACCTTCATCATGGACAAGGGCTGGTCCGAGGCCAATAACGTTGTCCAGCCGCAGAACTTCGCCGCTGGTGAAGAAAACTTTGCCGTGCGCAACACCAATGGCACCGGCCCTTACACGCTCGTGTCGCGCGATCCTGAAGTGCGGACCGTAATGGCCCATTTCGACGGTCATTGGGATGAAAAACCTGTAGTGACGGAAATCATCTACACGCCGATTGCAGAAGCCGCGACCCGCGTTGCCGCGCTCCTGTCCGGTGAAGTTGACATCGTCCAGGATGTGCCTGTGCAGGATATCGAACGGCTCGACCAGACCGATGGCATCAAGATCGCCACCGGCCCTGAAAACCGCAATATCTTCTTCTCCTATGACATGATGTCGGACAAGCTGCGTTCCGCCAATGTCGACGACAACCCGTTCAAGAAACCAGAGATCCGTGAAGCGCTTTCACTGGTTCTGGACCGTGACGCAATCCAGCAGGTCGTGATGCGTGGCCAGTCGCAGCCATCTGCTGCGCCATTGCCGCCCTTCGTGAACGGCTGGACCGAGGAAATGCACGCCTATGGCAAGCCCGATTACGAGCGCGCCGCTGCACTGGTCAAGGAAGCCGGCTACCCTGAGGGTTTCTCGGTTGACCTGAACTGCCCGAACGACCGTTACCTGAACGATGAAGCGATCTGCCAGGCACTGGTCGGAATGCTGGCCCGCGTCAATATCACGGCGAACCTGGTGTCGCAGACACGCAGCCTGCACTTCCCGCTGATCGAAAAATGGGAAACCGATTTCTATCTGCTGGGCTGGGGTGTTCCAACCTTTGACAGCGCCTATATCTTCAACTTCCTGGTGCACACCCGCGCAGACAGCTATGGCGCCTACAATGGTGCGCATTATTCCGATCCGGAGCTGGATGCCAAGATCGAATCCCTGGCCACGATGACTGACCTGGAAGCCCGTGATGCGGTTATCGCGGAAATCTGGGACCAGGTCATGAAAGACCGGGTATTCCTCAACGTGCACAACCAGATGCTGGCCTATGCCATGAAGGACAATATCAATCTGGATGTTCATCCGGAAAACCAGCCAAAGATGACAACCGTCACCTTCGGCAACTGATCCGTCCTTACCTTTTCGCCCGTGCGGCACGATGCTGCGCGGGCGATTCTATTTCGGGACGAAAAGTCCGGGAATATCCGACCTGAACGAAGGCTTTGATTGCCATGCTGGCCTATATCATCCGACGGCTCCTACAATCGGTTCTCGTAATGCTGGTCGTGGCATTGGTGTCCTTTGCCCTGTTCCGTTACGTGGGCGATCCGATCAATTCGATGGTCGGACAGGAAGCCTCAATTGATGACCGTGAGGCACTGCGTAATCAACTGGGCCTCAATGATCCCTTCCT
>CAZIPH010000097.1:0-3148 GCA_964541115.1 uncultured Salaquimonas sp.
CAGCCATGCCGAGCAGCGCGCCATAGATCAGCGCCGTGGACCAGCTGTCGGCCTTCAGCGCAGGCAGGACGGCCAGCACGACCACGGCGACCGCATACATGAGGTAGAACCCGGCGGCGATGGCGAGGTTGGGCTTGTCGAGCATGAGATCGCCCAGATTGTCCCGGTAGAAGCCGATGGCCACATATTTGAGCCAGACGAAATCGATCGCCAGGAAGATGATGATGGTGGCGAGATAGGCGGTAACGGCAACGGGCATGTCAGGCTCCGGAAAGGAAAGGGTTCAGGCACCCGCATTTAGGGCAGGGAAGGGGGCGAGGGAAGGGGCTTGCGAACGCCGCTGGCCAAGTCTTTATCCTTCATAGTTTATGCGAATTGTCACAGCGTCGTTGTTATCAGGCTCATCAAGTGGGTTCTTCGATTCGGCACTCCATGCCCCAATACCTATGGAGTACACACGGATCGCTCCATTGCGAGATAGCTTTAACTCCAGTTCAGCGTAGTGGCCAATGTTGCAAATTAAATCTCAAAGCGTCTCCTCAGTGAGTTCACCCGCCATAAAGCGGTCAGCAATTACCTGAAGCGCCTCGCGGGCCCAATCTGCGCGATCAATGTTGTTGACCATCGTTTTGCTCCGTTGCACAAGATTGAGGCAGTAGGTCAGAGTTTCATGGATTTGCCGGCATGAAGGGTGTGTTTTCCCACAAGAAAAATAGTGGATACGATGATGTGCTAGGCGAACGCTATCATTTCCCAAAGACGTATCTTTCGCGCGTGGAACAAACCGTTGGTGACCAGATCGTTTATTATGAAAAGCGAGAGAAAAAAGGTGACAACCACTATACGGGTTGTGCTCGAGTTACATGTATCACCCAGGATAGTGCGCTCGAGGGGCACTATTATGCCCATTTGGATGATTTTCTAGGTTTTGATCGGTCCGTTTACTATCGAGAGGATCGAGGGTTTGAGGAAAAGCTCGTGCTTCCTGATGGTGCGGTGAATGGTGGGGTGGCAATTAATGCTGTCAGGCTAATTAGTGAACTGGAGTTCGAAAAAATTATTAAAGCCGGATTATCTGAAGAACCAGAATGGCCAGATCGGACCGACGACGAAGAAACACAAATTGAGATTCAACCTAACGCGGAGAGTTTTCGCGGCTTTCATGACTTTGATGCCAATCAACCAGAAATAATTGGAGAGCCAACCGAAAGACGGATTGTCGAGCAACTCACCAACCGTAAATGGCGGGACAAAAAATTTAAGCAACATGTAAGGGTGGCTTACGACAGGACGTGTGCCTTCACAGGGCTGCGGTTGATAAATGGCAAAGGACGACCTGAAGTTGAAGCCGCACACATCAGACCTGTCGAGCAAGGCGGGAACGATTGGGTTCGCAACGGGATAGCGCTTTCCGGCACCGTACACTGGATGTTTGATAGAGGGCTGCTGTCCATGGGCGATGACTTCGAGATTTTACATTCGCGAAAATTGAATCATGACGTTTCGGGGCTGCTGAGAAAGGAGAGGAAGGCAAAGGTTCCTGAATTGGATAGTCTTCAACCGCATCCTGAATACTTGCGCTGGCACAGGGAGTTCCATGGGTTCTAGCCCCCTCCTGACACACCACTGTCAGTAGCTGTCATATCTTCGCGCTTGCTCCCCTTTCTTTCGCCATGTGGCTGGCCCATATTCGGTCCATGGCAGATTCCGATAACAACGATGCTTCGAACAAGGCGAGCGAAGAGCGAGCCGGGCGGTCAGCCCGCCCTCGCGGAGCCGATGCGTCAGCATCTGGCGTGAGCGATAAAGCGAGCGAAGAGCGAGCCGGGCGGTCAGCCCGCCCTCGCGGAGCCGATGCGTCAGCATCTGGCGTGAGCGATAAAGCGAGCGAAGCGCATCCCTCCGTGGCAGGGCAAGCTTCCGCTAAAAGCGGAAGTGCAAGGCCGCGAACGGGCGGCGGGGCGGACGCCCCGGCGAAAAACCTGAAAGGCTTCGAGGAGTCAAAACAACCTGATCTCGAAGGCGAGCCACTTTCCGGCGGCGCCCTCGACGAATGGCTTGCCATTGCCGAAGAGGAAGAGGCGAAGCGCGCCCGCAAGGAGGAGATGCGCAGGATCCGCTCCGATGCGGGCAAGCACCGGGTAAAGGTGGAGCAGGAAGCACGTCGGAAGGCCGAGAAGCAGGCGGCCGAAGATGCCGCCGGTCTATCCCGCGAGGAAAATGCCGGAGAGGCATCCGGCGCTGATGCGCCGCGCAGTCGCAGCGAAGCTGCTCACGTGAGCGCCAGAAACAAGGCCCCGGCGAAAAACAAACCAAACGTTTCCGAAAAGCGCTCCTCGCGCGGCGGGTTCATCGGCGGGTCGAGCGATCCGGCTGAACGCGCTGCTGCGGGCCTCAACCCGATTGCCGGCGTTGATGTTTCGCTGGAGGAGGCCGGCGAACTGCTGGCCAGGGGCAAGGCGGCGGGCGAGGCTGCCGCGCAGCGCTCGCGCGATGCCGGTACGGGCGATGGCAGCGAGACCTTTGGCGTTGCCGCCACCGACAATGCCCTGCAGAACCTGCTCAAGGCGGGCGATCCCAACATCCGGCAGGACCTGTCTAAATGGACGCCGCACCGGCCCGAGCGCCCGGAGAAGATGGAGGGCGGCATCCCGCTGAGGATGGTCACGGCCTATGAGCCTTCCGGCGACCAGCCAACGGCAATCGCCGACCTGGTGGAGGGCGTGACCGGCCGGCCTTATGCGGATGCGCTGCGCCATTCCGGCTTCGACGAAGCGTATATTTGCAAGGCGGTGGAACGCTCCGGCCGGACGTTTGCCTCAGCCGCAGGCGGTGAGGGCGAACAAGGCTCGACCGAACTCGCCGTGAGGCAGGACAGCCAACCCGACCAGACCCAGGTTCTTCTCGGCGTTACCGGTTCGGGCAAGACCTTCACCATGGCCAAGGTCATCGAGGAAACCCAGCGCCCGGCGCTAATCCTTGCGCCCAACAAGACGCTGGCCGCCCAGCTTTACGGCGAGTTCAAACAGTTCTTTCCAAACAATGCCGTGGAGTATTTCGTTTCCTATTACGACTACTACCAGCCGGAAGCCTATGTGCCGCGCTCCGACACCTATATCGAGAAGGAATCCTCCGTAAACGAGCAGAT
>CAZIPH010000098.1:0-3141 GCA_964541115.1 uncultured Salaquimonas sp.
GCCGTTCACGCTCATGTGATGTTGGATTAAATCGCCGTCATGTTTGCTGCCGGCAGAGCACCTGGCGAGCCCGGCCCCGGTACCTGGAGCGCCAATGGCCGTTCCGGCTTGATCGCCTCGCGCCGCAGTACACGTGGCTGTCCAACCGGGTCTTCCGCTCCGGCGACGATACTGTCACCCTGTCCTGTCAGGCCATGACAATATGACTGCCCGCATCAGTGCCGACCAATGCCGGTTGGTGTAAATTGAGAGTCTGGAAGTTTCATCTTGATGGCCAAGAACAAGACAACAGCATTTCTGACCTGCCTTGTGGTGTCGGCCATTGTGGCGGGTCAAGCCCCGGCTGCTGGCGATGGCGAGTGGCGCACCTACTCGCAGGAATTGAACGGTGATGTCCATTTCTTTGATGCATCGCGCGTGGAGGCAAGTGCCAGCCTGCGCAGGGCGTGGAGCAGGGTCCGGTACAAGACGTCAGTCATGGGCGCGCAAAGCTATCAGAGCCTGCTGGAAATCGACTGCTCCGCGCATATGCAGCGGATACTGCAGAATACCTTCTTCTCAGACAGGCACTGGAGGGAGCCGGCGATGAACACAGACATGACGGAAAAGCCGAAACAGGCAATACCGGCGGACTCAGCGGCGGAGCGGCTTTCCATAATCTTGTGCAATCAATAGTACACTCGGTGGCTGAGCCTTTGCGCCCGGGGGCTTGAACCATTGAAATGAAGATGCCCGCGCCACCGATATGGCGCGGGCACCGATTGTTGCAGGGTTACTTGGCGCTTTCTGCCGTCACCTTGTAGATTTCGCCTTCGTCGGTAGCGACATACAGCGCGTTATCCGGGCCCATGACCAACCCGCGGAACCGCTTCGAGAATCCGAGAGGCATGCGGGTGATACCATTGATTCCCAAACCGTCGGGAGTGATGCTGATCATGTCAATTCTCGAGCCCGGTGGCGTGCCACCAAAGCCGATGCCCATGATGCCTACTGCGAGGTGCCCCTCGTAAATGCCCCAGTTGCTGCCTTTGAGGAAGGCCGCAGAACCGGTCCCTTGAGAGAACCCGTTGTTGTTCCATGTCGGTGGCATCAGATCCTTGAAGCGAGTGTCGCTCATCGGGGTGTACGCAGCGCGCAACGCCGGATCCATTCCCTCTTTCTGGTTTGGCTCGTAGCCACAGTATTCATCGGGGCACTCACCTCTGCCACCCCTGTTCTGTGCAGGGTCCCAACCGGCATTGCCGCCGTTGACAAGCGCGGTGATTTCATCGTTGTGCCACGGGCCATGTTCAGCCGTGAACGCCTTGCCGTCACTTGGGCGGAAATCGATGCCTTGAACGTTTCTGTGGCCATACGTGTAGATGCGCTTGTCAAAGCCTTCAGGCGGATTGTTGTCCGGGTGTGCGTTGCCGTCCATGTCGATCCGCAGGACCTTGCCACACAGCAGCGTTCCATCCTGAGGACAGATGCCCTTGTGACGGTCGCCACCAGCCACCCAGAGGTAGCCTCCAGGCCCAACGCGTAGTCTGCCGCCATTGTGGGCGCCCGGGTCGCCGAAAGGCTGATTGGACGCGAACGGCTTGTACTGGATATCTGTTACGATATCAGTCCGGTCCGAGACGCTCTTGAGGTCATCGCTGACCTTGAACCTCATCACGATGTTGCCGTCGCATCGTTCGAAGTTGGTCTTGCAGCCATCCCCGCGATACTTGGTCGAGGACGAGTAGACGTAAAGGATGCGGTTCTTGGCGAAATGCCTGTCTGCAACCACGCCCAGCATGCCCGCTTGCGCTTCACAAAACAGGTCGCTTCCGCTGTCGGCGAAGCCCGTGGTGTCCTTCATTCCATACAATGCAGTCACGGTTCCATCCGTGGCTCGCACGGACAGACCCTTGCATTTTTCGGTGTAGAACATGGTGCCGTCTGGCAAGAAGGCCATGTCCCAGGGGCTCTCCAGTCCCTTCAGCACAACCTCGGATTTGATGCTGGGCACGTCCATGGCTCCGTCGTGATTGTCTGCCTGGGCAGCCAGGGACATGCCAAGAACAAACGCAGACGCCATGATTCCGGAAAATATACCACTAGATATTTTTTTCATTTTATCCTCCCTATTCAAC
Organism: uncultured Salaquimonas sp.; assembly: GCA_964541115.1. Classification (GTDB taxonomy): domain Bacteria; phylum Pseudomonadota; class Alphaproteobacteria; order Rhizobiales; family Rhizobiaceae; genus Salaquimonas. Next base: position 2,118 of record CAZIPH010000098.1, read on the forward strand.
GACATATTTGGCATCTTCCAAATACGCGGCCAAATTTGTGATTTCCTCATCAGTCAAAGGCTGGGCCATCATAATCATCATGGAAGAGTTCGGCCCTTGTCCTATCCCTTTCCTGTAGGCTTCCAGTTTGGCAATCGTATATGAAACCTCCTTGCCGGAAATCTTTGGATAACTGGATACGCCTTTTCCGGCTGGTCCGTGGCAAGCAATGCAAGTTTGATTGTAACGCTCTTCGCCCAATTTCTTGTCAGCACTGAACGCAGTCTGTGGAGCCAATAACGCTGTCAAAACCAATAGCGTTTGGGAAAATTTGAACAAAAGGCACACTCCATGCTAGTAAACTGATACATGTGCTGCAAGTAACGGCAAGTCATACGCCACAGATTGTCAACCCCCAAGATTCAACTTAAAGGTCAGGCGTAACAATGCTCCATCAGACTGGAGCGTGTCTTACTTCTTGATGTCTGCAGGCAGGTAGCGAGAGATTTCAAAACCCGCTTCCACCTGGCACATGGAAGGCTTGGTCCACAGCTTCTTCATCACGACACTCCTCTGGTTTGCGATCTGCCACCATGGGCGACCGAATACGAGCGTAGATGAGCGCCACGAGGAACTCAATCATGCACCGCAGCAAAGTTTGTAGTAGCAGACTACTACGACTCGATTTTAATCTATTGTTTTCAAACTGATGATCCGGGGTGCCTGCGCCCGGCGCGATCCCAGCCAGTGAAATTCCAAAGTGTGCGTCAGTTCCTTGACCGCCACACGCCACGGCCCGCCAGTGGCCGTTCCCGCTTGATCGCCTCGCGCCGCAGCACGTAGATGCCCGAGGCGATGATCATCAAGGTGCCGATGATCGTCGTCGACTTCGGCAACTCGCCCCACAGCAGGAACGACAGGATGGTGGCCCACAGCATGGCGGTGTACTCGAACGGTGCGACCGTGGGCGAATGGCCGATGCGATAGGCCGTTGCGATCAGCCAGAAGCCGACCGCGGAGATCACTCCGATCATCATCAGCATGG
>CAZIPH010000099.1:0-3076 GCA_964541115.1 uncultured Salaquimonas sp.
TGGTGTCTGCAATCAAGCGGTCAGAAAATATGCGAGCCCCGTCAATGCAGCACATCGACCGTGCCGAAGCCGTGCAACCGGCTGTCAACGCTTTCACCTACACGCATTTCGACGAGGCCATGCAACTGGCCCGAGAGGCAGAGGCGAGATATGCCAGGGGCAATCCTGCCGGTGCCATCGACGGACTGCCCGTCGCGGTGAAGGATGAGAGCCTGATTGCCGGAAAGCCGGTTTCAAACGGATCCTTTGCCCTTGAGGGGTATATTGCGGAGCACACCTCACCGGTCAACCAGCGCGTGCTTGCAGCTGGCGGCATTGTCCATGCAAGGACTGCAACGCCGGAATTCTCCTGTGCAGGTGTCACCTGGACGAAAATGTGGGGCGTGTGCCGCAATCCCTGGAACACCGATTATTCGCCTGGGGGGTCGTCGGGCGGCTCTGGCGCTGCACTGGCAGCAGGAATGTGCACCCTGGCAACGGGCTCGGACATCGGCGGTTCCATTCGCGTTCCCGCATCCGCTTGCGGCGTTGTCGGAATAAAGGCGGCCTATGGCAGGATCCCTTCTGACCCGCCCTTCAACATGGATACATTCAGTCATGAGGGGCCGATGGGTCGCACGGTTGCCGACACAGCCCTGCTGTTCAACCTCATGGCTGGTCACCATCCACCAGACATCGCCTCGCTGCGCGAAACGATGACGATCCCGGCGGAACTGCCGCGATCATTGAAGGGCATGCGCATTGCCTTTTCGCCCGACCTTGGCGTGTTCACCGTGGGACATGAAGTCCGCTCGGCACTTGACGCAGCGGCTGAACGCCTGCGCGGCCTGGGTGCCGTGGTCGAACCGGTGGAACTCGGCTGGCAGAAGGAGTGGCCCCTCAAGGCCCTCTCCTACCTGCACATGCATTTCGGCACCTATATCGCCAGCTTCATGGACGAACTGGGAGACCGGATGAATTCCTACTCCCGTGCCTTCGCGGAAGAGGCACGTCATGTCGGCGCAGGCGAATTGTTCGAGGTCAACACTGCTATCGGCAAGATGCATGCAACGCTCGGTCCCCTTCTGGAAGAATATGATGCCATGATCTGCCCGGTGATGGGCCTTCCCGGCGTACCGGCAGAGCTTGATTCCACCAGGGATTCCCTGGAGATCGACGGAACGCCTGTTTCCCCCATGTCCGGCTGGTTGCTGACCTTTCCCTTCAACATGCTGAGCCGATGTCCGGTTCTGTCGGTGCCGATTGGCCATGGCAGCGAGGGAGTTCCGATCGGCATGCAGATCGTCGCAAGAAATTATCGCGAAGACCTCACTTTCAATGTCGGTGCAGCCTTCGAGGCTTCGAGGGGCGATTGGTACGCTAGGGGAGGACCAAGGCCGGCCCTGGATTGAGGCACTGCAACAGCAATGAAGCAGGGCGCCTAGCGCACCAGGACGGGTTGCAGAAGGACTTGCAACCCGTCAGATTGGACCATTAATGATCGCGAATGCTGAATTTCAGGTGGTGAATTGGAACTGGCAAAGGAAAAGACGGGAAAACCCAACGCCCGGGAACTGAGCAAGGCAAGGCATCGAGCCGCACTGCTCGATGCCGCTGCCGAGGCTGTCTACCTGCACGGCGTGCGCGGTGTAACCGTTGACCGGATCCAGGAAATCTCCGGCCTCTCCCGCGGCATGATCGGCTTTCATTTCGGCTCTAAGGAGAATTTGCTGATTTCCATGCTGGAGGAGATGGCAAATGATTACACCCGCAACTGGCGGGCAGCCGTGGATTCCGGCGATATCAACCCCTCCCGCCGTCTGCGGGGAATCATTGCAGCGGATTTCCTTCCTGAGGTTCTCAATCGCCGCGACATCACGATCTGGTTTGCCTTTCGCGCCGAGATGAATACCCGCCCGGAATACAAGCGTTTCGTGGATTCCCGGGAAACCGAGTTCCGCAGCATTCTCATGGCGACTTGCAGCGAGTTGGCCGCCAATGAAGCCGAAGCTGTTCTGGCCGCAAACGGCCTTACCGCCTTGCTCGAGGGGATGTGGACAGACTTCCTGCTCAATCCGGACAGCTTCAGCCGATCTGATGCAACCCGCACCTGTATCGAAATCGCCAAACGCCTTTTGTCCAGGATGGACTGAGATTTCGGATCTGCGTTGTGTGGCTTACGTCTGAGAGCCCCGTTCACGCTTTCTACAACCGGCACCAGCGACGTTTGTCTGAAGGTGGTCTGCCGCATTTGGTCAGTGTCCGTAAGCATCGGACTATCAGGCGATCGACCCATGGGTGAAAAGAAGGTCGAGATCACCGAACATCGTATTTCCGGCGGGCGACGAACAACACTACGCTCACGAATATCATGCCAATCATTACATGAATGATAGTTTCCACAAACACCGGGAAGGAGCCCCTTAAACTCACCTCGGAAGAACAAGACAAATCAGCGCACTTCCGAGTGGGCCAAACGGGCGAGTTAGGCTTCAGTTCCGTCCAAATCGTCGGCTATAAGATCGCTCTCACAAAGCGTATGGGCACTTTTTCTACACAAGCGACAACACCACCGCACGGATATAGCATGCCTGCTTCCGCAACCAATTGAATTAAACAACTCTCCGTCCAGTCGATCATGGAATGGATTGCAGTTCCGAAATATGGATCGGGTTTCCAACCCAATCTCTTGAATCTAATGATCGAGAACCGTTGAACAGGCTTCAGCAGCTCAAGCGAATGCGGATCACCTTTCCACGACTTTCCCTCGATTTGCAATCTAGCGCAATCCAAACGCGAAGGTCATGGTGCCAGCGAAATCGTAACTTATTAATATATTGTTGGAAATCTGGAGCGGGCAGCGGGAATCGAACCAAATATGCGGCTTGGTATTTCGCTTTGTGTGTTCCAGAGCAATAAACAGCCCTTGAATAACTATTGCGCAATAACGCTGATTGGGAACCAGAAATCTCGACTGGTTGCCATTTGGTTGCCAGTACGAGTTATCCACAGACTACAGCCTGAGCAATATCAGCTAACTCATTGAAATTATTGGTAGCGGAGGAGGGACTCGAACCCCCGACACGCGGATTATGAT
>CAZIPH010000100.1:0-3060 GCA_964541115.1 uncultured Salaquimonas sp.
ACAGGCCGCAAAGAAAAAGAGAAAGGAGATGCCCGTATTGACCACAACATGACCGCTGAGACATAATCAAAGGTGGGTCAAATCTCGGTGAAAATACGGGGTCACTTCTCAATGGAAATCAACAGGGCTACCAGTTCATCTTTTTTTCCGCGATGGATGCCATAGGCCACAGCCGGTACCTGCCGGTTTTCATCTATGTAAAGGGTGCCCCTCAGAAAGCAGCTTATGTGGCGAACAGGATGGAGGGAGGCGAGCACGCCAATCATCCATTCTGGGTACCTAATTTCTTTCCCATGTCATGGGGTTCGCTGGATTCGATTGCCAAGGCAGTCGAATACCTGCGCTCGATCGGCATGACTACAGGCAGGATCGGGGTAGAGCCGCCCTTCCTGCCATCTGATACACGCGATGCATTGCAGGCAGCCTTGCCGGATCTGGGTATTGTCGATGCGACCGGTGTATTGGAGCGACTGCGCGCCATCAAGACGCCACAGGAACTGAAAATCCTCAAGCGGGCATCCGAAGGCATTACCCAAGCCATGCAGGCGACCATTGCCGGATCAGGAGCAGGAGCCAGCAAGTTCGAGATCATCGAGCGCCTGCGCCGTGAGGAGACCAGTGAGGGCCTGATGTTCGAATATTGCCTGCTTACACTTGGCGAGAGCCACAACCGGGCCGCATCTGCCCAGACCTGGAAAGAAGGAGAGGTTCTCTCAATCGATTCAGGTGGTAATCTTGACGGCTATATTGGCGACATATGCCGCATGGGCGTGCTCGGCGAACCGGACAGCGAACTGGTCGACCTGCTTGGCCAGGTCGAGACCGTCCAGCAGGCTGCGTTTTCAAAAGTGAGGGCGGGAGCAAGGGGGGGAGATTTCATTGCCCATGCTGAAGCCGCACTCAGGCAGCAGGATGGTCACGGCTACACCGACTTCTTTGCCCATGGCATGGGCCTCATCAGTCACGAAGCACCCTTCCTGATGACCAATCATCCCGTAGCCTATGAGGGCGTCGATGCAGACAATCCGCTGGAAACCGGAATGGTAATATCTGTCGAGACCACCATGCTTCACCCAAAGCGCGGCTTCATCAAACTCGAGGACACGCTGACCGTGACAGATGGGGGGTACGAAATGTTCGGCGAGAATGGTCGCGGCTGGAACCGCGGCGGAACTGCCGTATGAAATTGCGATGATCGCCAACAACCCGAATTGCACGCTTCCAGGAAAGATATTTCAAGCTGAATAAATTGAAGCTTGAAATAGTTTCAGCTTTGTGTAGCCTTAACTCATTCGGTTGCCGAACCGGACAGATGAGAGGAGACACGAATGCGCATCCTGTGTCTGGGAGGTGGGCCCGCCGGGCTCTATTTTGCCATATCCATGAAACTTCGCGATCCCTCCCACGACGTCGTGGTGTTGGAGCGCAACAAGGCAGACGACACGTTTGGCTGGGGCGTGGTCCTGTCGGATGACGCCCTGGACCAGTTGCGTACCAATGATCCTCAAAGTGCCCGCGAAATCGAGGGCAGCTTTTCCTATTGGGATGACATTGCCGTCATCCACAAGGGACACAGGACTGTTTCGGGCGGCCATGGCTTTGCTGGTATCGGACGCAAGAAGTTGTTGATGATTCTGCAGGAACGTGCGCGCGAACTTGGCGTTGATCTGCGCTTTCAGTCTGTCTTCAAGTCAGCCGAGGAATACCGCAAGGAGTTCGACCTCGTCGTTGCCTGTGACGGAATCAACTCGCTGGTACGAAATGAATATGCGAGTGTCTTCAAGCCTGATATTGACATGCGGCTATGCAAGTTCATCTGGCTCGGCACTCACCAGAAATTCAACGATGCCTTCACTTTCATTTTCGAGGAAAGCGAACATGGCTGGATGTGGATCCATGCCTACCAGTTCGACAAGGAGACTGCGACGGTCATCGTGGAATGCACGCAGGAAACCTGGGACAATTGGGGTTTCGAGCACATGTCCAAGGAAGAGGGCATTGCCGTCTGCGAGAAGGTGTTTGCAAGCCATCTAGGCGGGCATTCCCTCATATCCAATGCCAACCACCTGCGCGGCTCTGCGGTGTGGATGAACTTTCCAAGGGTGATCTGCGAAAAATGGTATCATCACAATGTGGTTCTGATGGGCGATGCAGCGGCGACCGGGCATTTTTCCATCGGTTCGGGAACGCGGCTTGCCGTAGACAGCGCCATTGCATTGGCCGAGTATCTTCATTCTGAAGAGACGATGGAATCAGCCTTCATCCGCTATCAGGATGAGCGCAGACTGGAAGTGCTGCGCTTGCAGTCTGCGGCCCGAAATTCACTGGAATGGTTTGAGGAGGTGGAGCGCTATCTCGATCTCGATCCGGTTCAGTTCAACTATTCGCTGCTCACAAGGTCTCAGCGCATCAGCCATGAAAACCTGCGACTGCGGGACCCCAAATGGCTTGAAAGCGCTGAAAGATGGTTTCAGACCCAGGCGGGAGTGCCCGAAGACGCCCCGGTTCGTGCACCCATGTTTGCACCTTACCGGCTGCGCGACATGGACCTGAAAAACCGCATCGTGGTTTCGCCGATGGCGCAATACAAGGCCGTTGATGGTTGCCCGACAGACTGGCATCTCATCCATTATGGTGAACGGGCGAAGGGCGGTGCGGGGCTTGTCTATACGGAAATGACCTGCGTTTCGCCTGAAGGGCGGATCACACCCGGTTGCCCCGGAACCTATGCACCAGAGCATGAGGCGGCGTGGAAGCGGATTGTGGATTTCATACACAATGAAACAGATGCCAAAATATGCCTGCAGGTCGGCCATTCCGGCGCCAAAGGCTCGACGCAGCTTGGCTGGGAAGAGATGGATGCGCCGCTCAATGCAGACAACTGGGAGATACTTGCACCTTCATCCGTACCATGGTCTGAGCGAAACGCGACACCGCGCGAGATGAGCCGTAACGACATGGATATTGTACGCGACCAATTCGTCGCTGCCGCTGAAGTGGCGGAGCGCGCCGATTTTGACATGATCGAACTTCACATGGCTCACGGTTACCTGCTGTCAT
>CAZIPH010000101.1:0-2872 GCA_964541115.1 uncultured Salaquimonas sp.
ATCCGGGCGAGCATATGACCAAAGAGCGCCAGAGGAAACATGACCGACAACAGCCGCACTGATCTTGCCGAAGAACTGCTGGCAGCCGCCCGTATCGCAGGACCATATGTGGCACGACCCGGTAATGAACGTGGCATCGTGGTGTGCGCAGGCGGTCCTGTGATGATTGTGAACGCTTATGTTCTGGTCAGACTATTGCGGGAACAACTCAAATCAGTGCTGCCGATCGAGATATGGCATTGTGGCGCAATAGAAATGCCACGGTTCCTGGCGCGGCAATTCGAGGAGCTTGGTTGTAATGTCGTGGATGCTCTGTCCACGACTTTTGCCGGTGAAGCCAATGAATTGCAGTTGGACGGCTGGCAGCTCAAGGCTCATGCATTGCGCTTTACAGGCTTTGAGCATGTCATATTGCTTGATGCTGACCAGGTTCCGCTTCGTGATCCCGCAGAACTCTTCGACTGGCCGCATTATTGTACGACCGGCGCGTTATTCTGGCCCGATGTCATCGACCTTTCCATCACCAACCCGGCTTGGCAGCGATTTGGCCTTGAGCCCAACCAGATCTGCTCATGGGAGAGCGGGCAGCTTTGCGTTGACAGGAAAAGGCACTGGCTGGCCGTCTGCCTCGTCCACGCCCTGAACACACGCGCAGACGTCGTCTACAACATGGTCTATGGCGACAAGGATACTTTTTTGCTCGCATGGAAGATGCTTGGAGCGGACCATGCGCTGGTACCGCACAAGCCATATGCGGATGAGTACTTTTTGTGTCAGCGAGATTTTTCTGGCAACAGGCTTTTCCAGCACCGTACCAACTGCAAGTGGTCGCTGCACGGGGACAACATCAAGCCTGACGGTTTTGAACTGGCGGATGTCTGCGAGTCGTATCTGCGTGACCTCAGGATGATTTGGAACGGGCGCATTTTCTTCCCGCCCGGTTCTACCCCTGGATATCGCCGACTTGAGCAGGCGCTTGTCTTGAACAAGACATTTGTACTGACCATAGGATCGAAACCATCGCAAGTGATCGAGTTGCTGGATGGCAATCAGATTGGGCGTGGCCGATCAGGTGCGCTGATGAACTGGTACGTTGGTGTCGGGCCAGAAGGCGCAGGGATTTACATCTGTGATGCCAACAAGGAAACTGCCTTTCTCAAGGAAGTGCAAAGCGGGATATGGACTGGCACAACCTTTGGACAGCCACCCCAGCCCATCGAGCTATGCCAGGTCGAGAAAGACACAGGCGGAGCCGTCAGGTCCGGGTCTGCAGGAAGCATGATTGATGATCTCATCTCTGCATTCTGGAACGGTGGATATCATGATGAGAATTCAGCGCAAATCATTGCCACGACCTTGCAGGGCCTGGCGGTTGTCGATCCCGCCATCGTGGCCGATATCGGCGCCAGCGTGGCGAAGTATAGACGCGAAGATTCGCGGCTCGCGTGCTTCCTTGACGAGCTTGTTTCAAAGTTGGAGAAAACGTCTGGAGGGACAGCGTCCGTTCGCAATTACAGCCTGATTTTTGATGAAACCTTCTATGTTCGTTCCTAGGCGGGCATGAGCGGTCTTGAGCATTTGCATTGTACACATCTGTCCCGTGAAGCCGGCGTTCTCTGGCAATGGTCTCGCCATGCGAGTCGGTGTCTTTACTGAAGCCGCCGCGAGTTTGGGAGATACCCACGTTCTTGTAGTTGATGCCCGGCAGACCTTCAGCCAGCAGCTTGAATTTGCAGGGGCTAATGTCTCGCTACTCGATTGTAGTCAGCGGCAAGACACAAGGCTGCGCATCGTGCTTCAACTTCCAGCCGGAGAGGTTAGGGCGCGCGCCTATCTGGACTACGGCAGACCGGTTGACTCAATTGCACTCTCGGCACCTGTGATCAAGGAGATCGTGAGCAGGATCGTGACGCTTCGCCCCGATCTCATCATTGTATCCCGAGCTTACCTGTTTCCTGTTGTTGAAGGCTTGCCGCCAGAACTGAAGGGTGTGCCGATCATCCTGGACCTCGATGACGATGACGCCGGGCTCAAGCGCGATATGGCAAGATACGAGCAAACGGCAGGTAACAGTGATCGGGCGTCGTTCTACACTGCCGAGGCTGAAATCTATGACCGTGTTATCTCTTCTGCGCAATGCCAGGTGGCACTGTTCACCTGTGCCAGCCCCAAAGGTTGTGATGACATTGGAAGCAGGCTTGGCATCACGCGCATCGCTTGTGTTCCAAATGCCGCACCGGAGTTCGACAGCACGGATTTGCGGGACGGCCACAAAGAGAACCTGTTGTTCGTAGGGTCGCTTGGGTACCGGCCAAATCTGGATGGCCTACGCTGGTTTTCGGAAGAAATCTGGCCGCGACTTTCGCGAATTCTTCCTGCGTTACGGGTAACAGTGGCAGGGGCGGAGCCAGGTAGTGAAGTGAGGGAGATATGCCTGCGAAGCGGGTTTCACCTCGTTGCCAATCCGGAAGACATCAGGCCGTTCTATCGCACCGCCACTGCGGCCATAGTTCCATTAAGGCTAGGTAGCGGCAGCCGCATCAAGATTCTGGAAGCCGGTGGATTTGGGGTTCCCGTCATCTCCACGCGCAAGGGGGTTGAAGGCTTGCAACTCGACGAAACTTCAGATGCATTCATTTCGAGCGAGAGCGCGGACGACTTCCTCTCAGCGTGCGTCAGTTGTCTTTCCGACGAATCGGAAGCGTTGTCGCGTGCTGCTGCCCTCAAGCGGCGGGTGAAGGCCATGCATCTCAGAAGTTCCATTATTGCTCAGATAAAGGAGCAAATGTTGATCGTGAAGGATGGTTCCGATCATGAGTGACCTGCGCATTGATGTGGTCATGATGGCAACCAAGGAAATCGAACACTATGC
>CAZIPH010000102.1:0-2703 GCA_964541115.1 uncultured Salaquimonas sp.
CGTGTATGAAAAAGCATATCAATCCTTGAGAATGTTGCAAATCAAAAAACCATCGTGCAGGAGCGCATGGCCATATTCTCAACCTTTTGGAGAGATATGAGCAGCACAGACAATTCGGGGCATTTCGAAAATTGATCACTACCAGAGTTCTCACCATTGCCGCAACGCTTGCCATATCAATGGTCGCGAGCGGCTGCGTGTCCTCCACGCTTGATAGCAGCCAGTTTCGCCCGGTAGAATCGACACCTCAATCTCCTTCCGCTGTTGCGCCCGCTGATGCTGGAGGGGCCCCGGTTGTCCTCGCTCCTCAGGCCGATGCGGCACGGAGTGAGGGATCAGCTGCAATGCCAATTACGGGTACAGATGCGGGCACGGATGTCGGGACCGGCGCAACGGACGTCCGCACAGGGCCGGACCCGCGGGCGAGGGAAGAGGCTGTTTCGCAGATGCGGGCAAAGGCGGCCGCCGGTTCGGGGCAGAAAACCAAAATCGGGCCGATACCGCAAACGGCAGCCCCCGCATTGAGCCAGGCAGATCAGGAACGGTTGAAGCAGGAGCTTTCCCGGACCGCTGCAACGGATGTCGTCAGTGACGATGAACTGGAACAAAAGCGGCGCTCGATCGCAGAGATGCGCCGAAAGGCGGGCACACATTATCGCGAAACGCTCGAAAAAATCGAGAAGTGACGTACTCCAAAAAGAACTACTGCGGCAAGTGACCGAAGGCACGGTTTTCCGCCGGGTTTCTGTCAGAATGTGATCGTCGGGGCATCGACAATAGGAATTGTCCAATGAACACATTCATCAGATCAGCATCGATCCTTACCCTTGCCGCTGCCATGGCAGTATCCGCGGCCAGTTTTGCGGCAGCTTCCCAAAACGGGGGATCTCCCGGTGGTCCGGGGTCCAATGGCTCGGGACCAAATGGCGACGGTCGAGGCGGTTTCGGCAACTCGCCCTCCGCGCCGGAACATGCCAATCCCAACGCAGTTCACGTGCCAAATGTCATCCCGATTGGCGGCAACAATAATTGGTACCCAAGGCGTGTGCGCGATACCAATCAGCATCCCTGCGTCTACTTGTATTATTCGATCAACCGGAGCAACGCCCTTGCGACCGTTCCGCAGTATCGTGAATGCCTGAAACTGAACGGCGAATACTGATTTGCCGGCGAACTGAAAAAAGGGTCCGGGGCTTCAGCACCGGCCCCTTTTTGTTGGCTGGCGTATAAACGTCTTGCTGAACTGGCGCCACCACCCTAAACAGGGGCGAATTGGCACGAAGCCAATCCGATTTGTTGACAATACCGGGGACTTCCAGTGGCAGATACCGAAATGCATTCACCCTTGAAAGTGGGAATAGCAGGCGTGGGCACTGTCGGGGCCGCGCTTGTACGGTTGCTCCATATGAAGTCCAATCTGCTGGCCCAGCGTTGCGGACGTGCCATCGAGGTTGTTGCCGTCACTGCGCGCGACAGGTCCCGCGATCGCGGATGCGACCTGTCAGGTGTTAAATGGTTCGACAGTGCCGAGGAACTTGCCGGTGCCGACGATATCGATGTCTTTGTCGAGTTGATTGGCGGAGACGGCGATCCGGCATTCAGCAGCGTCAAGCGGGCCCTTAATTCGGGCAAGCATGTCGTTACCGCGAACAAGGCGCTTCTTGCTCGCCACGGCGTGGAACTGGCAGAACTGGCCGAAGCACAGGGTGTCATCCTCAATTATGAAGCAGCAGTTGCCGGCGGAATTCCGGTTATCAAGACCATGCGCGAGGCACTGACATCGAACAGCGTTCAGCGGGTCTATGGCATCCTTAATGGAACCTGCAACTACATGCTGACCCGAATGGAGGACGAGGGACTTTCCTATGAGGAATGCCTGAAGGACGCACAGGAACTGGGTTACGCGGAAGCCGATCCCACTTTTGATGTTGAAGGTTACGATACCGCTCACAAGCTTGCCATCCTTACCAGCCTGGCATTCGGCTGCAGGATCGCCGTTGACGAAATTTATGTCGAAGGTATCTCCAACATCACCGCAGCTGACATCGAGGCCGCAAGGGAGATGGGTTACCGTATCAAGCTGCTGGGTGTGGCGCAGAAGACATCTTCGGGTATCGAGCAGCGCGTTCACCCGACCATGGTGCCTGTTGAGGCACCGATCGCCCAGATTTCCGGTGTCACCAACGCAGTTGCAATCGAGGCCGATGTGGTGGGCCAGCTTGTACTGGCGGGTCCGGGCGCTGGCGGCGCAGCAACCGCTTCGGCAGTGGCCGGCGATCTTTGCGACATTGCCAAGTCGCGTCCCGGTCACCAGCATGCACCGGCGCTTGGCAAACCGGCTGCCGATCTCGAACCCTATGTACGGGCAAGGATGCGTGCCCATGAAGGCGGCTATTTCATTCGCATGATGCTGACCGACCAGCCCGGAGCCTTTGCCTCGGTAGCAAGCCGCATGGCAGGGTCCGGAATATCTCTGGAATCCATCGTCCAGCGAAAGAAACTGAAAAGCGCCAAGGGAGCACCTCCCGATGCACAGCCGGTAATCCTGATTACCCATGAAACCACCGAACAGGCAATTCGCAGCGCGCTGGAAAACATCCAGACCGATGGTTATCTGGTCGGCAAGGCACAAATGATACGCCTCGAACGCTAGGGTTACTTGTCAGGTCCTGCTGCATATCGGTATGAAAATCGGCATCCCCC
>CAZIPH010000103.1:0-2695 GCA_964541115.1 uncultured Salaquimonas sp.
ATTAGACGGAAAATTCCCTACTCCGGCGAACAGGGAATTTATTTCGTCGAACAGGGAATTTGCAGAAGTTAGCAGGGAATTTTTCAGCCCGAACAGGCAAAAGCCGAATTGCCAGTATTTTGCGGCAAGAAGCTGCCTGCAACTCGCTCACTCGGGTTAGTCACTGAACGCTCGCCCCACGCTGACCTTGTTGCCCGAAACGACCCGCTTGTCCGGCCTTAGCTTTGACGCAGCACGTGACTTGAGCCAGCAGGAATTGTTTGTGCTCACCCACGAGAATGCCTGGCACCTGTCATCCTTGGCGCACTCTACAAAGCACTTGGCGAATGAGCCCTTTAAGTCGCGGTAGTCGCCGCCAGGCATGTCAGCGCCTTCCAGCACCTCCATGTTGGACAGATAGAGCTGGGCCTTGATCCGCTGCTTGTAGCCGCTGACAGCATCGCCATTGTGCAGGCCGATCCGTCCATCGGATTTCAGGAAGCAGACCGAATGTCGCCTGTTGAAGGTGAAAGCCATGCACTTGCCTTCGCCTTCGCAACTCGACCGGCAGGTATCGGGATTGGTGTTCTCGATGCGACGATAATCGAAACCATAAAGATCGATCCGCTGCAGCATAACCAACTCGGAACTGGATTGCTTGGGGGTATCTCCTTCAAGCGGTTCGATTGCGATGCCGAGTGTGGAGGCAATTTCGGCATCGACCACGAGCATGTCATCGGGTGGCGCCAGGGTGAGAAACAGGATGGCCTTGTCGCTGAGACCGAGAGAATTGTAGTAGGCCCCGACCAGAGCATTTCCCGCACCGCTCTCCTGCTTTACACCGCGGTCTTCCCTGTAACTGGCATGAAACCCCAGCAGGGCACTGGAGTGCAGGAACCTCATTTCACCGCCAAGCCAGATCATGGCGCAGGCAGACAGGCACACCGATCCCTCGGCCACGATCGTTGCAAAACCGCGGGCGCGGATCATCTTGCCAATGTTGATGGCCACGAAAGTCTGACCACCCTGGCTGTGAAGATTGACAATGACCTTGTTCCTGCCGGCGATGGCCTTGGAGAACGTATCGTCGTCATCGGCCTGGATATCACCCTCGATGGTGATGACCGTAATCCCCTCGACGTCGTTGCTAGTTATGCGCGCTGCATGAGCCGGCGCTGCGATCAGCATCAACACCGCCAACAGAAACAGAACCACTCTGTTGATCGATCTTCCCTTTGACAAATGCACAGCCCCGTCCGGTTCCGGCCCTGAACTCAACGCCACCTGGGTGCCCGCCACCCGGCATCAAGCGCTTCCCGCTCACTACAGAACCAACGCTCGCCTTTCTCAACCGAAACTTTGGTTCGTGAATACCATGGGTTTGCGACGATGAGATCAGTTACATTTGCCATGGGGTTTTACCTCCGGGGTCTTGGGGGGATGCCGGAGCGGTGTGGAACCGCTCCGGCGAGGTGGTGGACATTAAGCGTGGCTAGGCCTCATCAGCGTAGTTTGACCAGAACAAGATCTTGGTCGCCGGATTCAGCCACCAGATTTCCTTGGCAGCCTAAATGCCGGTTACATTGGGCATCTGCAAGTCCATGATCACGGCGTGGGGTGCTGCGCGGCGCGCTGCTTCGATCGCCAGGGCGCCATCGGCGGCTTCTTCGAATTGATCGTAATCGTTGAGAATTTGCCCAATGATCGACGGCAGGAATGAACTGTGTAAAGTGTCATTTTCGACGATCATCAGCTTCATCGCCGCACCACAGACCAGGGATTTGCGGTCGGTGTGTACGCCGCGGGTGAATTCGCTGCGAGTTCTGCCCGCTAAAACCGCAATGTTGTCCGAAGGAGCCTGCTCGAAAAGTCCTGCGCTCCAGCTATGAACATGCCCGTGACCGGGCCCGTGATATCATCAAAACCGACGCCTATGTGACCGCGAGCTATTCTCGCAAGAAGGTCGAGATGCTATTCGCGCATCTCAAACGCATCCTCAAGCTCGACAGTCTGCGCCTGAGGGGACCAAACGGAGCAAAGGACGAGTTCCTGATGGCAGCGACAGCCCAGAACTTGCGCCGGTTGGCCAAGCTGGTTCCGGCCCCTGCGTGAAACCGAAGACGGGATCAATCTTGGCCTTTTCAACTGGCGGACATAACGGCGAGTTTTTCAACGGTATCCGGACTTAGCGGCCGGCAAGCAAATTGCTGTTAGCGGCATAATTGGGCGGGAAGCGGTCAATCGCGGCCACAGCAAAAACAACGACGGCACATTAGGCAAGGTCAGCCAATGCTGGCAATATCTGAACCCGGTCAGTGGCGGTTTCTCTTCGATCATGAAAATGAACTGGTCTGGCAACATTAACTTTCCAGTCAGCGTCGACTGCACATGATCGCCATGTTCTGATGAGTGACCTAAGCTGATTTCTGCCTGACCGGCCTGCTCAATATCGGCCCATAGACGACGATGAACCCGGTAAAGGCCAGCAGCCACGCCAAGCCCGCCAGAGAGTGCGTGATGTCAGTTGCCCAAGGCCAAACACTGGTACCCACCCGCAGTACGGATGCAACAATCGCCGCCATATAGATGGCCGTGGTCATGGTGCCAGCGTGCAGGTCTCTGCCTGTGTGCCCGAGTGTGGCCCGTGTCATCACCGCCAGCGTCATAACCGGAATGGCGCCGGCCATCCAAACATGCTGCGCGTTCGCCGCGGCCA
>CAZIPH010000104.1:0-2687 GCA_964541115.1 uncultured Salaquimonas sp.
AATTTGCTTCTTGCATCGCGCAAGCAAGCCCCGCGCCGTCCGCGCTAGAGTATCCGTGATGGTCAAGCGAGTGATTTGACCCAGAGCCTATCGGCTTTGAGCAGGGCATTTGCGATCACGATGAGTTTTCGCATGACGGCTGTGATAGCGATTTTGGCTGGTTTTCCCTGAGCGATGAGCTGCTGGTACTTTGCCTTGAGATCGGGGTTGAAGCGGGCGGCGACGAGGGCTGGCATATAAAGCGCCTGGCGAACGTTGGCGCGGCCGCCGCGGATGAAGCTCTTTCCTTTCCACTGCCCGGACTGTCGGGCCATGGGGGCGAGGCCGGCGAGCGATGCGGCCTGTTTGTTCTCAAGGGTTCCCAGCTCGGGCATGGTTGCGATGAGTTGGTTGGCGGTGAGGGTGCCAAGGCCATCGATGCTGGTGAGTATTTGATGGCGTCGTTCCAGTACGGGGTCAGCGGCGATGATGCTGGCGATCTCGGCATCGAGTGCTTCGATGTGGCGTTCGACCTGATTGAGGCGCTGCTTGCACTGGCGTTTCAGAATGGCGATGGTCAGGTTTTTCTCCCGGTTCTTGAGCGCGGTGCGGTCCCTGATTAGGCCATCGCGGGCGTTGATCAGTTCGCTCAATTGCAGCTGCGCCAGTGTTTTAGGGAGCCTGACGGGCGGTTGCAGTATCGCGGTCATTTTTGCCAGCGAAATGGCATCGATCCGGTCGGTCTTGGCCAAAGTGCCGGTGGCCTGGGCGAAGCGCCTGGCCCGCTCAGGGTTGATCTTGACGCAGGGCCACCCGGCCAGAGCGATCTCCAGGGCCCGGTGGTAGATGCCGGTGGCCTCATAACCGATCCGCTCGATTTGCCACTGTCCAAGCCAGGCCATCAGAGCCCTGTGCCCCTTGGCGGTGTTGGCGAACTGCCGGTCATTCCCGGCGGGGTAGGCATGCACATCCAACGTCGCTTTGGAGATGTCGATGCCGATCGTTTGTGGTAGAGATGCGCTCATCTTTTCCGGTGTCCTTTGCTTGTCATCCGGGCCTAAAAGCCCCGGTATCCGTTCAGGCCTCATGGAAAAGAAAGGGGTGATCCTACTCTAGCCCGGTCCCAATTCGACCGGCCTGTTCACGATCCATCCCCTTCCGCCCGGACCGGGGGGTGATTAACCGGTCCGGGCATCTCAACTTGGCCCAAACGGACGACAAAGTCATAAGACAAGTCTGATCGGTTTAGATGGAAGCGCTTGCGCATCAATCTAAACCGTGAATCAGATTCTCAAACAATGAGTTATAGCGGGCCTACCAGCCATTGGCGATTCCACCTAACCCTGGCCCGCTATAAGGGATGATATATTAAATTCAAGAGCAGCCGGGGAACTATAGTCTCTGGAGCGGCTTGCCTGGAGAAAAGTTCTGTCGTTTCTTTCGCATAACTGAGATTAATTTCGCAGCTTTCAGTCTGACAGGATTGCAAATTTCCGACTTTTTCCGGCTGTCATGATATCAGGAACATTACCGGAAAAAATTTCACTAATTCGCTCCATGCGATGGATATTATTTCAGGGGCAGGTGATGCCATGACATTCGATCAGATCGTTCTGTTTGCATTGCTCGGCACCGTTTTTGCGCTGCTGATCTGGGGACGCTGGCGTTATGATCTGGTGGCCTTCGGCGCCCTGGTGGCGGCCCTGTTGATCGGGGTCGTGCCACATCAGCAGGCTTTCTCGGGGTTCGGCCATGAAGCAACGGTGATTATTGCTCTCGTGCTGGTGGTCAGCCGTGGCTTATCGAATTCCGGTGCGATTGATCTGATCGGCCAATTTGTATCGAATGCAGGAACCTCGGTTTCGGTTCATATCGCGCGCATGGCCACTGTCGGCGCTGGCTTGTCGGCCGTCATGAACAATGTCGCAGCATTGGCACTATTGATGCCAATCGACGTTCAGGCCGCCGCGAAGGCAAAACGCAGCCCAGCGAGAACCCTGATGCCGCTCTCTTTTGCCACCATCCTTGGCGGTCTGATTACCCTTATTGGCACGCCGCCGAACATCATTATAGCCAGTTATCGCGCAAAAGTGCCGGACCCGCAAAATACCGAGGCGACGCTGCCGCCCTTCGGCATGTTCGATTTTGCACCCGTCGGACTGGTGGCAGCAATCGCCGGTGTGTTGTTCGTCGCCTTGGTCGGGTGGCGGCTGATTCCACGTCCGGCGGGAGAAACCTCTGTTGCCGGCGACCTGTTCAAGCTGGATGATTATATCGCGGAGATCCGCGTGCCTGAAGCCTGCGAACTGATCGGCAAGACGGTGCGCGATCTTGATGAGGTTGCCGAAGAACATGACGTGCTGATCGTGGGTCTTATTCGTGGCGGAAAACGCCTCGCCGCGCAGGCCCGGCGACAGGTTATTCAGGCTGGCGATGTTCTGGTGCTGGAAGCCGCCGCGTCGGCAATCGACAAATTCGTTGGCAAGATGAAACTGAAATATTCCGGCGAGCGCCAGATGAAAAGCGGCTTGACAGGAGCCGATCTCGGCCTGCTTGAAGTCGTAGTGCCCCCGGGTGCCCAGATCGAAGGGCGTTCGGCATTGCAGATGCGTCTGCTCTTTCATTACAGCGTCACCCTGCTTGGTGTTTCACGTCAGGGGCGACCATTTCGCGAAAGCGTGCGGCGGTTGCGCATCGAGGCAGGCGAC
>CAZIPH010000105.1:0-2543 GCA_964541115.1 uncultured Salaquimonas sp.
CCGACCCCGCAAGCGGACTCTATCGGCAGTTCACCGGAGAGTCCGGAATGTGCCATTTGCAGTCATCGGAGCTTGCAGCTTGACCAGCGTCAGCCGCATCGTTTTTGTTCCGCTTCACGTAGGGCTTCACATATCGAGGCGGCATCAATCGAACTTCATGGCCAAACGCCCCAATCTCGCGTGCCCAGTGATGCGCGGTCGCGCATGCTTCCATGGCAACCAGACGGGGCGATTGGCGTTCACAAAACGGCAGCACTTGCCTTCACCTCAATTGGCGCTGGACAACAATGTTCCCGGCCTCATCGATGCCGTGCACCTGCAACACGTTCTTCGCGATGTCCAGACCAATCGTGCTAATCCTTTCCATGGATGGCTCCTCCTTGGCGGTTCCTCGAATGACACCGCAAGTTTGGCACATCGCAATGCCGGCGGAGGAGCCGTCCACAGCATCAAATTCGAAGAGGTAACAATATGCCACAAGCGTCAGCTCATCCCGGGGATCCTCACTATATTATGCGCAGCGGATGGTTGCGCGCTGCTGTTCTAGGCGCAAATGATGGGGTCGTTTCTGTTGCGTCTTTGATAGTAGGGGTTGCCGCGGCCGACCCCAACCCTGGCGCGGTCATAATTGCGGGCATTGCCGGACTATCGGCAGGTGCAATGTCGATGGCTGCAGGCGAGTATGTATCCGTCTCCTCTCAATCTGATACGGAACGGGCTGACATTGCACGGGAAACTCAAGCGTTGCAGGAACTTCCAGACGCAGAACTTGCCGAACTGGCTGCGATCTATCGAGAAAAGGGGCTTAGTGAAGACACCGCGCTTATCGTTGCCAAGGAGCTCACTGAAAAGGATGCACTTGGAGCGCATGTTCGGGATGAGCTTGGTTTGTCAGAGGTGCATGCCGCCAACCCACTTCAAGCTGCTTTTACATCAGGTTTGACGTTCAGCATTGCTGCGGCGATCCCATTGCTGGCAGCGTTTGCTGCACCTGCAGGCTCAATCATTCCCGTTGTCCTTGTCGTCACCGTCGTCACTTTGGCTGCTCTTGGCGCTTTAGGAGCGAAGGCAGGGGCTGCACCTATCTTGCGAGCAACGCTGCGTGTGGTCGTATGGGGAGTATTCGCCATGGCTGTGACAGCAGGCGTGGGTTGGCTTTTCGGAGTCAGTGTCTGATTGAGGCCCGGCACTGATCCAGCCATTGCCTGAGAGTTCTCGATCTTTGTGCCTCCAGCGAAGGACTATTTTGTGCCAGAAGGTGTCAACAGGCTCGACTCAGCAGCATGCCCGGTTGGGACGATTGGCCTAAACGATGTTGATCAGAGCCAGTCGGTGTCAGGTCCCCGAGTCTGTTCATTCTCAACTACTTGGATTGGGCATCAGGTTTTTGCCATTTCTTGAGCAAATTGCGTGCGGGGGCTATCACCTGTCCACCTCCGCACGGCGCGCGTGATCGATGAAGCCGAACTGTAAGCCGCCACATGAGCCGAATCGCCAATGACGTGATCGCCTGTCTCAAGTAACTGGAGCACGTAGAAGCATCTTCAGTACTCAATTGTCACCTGGACTGATCCCTATCAGTGCGCGCTGCGCCATTGACCACTAGACGTGGCGCTGGTGCTGGAGGGCATCCAGAAACAGGAGTCTGAACAATGAGCGTTTCCCGATCGACAATGACTATAGCCGCTGCGACCCTCGCGCTGGCAATTGCAGGCGTCACGCCGGCCATGAGTGATGACGACGATAGCCGCGGCGGCTGGTTCAACGGCTGGGGCATGGGCCACATGATGGGCGGCGGGATGGGCCGTGGCGGCTGGGGCGGCATGGGGTTCGGCGGTGAAGCAATGCTGGATCGCATGGATGGCCGGC
This sequence comes from uncultured Salaquimonas sp., assembly GCA_964541115.1. Lineage (GTDB taxonomy): Bacteria > Pseudomonadota > Alphaproteobacteria > Rhizobiales > Rhizobiaceae > Salaquimonas. The sequence continues at coordinate 1,870 of CAZIPH010000105.1, forward strand.
TTGCCTTCCTGAAGACGGAACTGAAAATCACCGATGCACAGTTACCCCAGTGGGATGAACTGGCCGCGACGATCCGCAACAATGCCGAAGTGCACAACGCCATGATGAAGGACCACATGGCAGAAATGAAGAGCGGCAAGTTTTCCGAAAGGCCCCTGCCCGACCGGCTCGCAATGCAGGAGGCGCGCATGGAATCGCGGCTGCAGCAGGTCAAGGATGTGCGCGCCTCGCTTGAAAAGCTCTATGCCGTACTTGACGATGAGCAGAAGAAATCGGCCGACGAGATCGTTCTGCCCATGATGGGCATGGGCATGGGAAGAGGCATGGGCCGCATGATGCGAGGCGGCTGACCCCGAGGGGTCTGAACCGGCGCCACGGCATCAACAAGAGGGCCTCGGTCAAAACAACACAATGGGTCCGGGAGGTCTTGGCCATTGGCAAGCCAGACCATCTCGGGCCAGTCAGTGATTAAGTATTAGCATGGACATGCTGCACCAGCATGGTGGCAGAGGCAGGACCTGGCATGGCGGTAGCGGCCAGGAACTGAACTATTTGCGTTTCCCTCCGCCTCTTGGCAGCCTGCGGTCACGGCGGTTCTCGGCAGCGTCCACGCCGGGGCCAATCGCACAGCTTCACCCACATCAGCACGCCAATATAACCGATCGCAGATTGCG
>CAZIPH010000106.1:0-2481 GCA_964541115.1 uncultured Salaquimonas sp.
GCCTTGATCGTCGATGGCGGCGTCGTGGTTTCAGGCTGAACATGAGCGCACATATGTTGATTTCCATTGAGAAGTGACCCCGTAGCCTCCCAAATTTCCACTGAGAATTGACCCATGTGAACACATTGCCCTGACGGATTTAGTCGGGGAGATATGGAGTGATCGACATGGGATTTTTGAGTGTTATCCGACGCTGGGCATTGCGTGACAAAATGCCAATCCGGGAGATTGCGCGGCGAACGGGCCTGTCCCGCAACACCATCAGGAAGTACCTGCGCGAGGGCGCGGTCGAGCCGAAGTTCAAGACGCCATCCCGGCCGAGCAAGCTAGACCCATATGCGGATCGGCTGTCAGCCTGGTTGCTGGCGCAGACGCGCAAACCACGCAAAGAGCGGCGGACTGTGACGCAGATGCATGCTGATTTGGTGAAGCTGGGTTATGACGGATCCTACGGACGTGTGGCAGCTTTTGCTCGCGCGTGGCGCGCAGATCGATATCGCGCGGAACAGACGACCGGGCGCGGCACCTTTGTGCCCTTGGTGTTCCAGCCCGGCGAGGCGTTCCAGTTCGACTGGAGCGAAGACTGGGCCAGTATCGGCGGCGAACGGGTCAAGCTCCAGGTGGCTCATATCAAGCTGTCACATAGCCGGGCGTTTCTGGTGCGGGCTTACCCGTTGCAAACCCATGAGATGCTGTTCGACGCCCATTGGCACGCATTCAGAGTGTTCGGCGGCGTTCCCGGCCGCGGGATCTATGACAACATGAAGACGGCAGTTGATCGTGTCGGTAAAGGCAAACAGCGCGACGTCAATGCCCGCTTCAAATCCATGGCCAGCCACTACGTGTTTGAGCCTGAGTTCTGCAACCCGGCCGCAGGTTGGGAGAAGGGCCAGGTTGAGAAGAGCGTCCAAGATGCGCGCAATCGTCTGTGGCAAGTCATGCCGGTCTTCAACGATCTGGCCGAGTTGAACCAGTGGCTTGAGGATCGCTGCATTGCTCTATGGGCCGAGACAAAACACAAGGCTTTGCCCGGTTCTATCGCCGATGTCTGGGAAGCTGAGAAGCCCACGCTCATGGCACTGCCACCAGCCTTTGATGGATTTGTGGAGCACAGTAAACGGGTGTCGCCAACCTGCCTGATCACCTTCGAGCGCAATCGCTACAGCGTACCGGCCAGCTTTGCGAACCGCCGCATCAGCCTGCACGTCTATCCCGAGCGTCTGGTTATCGTTGCGGAAGGCCAAACCATTTGCTCCCATGACCGCATCATCGAGCGGTCGCACCGCAAGCCCGGAAAGGTCATCTATGATTGGCGTCATTATCTTGCTGTTATCCAACGCAAACCCGGCGCCCTGCGCAATGGCGCGCCGTTCGTCGAGATGCCCGACGCCTTCCGCCAGCTGCAGGACCACATGCTGCGCAAGGAAGGTGGTGACCGCGAGATGGTCGATATCCTGTCTCTGGTTTTGCACCATGACGAAGATGCAGTTCTGTGTGCTGTAGAACTGGCACTGGAAGCAGGCGTGCCCACCAAGACGCATGTCCTGAACCTCCTGCACAGGTTGATCGACAAAAAGCAGACAGACTTGCCAGAGATCGACCCGCCAGACGCTCTGGCCCTGGATACGGCACCGAAGGCCAACGTCGATCGCTATGATGATCTGAGACAGGCCAGGGAGAAGCGCCATGCGTCATGATCCAGCAGGAGCCTCGATCGTGATCATGCTCCGAAGCCTCAAGCTCTACGGCATGGCCCAGGCCGTCGATGACTTGGTTGCCCAGGGCGCACCAGCGTTCGAAGCGGCAACGCCAATGTTGTCCCAATTGCTCAAGGCCGAGATTACAGAGCGCGAAGTCCGGTCCATTGCCTACCAGACCAAGGTGGCGCGCTTCCCGTCCTACAAGGACCTCGCAGGCTTCGACTTCAAGTCCAGCGAGATCAATGAAGCCACCGTCCGTCAGCTGCACCGCGGCACCTTCATGGAAAATGCCGAGAATGTTGTTCTGATCGGCGGCCCTGGCACGGGCAAAAGCCACATCGCCACGGCCCTCGGTGTCCAGGCTATTGAGCATCACAGATGCAAGGTGCGGTTCTACTCGACGGTCGAACTCGTCAATGCTCTGGAGCAGGAAAAGGCCCTCGGAAAGGCCGGCAAATTGGCCGAGATGCTGACCAAGATCGACTTGGTCATTCTCGACGAACTCGGCTACCTGCCGTTCAGTTCATCCGGCGGCGCGCTACTCTTCCACCTCCTGAGCAAACTCTACGAGCGCACCAGCGTGGTCATCACCACCAACCTCAGCTTCTCAGAATGGGCCCAGGTCTTCGGGGACGCCAAGATGACAACCGCACTGTTGGATCGGCTCACACACCGCTGCCACATCCTGGAAACCGGCAATGACAGCTACCGCTACAAAGCCAGTTCACAGGCCGCAAAGAAAAAGAGAAAGGAGATGCCCGTATTGACCACAACATGACCG
>CAZIPH010000107.1:0-2460 GCA_964541115.1 uncultured Salaquimonas sp.
CACGGACTGCGCATCGGGTTCGAATTTGTATTCCAGTTCCGTTTCATGGACCGCTGTGTGGCCAAGCTGAATCTCATGGCTTTTGATCACCTCTTCGATCGAAGGGATGGGCAGGAGTTGCACCACCTCGGCCTTTTGAACGAGCGTATTCACAAATGCGGTGTAGAGCACGCTCACGCGGTCCACTTTTTTGTCGAGGAACAAGTCGATCGCCATTTTTGAGATCTTTTTAGTGTCGGCAAAGGTGAGATTCTCGGGCAGCGGGAAATCGGCGATCATGGCGCGCTTGTTGCGGGCAAGCCACTGCTGGCCGCGGCGTCCGGATGCGAAAAAGTCGGTGCTGTCTTTGTCGAAGCGGGCAGCTTCACGGAACAGGTTGGTGTTCAAGCCGCCGCAGAGGCCTTTGTCGGGACTTATCACGATGACGAGCTCGCGCACGACCGCACGATTCTCGAGAAACGGATGAACTCCGCCCTTCAGGCTCACCTGCAGACGCTGAAGGATCTTCAACAAACGGTCGATGTACGGACGACCGGCCAGGGCAAGCTGCTGGGCTTTGCGCATTTTTGACGCTGCCACCATTTGCATGGCTTTGGTGATCTGCGCCGTGTTTTTGATGGAGCGGATGCGCCGCCGGATGTCACGTGTATTGGCCATGTTATTTTCGAGATTCGATTTTCGATTTTCGAGAGTTGGTGCGTGCGGTCTTCCGTGAGGCGACGAAGATCGCAACTAATTCGTTGGATTCGCTAATTAGAGGCTCGACCCGCGATGCAGGAAGTTTGTCTGTTTCGGCGATCAGTTCCAACCAGAGTGATGTTTCGTCAGCTTCTTCTTCGATGATCGATGTCTTGTTGATAAAATCTGGGACTGACTTGGAACGGCAGAGTGCGCGGTAATTGGCAGCAACCGAGCTCCCGCTCCGCATTACCTGATTCGCCAGCACGCGACCGGAAATGGAATCGGGCATCGAGTCCACCATGCGGATGATCCGTTTGGCGAACGTCTTGGTCCGGTCTTTCATTTCCTGCTCAGTCATGGTGTTAATTCCGAGATTCGATTTTCGAGAGTTGGTGTGGGTGAGTCGTGTGGCTTCGTATTGGATCTCGAGAATCGAAAATCCTAATTCGAAATTCCTCAGCGGTTGAGCGTTTTGAATTCGTCGAGGGCGGCTTTGAGTTCGCCTTCGAGTTCGGCGTCGATGGCTTTTTTGTCGCGGATTTTTGCCATCAGGGCGTCCTTGCGGGTGGTGAAATATTCTTCCAGCTTGGCCTGGAATTCTTTGACTTTGTCCACTGCGACATCGTCGAGGAATCCGTTCTGCATCGACCAGAGCACGCCGATCATGACTTCCAGTGCGAGCGGGCTGTATTGGTTTTGTTTGAAGAGTTCAACGATGCGCTGACCGCGATCGAGCTGGGCTTTGGTGCGGGCGTCGAGGTCGCTGCCGAACTGGGCAAATGCTGCCAATTCGCGGAACTGAGCCAAATCGCCTTTGACCTTGCCGGCCACTTGCTTCATCGCCTTGACCTGCGCTGCGGAACCCACACGGGACACGGACAGACCCACGGAAATAGCTGGGCGGATGCCTTGGTAGAACAAATCCGTTTCGAGGTAAATCTGACCATCGGTGATGGAAATCACGTTCGTCGGAATGTATGCGGAAACGTCGCCGGCCTGTGTCTCGATGATGGGCAATGCGGTGAGAGATCCGCCGCCGGCTGCTTCGCTGAGTCGTGCACTGCGCTCGAGCAGGCGGGAGTGGAGGTAGAACACGTCACCGGGATACGCTTCACGACCGGACGGGCGTTTCAGAATGAGGGAGACCTGACGGTAGGCGACCGCGTGCTTGGAAAGATCGTCAAACACGATGAGCGCATCCATGTTATTGTCCATGAACCATTCGCCCATGGCCGCACCCGCGAACGGCGCTAGATACTGGGAGGTGGCGCTTTCGGATGCCGAGGCATTCACGACGATGGTGTAGGGCATTGCGCCGGCTTCCTCGAGCACCGCGATGTTGCGCGCAACGCTCGAGTTTTTCTGGCCGATGGCCACGTAAATGCAGTAGAGCGGACGGTGCCCCTTGAGTTCGCCGCTTTCTGCAGCGCGGTTTTGATTGGCCTGGGAAATGATCGTGTCGATGGCAATGGTGGTCTTGCCGGTGGCACGGTCCCCAATGATCAACTCCCGCTGACCGCGGCCAATCGGGATCATCGCGTCAATGGGCATGATGCCGGTCTGCACAGGCTCGGAAACGCTGCGGCGCTGAATGATGCCGGGCGCGATTTTTTCGACGGGATAATAGGTGTCGTGCTGGATGGGACCTTTGCCATCGACGGGCTGGCCGAGCGTGTTGACGACGCGTCCCAGAAGGCCTCTGCCGACGGGGACTTCAAGGAGGCGACCGGTGGTTTTGACTTCGGTGCCTTCTTTGACGCCGGTGAAATCGCCGAGGAG
>CAZIPH010000108.1:0-2425 GCA_964541115.1 uncultured Salaquimonas sp.
CATAACGGGTCACAGCGTTGTAATTTGCCAACTCAGCTTCGTACGCTGCCCGCCGCTCGGGATCGCGAAGCGGGTCCTTGATTGTCCACCGGTTCCAGACCGTTGTCACTTCGTGCCGCAGGCTTCCAGTCAGATCACCCAAGGTCCATTGTGTGGACAACCAGTCTGGCCACGGTGTGTCTCGAAAAAACTCCTCGTACAGGCGATAGGCATCCCTGTACTGAAACATGCGCTTGAACTTGCGGAAGCGCTTCCAGGGTTTGATTGGCCCCGCATAGTGCATGATCATTGGCTGGGCTTTGCCTTTGGCAAATGTTTCAGGCCGGGTATTCCAAGTCGGAGAAATGTCCAGCACATCCCCGTCAAGCACAGCGTTCAATGCATCTTCATCCGGCAAGTGGCAGATTTCGGGGTTCGCCCTTAAGAACGCAATGGCACGCTCACCAACCTGCTTTGCGCACCAGGTCTGCGTATCGATCAGCATCACGCCGGCGTTGAAATACTGGTAAGGCGGCGTCATGCCGAGATCTGCAAAATGGTTGGTTATCCATCTACGCTCGGACTCTGGCAGGTTCAGCAGGACGCGTCCGGCCGGGACCGCGGCAACAGGCTTTCCCTGCATGTCAAGATCGAACAACGCGGATATGTCGCCATGGATCGTCAGGTCAGCATCGAGGTAAAGCACCTTTCGATAGCGGTCCCTCAAGTGCTGAGGCAACAGCAGCCTGACAAGTGTAGCAGTTGAAAGGCGATCCTGCTGAATATGGATCGCTGACAGCGCTGCAGCATCAATGCTGTCGTCTATGATGATTCCACGCGCCTCGGCAAAAGCGCGGTGTTCATGTGTGAGGTCGTGCGCTGGTGCAAATAGCAGAACGTCGAAGTTTCGGCCCTTGCTTGCGCATGCCGATATTACCGAGCAAGCTACAAAGAAGCCCGGACAGAGCATTCGCCCGTCGACGCTCAGGCACACAGCAAACCGGTCAAACATTACTTACCCTGCCTGATTCTGAACCCATACAACTACTTCCCTCATCAGGGCGAGTTGACCAGTCAAAGTGAACTGGGCAGGCGGGCAGGTCCGGGTGTCAACTTGGCGGAGAAGCCGGAGCAGGTGGCGATACTGGAGCCGGCGGGCTGGCGGGCTCTGGGCTTGCGTTCTTCATGGACATCTGGATGTTCCTGTTAACGAGTGAGCGGAATATTACGATGGAGACGGAACAAGTCAAGTAATCAACTGCTGTCCCCATCCTTTGGCCAACTGACCCGGTCTCAATCGGACGTAAATGACCGGGGCTTCATCTTGGTTTGATGGTCACCGATTGCGGAGGTCCCATCGGGAAGCTGACCACGGAAATAGTGCTTCTGCCATTTCTGCTTCTCGGCAACCGGGTCGCGATCTGCCAGGGCCTTGTTGAATGCCTGCCGTGCTTGTTGCCACTGCCTGTAGTTGGCTTCCAGTTCCGGTTCGCTCGACAGGTTGCTCATGCGAGGTGTTACTGAATCAACAAGCCCTCGTGCCACGGGGAAAATATGGCATACGGGTTCGTTGGCTGAGAAGCTGATCCACGTATCCGGACGTGTGATCTGCCAGTTCATCGTGAACGCATATGGCATCCAGTCAGTTTCCATCAAGCCGGTCATTGCCTGAATGCCATCCTTGAACCTGTTCACAGGTCCTGAAATCCACGTGTTGAAACCAGGTTCCGTCCGCAAGATGCAGTGAACCCGGAAGGTGACGATGCCGTGACCGAAGTGGCTTGCAACATAGGTGTCGGTACCGGAGTCGGTTACTATCTCGATGTCAGCGGTGCCGTCCCCTCCGTTCCACCGGATCCTGCAGGCATCCTGCCCCAGTATTTCCCAACCGTGGGTATTGGCCGCAACCAGTGGCAGGCATCGGTTCGCAAATTTTTGCCGCGTGTCATCCATCCATTCTCGATCGCCCGGAGCCGGTTGGATCGAGACGGAGAAGTTTCCGACCGGAAAGCATGTCAGTTTCATCTGGCCAGGTCCATTTGGGGTTCTTTGATGGATTTTGCTTCACCACGTGAAGCTCTTCAGGCTCAACGTAACCAGCAAACTAGCACCTTGACGCCTGTCATTTCCACAGCGAGATCGATTACGAGCCTTCCAACTTGCACATGGAATGCGCAGCGATGACAGTATTTCGGAGGCCAATGCCGTTCACCCCGGCTGTGCTACGGGACGGTACATCGACAGGTGAAGCAGAAGGCAAGCCGGACAAAAGCCCGTTCCATCTGCGACTTCCTGCCCGAAAGGACTGGCTTGCTATCGGCAACCGCTCACGCAGCGCCGGCTGACACCTCCCGCTGCAACGCGATTGACAGCCAAATACATTTGTATCACCATTTAAAACGTCGTTTCAATATGCAAAACAAATAGGGAGGAATCGACATGCGCA
>CAZIPH010000109.1:0-2230 GCA_964541115.1 uncultured Salaquimonas sp.
CCATGAGTCAATATCAACACCCTTCCCAAGACCCGAACGATGGTTTGATTACCTTCGTTTCGTTCTGCCTCGCGTTTTTCCTCGTCATGCCCTTGTGGGTTCTCTTCGGCGGACTCTTGATCCTCTTTCCGTGTGTTCATAGCGCGGAACAGCTCGGCAATCACCTCATGTGTGTTGCTGCTATCCCGCTCGCTCATCTTCTCAATGGTGCCAGTGAAGGGGTGGCTGGGGTGGAAGATGCCGGTGTCCTCCGCATAAAAGCAGAAAATCAGCCGGGCCATGAAATGGTTCATGTCCACCCGGCGTTCGGCGGTGCCCCAGTCGGGATTGTCGCCGGGATATCGAACGAGCTTTCGCGGACCTGTTTGACCGTGGTGATCCCCGCAAGCGCGAGGAAGAAGCCGAAATGATCGGGAAACTTGGCATAATCGCAGGCGATGGTTTCGCCCGATTCCAAGTCCTCGGCCTCAAACGTGTCACCATCGGTGGCGAGAACGAATTTCGCCTTGGCCTTGGCCGTCACCGGGCTGGCCTTCAAAGCTGCGAGAGTTTGAGTAACGGAGCCAGGGGCAGCGACGGCCACGTGTATGTTGTTAGTTTGCAGCACTCCGCCAACGTCTGATTTGTTCGATGCGCCGCTGCGCAGCCGCTTGATGGTGGTCGCCTTGTTGCCAAAGGCTTCGAGGAACGCGAACGGGAACTCCTGGGCATCAAATGGCTGCTCAGCCAGGTTGGATACGGCTTCTTCGATCTCGACGGCGTTCATTGCGTGGCGCGCTTTCCCTTGGCTGTGCTGGCACTCTCACGCGCTTCCTTCACCGCTGCGAGGGCTGGGGCATCGGGCACCAATATTTCAAAGGGCAGAGCCTTTTCACGCGCAACGCGGGTCAGCATCAGGCGCACGGCATCGGAAACGGTAAGGCCCATAGCAGCTAGAACGGTAGCGGCTTCCTCCTTTACCGTCGCATCGATGCGCGTCTGAACCAGTGCATTCGCGGCCATCCCGCGCTCCCCCTGTGACTGTTACTGTGAATGACAATGTGATTCACGATCCTCTGTCTAGGTCAGAATCTGCTCTGACTCAAAGGAATAGAGGCTGTCGCAAATTTGCGCGATTCGCGCGCAAAAACCGCCACGGTTGACGCAGATTTGCGGCGATGAGCGCGGACATTGTCGCAGATTGGTAATGGTTGGCAAGAAAAGGGAACATTTCGAGCCGCAATAGACCGCCCCATGTTCGCGTCCGTTGTCGTCTCTAGCCTTCTCTATCCTTCTCCCGCCCTTTCCCTGTCATTGTATCCGGGAGTACGATGGAGGCTGGACAACGTAAGATCACGCTTGCGCTTAGTTTTCTGACCGTCAATTCTTCCATCCAGGGGGTGCCAACGACTGTCAGAGAATGGAAGCAAATCCCATGTCGAACCTTGAAAGAATCATCCGCCTGAAAACCGTATTGGCCCGCACCGGGCTGTCCCGCTCAACCGTGTATCGCAAGATCGCCGAGGGCACTTTCCCCCACCAAGTCAAAATCAGCGTTCACGGCACCGGCTGGCGGGAATCCGCCGTGAACCGCTGGATCGATGATCCGGTTGCATTCCGTGACGAAGGCGCGGCGCGGTGACAACGTCACCGCCGGTTGAGCCAATTTGTGTCAGGATCAACGACGCCGCTCGCATGATCGGCGTCGGTCGCACCAAGCTCTACGAATTGATTGCGAATGGTGAGGTCGAGACGGTGAAGCTGGGCAAATCCACCCGTGTCATCACCGCCAGCCTCCACCGGCTCATCATGCGGCAGCGCGGGTCGAATTGATTTGATCGGTCTGCCGTAAGTTGATCGCGGAATATCGCTGGTCAGCTTACTGGACTTGAAATCGCAGCTACCGCATGCGCCAACCGAATGAGGGGGACTACCATGGCCGAGAAAATTGATCTGAAGGTGACCGAGAAAGCGTATTTTACAGCGCAGAGGGATGATTTTGCTCTGCAGACGTTCCGGCCCTATTCTTATCTCATGATCGATGGAGAAGGTTCTCCCGGCGACTCTCCAGAATATCAGGCCGCACTGGGTGCACTTTATCCGCTCGCCTACGCCACCAAATTTTTCAGCAAAATGGATTTGGGGCGAGACTATGTCGTGCCGCCGCTAGAAGGCATTTGGTGGGCAGACGATATGGATGCCTATATTGAACCGGGTCGCCGCGATGAGTGGCGATGGACCCTAATGCTTA
>CAZIPH010000110.1:0-2220 GCA_964541115.1 uncultured Salaquimonas sp.
GGTTGAGGTTGAAGCAGTCGCGTTCGTGGATCTGGCGGTTGGCGTCCACCAGACTGTCGAGCCGGGCAGCGACAGTCGCGCTGCCGGCTGTAGCGGTTTCGGCGGCGTAGCGCTGGACCAGGACTTCGCACGCGGCTGGAACCCACGGGCGGGGGGCGAGATTGGGCATGGTGGCGGGGCTTTCCGGAGCAGGTTGCGGAAACGGTCACTGCAATCGAATATCAAGCTTTGCCGCCAACGGAAAGGTGGAGTCTGACGTCGGCAATCTCCGCGCTTGCAAGTCGGATGGCCGGTTAGAGCCCATAGTGGATATCGACCGATTCGATTGAAATGACAGATAGTTGATCTGAAAAGTGCCCGCTCAAAACAGCCGCAATGAAAAAGGGACGGCATTGATGCCGTCCCTTCGTTGCTAAATGATTCGACAATCGATCAATCGAGCGGCTCGGTCCACGCGCCGGTACGTCCAACAAGCATCGGTGTAGACAGCGTTGCGCCGGTACGATCGTTTTCCTTGAGCGTCTGCGGACCAACCATAAGAGAGAAACCGACCAGGAACGCGTGATCCTTGCCGTGATCACCTTCCGTGGTGGCATCATAGTAGCCGCCGCGATAAGCCAGCGTGGTGTAGAAAGGCATATCTTCCATTGGGCGCCATTTACCCTTGATGCCCCAATTCCAGATATTGCCAGCATCATCGCCATCAATGAACTGGTCGGTTTCGCCATATGCCAATTCAGCTTCAATCATTGTGTCGTCACTGATGAAGTACCGACCAACACCGCGCACGAACCAGCCTTCGACAAAACCTTCGCCTCCATCAACTTCATAGTCGGCATAACCTGCCTGTGCATACAGCGTGAAGTTGTCGAAATACATCTGGCCTTCACCGCCAACCAGGATTCCAATCTTGTCATCATCGTGCGCCTCGTCCGAGCTTCGCCCGGCCGTGACACCACCAAACACGCCAATCAGGCCCATTGAGGGGTCACGCAAGCTTAAGTGGCCGGCAGTGGTCAAGGCCATGACTGGCGCATCGTCATCACTAGCGTCTGCATAACCCTCGACCTGAGTATCAATCTGGAACGAGAAGTTGGTACCAAACGGCACACTTACTGCACCAAATGCGCTGCCCATAAAATGGGTGTTGTCATCGGGGTCATCGGTGGAGGAAACGGCGCGAGCGCCAAGTTCAATGTCTGCCAATGCGGCGAAGATCAATCCGGTAGGCTGATCCATATACGGCATGTCAGCGGCAACGGCGTGTCCCGAAAACATTGCTGTGAATGCGGCGGCTGAGAGAAGTTTTTTCATGGCAGACCCCTGTTCAAATCCCTGCAAATTTCAACACACCATTGCCATGTGCGGTCCCGTGTTGGCAATGCCATGCGATCTGTTGTCTGACGATTTCAGGAAACTGTTGCATTTTTGCCATAGTTACACATTTGCCTCGATCAACTGCCTTCAAGGACTGAAGGAGGCATCGAGCTTGGATGCCAGTTTGACGCCAACGCTGCGTGTCAACACCGCGTGTAGCTGGTTTGGCAACGGCATCGCTGTTGCTTTGTTCGCAGAGCTGCCGTCCGGGCCTGCGTCCATCTCCACCAACCAGGTCAACCAGTGGCTGCCTTCAAGCGGGTGAGGGGATTGTGTCCGCCCCGGGCGGTGTGTTTGCCAGCCGGGACGATCAGGTCTGGAGTGGTCCAGGTTGCTACATGTGATGCTGCTTCAGCCGGAACCCGAAGAACTCTAGTCGGTGGTCAGAAGCTCCGCGCGTACGCTTTTTTCGATTGTCTGCAACTGGGATAGCAGCTGGGGCGCACCCATTCGCAATCCTCGCTCGTGGAAATCGGATTGGAGTTTCCTGATCACGTCGTGCGGACCGGGTTCTTCAAAGTCCGACTGCATGACCGCATCGACGAAAGCCGGCAATTCCTCGACGCTCAGCGCCATCTGTTTGCCGGCCCAGACTGCGAGCAGGTAGTTGCGGCGGGCGATGACCTGGCCGCTTGCGCGTGTTTCACTCTCGACATGATCCATCGTTGCTCAGGCCTTGCTCCTGGAGGAAGGCTGGTCATGGCCGGCAAGCTGTTGCCTGATGCTGTTTTCCAGCGCCGTGGCACGCTCGGCCAGGAATGTGCTTTCTGTCATGCCGGCTGCTGCCTGAAGGCGCACAATTGAGGCCCGGGCCTCCAGTTCCCTCAGCCGCGCCCTGGCGGT
>CAZIPH010000111.1:0-2044 GCA_964541115.1 uncultured Salaquimonas sp.
AACTCGGCAGGCAGGTCACGCCGGAACAGGCTGGCGACCCGGAATTTGATCTGAAATCGCTGATCAGCCGCTAGGGGCTGCCGCGCAATTGCCTGCAATCGGCATCGCAATCTGATCGCAGGCACAAGAGATATTTCACGGCGGTCTTGAATTCTGGCGTTCGGGGGGATATGGCAAAGCTGCGTCATGTTTCGGGTACAGTGCAACCATCAGCCAGACAAGAAGGCAGGCAGTGGCAGTTCCACGATATCTATTGGTTGTCGCCTTCGTGATTGGTTCGATCCTGTCGACAAACGCACGCATATTGTCCCATGCACCGGCAAATCAGACAGAAGTCGCAAACCTCATTGCCCAGCATGAGGCAGAGATCGAAGCGCATGGACAATCGCACCTGGATATTCTCGATTTCTTCCAAGTCCATCATGGCCATGCCCATGATGTTGCCGACCATGACCACAATACTGCCTTCCTGGCACCACGGCGCGCCATCGCCGGTATTGTTTCCCTCCAAATAAAACGGCCCGGGACCCAGATCGCAAACCTGGACCGCAGGGTATTTGACCTGGATCGGCCTCCACGCAGTTGAGACCGCGCCTTGTGCGCCAGGCTGAAAATTCTCAACCAAATGGAATTCACAACATGATCTATGACCGGACCCATGGTGCGGAAGCACAGGTGCATTGGATGCGCCTGCTTCTCATCCTTGTAACATTGGCTCTGGGCCTAATGGCCTTTGCCACTACTGCACTCGCCCACGCCGTCACCGAGGGTGACAAGGGCTATATTCAGGAAATCTCGGGCATCCACTTCATCCCCTTCATGTATCTGGGGGCCAAGCACATGATGACGGGTTATGACCATCTGCTGTTCCTGGCAGGCGTGATCTTCTTCCTGTACCGGATGAACGATATCGCGATTTATGTGACCCTGTTTGCCATTGGGCATTCGGTCACCATGATTGTCGGCGTTTACTACAACATCACGATGAGCTCATACATCATTGATGCGATCATCGGTTTTTCCGTGGTCTACAAGGCGCTCGACAATATGGGGGCCTATCAGCGCTGGTTCGGTTTCCAACCCAACACCAAGGCAGCCACGTTGATTTTCGGCCTGCTCCACGGCTTCGGTCTTGCCACCAAGGTGCAGGAATATGACATCGCCCAGGACGGCCTGCTCACCAATCTCATCGCATTCAACCTCGGCGTCGAGGTCGGGCAGCTGCTGGCCCTTGCCGGTATCCTGATCATCATGGGTTACTGGCGGCGCTCCGGCAGCTTCTGGAAACACGCTTACACAGCCAACGTGGTGATGATGACCGCAGGATTTATCCTTATGGGCATGCATCTCACCGGCTACTTCATGACTCCAAATTCGTAAGGAAACCCCCATGTACAATTCTGACATTCCAACCCGTGAAGAACTGCCAACCACACGGCAGCTCATCAGGTCAACGATCATCGCAATTATCTCGGCTATCATCATTCTGGTAACGATTGTTCTGCCCGCCGAATACGGCATCGACCCGACAGGCATTGGCAAGGCGGTAGGCCTGGCCGAAATGGGAGAGATCAAGGTTCAGCTTCATGAAGAGGCGGAGGCTGATCGCCTGCTGAAACACGGATCGGGCGACCAGTCGAGCCTGGGCAGCAGCATTCTAGGCTTCCTGTTTCCCCCGGCCCATGCCCAGACAACAGCGCCCGAATGGACCGACCAGTACAGCGTGACGCTTGCTCCCGGCCAGGGAATAGAAGTCAAGCTCGTCATGGAAGAAGGCGCTGAAGCCGAGTATCGCTGGGTCGCCGAAAACGGTGTCGTCAACTTTGACATGCATGGCGACGGTAATGGCCAACAGATCAGCTATGAAAAGGCTCGCGCCGTTCCCGGAGACGAAGGGGTTCTGACTGCCGCCTTCACTGGAAACCATGGCTGGTTCTGGCGCAATCGTGACAAGCAGGACGTCACCGTAACCCTATATGTGCGCGGCAACTACAGTCAGATGAAATTGCCCTGACCTTGTTCTGGGACCCCGGCTAGCAGTCGG
>CAZIPH010000112.1:0-2014 GCA_964541115.1 uncultured Salaquimonas sp.
ACGCGCTGCTGCCGATCGATGCTGCGATCCAGGCGAATTTGCGCGAGACGACGACCCGTGTGCTGGCGTCACTTACGCCACGTGAGGAACGTGTGCTGCGCATGCGCTTCGGCATCGGCATGAACACCGACCATACGCTTGAGGAAGTCGGCCAGCAGTTCTCAGTGACGCGCGAGCGCATCCGCCAGATCGAGGCCAAGGCGCTGCGCAAGCTCAAGCACCCGAGCCGGAGCCGGAAGCTGCGGAGCTTCCTGGACCAGTAGGGGATGAGGGTCGTCCAGCCGGAAGGCGGCAAGGGTAGCCTGAAGTGGATACAGCGGGCTATCGAGTGCAATCCCGCTTTTCTTCAGCCGGATGGCGTTCCGCCGATTGAATGGTTGTCGCCGCGCCGGGAGGATGAGTTTGCGGAGTACCGCGATACATCTTTCCTCAAATTGGTCGGCTGCGAGAAACTTGCACCGCAGCTACGGGAATTCTGGCCTTCCCGCGGCCCTCAATGGGACGCGCTCGGCATCGCAGACGGCATGCCGGTCCTGCTGGAGGCCAAGGCGCATGTTCGGGAGATGTTTTCTCCTGCCTGTGGGGCCAGCGGGAAATCCCGAGATATGATCCTGAAGGCATTTGAAAAGGTCAGAGAAGATCTTGGCGTTGTTGGTAATACTGACTGGATGAAGAGTTTCTATCAAGTTGCCAATCGGATTGCTCATCTCTGGTGGCTCCACGAAAACAAGGTGAATGCACACCTTGTATTTGCAGGCTTTCTGCAAGATGCCGAGATGAATGGGCCAAGTTGGCCGGAAACCTGGAAAGCAGCCACGGATACAGCCTTCCACGCACTTGGCCTTGGGGGTCGGCATCATCTGTCCGGATTTATCCATCACGTTTACCCGGACGTGACTGAGCTTTAGAAAGTGCAGTCTGTCACCACGCACAGTTTTCCGGTCACTCAAAGCGTTGACATCCTGAGGATGAAATCTACCGTCGTTTCCCGACCCGAAAGGCAGGTAATTGATCATGCAAAAGACCGACTTCAAGAGAACGCTAAAACATCTCTTCGCTCCGTCCAGCAAGGCATGGGCCGAGGTCGATGTGCCCCCCATGCAATATCTGATGGTGGACGGGCAGGGCTCTCCCGGCGAGGCACCAGAATACGCCATCGCCGTGGAGTGGCTGTTCTCGGTTTCCTATCCCCTCAAGTTCATGTCGAAGAAGGAACTCGGCCGCGACTACGCCGTGATGCCGCTGCAGGGCATCTGGTTTGCCGATGATTTTTCCGCCTATACGCAGGCCGGCAGGCGCGATGAATGGCGCTGGACGCTTATGATCCTGCAACCTGCCTGGATCACCCAGGTGATTGTGGACCGGGCAATAGACAAGACGCTTGCCAAGCGTGACGACAGGCCTGCATCGCTGCGGCTGGAAACCTTCCATGAAGGGCGCTGCCTGACGAAGCTGCATGTAGGTCCGTTTGCCGATGAGGCACCTGTGCTGCACCATCTGCACCAGGAGTTGATGCCCTCGCTTGGCCTGACCTTCAATGGTAACCATCACGAGATCTATCTTTCCGATCCCCGCAAAACAGCGCCGGAAAAACTCCGCACGGTTCTGCGCCAGCCGGTACGCCCTATTTGAAAGCTGGCAGTTGGCTTCAAATCAAGCGATGGCAAACGGGGTGTTGCGCGATATCAATAATCCCGCTATTTATATAAAATAATATTTATATAAGAGGTTGGGATGTCTGTCATCTTGAACTGGATAAACGGACTTTCCTGGCCGGTCATCATCATCATTTGCCTGACGTTAGGCCTTGCGCCGTTCTTTCCCGAGCCGCATATCTGGGAGAAGTTGAAGATGCTGGCAAGCGGCACGCTCACGCGGCCAATCGATATTTTTGACCTGCTGATGCATGGCGCGCCTTTTCTCCTGGTGATCATCAAGCTGCTGCCGCTTGCAAAACGGGTTTGAGACAACAAGGTCTTGCTGGCCTTTTGCCCTGAGACTGCCATGTGCTAGG
>CAZIPH010000113.1:0-1956 GCA_964541115.1 uncultured Salaquimonas sp.
TTGCAAATGGAAAAAACACGAGGCGTTGAAAGGCGTGCAGCATGACCGCCAACACTGTTGGCCTTCATGATGTCGGTGATCGCATTGAGCTTGCCTGAAATGATCATCCTCAAGCAGGTTTTGACCCTGCGCCTGATCGCAATTTTCATCGCTGTGGTTGCGGCAGGGATACTTGCCACCGGCTTTCTGTTCAACGCCATTCTATGAAAGGACATCCGCATGAAAATCGTCAAAGTGTATGGCCCCGGCTGCAAGCGCTGTGAAACTACCGAAACCATGGTCAAGGAGGCCGCCACGAGGCTCGGAGTCGAGGTTGAAGTCGAGAAGATCACTGATGCGAAGTCCATCGCCATTGCGGGTGTGATGTCCACACCTGGTATCTCGGTCGACGGCAAGCTGGTTCACGCTGGTGGCCTGCCTGACGCGGTCAAGCTGGAAAAATGGCTATCGGTGTGATCCATACTGTGAGAAGAATGATGTGGAAGCTCCCAATGGCCTTTGCAGCGATTGTCGTGCTGCCTGGAATAGGCTTCGCCGCGCCACTGGAAATTCAACCGGTCACCGAGGGCGTCTGGGCCATTGTCGGCCCCCTGGAGCAACGCAACCCGGAAAACCTCGCCAATAATGCGACTTTTGGGCTGATCGAAACCGATGAGGGGCTCGTACTGGTCGATCCGGGCGGTTCGTGGAAAGGCGCCAAAGCCATCCATGACGAAATCCGCAAACTCTCGGAATTGCCGGTCAAGTATGTCATCAATACAGGCGGACAGGATCACCGCTGGCTCGGCAATGGCTATTGGCAGGAGCTGGGGGCAGTCGTAATCGCTTCCGATGCAGCCGTCGAAGATCATCGTAACCGTGCCCAGGATCACATGATTGCGCTTTCGCAATTCCTGGGTGATAGGCTGGACGGCACAGAGCCTGCCTATGCCGATGTGACTTTCGAGAACGATTACACACTGGAGATCGGTGGCTTCAGCTTCGAGATCATGCATCGCGGCGCGGCGCATACGCCCGGTGACATCTTCATCTGGCTGGATGAGCGTGACGTGATGTTTACCGGAGATATCGTTTATGTGGATCGCATATTGGGCAATGGTCCGGCACGCAATACCAAGAGCTGGGTCGAGGTTTTCGACGCGATGGCAGCCTTTGAACCGGCGCATATTGTTCCCGGCCATGGCAGGGTGACCGATCTGGCGAAAGCGACACGCGATACCCGTGACTACCTCGTGAACCTGCGCACGCGGATCGGGGCGCTGATAGAAGAAGGCGGCGACATCATGGATGCGCCCAAAATCGATCAGACTGCATGGACCTATCTTGACCAGTTCGAGGCGCTTGCCGGCCGCAACGCACAGGCCACCTATGAAGAGATGGAATGGGAGTGACAATTCGAAGATTCATTTCACCAGACTGCCAAGCCTTATGTGATGATTAACATATTTACATAACCGGTTTTTTAGTTATATTAACTTCATGACCACCTCGACGCCCAACGCCCGTGCCCTTGCCGCTCTTGGCCATGACGCCCGCCTCCTGATTTTTCGCCTGCTGGTTAAGGCAGGAGATGACGGGCTGCGTGTCAGTGACGTTGGCGATCATCTGGGCCTTGCACCCTCGACACTTGCACACCACTTGTCGACGCTCGTCGATGCGGGCCTCGTTCTGCAGGACAAGCGCGGACGCGAAGTCTTCAATCGGGTCGACTATCCGGCAATGCGACGTGTGGTGGGCTTTCTGACATCGGAATGTTGTTCCGGCGTCAGCATCCCATCGGTAGAGGATGCTGCATGATGTCCAGCAAACTTTTTGTGTTCAAAACAACTATAGAACCGGAGTTTTAGATATGTCTGACACAGTACTTTCCCGCCCCGGCTATCTTTCCGTTTTGCGCAAACTGTGGCTGAACGAAAGGGTATGGCTCACTTCTGTCCTGATTCTCGCGGGCCTGGC
>CAZIPH010000114.1:0-1758 GCA_964541115.1 uncultured Salaquimonas sp.
CATTGGGGTTGGGCATTGTACTCCTTATCATTTCGCTCGCAGTCAATTCTCTCCTTTACGGCTTGAGGGTCACGGCAAGGAAGTCGCGCTATGCCTGAGAACGGTTCAAGCCAGCGCGGCAGCATCCTGCCGATCCGCGGTGAAAACCTGCGTATCGAGCGGCAGGGACGGCTGCTTCTTGATGTGCCCGAAATAGAAATTGGCCAGCCGGGCATCACGACCTTGCTCGGGCACAATGGTGCCGGCAAATCGCTGCTCCTCAAAACACTCACCGGACTGATTTCCCCGGATTCCGGCAGTGTCACATGGGGCGGTAAAATGCCGTCCCGGCAGGATTATCGCCGCCTCGGCTACATGAAGCAGAACGCGGTTCTGCTGCGCCGCTAGGGCCCGAGCCAATCTTGAATATGTCTTCGCGCTGGCGGGCGAGACTCGCTCAGTCGCCCGGAGGAAGGCTGACGAAACACTTGCCCGATTCGGACTTGAAGCCCTCGCCGATACTTCAGCGCGGCTCCTGTCAGGAGGCGAAAAACAGCGGCTGGCGCTGGCGCGGATGTTGGCCATGGAGCCCGAAATCGTAGTGATGGACGAGCCTACCGCCAGTCTTGATCCGGTTTCCACTAAGTCGATTGAAGGGGTGATATTGACGCTGAAAGAGCGAGGCATTCCCGTATTCCTTGTCACACATAACCTCAATCAGGCCCAACGTCTCGCAGACGACATAATATTTCTTGATCAGGCAAGGATTTTGACCCGCCAGTCTGCTAGTTCGTTTTTTTCTAAACCTCATCATTTGGAGGCAGTCAATTTTCTGGGAGCCTGATAACATGAAAAACAAGCTGACCGTTTCACTTCTTCTCGCTGCAAGCGCGTTTTCAGGGCTTGCTTTCCAGCCCGCTGACGCCAGCGCGCAGGAATCCATCATGGTCCAGTCGACCACATCGACCCGCGATTCCGGCCTTTATGATTTCATCCTTCCGCGTTTCAAGGAAGCTAGCGGCATCACTGTGAATGTGATCGCTGTTGGAACGGGCCAGGCGATCCAGAATGCCCGTGACTGCAACGGCGATGTGCTGCTCGTGCATTCCAAGCCGGACGAAGAGAAGTTCGTTGCCGATGGTTATGGCGTGAAGCGTTACGACCTGATGTATAACGATTTCGTCCTGATCGGCCCCAAGGCTGACCCTGCGGGCATTGCCGGCACGAAAGACGTCAAATCAGCGCTGGCCAGAATTGCGGAGACCAAAAGCGATTTTGCCTCACGCGGTGACAATTCTGGAACCAACACGGCGGAACTGCGCTTGTGGCAAGCTGCCGGTATCGACCCGAAGGAATTCAGTGGCTCATGGTATCTGGAAACCGGTTCGGGAATGGGCAACACGCTCAATGTGGCAGTCGGCAAGAATACCTATACGATGAGCGACCGCGCCACATGGTCCAAATATGGCAACAAGCAGGATCACATGGTCGTGGTTGAAGGCGACACACCGCTCTTCAACCAGTATGGTGTGATGGTTGTCAGTGATGACAAATGCCCGAATGTCAAAGAGGAAGCCGCTGACAAATTCGTTGACTGGCTGATTTCTGATGAAGGCCAGAAGGCCATTGCCGATTACCAGATCGATGGCCAGCAGCTCTTCTTTCCAAATGCGGAACGCGCGGTGAACTAACCGCGCATTCTTGCTCCATCGGGATCAACAAGATCGCCCGTGTAGACCTTTGCCTTGCGCATCTCGCCAAGGATTTCGATTTCGGCTT
>CAZIPH010000115.1:0-1690 GCA_964541115.1 uncultured Salaquimonas sp.
ATACGCGGGCATGGGTTTTTCACTGGGCTAAGCCTTTCTATGCTCACATTACCGCCGAAGACGAGTATTGCGGGGCCTTGATTGGAATTGTCGAAATGTTACGGGGAGGCACCACCTGCTTCCTCGATATGGGCTCGCAATATGATCCAGGTATTACCGTCAAGGCGATGCAAGAAACCGGAATGCGTGGCATTACTGGACGACATGCAGCGGACAACCCACCCGACGTTCTGCCACGCGGGTGGTCTGAAGCGATGGCGAAACACCACTTCTTTCCAAACGCCGAGGTCGCGCTCGACGAATTAGGAAAATGTGTCGAGAAGCATCACGGTGCGCTTGGTGGACGGGTCCGATGCTGGGTCAACATCGAGGGCAAAGAACCGTGTACGCTCGAACTGCATGTCGGTGCACGTCAATTGGCAGAAACCCTGGGTGTTGGCACGACATATCATCTTGCCACCAGCATTGAGGAGGCCAATATATGCCAGGAGAAATATGGGGTTTGGCCCATCTCACGAATAGCGCGAGCAGGAGGCCTGGGCAGTAACCTGGTTATAGCGCACGGTGCGGCTGTGAAGGATCAGGAAATCAGCTTGCTGGCAAGCCATGGCACGAAGATAGCTTTCTGCCCCTCATCTTCTCTGAAGCTCGGAAAAGGCGCGACTTCAATCGGAAAATATCCGGAGTTGATCGACGCCGGTGTTACTGTCAGCCTCGGTACTGATGGCGTCTCCGCGGCAGGCAACATGAACCTGATGCGGCAAATGTTTCTTGTAGCAGGATTGTTCAAGGACGCCCGTATGCAGCCGGATGTGCTTACGGTGCGTCAGGCCCTCCGCGCAGCGACGATCGAAGGGGCCAAGTCGCTTATGTGGGACAATGAAATAGGCTCGCTCGAGGTGGGCAAAAAGGCAGATTTTGTTCTTTTTGACCTGAACCATATCGAGTGGACGCCTTTTCATGACCCGCTACAGGCCTTAGTTTTTTCGGCATCGTCTGCGACAATTTCCGAGACCTGGGTCGATGGGGTCGCACGTTACAAGAATGGCGTAGTTCACGGGATTGACGAACATGCACTCAAGTCTAAAGCTCGCGAGCTGGCTGCGTCAGCCGTCATACGGGCAGGTCTGAATCAGACCCAAGTACCGACGTCAACGACTTTATATGACACTGGGAATTGACGATTCGACTCCATCATTACATTTATCTGACCTGCAAGGGGCGGACGCAAAGAGGCTTTGGTATGCCAGTAGTCATCATTAAACAATGGACCGGTCGGACCGTGGACCAGAAACGCCGATTGGCGAAAGCGATCACTGATGCCATGGTCGAGATCGCCGAAGCGAAACCGGATGGGTTGCACGTTATTTTCGAGGACTACGAACTCGAAAATTGGGCACGTGCCGGGGTGCTTGGAATTGACCGGGAGGACCGCTGAACATGAGTCTGGAGCTCTTGCAGTCTCAGAAGTCCGCGTTGCTTGTCATCGATCTGCAGAATGCCTTTTGCCATCAGGACGGTACGCTAGGGAAGTCGGGTTTGGATACCGAACATTTGCGCTCGATCGTTCCTCAATTGCGTAAGACGATTGAGCGATGCCACGAAGCCGGTTTGCCCGTGATCTGGACAGTTCAGGAGCATTTTCAAAACGATCGGCGACGCAGCCGAAAGAGTCTGCCATCCCACACAT
>CAZIPH010000116.1:0-1689 GCA_964541115.1 uncultured Salaquimonas sp.
ATACGCGGGCATGGGTTTTTCACTGGGCTAAGCCTTTCTATGCTCACATTACCGCAGAAGACGAGTATTGCGGGGCCTTGATTGGCATGGTTGAGATGTTACGGGGAGGCACTACCTGCTTCCTGGATATGGGCTCGCAATATGATCCAGGTATTACTGTCGAGGCGATGAAAGAAACCGGTATGCGCGGCATTACAGGACGACATGCAGCGGATAACCCACCCGACGTTCTGCCACGCGGGTGGTCTGAAGAGATGGCGAAACACCACTTCTTTCCGAACGCCGAGGTCGCGCTTGACGAATTAGGAAAATGTGTCGAGAAGCATCACGGTGCGCTTGGTGGCCGGGTCCGATGCTGGGTCAACATTGAGGGCAAGGAACCATGTACGCTTGAACTGCATGTCGGTGCACGTCAATTGGCAGAAGCCCTGGGTGTTGGCACCACATACCATCTAGCCACCAGTATTGAGGAGGCCAACATATGCCAGGAAAAATATGGGGTTTGGCCAATCTCAAGAATAGCGCGAGCAGGAGGCCTGGGCAGTAATCTGGTCATAGCGCACGGTGCGGCTGTGAAGGATCAGGAAATCGGCCTGCTGGCAAGGCATGGCACGAAGATAGCTTTCTGCCCCTCATCCTCTCTGAAGCTCGGAAAAGGCGCGACTTCAATTGGAAAATATCCGGAGTTAATGGCCGCCGGTGTTACTGTCAGCCTCGGTACTGATGGCGTGTCAGCAGCAGGCAACATGAACCTGATGCGGCAAATGTTTCTTGTGGCAGGATTGTTCAAGGACGCGCGCATGCAGCCGGATGTGCTTACGGTGCGCCAGGCCCTGCGTGCGGCGACGATCGAAGGGGCCAAGTCGCTACTGTGGGACAATGAAATAGGCTCGCTTGAGGTGGGCAAGAAGGCAGATTTCGTTCTTTTTGACCTGAACCATATCGAGTGGACGCCGTTTCATGACCCGCTACAGGCCCTAGTTTTTTCGGCATCGTCTGCCACAATTTCCGAAACCTGGGTCGATGGGGTCGCGTGTTACAAGAATGGCGCGGTTCAGGGGATTGACGAACACGCACTCAAGGCCAAGGCTCGCGACCTGGCCGCATCAGCCGTTATCCGGGCAGGTCTGAATCAGACGCAAATACCGACATCAACGACTTTGTACGACACGGGAAACTGACCATTCGACTTCATCTTTTATATATATTTGTCCTGCGGGCTGGACGCACAGGGGCTCAGGTATGCCAGTAGTCATCGTTAAGCAATGGACCGGTCGGACCGTGGATCAGAAACGTCGATTGGCGAAAGCGATCACTGATGCCATGGTCGAGATCGCCGAAGCGAAACCGGATGGGTTGCACGTTATCTTCGAGGACTACGAACTCGAAAACTGGGCACGTGCCGGGGTGCTTGGAATTGACCGGGAGGACCGCTGAGCATGGGTCTGGAGCTCTTGCAGTCTCAGAAATCTGCGTTGCTTGTCATCGACCTGCAGAATGCTTTTTGCCATCGGGACGGTACGCTGGGAAAGTCGGGTTTGGATACCGAACATTTGCGCTCGATCATTCCTCAGTTGCGTAGGACGATTGAGCGATGCCACGAAGCCGGTTTGCCCGTGCTCTGGACAATTCAAGAGCATTTTCAAAACGATCGGCGACGCAGCCGAAAGAGTCTGCCATCCCACACAT
>CAZIPH010000117.1:0-926 GCA_964541115.1 uncultured Salaquimonas sp.
GTATCAGGGGGTCAGTTTGGGCGCCGGCGTGGAAGTTCTTGAAGGTGAAAGTGGTGGCAGCTTCCAGACACCATTTGCCACCCTTCACGCTTTCCAGGGTTGGGCCGACAAGTTTCTGGTCACACCCGCCGCGGGTATCCGCGACATTTCCCTTCGCCTCGGATATGCTCCTGGCAAAGTCGGAGAGCTTAAAGCTGTCCGCTTTGCAGCTGAGTATCATGATTTCAGCGCGGAAAGCGGCTCGGCAGACTACGGAACGGAAGTTGATCTTCTGGCGACTGCCAAATGGAACAAGCTGGCCTTCACTGTGAAATACGCCGACTACAACGCCGATCAATTCGCCACCGACACGAGAAAGGTCTGGTTCCAGGTTGACTACGCCTACTGACATTGTGGATGCGGCAGAGGATGCGCCGCCAGAGGGAGGAAAGCCTGCTGAGGTGCAGGCCAAATCGCTGCGCGTCCTTCTGCTGGATGATGATACAGAAAGAGCCAAGCTCGTGGAAGAAGGCCTTGCAGGCAGCGCGATCGTGCATTCGGCAACCCGGGTTCACGGTCGCCTGCTTCTAGATCTGATCGGCGAAATTCAGCCGGATGTGATCATCATGGACTGTCAGTCCCCGGATCGCGATACGATCGAAAGCCTCCGCTCGGTCGTGTTGCACAATCCAAAGCCGATTGTGATGTTTGTGGAGGAGGAAGGCAGCGAACGGATGGCGGAAGCGATTGAAGCCGGCGTCAGTGCCTACGTCATAGACGGGCTCAAACCGAAACGCGTCCGGCCACTCATCGACATTGCGATCAAACGGTTTCAGGTAATGGATGATCTGCGGTCAGAACTGCGCAAGACGCGTGATGACCTGGCGGCACGCAAGGTCATCGAGCGGGCGAAAGGCCTCTTGATGGCGCGCCAGGGACTGAGTGAA
>CAZIPH010000117.1:936-1558 GCA_964541115.1 uncultured Salaquimonas sp.
TGCCTTTGCCGCCATGCGCACAATGTCCCAGCAACGAGGCAAGCCGCTGCGTGAAGTAGCCGAAAATGTGATCGCCATCCTCGATCTCCTAAACACGCCGGCCGCAGGATTCCGCCATGACAAAGACTGACCTTACCATCGGCTTTGCCCGCCTTTCCGATTGCGCGGTCCTGGCCGTAGCCGAGGCGCGCGGGCATTTCCTGAAATACGGGTTGAACGTCTCGCTCAAACGCTTTGAATCCTGGGCAGCAATGCGGGATGCGCTCGGGCACCGCTCGATAGATGCGGCGCACATGCTGGCGCCAATGGTCGTCGCTTCAGCTGCAGGTCTTGGTCCGTTCCCGGGTGCCTTTACTACCAGCTTTGCGTTCAATCTAAATGGCAATGCCATCACGGTATCGACCGCCCTTTATGAACAGATGTGCGAGGCATCGCCCGACACGATGCACCGGCGCCCCCTGACTGCTTCGGCACTGAAACGCCTGGTGTTGCAGCGCCAGGAGGCAGGTGCCCCCCCGTTGGTATTCGCCTATGTCTATCCACATTCGATGCATGCTTATGAACTTCGATACTGGCTCGGCGCAGCTGGGATCGATCCGCACCGTGACGTTCAGTTGATCGT
>CAZIPH010000118.1:0-1526 GCA_964541115.1 uncultured Salaquimonas sp.
ACGAACACACCAGCGTGGTGATCACCACCAACCTGAGCTTCGCCGAATGGTCGAGGGTGTACGGCGACGCCAAGATGACCACCGCCCTACTGGATCGGCTCACCCACCACTGCCACATCACCGAGACCGGTAACGAGTCCTACCGCCTGCAACACAGCAGCCTGGCGGCACAGGCCAAGATCAAGTCACGGGAACGAAAGCGCAGAAGCAGCCAGGCACAGGAGGGCGACAAGCCATTCTGACGGGTGAAACAGGCCTGCCGGCACATCGCAGCTGGCAGGCCATCAGCCATTGTACTGCTCTGGCGAAATATTCCGATGGCGGGCACAACTGTTAGAGTCATCCACAATTGCTAAGGCTGAAATCAGCAATCCGCCCTGGGTCAAATTTCAATCGGCAGGGTGGGTCAGTTTTCGGTCGGCGCCAACAATCCAAGCGCTTAATTGGCGATCCATTGCAGTTTTCTATCTCTGGGCATATTGCTGTTGTTCAGCTTTTTCGAGAAGCCTTTCCAGATTCTGTCGAGTTTGTTCCGCGACTTCATCTGGGACATCAACGTAGACTTGAAGTCCCAGCTCCCGCATGACCTGGAAAAGCTTTCCCCAATGAACCGACTCGCCGCCGCGCTCCACTTTGCCGAGGAAGTTCTCGGACACGCCGATGCTGCCCGCGGCATCGTCCTGGCGCATGTCCATGTCCATGGCCTTGCGGCTTGAGCGAATCACCATGCCATTTTTTTCCGGTGTGTCGATCTGAAACTGCATGCCTAAATCCTCATGATCGAGCGGATTATGCTGTCGTAAGTCTATTTTAGTCATAAATCCGCATGTTCGTGAGGATTAATGGTAGTGGTCCATCGATAGCATTAGAAACCTCACGACCTTGAGGATTATAATCATTTCAGTCAGGCGCATGAAAAATCCACTTTCCGCTGTTTAGCGTGGACCGGTGGTTTGTGGCGCAGCAGATAGTGCAGGCTTGTTAGTTCTTTTGAATGCCCGATCCCTCGCCATGAAGGCTTCCAGCATGTGCGGGATAAGCGTCAAGGCGTCGACCTCTTCGCCATAGGTCTGCGAGTGCAGCGCCGCATAGCGTTCGATGTCGGCCTTCAGGCTGGCCGGACAGGTGAAGGTCAGTTTCAGGTTCTCGGTTTTCGGCAGTGGGCCGAGACGCAGCTTGGTCGTGCTCATTGCGGGCTCCCTTGTTGAGCTGTGACGGGTTGGTAGGGGCGCAGCACCAGGTCGCGGTTGACGATCACGCGCAGGGGTAGACCTGGGCGCTGGGTCAGCGTGGGCTGGATATCGAGGTTGCGACGGGTGACTTCCTGGCCAATCTGGTTCACCGTGTCCTGCAGACTGTCGCGCCCTGCGATGATGATGCGGTCGCCGTCAGTGCGATTGGCCGGTGCCGCCAGTTCGGCGCCAATACCGAGCAGGCTGGTCATGGCCGCTCCGGCGACGATCCGATCCCAATGCCAGTCGACGCCATCCTCTAGACCGGCATAGCCGGCGGCGTCCGTACCGACC